>CAZTQV010000006.1:39426-168536 GCA_964615815.1 uncultured Phycisphaeraceae bacterium | reverse complement strand
GCCCGCGCCGGCGAGCACGGCCGCGGCTTCGCCGTCGTCGCCGACGAGGTGCGCAAGCTCGCCGAGCGCACCACCAAGGCCACCGAGGAGGTCACCCAGTCCATCCTCGCCATCCAATCCGACACCCGCAACGCCGTCGACACCATGGACCGCGGCGTCGACGCCGTCGCCGACGGCGTCTCCCGCGCCGAGACCGCGGGCCAGGCGCTCGCCCGCATCAACGCGGCCGCCGCCGAGGTCCGCACCCGCATCGGGTCCATCAGCGCCTCCGTGCAGCAGCAGGCCGCCGCCAGCGGGGAGATCGCCGACACCGTCAACTCCATCAACATGCTCATCCAGAGCGGCACCGCCCAAACCGAGCAGTCCGCGGCCGCCGCCAGCCAGCTCTCGAGCCGCGCCGAGCAACTGCTGAGCACCGTCTCCCGCTTCAAGGTCTAAGGCGACGACCGGGGCCAACCCAAGGAGCCCCGAGCGTCAGCGAGCGGGCCGGAACAGCAGACACTTCCGTGCGCACGGACGCGCAGGACCGCCAGCCCCTCCCTCACGGTCGGGGCTCTTTCATGCGCTTCGGCCGATCCCCATCCCGCTCTCAAACACACGCCAGCTTGTTCAGCCCGTTCAGCGCCGCCACCTTGTAGCACTCGGCGAGCGTCGGGTAGTTGAACACAGTCGTGACGAAGTAATCCGCCTTCCCGCCCAGGCACATCACGGCCTGGCCCAGGTGGATCAGCTCCGTCGCCCCAGTGCCGATCGCGTGCACGCCCAGCACCTCGCGCGTCTCCTGGTGGATCAGCAGCTTGAGCATCCCCACATCGTCCCCCAAGAGCTGCCCACGCGCGATCTCCTCGTACCGAGCCACGCCCGACTCGAAGGGGATCCCCTTCTCGCTCAGCTGCTCCTCCGTGAACCCCACCATCGAGATCTCCGGGATCGCGTAGATCCCGAAGGGCAGCTGCTCGGGCACATTCGTCGCCGCGTGGTCGAACATGTGGCACGCCGCCACACGCCCCTGCTCCATGCTCGTCGACGCCAGCGACGGGAAACCGATCACATCACCCGCCGCCGAGATATGCGGCACCGCCGTCCGGAACTGCTCGTCCACCGTCAGACGCCCGCGCGAATCCGCCTCCAGCCCCGCCAGGTCGAGCGCCAGCCCGTCCGTCGCCCCCTGCCGGCCGATGCTGTACAGCAGGCAGTCCGCCTTGATCTGCTTCCCGCTCGCGAGCGTCGCCCGCACCAGCTTCCCATCCGAGGACCGCTGCTCCCGGCACGCGTCCTCGACCTCGATCTTCTCGACCTTCTCCCCGAGCCGCAGCGTTACGCCCGCCCGGCGCAGGTGGTACTGCAGCGCCTCGATGAGCTCCTGGTCGACGAACCCCAGCACCTTGTCCCGAGCCTCGACCAGCGTCACCTTCACCCCGAGCGCCGCCAGCATCGACGCGTACTCCGTCCCGATCACCCCGCCGCCCACCACGATCAGCGACCGCGGCAGCCGCTCGAGCTTCAGGAGTTCGTCGCTCGTCACCACATTCTCGCCGTCGAAGGGGATCCCCTTGGGCCGCGCCGGGACCGTCCCCACCGCGATCAGGAAGTGGTCGGCCGTCACGATCCGCGTGCTCTCCGCGCTGATCACCTCGACCTGGTTCGCGTCCCGGAAGCTCGCCCGCCCGTGCACCACCTCGATCCCGTTCGCCCGGAAGTGCCCCTCGATCGTCGCGACCTCGAGCTGCATCACCCGGTCGACCGCGTTGAGCAAACTCCCGAAGCTCGCGTTCCGGGCCGCCGCGAAATCGCCGCCAACCGGCAGCGGGTTCCCCGCCAGGGGATGGGTCAGGATCGCCTCCCGCAGCGCCTTGCTCGGGATCGTCCCGGTATTCACCGTCACCCCCCCCACCACCTCCCGCCGCTCCACGACGCAGACGCTCTTCCCGAGCTTCGACGCCTGGACCGCCGCCTTCTGCCCAGCAGGCCCGCTCCCGATCACGCAGAGGTCGTAGTGCCGAACCAAAGCCTGCCCCTTCCGTTCAATCCCGCCGGCCCTGTGGCCCTTTGCCCGTTTCAAAAGGTGGCCGTTTGCACAGCCCCGCTACCATCCCCCGCCCCTCAGACCAACCACACCGGACAACCGACCATGCCGACCGCCAACGAGATTCGTGCCTCTTTCATCGACTTCTTTCGGGACCGTCAACACACCCATGTCCCCTCCTCGCCCGTCGTCCCCCATGATGACCCTACCTTGCTCTTCGCCAACGCGGGCATGAATCAATTCAAACCCCTCTTTCAGGGGTCCGTCGCGCCCAACTCCCCCCTCCACGGCCTCAAGCGCGCCGTCAACAGCCAGAAGTGCATCCGCGCCGGCGGCAAGCACAACGACCTCGAGGATGTGGGCCGCGACAGCTACCACCACACCTTCTTCGAGATGCTGGGCAACTGGTCCTTCGGCGACTACTTCAAGAAGGACGCCATCGACTGGGCCTGGCAGTTCCTGACCGAGGTCTGCAAGCTCCCCGCCGACCGCCTCTACGCCACCTACTTCGAGGGCGACCCCAGCTCCAACCAGCCCGCCGACCTCGAGGCCCGTGACCTTTGGCGACGCTACCTCCCCGAGAACCGCGTCCTCCCCGGCAACGCCAAGGACAACTTCTGGGAAATGGGCGACACCGGCCCCTGCGGGCCCTGCTCCGAGATCCACTTCGACCGCATCGGGGGCCGCGAGGCCGCCCACCTCGTCAACCAGGACGACCCCGATGTCCTCGAGATCTGGAACCTCGTCTTCATCCAGTTCGACCGCCAGGCCGACGCCACCCTCCGCCCCCTGCCCGACAAGCATGTCGACACGGGCATGGGCCTCGAGCGCCTCGTCTCCGTCCTGAACGGCGTCCGCTCCAACTACGACACCGACCTCTTCAGCCCCTACTTCACCGAGATCCAGCGCCTCACCGGCGCCCGCCCCTATACCGGCAAGTTCGGCGCCGAGGACGAGGGCAACATCGACACCGCCTACCGCGTCCTCGCCGACCACGCCCGCACCCTCTCCTTCGCCCTCGCCGACGGCGCCGTCCCGGGCAACGAGGGCCGCGGCTATGTCCTCCGCCGCATCCTGCGGCGTGCGGTCCGCTACGCGAGACAGAATCTCGGCGCCGAGCAGGGCCTCGTGTCCAAGCTCGTCCCCGTCGTCGCCGACACCATGGGCGAGGCCTTCCCCGAGCTCCGCCGCAATACCCAGCAGATCATCGACATCGTCGGCGACGAGGAAGCAAGCTTCGGCCGCACGCTCGACCGGGGCATCAAGCTCTTCAACGACATCACCGAGAACGCCAAGGGCACCATCTCCGGCGCCGACGCTTTCCAGCTCTACGACACCTACGGCTTCCCCATCGACCTCACCCAGCTCATGGCCCAGGAAAGAGGCCTCGCCGTCGACCTCGAAGGCTTCGAGAAGGAAATGGAAGCCCAGAAGGAACGCTCCCGCGCCGGCGCCAAGACCGGCGCCGCCGCCGGCATCGCCCTCGACACCGAGGCCATCGCCCAGCTCCAGCGCCTCAATGTCAAGCCCACCGACGACTCCTTCAAGTTCCCGGGCCGCGACATCCGCGCCACCGTCCGCGCCGTCTGGAACGGCAACAACTTCGACGAGCACGCACGCCCCTCCACACGCCTCGTCGGCGTCGTCCTCGACCGCACCAGCTTCTACGCCGAGATGGGCGGCCAAGTCGCCGACCACGGCCGCATGATGGTCTCCCGCGAGGCCCGCACCGCCGAGTCCTCCAACGGTGGCGAGATGAAGGTCGACGATGTCAAGGCCTACGGGGGCTTCGTCCTCCATGTCGGCCGCGTCACCCGCGGCGAGATCCGCGTGGGCGACTCCGTCACCCTCCACATCGACAACAACCACCGCCACGCCGTCGCCGCCAACCACACCTCGACACACCTCCTCAACCTCGCCCTCCGCGAGGCCCTCGGCTCGACCGCCGACCAACGCGGCTCCCTCGTCGCCCCCGGCCGCCTCCGCTTCGACTTCGCCAACTCCGGCCCCGTCACGCCCGAGCAGCTCGACCAGACCGAACGCCGCGTAAAGCAACTCATCGAGCAGGACCTCCCCGTCCACGCCGACCTCGCCCCCCTCGTCGAGGCCAAGGGCATCGCCGGCCTCCGCGCCGTCTTCGGCGAGGCCTATCCCGACCCCGTCCGCGTCGTCTCCGTCGGCACCAAGGTCGAGGACCTCCTCGCCGACCCAGAGAACGACCGCTGGGCAACCATGTCCATCGAGTTCTGCGGCGGCACCCACCTCAGCTCCACCGGCGAGGCCAAGGCCTTCGCCCTCATCTCCGAGGAGGGCATCGCCAAGGGCATCCGCCGCGTGACGGCCCTCACCGGCGTCCCCGCGCAGGCCGCCATCGCCGCCGCCGACGCCCTCGACAAGGACCTCAAGGACCTCGCCCGACTCGCGCCCGACTCGCTCAGGACCGCGCTGCCCGAGTTCCAGTCCCGCCTCGACGAGATGACCATCCCCGCCCCGCGCAAGAACACCCTCCGCGCCGGCATCGCCGCCCTCCAGGACAAGCTCAAGGCCGCGCAAAAAGCCGCCGACGCCGAGACCGCCAAGGAAGCCGCCCGCGCCGCCCAGGTCCTCGCCGACTCGGCCGAACGCTCCCTCGACCCCTGCTTCGTCTCCACGATCGAGCTCGGCGCCGACCGCAAGGCCCTCCAGACCGCCCTCATCACCATCGCCAACCGCGTCCCCCGCACCCCCGTCCTGCTCATCAGCCCCGACCCCGCCTCGGGCCAGGCCGCCATCGTCGCCGCCTCGCCCAAGGACACCGTCGCCAAGGGCCTCAAGGCGGGCGACTGGGTCCGCCACACCGCACAGGTCATGGGCGGCAAGGGCGGCGGCCGACCCGACGCCGCCCAGGGCGCGGGCCCCGACCTCACCAAGCTCAAAGACGCCCTCACCGAAGCCCGCCGCTTCGCCCTCGACAAGCTCCTCTGATGCCCGTCTTCGGCTCACCATCCGGAGGCGGCGGACCCACCAAGGACCAGTACCGCGCCTGGTCCACAGGCGTCGACCTCGCCGCCGGCACCATCGGCATGGGCCTCCTCGGCTTCGGCATCGACTACCTCGCCGGAACCACCCCCGTCTGGACCATCGTCCTCGCCCTCGTCGGCCTCGTCGGCGGCTTCTACCGCTTCATCAAGGAAGCCCTCGCCCTCAATAAGGAACAAACCGCCCGCTACGCCAAGCGCCGCCCCCCACCCCTCGCCAAACCGACCCCACCACCCGACACGCCCGCCGACACCAAACCAACCCCGGGGGACGCCGAGTCCGAGCGCCGCGAAGGCTCGGGTTGACCGTTCCCCATCGCCCGCTCCCTCGACTCCACACCCCCAATCACCCAATCACAAGCCCCGCCCACTCGCCGAGCCACCCGACCCCCGCTATCCTTGGCCCCCGGCATCGCCGGACCCACAACCGAAGCGAATCAACCCGCCCAGGACCCGAATTGCACACCTCAGGCCCCGCGGCAATGCCCCACCAGAGCCACCAACACCACGACGCCGATCTCCGCCCCCCGCTGGGCAGGATCACTCTCGGTGCGCTCGCGGCCCCCGCCGTCATCGGCCTGCTCTTCACCGCCGCCGCCGCCACCCGCGACGGCGGGCTCTACGCCGCCGGCCTCGCCCTCGCCGCCGCCCTCACCGGCGCCGCCGCGGGCCTCACAGTCTTCTCCGCCGCCGGCCCCCGCCCCGCCGCGAGCTGGCCCATGATCACCCTCTTCGCCGGCGGCGTCCGCATGCTCGCCGCCCTCGCCATTGCCCTGCCCCTCTACCTCGTCGCGGGGCCCGACAAGCTCATCTTCTGGGGCGTCTTCCTCGCCGCGGCCCTCGCCTCCATCTTCGGTGAGGTCACCGCCGTCGCCCCCTTCCTCCGCTCGCTCTCCCCGCAAGTCTCACCCAACGCAACGCCCCACCCGGAGGCCCGCTCGGCATGATCGACGCGCTCTTCACCCTCGCGGCTAGCAACCCGGTCGACCATGTGGTCAACCACGCCTGGACCGTCACCGAGGGCGGCTGGTGGATCTGGTCCGCGCAGCAGACCAACCTCGTGATCGCCGGCATCATCGTCCTGGTCCTGGGCCCCTGGCTCGCCAAGCAGATCTCGACCGGGCCCGAGTCCGAGGGCAACGACCGCTACATCACCAAGAATGTCTTCGCCCACATGGTCGAGGTCATCGCCCTCTACCTCCGCGACACGGTCGTCCGCCCGCTCCTCCACGAGCGGACCGACCGCTTCATGCCCTTCCTCTGGACCCTCTTCTTCTTCATCCTCGTCAACAACCTGCTGGGCCTCATCCCCCTGCTCGACCTCTGGTTCATCATCTCCCCGGGCGACTACAAGACCCACTCCTCCCCCATCGGCGGCACCGCCACCCAGTCCATCTTCGTCACCGGCGTCCTCGCCCTCTTCAGCTTCATCGTGATCAACGCCGCCGGCATCAAGGAACTGGGCCTCAAGGGCTACCTCATGCACCTCACCGGGGGCGCGCCCTGGTTCCTCTGGCCACTCATGATCCCGATCGAGATCATGGGCACCTTCATCAAGCCCATCGCGCTGGCCATCCGACTCTTTGCCAACATGACCGCGGGCCACATCCTGCTCGCCACCCTCTTCATGTTCGTGGGCCTCGCGTTCAAGGCCAGCCTCCTGCTCGCGCTGCCCGTCAGCCTCGTCTCCTCGCTCGGCGCCATCGCCATCTACTTCCTCGAGATCTTCGTCGCCTTCCTCCAGGCATTCATCTTCATGTTCCTCACCGCCGTCTTCATCGGCCAGCTCTCCCACCACGGCGAGCACGCCCAGCACGACGAGCACGACACGGCCGACCACGACGCCACACACAAGCCGGGCTTCACCGAGGTCCCCACCGCGGCAGCCCACTGATCCACGCCACAGAAGTCACCCGCGCCACGGCGCGGTTCACACACCGTTTCACGAGCACACTGTTCACACCGGCACTCGCCGGACTCGGAGTCGAGAAAGGAAAGCGGGACCCATGACCACTGCCATCAAGAACATCACCCTCGCCACCCTCGCCCTGGCCGTCCTCGGCCCCGCGATGGCCTCCGCACAGGACGCCCTCGTCGTCGAAGACACCCTCTTCCGCGGCCTCGGTGCCCTCGGCGCCGGCCTCGCCGTCATCGGCGGCGGCGTCGGCATCGGCCTCATCGGCAAGGCCGCCCTTGAGTCCATCGCCCGTCAGCCCGAGGCCTCCGGCCCCATCGGCACCAACATGATCCTCGCCGCCGCCCTTATCGAGGGTGCGACGCTCTTCGGCGTCGTCGTCGGCCTCCTCGCCGCCCTCGGCTAAGGCGAGCCCATCCCATCGCGGCCACGCGCCGCGAAACCACAAGACTCCGAAGGCCACGGCGGGCGCCCACCACGGGCGCCCGCCACCCGGCCTGAACCGGAGCAACGGAACACACGCCGTCCCGCACCCGGGACACACTGACCGCGCCGACCACGGAGCTGCCCAAATGAGCCGACTCGCTGCGCTCGCGATCGCCCTCGTGCTTCTCGTCCTCCCCGTCCTCCCGGGCGGCCCCGCCGCGCTCGCCGCAGACCCGGCCGACGGCGCCGCCTACGCGAAGCAGGACGGCCCCGTCCCCACGGTCTTCGAAGGCCTTCCCTCCGCGGTCACCGCCCTCATCGTCTTCGGCATCGTCGTCCTGATCCTCGGCACCGCCGTCTGGCCCAAGATCACCAAGGGCCTCGAGGAGCGAGCCGACAAGATCAAGGGCGAGATCGAGGCCGCCGAGGCCGCCCGAGCCCAGGCCAAGTCCGCCCTCGAGGAGTACGAGAAGTCGCTCTCCGACGCCCGCGCCGAGGCCCAGAAGATGCTCGACACCACCAAGGCCCAGCAGGCAGAGCTCGCCGCCGAGCTCCGCGCCAAGGCCGACCGCGAGCTCACCGACATGCGCGAGCGGGCCCTCCGCGACATCGAGGCCGCCAAGAAGGCCGCCCTCTCCGAGATCTACACCGAGTCCGTCACCCTCGCGAGCGCCATGGCCAGCAAGATCCTCCAGCGCGAGGTCAACGCCAAGGACCAGCAGCGCCTCCTCGACGAGTCCCTCGCCGAACTCAAGGCCACCCAGAACAACTGACCCCCCCACTACTCCGTCTCCCCACTGCCTAGTGCCAATTGCCCCTTGCCCCTCCCCTCGGAGCCCCCCATGCCCCTCATCGAAGCCCAGCCCGACGCACTCGCCAAGGTCTACGCCGAGGCGCTCTTCGACCTCGCCGCACAGGACGGCAAGGGGCCCGAGGCCGCCGAGGTCGTCCTGGGAGAGCTTGAGGACATCCTCGAACTCGCCCGCGAGAACCCCCTCTTCAACGAGTTCCTCGCCTCACGCGTCCTCCCCGCTCACAAGCGCGACACCTCCCTCGCGAAGATTCTCGAGGGTCGCGCCTCCGACCTCACCATCCGCTTCCTCCGCCTGCTCAACCGCAAGAACCGCCTGAGCCACCTCCCCGCCATCACCGCCGCCCTCCTCCACAAGGTCAGCGCCGCCCTGGGCCGCGTCGAGATCGACCTCTACACCGCGACCAAGCTCGAGGGCGAAGACCTCGACTCCGTCCGCGACCAGATCCAGTCCACCCTCGGCAAGAATGTCGTCCTCCACACCTACGCCGAGCCCGCCATGCTCGGGGGCGTCAAGCTCCGCATCGGCGACCGCCTCATCGACGACTCCCTCGCCACCCAGCTCCGCCGCGTCCAGGCACGCCTCAACGACCAGGGCGCCGCCGCCGTCCGCGCCAACTCCGCCCGCATCATCGACAACGCCTGAATCAGCCCTCATTCGAGACGCCGACCCGCCAAACCCCCGTGGACCCCCACGCGGGCCCGCATATCCTTTAGAGCAACACCTCCACACCCGCACAACACCGACGAGGGGAGCCAGACCATGCCCAAGAAGACCATCGAGCACACCGAAGTCACGGGCAAGAATGTCCTCGTCCGCGTCGACTTCAATGTCCCCATGGACGGCTCCACCGTTTCGGACGACCGCCGCATCCGCGCCGCCCTCCCCACCATCAAGTCCATCACCGATCGCGGCGGCCGCGCCATCCTCATGAGCCACCTGGGCCGCCCCGAGGGCACCGGCTACGAAGCCGCCTACTCCCTCAAGCCCGCCGCCGACAAGCTCGCCGAACTCCTGGGCAAGCCCGTCACCTTCCCCTCGAACGACTGCACCAACGACGACGCCCTCGCCGCCGTCCAGGCCATGAACGACGGCGCCGTCCTCCTCCTCGAGAACCTCCGCTTCCACAAGGCCGAGAAGAAGGGCGACCCCGCCTTCGCCCAGAAGCTCGCCCGCTACGCCGATGTCTATGTCAACGACGCCTTCGGCACCTGCCACCGCCCCGACGCCTCCATGGTCGCCGTCCCCAAGGCCCTCGAGGGCAAGCCCCGCGTCTCCGGCTTCCTCGTCGAAAAGGAAATCCAGTACCTCGCCGAGGCCCTCGCGAGCCCCAAGGCCCCCTTCGTCGTCATCCTCGGCGGCGCCAAGGTCTCCGACAAGCTCCCCGCCATCCACAACCTCCTCCCCAAGGCCGACCACATCCTGATCGGCGGCGCCATGGCCTACACCTTCATCAAGGCCCTCGGCCACAAGGTCGGCGACTCCCGCGTCGAGGCCGACAAGATCGAAGACGCCAAGCAGATCATCGACAAGGCCGCCCAGTCCAAGGTCGAGCTCCACCTCCCCACCGACCACATCTGCTCCACCCAGTTCGCCGAGCACTCAGGCGACATCGAGGTCTTCACCGACCACATCAACGACGGCTTCATGGGCCTCGACATCGGCCCCGTCACCCAGGGCCACTACGCCGCCGTCATCCGCAAGGCCGGCACCGTCGTCTGGAACGGCCCCATGGGCGTCTTCGAGTGGGCCCCCTTCCGCGTCGGCACCAAGACCATCGCCGACGCCTGCGCACAGGCCACCGCCAAGGGCGCCACCACCATCGTCGGAGGCGGAGACTCCGCCGCCGCCGCCGAACAGTTCGGCGTCGCCGACAAGCTCAGCCATGTCTCCACCGGCGGCGGCGCCAGCCTCGAAATGCTCGAAGGCAAAAAGTTCGAAGCCGTCGAACTCCTCGACAACGCCTGAGCCCGAAACCTACTCGCCCGAGCCGTCATCCCCGGCCGGCTCGTCCGCGATCGATCCATCCGGCAGCCGCGTCGGCCGAAAGAGCAGCGTCGCCGCCATCAGCCGCGTCCCCGGCCGTCGGTGCGTATCGGAAAAGAGCGCGTCGAGCTCCTTCTGGATCCGCCGAAGCGTCGCCCGCTGTTCTTGGTCCAGCCAACCGCGGAGCACCGCGCCCCCCGTGTCGTTCGGCCCGAACGACTGCGCCCCCGTCACACGGTCCGCCGCCGCCGCCGCCGCCTCCCGACCCGCGTTCATCGCCACCGACATGATGTACTCCCGCATCGCGTCGAGCGCAGGCCCCTCCTCCGTCGGCGCCACGAGGATCGTGTTCGTCCCCATCGCCGCGTAGGTCGTCGCGTCGCGCCCGCCCGAAGACTGCGACCCGATCTCCCGGATCAGCCCCGCCGACACCAGCGCCTCGATGTGCCGGTACAGCGACGCCGGCTTCCGCCCGAGCTGGTCACCGATCTGCCGGATCGACACCCCCTCGGCCGTCCCGTCCGCACGCCAGGTCGTCAGGTTCGCCACCACATTGATGATCTGGTCCCGCACCGGCGACGCCAACGCCCGGAACTGCTCGGCCGACTCGATCCGGAGCACCGGCCGGTCGCCCATCTCCCAGGGACCATGGCCCGTGCCCGTCTCTGCAGCCGCTCGCTCGGTGGACGAAGACATATCCGAGGATACCGCCCGCCCCTCCACCACCACCGAAGCCCGCCCCCGCAAGGCCCGCACCGAGGGCCCCCGCCCAGGCCCCTCTCGCACCGGTTTGAACTCGATCTCGGACACGACGCCACCCATCCAATCCAACCGCCGCCCACCCGGCCCCGGCTCTCGCAGCCGCACCAAAGGCGACACAAACCGCCTTATTGTCATTGTACCGCAATCTGCAAAAAATGCATTGACACCGCCCACAATTTCTTGCATCATCCCCGCAGTGCAAAAAAGACCCCGGGTCCCGGCACCGGCCGGCGACCGGCGGCAAACCCGACAGGCCGCGGAGGAGCGGCGAGAGAGGAAGGACAAACCACATGAACAAGACCCTTGCCATCGGCGCGGCTCTTCTCGGCGTCGCGAGCGCGTCCAACGCCCAGTCGATCGTCTTCGAGAACCTCCCCGACCGGGCCAACGGCGCCATCGCCGACAGCTCCGGACTGTTCCCCGAGAATCGCGCCGCCGACAACTTCGCGCTCGCGTCCGACGACATCATCGGCTCCGTCCAGTTCTGGGGCCTGTGGCTCAACAATGTCACCGGCGCCGAGAACTTCACCGCCGTCATCTATGACGACGCCGCCGGATCGCCCGGCTCCGTCATCGCCACCGTCGCCCTCGTCAACACCACCAGCACGCTGACAGGCGCCGATGTCCTCGGCCTCGACGAGTACCTCCACACTGCCGACCTCGCCACGCCCTTCGCCGTCACCGCCGGCACCACCTACTACCTCTCCATCTTCAACGACTCCGGCCTCGGCGACGGCGGCACCTGGGCCTGGGGCACCTCCGACGCCGAGGCCAACGGCTGGCTCTCCACCGACTTCGGCGTCTCCTTCGACAACGACACCCGCATCGGCGGCAACGCCTTCCGCCTCGTCAACATCCCCTCACCCGCCTCCGCGGCCCTCGTCGGCATCAACGCCCTCGTCGTGGCCCGCCGCCGCCGCCGCTGATCGCGCACGCATGGCTCTCCCTCGGCTGCGGTCGGCTCACACCGGCCACAGCCCTTGACCGCACGACAAGCCCCAGCAAACTCCCCGACCACAAGGCAAAGGAAACGACGATGCTGAACGCCGCCTGCACGATCGCCGCCGCGCTGCTGACCGCCTCCGCCTCCGGCCAGTGCACGCCGTTGTTCGAAACCAGTCTCGGCGTCCCCGGCATCAACGGCGGCTACATCGAGCCCATGGTCGCCTGGGACGACGGCACCGGCACCAAGCTCTTCGTCGGCGGGAGCGCGACCGACATCGGCGGAAATTCCCTCGCCGACCGCATCGCCGCGTACGACCCCGCGACAGGCCAGTGGCTCAACCTCGGCGCGGGCCTCTCGCCCGGCAACACCGGCTCCTATGTCACCGCCATCGTCCCCTGGGACGACGGCACCGGCGAGAAGCTCTATGTCGCCGGCCAGTTCGCCGCCGCGGGAGGCTCCACCGACGCCAACAGCTTCGCCGCCTGGGACGGCACCAACTGGACAAGCCTCGGCGCCGGCTTCACGCAGATCCAGGCCCGCGTCATCCGAGACATCCTCCCGCTCGACCTCGACGGCACCGGCGAGAAGCTCTACCTCGCCGGCAACTTCACCAACATCGGCAACCTCACCGGCGCCGAGGGCATCGCCATCTTCGACGGCACCACCTACTCCGTCTGGGGCAACGGCACCGGCCTCACACCGGGCACCAGCGATTTCATCAACGATCTGCACCTCTGGGACGACGGATCCGGGCCCGCCATCTACGCCTGCGGCCGATTCACCACCATCGACGGATGGCCCGCACTCAATGTCGCCCGGTACAACATCGCCGCCGGACAGTGGGAAGCCTTCGGCGAAGTCCTCATCCCCGATCAACCCGTCTACAACAACAGCACCTTCGCCGTCTTCGACGACGGCACCGGCCCCGCACTCTACATGGGCGGCCAGCAGTTCCGAATCAACGGCACCGGGCCGCTCCTCAACATCGTCAAGTGGGACGGCTCGAACTGGACGCCCGTCGGACAGCAGATGAGCGGACGCATCAGCGAACTCATCGTCTACGACGACGGCAACGGCGAGGCCCTCTACGCCGCCGGAACCGGCGCCTTCGAGATCGAGCAGTTCGCGCGACTCGAGGGCAACACCTGGGTCCCCGTCAACGGAGGCGTCGTCGCCTCGCCCTCCACCCAGCCCGGCTCGAACTCCTCCGTCTTCGGCTTCTACGAGTGGAACGGCGACCTCCTCATCGGCGGCAACTTCACCGCCGTCGGCTCCGCCGCCCAGCCCTCCCGCGGCATCGCCGCCTACACCGCCTGCGCCACCCCCTGCCCCGCCGACCTCGCCGCCCCCTTCGGAGACCTCACCTTCGCCGACATCTCCGCCTTCCTCCAGGCCTTTAACGCAGGCGACCCCATCGCCGACGGCGCTGAACCCTTCGGCCAGCTCACCTTCGCCGACATCACCTGGTACCTCACCGCCTTCGCCGCCGGGTGCCCGTAACACACCCGCCGGCATCCCGCACCCCCGAGCACCCCGCCGCCCGGCGGGGTGTTTCTTTGGTCTCCCAGCCTCCCCCACCCCTCGCCCCTCCGGGCGACACCCACCCCACATCTCGCGTCCCCCCTCCCCTTCCCCCACCCCCCCAGCCCCGTACACTCCCTCCATGCCCCAGGCCCTCGCTCGGCCCCCGATCCGCCGCCTCCCGCCGCTCCTGGTCAACCAGATCGCGGCCGGCGAGGTCATCGAGCGCCCCGCCTCGGTCGTCAAGGAGCTCGTCGAGAACGCCCTCGACGCCGGCGCTACGCGCATCCAGGTCGAGCTCGAGTCGGGCGGCCTCGACCTCGTACGCGTCCGCGACGACGGCTCCGGCATCCCCAGGGACCAGCTCCCCCTCGCCCTCGCCCCCCACGCCACCAGCAAGGTCACGGAGGCCGCCGACCTCGACCGCATCGCCACCCTCGGCTTCCGGGGAGAGGCCGTCGCCTCCATCGCCTCGGTCGCCCGCCTCCGCATCCGCTCGCGGACCCAGGACTCCGACAGCGCCTGGGAGATCACCTGCGAGGGCGGCGACGAGACCGACCCCCGCCCCGCGGCCCACCCCATCGGCACCACCGTCGAGGTCCGCACGCTCTTCTTCAACACCCCCGCCCGCCGCAAGTTCGTCCGCACCCCCGCCACCGAGAAGGCCCGCTGCCTCGACTGGCTCCGCGACCTCGCCCTCGCCCACCCCGCGGTCGGGTTCAGCTTCACCCACGACGGCCACACCAGCCTCGACCTGCCCGCCGAGCAGACCCCCCGTGACCGCACGCTCGCGGTCCTGGGTAAGGAGCTCGCGCCCGAGCTGCTGGAGGTCTCCGTCGACCGCTTCGACGACGCCCGCGGCGTCCTGATCTGGGGCCTCGTCGGCCGCCCAGCTGTCGCGCGGCCCACCAACAAGGCGCAGCACATCTTCTTGAACGGTCGGGCGATACGCGACAAGACGGTGCAGCACGCACTGCGGGAGGCGTACCGCGGGCTGATCGAGCCGGGGCGGCATCCGACGGCGATGCTGATGATCGAGATGGCACCGGACGCGGTCGATGTGAATGTCCACCCGGCCAAGCTCGAGGTGCGGTTCCGCGACCAGTCGATGGTGCACGGCGCGGTGATGCGGGGCGTCCGGGACGCGCTGCAGCGGGCCGACCTGACGCGGCCCGTCGCGACGACCAAGCTGGGCGGGTACGCCCTAAGCCCCGACCAGCGAACGACTTCCGAGCGACTGCCCTACGGGCCGACCGACAGCCGGCAGGCCACGGACGACCGCTTCGGCGCGAGCGGGCGCATGAGCGCGGAGGCGTTCGCGGACCAGGTGCGGGCGCTTCGGGAGGACGCGGAGCGGGCGGTGCGGCCCGTGGTCACCGCGGAGGAGTTGGACGCCGAGACGGTGCGGGACGAGGGGTCGTTCATCGGTCGGAGCGCTGTGTATTCGCCCCATCAGGGGACGCCGGGCGCGCGCACGGGTGGTGAGGATGTGCGCACGGACGGCGCGGGTGTGCGCACGGGTGCGTCCGGCGCGCGCGCGGATCTCGGGGGCGTGCGCACGGGGCGGACAGAGGATGTTCCGCGGTTCATGCAGCTTCATGACAGTTATCTGCTCGTCGAGGACGAGGCGGGGCTGCTCATCATCGACCAGCACGCGCTGCACGAGCGCGTGATGTTCGAGACGCTGCGGCGGCGGCTGGGCCTGACCGAGGGGGACGCGCGGAGCCTGGAGTCGCAGCGGTTCCTGACGCCGGCGACGGCGGATGTGGAGCCGGCGGCGCTCGCGATGGTCGATGAGTTGTCGGCGCTGCTCGGGCGGCTCGGGATCGAGGCGGCGGCGCTGGGGCCGCGGTCATTGGGGGTGCAGGCGTTTCCGACTTTGCTGATCGAGCGGAAGGTGGAGCCGGCGGGGTTCGTGGCGGAGCTGTTGTCGCGGGCGGTGAGTGAGCCGTTGCCGCCGACGGAGGAGGCGGCGCTGCACGAGGTCCTGGACATGATGGCGTGCAAGGCGGCGGTCAAGGCGGGCGACCGGCTGAGCGATCTTGAGATCGCAGCGCTCTTGCGCGAGCGGCACCTGGTTGAGCGGGCGGCGGCGTGTCCGCACGGGCGGCCGACTTCGGTGCGGGTGGGGCTTCAGCAGCTCGAGCGGTTGTTTGAGCGGCGGTGAGGCAACGCTGGCTGGCAAGCAGCCAGCGGCACCCGGCGACTGGGACTGCACTACGCGACGCGGGGCGTCGCATAGTGGCACCGAGGTTTGGCTTGTCGGCGGGGCGGCCCGAAGCGCCGCGTTGCGGCGGTTCGGGGCACCGGGCGCGGGGGTCATCGGGAATAGGCGGGCGGGATCGGGTATTCTTCAATGGCTGTTGAACTAACGGATGGTCAGGGTGTCTATTCGGAGGGCGTGTGATGGATGTCTTTGAGGCGATCTACGGGCGGCGGGCGATCAAGCACTTTGATCCGGACCACCGGATGACCGAGGAGGAGATCACGAAGCTGTTCGAGGCGACGGTGCAGGCGCCGACGAGTTTCAACATCCAGCACTGGCGGTTCGTGGTGGTGGACGACCCGGCGCTCCGGCGGAAGGTCCGGGAGCTGGGGAACGACCAGGCGCAGATCACGGACGCGTCGCTGCTCGTGATCATGACGGCGGACACCAAGGCGTGGGCGAAGGAGCCGGGGCGGTACTGGCGGGACGCGCCGAAGGATGTGGCGGACCTGCTCGTCGGGTGGATGGGGCCTTTCCACGAGGGGCGGGAGCAGCTGCAGCGGGACGAGGCGATGCGGTCGATCGGGATGGCGATGCAGACGCTGATGCTCGCGGCCAAGGGCCTGGGGTACGACTCGTGCCCGATGATCGGGTACGACTTTGATGCGGTGGCGCAGGAGATCGGGCTGCCGGCGGATCATGTGATCGGGCCGTTGGTTGTCGTCGGGAAGCGGACGAAGGACGCGTGGCCCAAGCCGGGGCAGCTCGGGCTGGATGAGGTGGTGGTGCGGAACCGGTTCTGAGCGGTTGGTTGCCGGGCGGGGCCCGCCGCGGTCCGGGCGGAGCGGCTACCTTGTGGGCATGGACGACAGCATCTTCAGCAAGATCATTCGGCACGAGGTTCCGGCGCAGCGGGTGTACGAGGATGACCATGTCATCGCGATCATGGACATCAACCCTGTGAGCGAGGGGCATGTGCTCGTCATCCCGAAGGAGCCGGCGGAGACGATGGCGGAGCTGAGCGACGAGTTCGCGGCCGCGATCGGGAAGGTGCTGCCCCGGATCACTCGGGCGGTGAAGAAGGTGACCGGGGCCCCGGCGGTGAACATCCTGCAGAACAACGGGGGTGAGGCGGGGCAGGTGGTGATGCATGTGCATGTGCATGTGATCCCGCGGTTCCCGGATCGGGAGGCGGCGGGGCTGCGGGTGGACTGGCGAGCGACGGAGGGGGATAAGGAGCAGCTGGCGGAGCTGGGGCGGAAACTGGCGCGGATGCTGTAGGAGGGGGTCGGGGATCGGGGATCGGCCATCGGGCCATCGGGCCATCGGGGAGGGGCGGCCCGAAGCGCCGCTGCGCGGCGGTTCGGGGCACCGGGCTATCGGCGCGGGCGGGCGGCGTGGAAGCGGTCTCGCGGCGTGCTTTGGGATATCCTGCGGGCATGAGCCGCAACTGCATTTTCAGACTTGTTTCTGTGGTTTCGCTGGTCCTGCTTGCGCGGGCGGCGGTGTCGCAGATGGTGCGTCCGGAGAGTTACCCGACCGGGTTCATCCTGCTGGTGGAGGATGTGAGCCAGGGGGCGAGCGCGAGCAAGCCGATTCACTTCGCGTCGGGGGCGAACAGCTGGGACCCGGGGGACCCGGAGTACCGGCTGGAGCCGCGGTCGGACAAGCGGTGGCAGATCGTCTTCGAGCCGAACCAGCTCGGGGACAATGTGGAGTTCAAGTTCACGCTCGGGGGTTGGGAGAGCGTGGAGCTGGACGCGGAGGGGCAGCAGATCTCGAACCGGCAGCTGCCGGCGATCGACGCCTCGAAGCTGGCGCCGGGGGAGAAGCCGGTCATCGAGCTGGTCGTTCCGCAGTGGAACGACGGGAGCCAGGAGTATGTGATCGCGTTCGAGTACCGGCCTTTGAATGTCACCGGGACGGTGAAGCGGCTGGAGGTGTCGGGCGGGGCGGGGCTGGCGGACGGGTCGATGCGGGACCTGCTCGTGTGGCTGCCGCCGGGGTATGACCGGGCGGAGAACGCGGAGCGGTCCTACCCGGTGCTGTACATGATGGACGGGCAGAACCTGTTCCAGGATCACGCGTTCATTCCGTCGGAGTGGCACGCGGATGAGACGGCGCAGGCGTTGATCGAGGCGCAGTTGGCGGAGCCGTTCATCATCGTGGGCGTGCCGCACGATGGGAACGACCACCGGATGACGGAGTACCTGCCGCCGAACGCGGCGTTGCCGGCGTCGATGAGCGACCTGCAGGGGAAGACCGCGGGCGATGACCAGGTGCGGTGGCTGACCTCGCAGGTGATGCCGCGGGTGGAGCGGGCGTTCCGGGTGAAGACGGACCGGCTGTCGACGGGCGTCGGCGGGGCGAGCGCGGGGGGGACCTTCGCGATCTACGCGGCCATGACCGCCCCGGAGCGGTTCGGGCTGGTGCTGGCGGAGAGCCCGTACCTGCCGGCGATCCGGGACGAGGCGTGGTCGATGTGGGAGCAGACGGTCAAGGGTGATCGTCGCGTGTTCCTCGGGATGGGCGGGCGTGAGGAGATCGAGGGGTCGGAGTTCTTCGATCCCTCGACGATGGAGCATGTCGAGGCGATCCAGGAGGCGGCGCGGTTCCTTGGGGAGTCGCTCGGGAGTGATGTGGCGCTGTCGATTGTGAGCCGGCACGGGCACACGGAGTCGGCGTGGGCGGAGCGGTTCCCGATGGCGGTGATGCACCTCTTCGGCGTCCCGACGGGCGGTGTGGCGATCGATGATGCGGATACGACGCGCGGGGAGTCGGCTCGGGCGACGCCGCGTGCGGCTCCGCCGAAGATGGCGGATCCGCAGCGGCTGGAGCAGGGCTTCACGCTGGTGATGGAGGATGCTTCGGGGCAGGTGGGTGATGGGCCGGTGTTCTTTGCGGGGAATCTGAATAACTGGAACTCGGAGGACCCGGATCGGCGGCTGACGAAGCGCTCGGACGGGACCTGGGCGATCGATATCGAGCCGGGGGAATTCAGCCAGCGGATCGAGTTCAAGTTCACGCTGGGGGGGTGGGGTCGGGTGGAGGTGAACCCGGATGGGAGCGAGATCTCGAACCGCACGCTCCCGATGGTGGATGTGTCGAGGCTCGAGAGCGGCGAGAAGCCGGTGATCCGGATGGTGGTGCCGCGGTTTAGGACGCCGGAGGACGCGGCGGCGATCGAGCGGGACTTTGACCCGACGGCGCAGTGGACGGGGGACATCCGGCGCGTGGCGGTCGCGGGCGGGGGTGGGCGGGCGCACGATCTGGAGCGGGAACTGCTGGTGTGGCTGCCGCCGGGGTATGAAGAGAGTGGGACGCGGACTTACCCGGTGCTGTACCTGCTCGATGGGCAGAATGTGTTCGCGGGGCGGCCCGGACTGCCGGATGAGTGGCACGCGGACGAGACGGCGACGGAGCTGGTGGCGTCGGGGGCGATCGAGCCGGTGGTGATCGTGGCGGTGCCGAACTCAGGTAGGTACCGGGGGGACGAATACCTCCCTTTTGAGGTTGGCCTGTCCGGCACGGAACCGGATGGGCCCGGCTTTCTGGCGTGGCTGACGGGGACGGTGATGCCGGCGGTGGAGGGGCGGTTCCGCGTCGATCACGCGCGGGAGCGGACGGGGATCGGGGGGGCGAGCCTGGGGGGGCTCTTCGCGGCGTGGGCGGGGGTGACGGAGGCGGACCGGTTCGGGCTGCTCCTGATCGAGAGCTGCTCGCGGATCGGGGGGGCGGACGAGAAGCTGCGGGCGGCGATGGTGGAGGCGAAGGCGAGCGGGGCGCCGTCGCCGGAGCGGGTGGTGATCGGGATGGGGGATCGGGAGGTGAGCCGGAGCCCGCGGGACAGTGAGCTGAACGCGGGGTACCGGGGGTGGGCGCGGGAGCTGGGGGAGGCGTTCTTGCGGTTTGGGGTGAGCGAGGCGGATTTGAAAGTGGTGATTGGGGAGGGGCAGAGTCATGATGAGCGGGCTTGGGGGGAGCGGCTGGGGGCCGCTTTGCGGTTTCTGTATCCGGCGAGGTGAACGCACGATGTCACGAGCCATATCGCAACGGGTCACACGGGCCACGGCCGCTGCGATCGGTCTCGTTGTCGCGGCGATGCTGCCGGCGTGCAGTCATGGGCCCACCCTCGTTCTCCAACGGCACGCTCCCTATCGGGACACGATCACCCAATCGACGGGTGTTATCGAAGCAAGGCTTTATGGTCCGCCGAAGGACATCTACTTCGAGTGCTTCGACCGGCGCGAATCACCGAGAAAGGTAGCTCGGCGTGTTCACCGGCTGCTGACGGCCGAAGGGACGGTATCGTCGAGGACCGCATCCTGCTACATCGTGTGCTTTGATCCGCTCGTCGTGATTTTGACCGAGCCTGCGGCTCCGATTCTTCGTGACGATCCCGACTGGTCTTTCCAGCCTCGCATCGAATGGGTGTGCGAGGAGGAGCGGAACTATGCAAAGCTTCCATGGCACACTCCGACCGACGAAGCCTGTGATCGCATCGTCATCCACAACTTCATTTTCTCGAAGGCGATCCCGTCAAGTGACGCTCTCTGGTGGTGGACCGAGGGCGTCGCGGATGCCCGCGCCTCTTCCGGGCCTGTGCGACTTGTCGTGCCCGGGGATGAGCCGACGGCGTTGATTGATGGGCTGGAACTGCGGCGGGTTGATGAGTCGTGGCTTGAGGTGGATATGGTCGATTCCGACCTGCCCCCTGCCCAGTGAGAAGGGGCTGAGCGTGGGCCAACTCTCTGTCTTGGGTTCCCGTGTTTGTGTATTCACCTGTCTTGCGGTGCTAAGCGGCTGCTTCGGAGGGGTTGCTACCCATCTCGGGTCCGCACATGTGGAGGTACAGAACTCCACGGACGATGTCGTGTACATCGGCATCGACGGCGGATCAGCACGGGTGACGACCGACGATGGGCCGAGCGGGTACGGGCGATCGGACTCGCGGCTTGCCCTCGGCCCTCGCGCGGCTCTTCGCTCCGTCGCAGTGCTTCCGGGCGAGTCTGTTCAACTCTCGGCGAATACAGACAACGCCACCGCCATTACTCGCTCCAGTCCGTGGCGACTGGTTGCGGTTCGACACCAGAGTGGACCGACGAGCGTGGTGACCGGCGACATCGTTCCCGGTCTATGCGACTCGTCGGGCTCCAGCAGCACGCGGTTGGGCTATGGGGGTTGGCTTGTAACGACCGCAGAGCGGGACGGGTCGCTGGTCCTTTCGGAGCCCGTTTCCGCTCCGTGACGGGGCGCATAAAGAAACCCAGGGACTGCGGTCCCTGGGCTTTGGGGTGTGGAGTTGGGTGGGTTGGTTAGTCGGGGAGACGGACGGTGAGCGTCCGTCCGTCGCGTCCCCGCGCCGTCACCTCTTCCCCGTTCGGGAGGAGGACGCGGGCGACGAGGGTGCGGCCGGGGCGGGGCATTTGGCCTTCGAGGGTCCTGGTGCGGATGTGGAGGCGGTCGCCGTCGCGTTCGGCGGTGTACTCGCTGCGGAGGAACTCGCCCTCGCGGAAGCCCCAGCCTTCGCCGGCGTCCTCGTAGAGCTCGCCCCGGGCCTGGCCGGCGGAGTCGAGGTGGATGAGCAGGGTGAGTTCGTCGCGCTGGTCGGGGCGGTCGCCGAAGTGCTGGTGGACGGGGGCGGTGGGGACGATGCCGCCGGGGCGGATGAAGAGCTTGGGCTGGTCGGGGTCCTTGGAGTCGCGGCCGCCGTCGAAGGACTCGAAGTCGAACTGCCGCCAGGCGACGCCGTTCTCGGGCTTGGGGAGGATGTGGACGCGCTCGAGGCCGGGGGTGGGGTCGGCGACGACGAGGAGGTTGGAGCCCAGCAGGAACGAATCGTCTTCGGCGCGGAGGGCCTTGTCGGTGGGGTCGGCGAAGAACGAGGGGCGGGCGATGGGCATGCCGGTGCGGTGGGATTCCTCGAAGAGGGTGTAGAGGTGCGGGATGAAACGGTAGCGGCGCTCGAGGGCGCGGCGGGAGGTGTCCTCGACCTCCTGGCCGAAGGACCAGGGCTCCTTGTCGATGTTGCCCTTGGCGGTGTGGCCTCTGGAGAAGGGGAAGAGGGCGCCGAAGCCGATCCAGCGGCCGAACATCTCGGGGGTGCCGTTGCCGGCGAAGCCGCCGATGTCGGGGCCGACGAAGGGCTGGCCCGAGAGGCCCAGGTTGAGAGTCATGGCGATGGAGGCGTCGACATGGTACCAGTTGGCGGTGTTGTCGCCGGTCCAGGTGGCGCCGTAGCGGTGTCCGCCGATGTAGTTGGCGCGGGAGAGGACGAAGGGTCGCTTATCGGGGTTGGCCTCCATGACGCCCTCGCGTGAGGCCTTGACCATGAGCATGCCGTAGACATTGTGGAAGCGGGCGTGGGGGCCGGGGCCTCCGAATTCTTCATCGGCTCGGTGGTGGTTATCCTCGGGCATGGTTTTGGACTGGACATTGAAGACGGCGGGCTCGTTCATGTCGTTCCAGACGCCGTCGATGCCGTTGGCCATGAAGTCGTGGTAGAGGCCGGCCCACCAGTGGCGGACTTCCTTGTTGGTGTAGTCGGGAAAGACGCACTCGCCGGGCCAGACATAGCCGGTGTACTCCTCGCCGTCGGCGGTCTGGACCCAGGCGTTGATCTCGTTGCCGGAGTCGTGGGCGTGGTAGCCGTCCTCGTTCTTGAGGCCGGGGTCGATCATCCAGACATTGGAGAAGCCGATGGTGTCGAGGTAGTCGTTGAGGCCCTTGGGGTCGGGGAAGAGTTCCTCGTCGAAGGTGAAGCAGCGGAAGCCGTCCATGTAGTCGATGTCCATCCAGATGACATCGGCGGGGATGCGCTTCTCGCGGAAGGTCTGGGCGACCTCCTTGACGCGGCTATCCGGGAAGTAGGAGTAGCGGCACTGGTGGTAGCCGATGGCCCACTTAGGGGGCATCTCGATGGTGCCGGTGAGGTCGCCCAGGGTGGTCATGACTTCCTGCGGGGAGTCGGCGTCGATGATGATGACGGGCTGGTCGCGGCCGTCGTAGCGGAAGATGATGTCGTCGGTGAGGTCCATCTCGACGCGGTAGGTGGAGTCGTAGAGGACGCCGAAGGCGGAGCCGTCGTCGCGGACGCCCACGACCCAGGGGTGAGCGGTGTAGAGATGGAGGGCGTCGTCCTGGTAGCCGTAGGCGTCGAAGTTCCAGGCCTCGGTGACGCGGCCGTTGCGTCGGAGGGGTCCGGCGGCCTGTCCGGTGCCGTAGAGGTCGACGGAGGGGTCGATGTCGATGGTGACGACGCCCTGGTCGCCCTCCTGGCTGTAGACGGGGACGAGGGCAAGGTCGTCGGGCGTGCGGCCGATGGATTGGCGCGGCGAGACGAGGGCGAAGGAGGGGATGCGGTTCTCGCGGGCGTCTTCTGACTTGTGGAAGCGGACGGTGTTGGGGGCGATGAGCTCGGCGACCATGCCCTCGGGCAGGTCGGCGGCGGCGAAGGGGGTGATTGTGGCGAGGAGGCCCGCGGCGAGGGCTACGGACAGCGTGCGGCTCTGCATCGTGTGTGCTCCGGAGTCGGACAACGGGTTGTGGTGCGGGCCGGTGGGCCCGCGGTGCGGCTTGTGGGTGCGGGGTGTGAAGCCCCCCACTGCACCCGGGGGACACCCTCCCGAAACGGCCGCGGGCGTGTTGGCGTCGCGGCGGGTGTTTGCGGGCGGAAACCTTCGGCGGGGTCTGGACCGCGCCGGTGGTGCATGGTATGGAAACCCTTTCGGGCTCGGCTCCGAATCGAGCGGTGAATCCGCACGCGCCCAAAGCCGACGATGGGACGGGGTGTCCGTTCCGACTGTGGCGCACACGGAAGCAGAGGGGATGATTCTGATGAGTGGTATCGAGCGTTCGTGCCTGCGGGCGGGTGCCCGCGGCGTGTCGGGTTGGATCGGGGCTGGGCTGAGACGGGGGCTGGGACGGGGGCTGACGGGCGCCGCGATGCTCGCGGCGTGCGCCGGGGGGGTCGGTGGCGTGACGGCTGAGGCGGAGGCCCAGGCGTTCACGAGCCTGCTGCAGGTCTTCGAGATCCAGTGGCTGGACTTGGAGCGGCGGGTTCCGGACATCTTTGTCTCGGGATACAACGGGGTGTGGGTGCCGCAGCCGGGGCTGGCGAGTTTCCAGAGCGTGGGGTACGACGTGTTCGACCGGTTCAACCTGGGCGAGCCGCCGCTGACGGCGAACAACCCGGACCGGCGTCGGACGACCTACGGCACGGAGGCGACCTTTGTTTCGGTCGTCGAGCAGCTGAACCGGGCGAATGTCGAGGTGTACCCGGACTCGGTGCTGAATCACAACAGCGGGCGGACGACCAACTACAACTTCTACGCGGCGGGCGGGTACGAGGGGTTCCATGTGCCGCTGCCGAGCCCTCCTCGGGATCTTCTGCCGACGGACGACTGGGGGGACTTCCACGGGGGCAACGCGGGCGGGTACCTGCAGAGCGAGAACCCGGGCGGGGCGAACTACAGCCTGTGGGAGGGGGACCTGGTCGCGCTCGTGGACATCAACCAGTTCGACAGCAACGACTTCATCCGCCAGCCGACGCAGGCGGGGAACCCCTTGAACATCCCGGCGGGGACGGAGCGGAACATCCCGCGGGCGGAGAACGCGCGGTTCTACCCGGATCTCTCGACCTCGCCCGACATCTTCACGAACCCGGCTTCGAACCACAGCGGGTCGGATGTGGTGACGCGGTACAAGTTCAACCTGGCCGACCCGATGGCGGGCGACCCTGTGTCCGAGACGCCGGGTGAGTACCTCGGGCGGTGGTCGCAGTGGATGCTGCAGGTGATCGGTGTGGACGGGTTCCGGCTCGACGCGTCGAAGCACACCTTCCCGGGGTTCTGGGATTTCGTGTACGACTCGTATGTGTTCCTGGGGCGGACGCGGGCGGACGGGGTGCGGGTGACGCCGTTCAGCTTTGGCGAGAACACGACGGGCAACTCGGACATCCTGTTCAACTACTACCGCAAGGACGGGTTCGCGAACCGCGGCTCGCTCGATCTTGCCGGGGCGGGCTCGCTTCGGAACCTGATCAACGGGGGCGGGTTTGGGAGCTGGAACGATGTGCTGGGCCAGCACCTCGATTTCACGGACAACGGGCTGCAGGACGGCTCGGCGGGCGTGTTCCATGTCTTCAGCCACGACAACGGGACGATCGACGGGCCAGTGACGGGGTTCCCGTCGCTGCGGCAGCAGGGGTTCTTTGCGCACGCGTACATGCTGCTGCGGCCCGGGCGGACGATCGTGTACCACAACGCCCGGGGAGTGCCGCGCTCGGGCGGGTTCTTCCCGGATGAGGGCACGCCGGTGGCGTTGGGTTGGAACCCGATCACGCAGGCGCCCGAGGACGCCCTGGTGCGGCTGAACCAGATCCGGAACACCTACGCCTTCGGGCAGTACATCCCGCTGGCGGTGCAGCAGGATGTGATCGTGTACGAGCGGTCGCTGCCCTTCAACGGCGGGCGGGACGCGAGCCTGCTCGTGGCGGCGAACGACCGCTACGACGCGGGCGTGGACACGCGGACCGTGAGCACAAATTTCCCGGAGGGCACGCGGCTGCACGAGCTGACGGGCAACGCGGCCAATCCCCTGGTGGACCCGGCGGGCGAGATCCCGGAGATCCTGACCGTGGGCACCGGCGGAACGGTGCGGCTGGCGGTGCCGCGAAACGCGTCGTCGGCGGGCGAGCACAACCGGGGGTACCTGGCGTACGGGCCGCCGGTGCCGATCGTGGATGTGACGATCGTGGGTGCGAGCGGGGTGATCCCGCCGGACCCGGCGAGCTTCCCGGATCACCTGCAGCGGCTGACGGAGATCCAGATCGTGGACAGCGACAGCTTCACGCTGCGGCTGGAGACGACGCTGCGGGACGCGATCGACGGCGTGACGGACGACAACGCCCTGTTCCGCATCGATGCGGGCGCGGGGGACTGGAACGGCTCGGGCGGGCCCGACTTCCCGCTGAGCCAGAGCGTGATCGGCGGGTACGAGCAGTTCACGGATGTGAACGAGCCCGGGATGTCCGACCCCGGGAAGGCGGGCCTGTACGAGCAGGTGATCGACGCGACGCGGCTGGAGGAGGGCTTCCACTACATCAGCACGATCGCCTTCCGCCAGCGGCCGAGCGGGACCTCGCCGATCTTCGAAGAGGAGCGCGTGGTGATCTGCGTCGATCGCGAGGATGCACCGCTGGAGCTCGTCAATACGGACGCCGCTGATGATCCGCGGCCGACCTACGAGATCGTGACGCCCGACGGGACGGTCGAGCGGGTGCACACCTTCCTGAACCTGGCCCCGGGCTCGGACCCGGTGTCGCTCGCGAGCATCTTCAACGCGGCGCAGCGGTACGATCGGAACCAGTTCCGGCGGACCTTTGACACGGATCTCGTGGCGGGGCAGAACACGGTGACCGTGGTCGCGTTCGAGACCTCGGGGCGTGCGGTGGTGCGGGAGTTCGGCGTGCAGTTCGGCGACGGCTCGTGCAACGCGGCGGACCTCGCGGCGCCGTTCGGGCAGCTGACTTTCGCGGATATCTCGGCGTTCCTGGCGGCGTTCCAGGGGCAGGACCCCGCGGCCGACCTGGCGGCGCCCATCGGGTCGTTCACCTTCGCCGACATTTCCGCGTTCCTGGCGGCGTTCAGCGCGGGCTGCCCGTAAGCGTACCTGGCCACTGAAAGGAACCGCAGCGGGCCGCGGCTTCGTGTCGCGGCCCGCTTTCTTGCGCGGACCGGGCTTCGTTGCCGGCGGCGGTGGTGCCCCGGCGCAAAGAAAGGGGCCCGCGTCGTGCTGACGCGGGCCCCGTGTGCTTTCAGGCTCGTGCGACCGGCGTGGCGCCGGTCGCGTGGGCCTCGGTTACGGGCAGCCGGCGGCGAATGCGGCGAGGAAGGCCGAGATGTCGGCGAAGGTGAAGGAGCCCGTGGGGGCCGCGAGGTCGGCGGCGGGGTCCTGGTTGGTGAAGGCGCTCAGGAAGGCCGAGATGTCGGCGAAGGTGAGCGCGTTGAAGGGGGCGGCGAGGTCGGCCGCGTTGCAACCGGGGTTGCCGGAGTTGACCGGGATGACGATGAACTGGTCGCCCGGGAAGTCGGCGGCGGTCCAGTCGATCTCGCCCACGGCGAGCTCGTCGCCGCTGTCGGCGATGCCGTCGAGGTTGGAAACATTGTTGGTGAGGCCGGCGGGGAAGTTCACGCCCTGGTTCGACACGAAGTCGAAGCCGCTGTTGGCGATCCAGGCCATGAGCTTGACATCGCTGGAGCCGTCCCAGCCGAGCTCGTCGAGAGCGATCGAGATCTCGACGCCCGAGTTGACGGCGTTGGCGGCCGCGGGATCGGCGGTCGTGTCGGTGACGCCGCCGACATTGAGGTTGTTGATGGCGCCTTGGAGAGCGGCGGGGACGGGGTTCATGGGGTCGAGCTGGGTCAGGCGCGGGGCGTACTCGGCGAAGAGGCTCGAGAGCGTGCCGTCCTGGATGTCGACGCGGGGCCCGGAGAAGTCGATGAGCTCGACGGGGTTGGCGGGGGCGCCACCGTTGAAGCCCTCGACCTGGCCGCCGAAGAACGAGCCGTAGTCGAGCGCGAAGCCGGTGAACAGGTCGAAGAGGGGGCCGTCGGTGCGGAGGACCGCGGCGTCCATGAAGTTGATGAGGAACTGGGGGCCGGCGTCGAAGCCGGTGTTGATGTTGAACCAGTAGTCGGGCTCGAAGCCGGCGTCGAAGACCATGCCGCCGTGCTTGTTCAGGCCGCCGAAGGAGATGTCAACATTGTCGGACCGCATCGGGTTCTGGCCGCCGGGCTGGGCGTCGATGAGGAAGACGAGCTTCTCGAAGCCGCGGGCGAGGTTGGCGCCCATGAAGATGTTGAGGGTGCCGGCGTCGGGGTTGACCTGGGCGCGGAGGTTGTTGAGCTCGGAGCCGTAGGCCCAGTTGTCGTCGGGCGACTCGGGGCTGCGGGCGGCGGGGCTGCCGGTGACGCCGTCGACATTGGAGTTGTCGATGCCAAGCTCAAAGTCGGGGACGCCGACATCGCCGCCGGTGAGGAACGCGCCGGTGCCGTAGGCGGCGCCGAGACCGAGGAGGTCGACGCTGGCCGAGGTGCCGATGTTGGCGTAGAAGGCGCGGGGGACGCGACCGGTGCCGGGGTCGGTGGAGTCGATGGAGATGAGGTAGTTGGCGGCGAAGCCGGCGTCGAAGATGAGGAAGCCGCCGTTGCCGTTGTCGGCGGTGAGGCCGTCGATGATGAACCCGCCGGAGCCGGTGCCGGAGCCGGGGAGGCTGTTGATGCCGGTGGCGCCGTTGTCGGTGTCGATGAAGAGGTCGATGGCGTTGCCGTTGGCCTCGAGGTTGCCGGCGATGAAGAAGTAGTAGTTGGTGGCGTCCTGGGCGACATAGAGGGCGTCGATCTCGGAGCCGCCGCCGCCGATGGGCGTTGCATCGCCGTTGTCACCGAAGCCGGTGAAGTTGGTCTGGAGGAAGTACTGGCTGGTGTAGCCGGCGTCGAGGGTGCCGTCGACGACCGGGGCCGCGTTCGGGATGCCCGAGACGCTCACGAACTCGTTGCCCGGGAAGCGGGGGTCGGTGGCGAAGTCGAGCTCGCGGCCGAAGTTGCCCGAGTCGAGGGGCAGGGAGCCGTCGTGCAGGATCTGGTTGGAGAGGAAGTCACGGTTGCCGGCGTTGACCCAGCCGGCGATGCGGAAGCTGGAGGCGCCGCCGAGGGCGGACTTGGGGATGCTGAACTCGACGCCGGTGGTGACATTCTCCGGGTCGCCGTTCTGGCCGCCGTCGAACAGGCCCGCGGCGTTGTCGCCGAAGGTGGTGGGGTTGGGGTTCGTCCAGATGATGTTGCCGTAGACGGAGGCCTCGGTGGCGGGGTTGTACACACCGTCGAGGGTGGGCTGGGCGACGGCAAGGCCGGCGACAGCGGCGAGCGTCGCGGCGGACACAGCGGTCATGTTCTTCATGGCGGCTTTCTCCCAGATATTGGGGGTTCTCAAACACTCCGCTCGATCGGACAAATACCGAACGAGTTTATCGATCCCGGAACACAGGCAGAGTTTCTGCCATTCCGTAAGCGTAACCACAACCGCTTCCGGCGGCTACCTGAATCAGGCGGAAAACAGAGGGTTATGCCCTACATGCCGGTGGTTTCAACGAACCTAAATACCCCAGTTTCATACACCAACGGTCCGGACGGGTCGGCGGTTCGCGCGGTCGGGACGCGTTATTACAGAGGTTATGATCCGTTGATCCAGGCGATGGCGGACCGGGGCTGTAATACACCAGTCTGAGGTAGCACAGCACTTGTCTTGACCAGGGGTTCGTTCGGAGCGCCGGGCAGCAGGGCGACCGGGTGGTCCGCGGTGTTGATCTGGACCGTTACGCCCACGCCGTTGAGCGTGCGCTGGAAGGCCAGCACCCGCTCGTCGGGGTGAGTGAGCGGGCGGACGGCGCCGAAGCGGAGGACCGGGCCGGCGATCGGGTGGTCGCGCAGGCGGAGCCACTCGGCGTACGCGTCGGCGGTGCGCTGCGTGCGGGGGTCGGTGTCGAGGCGCGACCAGTCGATGGGGATGCGGTTGGAGGGGTCATCGGCGCCTGGGAGGCCCAGTTCGTCGCCGGCGTAGATCATCGGGGCCCCGGGCCAGGTGGCCTGGAGGGCGGCGGCAAGGACGGAGCGCTCGAGGGCGGCGTCGGTGGGGTCGGAGGGGTCGTAGTCGCCGCGCCAGACCTCGTCTCGGCCGGCGTTTGCGTCGTAGTTGCGCTGCGTGGCGCCGCGGGCGGGGTTCATCATCATCGACGCGACGCGTTCGGTGTCGTGACTCGCCAGGAGCGTGTACTGCATGAGGTCGACCGCCGGCCGCCGGCCCGAGACGCGGTCCATCGCGTCGAAGAACTCCCGCGCGGTCGGTGAGGGGTCGAGGGCGAGCAGGTTGGCGGCGGCGAAGGCGAAGGGGTAATTCATCTGGGCGTCGAAGGCGGTGCCGTCGAAGTAGTCGTCGGCGTCGAACCAGACCTCGCCCACGATGATCGCCTCGGGGTTGATGGACTTGACGAGCTCGCGCCAGTCGCGCCAGAAAGCCCGCCCCACCTCCGCGGCGACATCGAGCCGCCAGCCGTCGATGCCGTCGGAGGGATCGCCGTCGCCGTTGGGGTCCATCCAGCGGCGGGTGACGGCGAAGATGTGGGCCTTCACGCCGGGGTTGAGGTCCCCATCGATCTGCTCGAACTCGGGCAGGTCGCCGTTCTCGCGTGCCCAGCCGGACCAGCCGATGAGGCGGCCCTGGTCGTCGAATCGGGCGTCGAACCAGTCGGCGAAGCGGGACTCCTCGCCGTGCTCGTACATATCGCGGAAGGCCCAGTGGTCGATGCCGACATGGTTCCACACGCCGTCGAGCACGACGCGGATGCCGCGCTTCTTCGCCTCGGGGATGAGGGTGTCGATGAGGTAGCGGTCGGCCTCGGTCCAGAGCCATGTGGTTTCGTCGGCGGGGTCCTCGGGGGGCGTGAAGGTCATCTGGCGACCGTCCGGATCGGGCGGGCCGAAGTGCGGGTCGACATGGCGGTGGTCGCGTGCGTCGTACTTGTGGAGTGACCGCGAGGCGAAGACGGGGCAGAGGTACAGCCCGTTGACGCCGAGGCTCTGCATCCAGTCGAGCTCCTGCACCACGCCCTCGAGGTCGCCCCCGAAGCGACGGCGGTAAACCACGGCGTCCCACGCGCCGCCGAGACGCGACGGGCGGTAGTCGTCGATCTCGGGCTGGGCTTGCCTGCGGTGCCAGGCGGCCTCGACCTCGTCGATGGAGACCGCGTACCACGGGTGATCCCACGGGAGCGTCACGGAGCCCAGCTCGCCCGGGTCCTGGCCCGGGTCGTTCGCGGGCTCGCCGTTGGCGAAGCGCTCGGGGAAGACCTGGTACCAGACGCGGCCCATCGCCCATGTCGGCACGCGGGGCTCGGGGATCTCGGCCAGATCGACGACGACCTCACGCGTGCGGGCCTGCCCCTGCGCATCGCGCCAGGTCACCTCGATCTGGAGACGCGACGACCCCAGGCGGGGCCAGAGGGGCGTTCGGTCGCGGGCGATGCCCGACGCGAGGCGGGCGGTCCAGACGGAGCGGCCCTCGCTTTCGAGCCGGGGGCGGGGCTCCAGGGGCACCTCACGCGGCTGGCCCGCGGCGTCGGTGAAGCGGGCGATCGGCGCGGCGATCGCCGAATCAATCATGAGTGAGAGGTCAACAAGCCCGATATCTGTGGACAGAGGTTCGGCCCGGAGGGTGATGTCCCCCCCGTGTGCTGATCCAACAAAGGCCGCACAGAGAATCGCGAGCATGCGGCGGAACGGACCAAGTGCGGGTGCGAATCGGACTCGACGAGCGGGGGCGTCGGGTGTGTGAAAGGGCATGCCAGATCCTTGTTGTACCCCAGTTTGCAGGCCGCGACCGCAAGTAAACGCTTGCTGGAAGCGGTTGATCGTTGAAGGGGTTTCATCGTAGACTTCTTCCGGACCTTGATGTAAAGAAGGACCTCAAGGTCCCGAACAGGCCATCCGGCCTCCAAAGCCGCTTCCGGGAGGTATCGAGCCATGTTGTCCGTTGGACACAAAGGGACATGTCGTAGAGCGTTCACCCTGATCGAGTTGCTCGTGGTGATCGCCATTATCGCTTTGCTGATCGGCATTTTGCTGCCGGCGCTCGGCAAGGCACGCAACTCGGCGCAGGAGATGAAGTGCCTCGCGAATGTCCGTGGGAACGGGCTGGCGATGCAGACTTACGCGAACGACTGGAATGGCTGGTTCCCGTTGATCCCGGGCGGCCTGCGCTCGGACGCGAACGGGCCGTTCCTCACCGGTCAGGACGCCGCGGGCGGGCTCAGCGGGTTGTACAGCCTGTACCAGGTCGGCGACGGCGACAAGAGCAGCAACCCGCCTTCGGGCGACCGCGGGTTCATCGGCTTCGGCCCCAACCCGTCGGACCGTCGCTATCCCGATGGCAACACGACGCCGCTGCTACAGGGTTATCAGGAGGCGTTCGAGAGCCTTGGCTGCCCGTCTGACCGGATCGACTACTACTGGCGCTTCTGGCCTCGGGCGGGCCTGAACCAGATCAGCCAGGCGCAGAACACCAAGACGCCCGTCGCGCCCGGCAACAGCGAGCAGGTCATTCATTACAATGTGAGCTACCTGTACATCGCCGGTCTGCGTGCCGATGACCCGGCGATCCTGTTCCCGACGCCGTTCATGGGCGACGAGACGAACACGGGTGATTACTCGGGCAACGCGTGGTACGGGTACAACTGGGCCCAGGACTCGGCGGGCAGCGAGCCGCAGGCGACCTTGAACAGCGTCGGCTTCAACCCGCAGACGGGCTACGCCCTCGATGACAACCACAGCGACCGCGGTGGCAACTTCGTCTTCAGTGACGGGTCGGCGCAGTTCCTGAGCACGAACCCGCAGCTCCTGTTCTTCTCGAACCCCGAGGAGCTGGGCAAGGGCAGCAAGTGGTACGACTTTGCCAAGTCGAACAGCAAGAGCATCACGCTGATCGACAAGGACCGCGACCGTCTCGTGCAGACGATCGACTGATCGGCATCTCGGAGTTCGACTCCTCTCGCGGAGCCCGCGTACTGGTCGGACGGCCGACTGGAACGCGGGCTCCGTCGTTTTTGTGGCGTGCACCCTCGCTCTGGGTGTCATCCCCACGCGTAGCGCGGGCATAAACGCTGGCTGATTGCTGATCGATGCGTCAAGCGACAGGCCACGCCCGCGCTGCGCGTGCGCGTGCCACCCGACGGGGGTAGGGCTTGCGAACCGGCGAATGAGAAAGGGCCCGGCCCGCTGGTGCGGCCGGGCCCTTGTCGGTTGTGCCCAGTGGTATCGGCTGCTTCGTTCGTTAGACCTTGACGGGCTTGCCGCCCTCGAGCTCGCCCATCGTCTCGAGCTCGCGGCCCTTGGTCTCGGGGATCAGGAAGAGGACGAAGAGCAGGCTGAGGAAGGCGGAAACGGCGTAGAAGCCGTAGGCGAAGCCCAGGGAGATGCCGAGCATGAGGGGGAAGGTGGCGCTGATGAGGTAGTTGGCGGCCCACTGGGCCGAGGCGGCAACGGCGAGGCCCGCGCCGCGGATCTGGTTGCTGAACATCTCGCCCAGCATGACCCAGACGATGGGGCCCCAGGAGGCGCCGAAGCCGACGATGAAGAGGTTGAGGGCGACGAGGGCGATCTTGCCCTTGCCGGCGTTGTCGCCGGTCAGATCGAGGACGCCCTCGGCGTTGACCGAGGTCTGGAAGACGAAGGCCATGACGCCGAGCGAGAGCATCATGAGCAGCGAGCCGCCCAGCAGCAGGGGCTTGCGGCCGATCTTGTCGACGAGGGCGATGGCGATAAAGGTGGTGAGGACATTGGTGCCGCCGCCGATGGCGGTGTTGATGAAGGCGTCCTCCTCGGTGAGGCCGACGGCCTGCCAGAGGAGGTTGGAGTAGTAGAAGACGACATTAATGCCGACGAACTGCTGGAAGACGGAGAGGCCGATGCCGAGCCAGACGATCTTCTTGAAGACGCCGGGGCCCAGGATGTCGGCGAGGCGGGGCTTGTGCTCGGCGCTCAGGCTCTGGTGGATCTCGGCGATCTTGGCGTCGGCGCCGGAGCCGAGGACCTTGCCCAGGACGCGTCGGGCGTCGGCGTCGCGGTCCTTGATGACGAGGTAGCGGGGGGACTCGGGAATCTGCGTGGCGCAGATGAGGTAGACGAGGGCGGGGATCGCCTCGATCCAGAACATCCACTTCCAGGCGGCGAAGCCTGCGAGCCAGGCCTCGGCCGCGCCGCCGGCGCTCTGCGCGATGAGCAGGTTGCTCATGAGTGCGACGAAGATGCCCACAACGATCGCGAGCTGCTGCATGGAGCCGAGGCGGCCGCGGAGCGCCGCGGGGGAGACTTCGGCGATGTACGCCGGGGCGATCACGGATGCCGCGCCGAAGGCGAGGCCGCCCAGGAAACGCCAGAAAGTGAAGTCGAAGACGGTCACCGGCAAGCCCGAGCCGATCGCCGAGATCAGGAAGAGGACCGCCGCCAGCACCATGCTCTTCTTGCGACCGATGCGGTTCGTGATCGGACCCGCCGCGAAGGCACCGACCGCGGCGCCCACGAGGGCGAGGGCGACGGACTGGCCGACCCAGAGGTCCCGGGCGGACTCAGTGATCGGCAGGAAGGCCGCGAACCCGGAGTCCGCGTCCATGTACATCTGGTTCAGCACCGGCACCGCCCCGTTGATCACGGCGGTGTCGAACCCGAAGAGGAAGCCGCCGAGGGCGGCGACGGTGACGATGCCGAGGACGAATTTGAGATTGGGCTGTTCGGACACGCTGGTACCCCAGAGTGAGCGCGGGGACGGCGGGACGCCGGTCCGCGTGGCGGCATGGATGGGCGACCCGGACCCGGATCGTCCGGTCGCGCGGCGGCGAATATAGCGGTTTCAGGACGGTGTCGTCGGGGATGGCAGGGGCGATCTGGATTCCACTGATTGGGGTAGCACAGCTCAACGGGCGGGCTCGGCCTTTGCTCGGTTGCTCTGTCCGGCTTTCGGGCTCTGAAAGTGTTCCAGAGCTGCACCCCGGGGCTTGCGTGGTCCCCCTGAAGCGGTATCATTCACCCAGAGACAGACGGGTGTATCCGAGTGGACCCACCCGCGACGAGCAGAGAGCCGCTCTTTCTGAGCCGCACATATGAGAGAGGGAGCCTTTCCCATGACGAAGACGCTTTGCGCTGTGGCCGTGGCCGGTCTTGCCGGTTCGGCGTTCGCCGCCATTGACGGCACCGATTTCCAGAACAAGTACGGCGGCCCGCTCTGGGTGCAGAATGTGGGCACGCAGTTCGGCAACAACTCCGACGCGTCGTCGACCTTCGCGAACGGGTCGGAGATCAACGCCCTGTATGCTCGCGTCCAGGGCGGCAAGCTGCTTCTGGGCGTCGCGGGCAATGTCGAGACCAACTTCAACAAGCTGAACATCGTCCTCGACTTCAAGTCGGGCGGCCAGAACACGCTGAACGGCCTCCCGGGCCTCGGGAACCTCAGCGGCCTGACCTTCGACAACGGCTTCGACGCCGATGTCGTGCTGAGCTACACCGCCGGCAACGACCCGCTTGACTCGTTCGTCGACGGCGCCACCGCCGACGGGATGGGCGGCTTCCTCGGGCAGGGCAACGCGGCTGGCACAATGGTGATGCTGAACGGTGCCGAGATTGTCTTCGGCGTGAACAACAGCAACACCGGCGGCGTCGGCGGCTTCGGCAGCCCTTTCGATAGCGATCCGGGCCTCGTCACCACGGGCGTTGAGATCTCGATCGACATCGCGGCCCTCGGCTACATGGGCGGCGAGATCCGCGTCGCCGGCTGGATCAACGGCGGTGGCAACGACTTCATGAGCAACCAGGTCGTCGGCGGTCTGCCCGACGGCACCGGCAACCTCGGCGGTGACGGCAACGGCACCTTCACGGGCAATGTCAGCGGCATCGACTTCAACAACTTCGCGGGCGACCAGTTCGTCACGATCATCCCCGCCCCGGGCAGCATGGCGCTCCTCGGCCTCGGCGGTCTGGCCGCCGCCCGCCGTCGCCGCTGATCCCGCGACCGGCAACCCGAAAATTAACCGGAGCCCCGCCAACCGGCGGGGCTCCGTTGTTTTTCAGCCTGATGTACCGATCCGGTCAGACCGACTTGGCCAGCAGCACCGCGAACTTACGGTCGGCGTCGGTCCACACTTCCTCGGTCTCGAAGCCAAGGGCCGCGAGTTCGGCGCTGAAGGCCTCGACGCGGAACTTGTGGCTGCTCTCGACATAGATCGCCTCGCCCTCGGCGAAGTCGAAGCGGCGCCCGTCGACCGTGACGCCCGTGTTGCGCTGTGCGACGAGCTCGAGCTCGACCCGACCCTTCTCGGGGTTCCAGGTCGCCCGGTGCTGCCACGCCCCGCGGTCGAAGTCGGTGCCGACCTCGCGGTTGGCCCGCGTCAGCACATTCTCGATGAACGCGGCGGTCACACCGTCCGGGTCGTCGTAGGCGAGCTCGAGCGTCGCGCGGTCCTTCCACAGGTCGAAGCCCATCAGCAGCATGCCGCCGTCGCCCGCCGTGCGGCGGAAGGCCTTGAGCAGCCGCCGCCGCTCGTCGGGCGTGAAATTCCCAACGGTCGAGCCCGGGAAAAAGACGACGCGTCGATCGGGCGTGCGACGCGGATCGGGCACATCGTGGTCCTGCGTGAAGTCGGCGCACACGGGCATGATCTCCACGCCCGAGAGCTGCTCGGCCAGGATGTCCGCCGAGCCCTGCGCGTACGCCATCGAGATATCGACGACCGCGACCGCCACGGGCTCCTTGAGCGCGTTGAGCAAACGCACGGCCTTTGTGCCGTTGCCGGCGCCGGGCTCGATGACGAACGCCCGCGGGCCGATGTGCTGCGCGATATCCGCGAGCGATTCGTCAAAGATCGCCGACTCGGTCCGCGTCGGGTAGTACGCCTCGACCTCGCAGATCTTGTCGAACAGCTCCGAGCCGTAGTCGTCATAGAGGTACTTCGTCGGGATGTAGGGGCGCTCGGCCGCGAGGCCCTTGAGCAGGTCCTCGAGGAATACATCCTCGGCCGTATGCCCGTGATCGGCGACCTCGTGCACCGGATCGCCCCCCCCACCGCTCGCGCCCCGTGCGCTCCGCTCTTCCATCTGCGTCATGAACCATCCTTCGTGAGCCGAATGCCCGAGAACATCCAGCGGTCGCCCGGCGCGAAAAAGTTGCGATACCCCGGGCGGATGTGATCGCGGGGTGTCACGCAGCACCCGCCGCGCAACACATACTGCCCGCACATGAACTTGCCGTTGTATTCGCCGAGAGCCCCCTCGGGCGGCCGGTAGCCGGGATACGGGCCGAAGTCGGACCGCGTCCATTCCCAAGCGTCGCCCAGCATCTGCCGCGGGCCGGGCGCGTCGTGGGGCGCGTCGGGGTGCAATGAGGCGGTCTCCAGGAAGTTCCCGGTACCCCCGCGCTCGTGCGTTTGCGCCGAGCCACCCTCGAAGCACGCCGTCTCCCATTCCGCCTCGGTCGCGAGCCGGCAGCCCCGCCAGCGGGCGTACGCATCGGCCTCGTAGAAGCTCACATGGCACACGGGCCGGTCGAGGTCAAGCGGCTGCTCGCCGCGGAGCGTGAACTCCACCCAGCGGTCGCCGTCGCGTCGCCAGTAGAGCGGGGCCGCGATGCCGTGCTCACGAACCCAGCGCGAGCCCGCGTCGAGCCACAGCCCAACCTCGTCGTACCCACCGGCCTCGATGAACGCGAGGTACTCGCCGTTGGTCACGAGTCGGTCGGCGATCGCGAACGCGTGCACCATCTCGTCGTGCCGCGGCCCCTCGCAGTCGTAGGTAAAACCAGCGTCCGCGGGCGTGCCGATCGGCCGCACCGCACCATCAAAGCTCACCCACCCGAGCTCGCCCGGCGAGCCGGTCTCGAAGCCGTCTGGCTCGCGGTACACCGGACGCAGCGGGCTGCGGCTGAACAGGTGCTTGATGTCCATGAGCAGCAGTTCCTGGTGCTGCTGCTCGTGCTGCAAGCCAAGCTCGATCAACTCGGCGATCTCGGGGTCGTCGCGGGTTTCGAGCAAACGCAGGATCAATTCATCGGTCCGGGCCCGGTAGCGGCGGACGGCATCGAGCGAGGGACGGGTCATCAGGCCGCGCTCGTGCCGGGGCGACTGCTCGCCCACCGCGTTGTAGTAGCTGTTGAACAGCACGCGGAACCGCGGGTCGATCGGCCGGAACGCGGGGTCGAACCGCTCGAGGACGAAGGTCTCGAAGAACCAGGTCGTGTGCGCCAGGTGCCACTTCGCGGGCGAGCACGAGGGCATCGACTGCGCGGTCGCGTCCTCGGGCGAGAGCGGAGCGGCGAGCGTGTCCGACCGACCCCGCACCGCGAGGTACCGCTGCGCCACCGCACCGGCAGACGCGGGCGCACGAACAGCCGCGGGCTTCACGCCGCTCTCGGGTGCGTTAGGGGTCATGAACGAGCCTTCCGGTCTGCGGTGGGATCAGCGGGCCATGGTCATGCGGCGAACGCGATCGCTTCGTTCCGGGCGCGCCGCCCGACGCGGGGCGCAAGCCAAGAGATTACCCGTGCCCCGCCCCGAACACAATGAGAAAGAGCACATCTACGCGTCCCACGGCTCATCGTCCCCTCCGCAGCCCGCGCGGCACGGCGAGCCGCTCCACGATCTCGAACACGCCCTGCGCCGCGAGCGCCATCACCGCGGCCGGCACCGCCCCTTCGAGGATCAGCCCGAAATCGTCGAGCCGTATGCCCGTGAGGATCGGCTTGCCGTAGCCACCGGCACCGATCAGCGCGCCGAGCGTCGCAAAGCCGATCGTGATGACCGTTGAAGTCTTCACGCCCGCGAGGATCGAACGGGCCGCGAGCGGGAGCTCGATCACCCGCAACCGGGTGAACGGCGAAAGCCCGATCGCCCGAGCCGATTCGATCGTGCCCCGGGGAATCCCTGCGAGCCCGGCCTGCGTGCTGCGCACCATCGGGAGCAATGCGTAAATGAACAACGCCGCGATCGCGGGCTTGTCCCCCACGCCGAGCGGACGGATGAGCACGACCAACAGCGCGAGGCTCGGGATCGTCTGCGCGATGCCGACGACCGCGAGGATCACCTGCCCGAACCCCGGCTTGGCCGCGGCCCAGATACCGAGCGGCGTCGCGACGATGAACGCTCCGAGCATCGAAATGGAGACGAGGAACAGGTGCTCGCGCGTGCGTTGCCAGAGGCGGGCCCAGAGACCGTCCTCGGCGGCGACGGGCGTCGCGGTCTCGACGCCGGTAATGCGATCAAGAAAGGCCGAGGCGATCGCCCGTTCGCTGTCGCCCTCGATCTTGGCCCGTTCGTTCATGCGGACCATCGCGGCCTCGTCGATGGTGCCGGCGAGGCTGTCGATGGCCTGGGCCACTTGCGGAAGCCGCTCGAGCAGGTCGTCGCGATACAGGATCACCGCGTCGTACCGCGGGAAGAAGCCGAGGTCGTCCTTGAGCACGGCGAGGTCGTAGTACGCGATCTCGGCGTCCGTGCTGTAGAGATCGATCACATCGAGATCGCCCGCGACCAGGCCTCGGTAGGCGAGCGCGTGGTCGAGCCCGCGGACACTCGTTTGTGGCAGCCCGTACGCCGCCTTGAGGGCCCGCCAGCCGTCGCCGCGGTCGAGGAATTCATTCGAGAATCCCAGCCTCAGATCGGGGTGTTCGAGGAGGTCGCTCGTGGTTTCGATGCCGAGTTCTGCGGCCCTGTCGGCGCGCATGCCGAGGGCGTAGGTGTTGTTGAAGCCGAGCGCGGCGGTCATGCGCACGCCGCGGCGGGCGAGGGCCTGGGCGAGTTCCGCGTCGCTTGAGAGGTTGTCGGATTTCAGGAGTTCGAGCCGCAGGGTGCCGGTGTACTCGGGGTACGCGTCGATCTCACCCGAGGTCAGCGCGTTGAAGAGGATCGCCGAGCCGCCGAGCTCGTTCTGGTGCGTCGCCTCCGCCCCGGCCCGAGCCGCGGCCTGCGCCACGACCTCGCCCAGGATGACCGACTCGGTGAACAACTTGGAGCCCACCACGAAAGAGCGGTCGCCGCCTTGCCCGAAGGCGGCGGCCGCGAAGAGTGCGATGAGCAGTGCGCACAGCCTCACGCGACGGCTCCGTCGATGAGCGCGCGCACGCGGTCGACCTGCTCCGTGACGAAGGTGCGCACGAATTCGTCCGCGGGATCGGTCCGCAGCGCGCGGAACGAGCCGCGCTGCGCGATGCGCCCCTCGTTCATCAGCACGATGTCGTCGGCGAGGTAGGCCGCCTCGGCGAGGTCGTGCGTCACGAGCACCACCGTCTTGTTGAGCCGCTGGAAGAGGTCCTTCAGCTCGGCTTGCAGTTCCGCACGGATCACCGGATCGAGGGCGCCCAAGGGCTCATCGAGCAGCAAGATCTCGGGGTCGAGCACGAGCGCCCGCACAAGAGCGACGCGCTGCCGCTGGCCGCCCGATAGTTCGCCGGGGAAGCGGTCGAGCTGGTCGGGCGTCAGATGGACCAACTCGGCAAGCTCGGTGATCCGGGCGTCCAGCCCCCCCACCGCTCGCCCTGCGGCGGTGTGCCGGGCGGGCAGGCGCGCGTTGCCCCGGGCGGTGAGGTGCGGGAAGAGGCCTCCGTCCTGGATGACATACCCGAAACGGGTGCGGACGCCGGGGAGGCCGTGGTCGGGCAGCGGGCGACCCTCCAGGAGGACCTGCCCCTCGTCCGGGGTGTGCAGGGCGATGAGGAGACGGAGCAGCGTCGATTTGCCGCAGCCGGAGGGGCCGATGAGCGCAACGACACCTGATTTGGGGATTTCGAGCGAGACCCGGTCGATCGCGGTCTCTGGCCCGAAGCGTTTGGTGACGCCCTTGAGTTCGAGCACGGGGTCAGCCTACGCGATCGAGGGCCTCGGGGGCCGCCACCCGTTCGGGTGAGGTGGTTCCGCTGGCGGAAGTCCCGGGGAGCAAAGACTTTCGGACGCGCCGGCGTCGGGCGGTTCGGGTCGTGCGGCGGAAACCTCATCCCGGCGGCGGGTTCGGCGGGCGGATTGGTGGTCGGGCCGGGGGGGGCCGGATCCGGAGCCGATAGCCCCGGGGCGGAGCGTGACCGCGCCGCCTGGGCCGATGGGAGTCGCCGCGTGGACGAGATCGATCGGACAACCGAGCCAGGGACGACGACCGGGGGCGAAGGGCCATCCATGGGGGTGCCTACCCCACTTGCGGGGGTGGTCCCGGTCAGCGTCCGCGTGGGCGGCGTGCGGGGCGCGGTTGTGCGCTCGGGTCTGATCGCGTGCGCCGGCGTGGCGGCGGCGTGCGCCGGATCCGCGGTCACGCTGGGCCTCGGGCTGCACGGTCTAGCCGGGGTCCTCCCGTTGATCGGGGGGTTGGGGGTGCTCGCCGGTTCGTGGATCGTGGCGTGGCGGATGGGCTCGGGGCCGCTGCGGACGCTGGTCGGCATCGGCGAGGCGCTCGAGGGGTACCGGGGTGGAGAGTTGGCTGAGGACGCGATGCGGGTCGCGGCGGACAGCCCGTTCGCGCAGGGGTGGAACGCGCTGGTGGGCGAGCGGGGGGACGCGCGGGAGGCGTGGCTTGCGTCGAGCGTGGACCGGCGGGCGGCGACACCCGCGTCGGCGGCCGGCGGGACGGGGCTGATCGGGGCGCTCGACGCCCTGTGGCAGGGCCTGCTGCTGGTGGATGAGGGGTGCCGGGTGCTGCACGCGAACGGTGCCGCGACCGTCCTGCTGGGCGTGCCGCGGGACCACGCGACGGGGCGGACGCTCGCCGAGTTTGCGCTCCCGGAGGATGTGGTCGAGACGGTGCGGAGCGTGGTGGACGGGAAGCGGGCGCGGGAGACGACCGAGCTGGTGCGCGGGGAGGGGCCCGAGCGGAGCGTGCTTCGGGTGAGCGCCCGGCGTGTTCGTCGGGACGACCGGGGCGAGGCGATCGTGCTCTTCGAGGATGTGACGCAGCAGCGGGTGGCCGACGAGGCTCGGCACGCGCTCGTGGCGCAGGCGACGCATGAGCTGCGCACGCCCATGACGACGATCCGACTCCTGGCTGAGGAGGCGATCGACCTGGGCGAGGACGCGAGTGACGCGGCCCGCGAGATCCGGGCGAATGCGCTGAATGTGATCAATACGGAGGCACGCAGATTGGAGCGGGTCGTGAACGACCTGCTCAGCGTGTCGGAGCTCGAAGCCGGCGGGTTCGCGCTGCGGGTCGACGACCTGCGGCTGGACGCGGTGTTCGACGACCTCGAGTCGGACTACCGGGCCCAGGCGGAGGCGAAGGGCGTCACGCTCGCGTTCGAGCTGCCCCCGAAGTGGCCCGTGGCCCGCGCGGACCGCGAGAAGCTGGCGGTGGCGCTGCACAACCTCGTCGGAAACGCGATCAAGTACACGCCCGCCAGCGGCACCGTGACAGTGCGCGTGGAGGCGGACGATGCCTTCCTGACCGTCGCGGTCGAGGACTCGGGCATCGGGATCCGCGCCGAGGAGCACGAACGCGTGTTCGAGAAGTTCTTCCGCTCGGGCGACGGGCGGGTGGGCTCGATCACGGGCTCTGGCATCGGGCTGGCAACGGCCCGGGAGATCGCCCGGCTGCACGGGGGTGACATCACGGTCGAGAGCGAACTGGACAAGGGCAGCACCTTCACGCTGACGGTGCCGATCGCGGCCGGCGTGGTGCACGGGCAGACGCCGACGCCGGCGGCAGAGACCGGCGATCGGCGTGCGGCGTAACAAGTCTTGGAACGGGTGACCTTCGGTCACGGGGAGGCGCGGCATGGACATCACCGAGGAGCGGCACGGGGCTGTGACGGTGGTGAAGCCGAACGGTCCGCTCGTGGGTGAGGACGCGGCCCAGGTGAAGACGCGGCTCGAGGACGCGATCCGGCGGTCGCTCGGGCGGCTCGTGCTGGACAGCACGGCCATCGCCTTCGTCGACAGCGCGGGCCTCGAAGCCCTCTACGACATCTCGGACATGCTGGCGGCGAGCGGGCAGAGCCTGCGGCTGGTGGGCGTGAACGAGACGGTGCGCGAGGTCTTCGACCTGACCGACACCGCGAGCCGGTTCGAGTGCTTCGGCGATGTGCAGAGCGCGGTGAGGAGCTTCCTCTGATGAACGCGGGCGGCGACAACCCGGCCCGCGTGCCCGGCGAGGGCTCACCCACTCCGGCGGGCGGCGGCGGCCCCATGCGCATCGGCGACGCGCTCGTCGCGGCGGGCGTGCTGACGCCCGAGCAGCTCAAGAGGGCGCTCGCGGAGCAGAAGGCCAGCGGACGGCGGCTCGGCGAACTGCTGATCGAGCAGGGGATCGTCAGCGGGCACGCGCTGGTGCAGAGCCTGGCGCGGCTGCACGGGGTGCCCGGCGTGCGGCTGCGGCACGGGCTTATTGACCCCGGCCTGCTGAGCATGATCGGGGACACGGAGGCGGAGAAGCTGAAGGCTCTGCCGCTGTTCCTGGTTCGCGGGACGCTGACGGTCGCGATGGCCGACCCGACCAGCCTGCCGACGATCGACCGGCTGCAGGAGCTGACCAAGTGCCGGGTCCGGCCCGTGCTGGCGCTCGAGACGGACATCCTCGAGTACATCAAGAAGTACTCGGGCGGGAATGTGGATGTCGACGCGTTCCTGACCTCGCTCAGCGAGAGCGATGTCGAGGTGGTGGAGAAGGAGAGCGTCGACGACCTCGGGGCGACAGACCTCGAGACGATGGTCGACGGCTCGCCGATCGTCAACCTCGTGAATGTCGCGCTGCTGAGCTCCGTGCGCGACGGGGCGAGCGACATCCACATCGAGCCGAGCAAGACCGGCACCAGAATCCGCTACCGCGTCGACGGCGTGCTGCGGGACCTGATGCGGCCGCCGCCCGGGATGCACTCGGCGATCGTGAGCCGCGTGAAGGTCATCGGGAAGATGGATATCGCCGAGAAGCGTCTGCCGCAGGAGGGGCGGGTGCGGATCGTGGCGGAGGGGCGCGAGATCGACCTGCGCGTGAGCAGCATGCCGACGCTGCTCGGCGAGAAGCTCGTGGTGCGCGTGCTCGACAAGGGCAACCTGCGGGTGAAGCTGGAGGAGCTCGGCATCGGCGCGGAGCCGCTGGCTCGCTTCCAGCGTGTGCTGGCGCTGCCGCACGGGCTGGCGCTGGTGACGGGGCCGACGGGCTCGGGCAAGACGACCACGCTGTACTCGGCGCTCGAGGTCCTGCGGAGCCCGGAGCGGAACATCGTGACGGTCGAGGACCCGGTGGAGTATCAGCTCGACCTGATCAACCAGATTCAGGTGAACGAGCAGCTCGGGTTCACCTTCGCCCGGGCGCTGCGGAGCATCCTGCGGCAGGACCCGGATGTGATCATGGTGGGCGAGATCCGCGACCAGGACACGGCGCGTGTGGCGGTGCAGGCGGCGCTGACAGGGCACCTCGTGCTGGCGACGCTGCACACGAACGATGCGCCGAGCACGGTGGCGCGGCTGCGGGACATGGGGATCGAGCCGTACCTGCTGGCGAGCGCACTGAACGGCGTGGTCGCGCAGCGGCTGGCGCGGACGCTGTGCAAGGGCTGCACGACGAGCTATCACCCGAGCGTTGAGGTGATGGAGGACGCGGGGCTGAGCGGGCGGCGGGGGCTCGCGCTCAAGCGGGGCGAGGGGTGCAAGAGATGTCACGGGTCGGGCTTCAGCGGACGGATGGGCGTGTACGAGGTGATGGAGGTCACCGGGCCCATGCGGCGGAAGATCTACGAGGACGCCCCGACGCACGCGATCCGGCGGGCGCATGTCGAGACGGGCGGGGAGAGTCTGCGCGAGGCCGGGGTGCGGCTGGCGCTCTCGGGCAAGACCAGCCTCGAAGAGGTGCTCCGCGTCACGCGGTCGGACGATGAGTCGCCCGAGCCCGCGACCGCCAAGCCCGCGGGTGAGCCGGCGGCCGAGGGCGGGAGGGCCGCGGCGTGAACCTGCGGTACGAGGCGATCGACGAGCGGGGGATGAAGTCGGGCGGCGTGGTGAGCGCCGCGAACCCGGACGCCCTGCGCAAGCAGCTCCTGCGGAAGGGGCTGCATGTCGTCGAGGTGCGCGAGACGGACGAGGCGGTCGCGAGCGGGGGCAAGTCGAAGTCGAAGCGCGGGGTTGGGCGTGGGCTGACCTTCGGCGGGGGTAAGCAGCGGCTAGCGAACATGGTGGGATTCAGCCGGCAGATGGCGCTGCTTGTCTCGACGGGTACGCCCTTGATGCAGGCGTTGACCGCCGTCGAGGAGCAGACGAAGGACCCGGGGTTCCGAGCGGTGCTGGGGCGACTGAAGTCGCGTGTCGAGGCGGGCGTGTCGCTGTCGGAGGCGATGTCGGACGAGCGGCGGGCGTTCGACGCGGTGGCGAGGAGCCTGGTGCAGGCGGGCGAGAGCTCGGGCAAGCTCTCGGCGATGCTCGACCGGCTGAGCCTGCTGGCGCGGCAGCAGCAGTCGCTGAGCAAGCAGGTGAGCGGGGCGATGGCGTACCCGGTGATGCTGATGAGCGTGTCGGTGGTCGTGATCATCACGACGCTGCTGACGGTGGTGCCGCGGTTCGCGGGGATGTTCGACTCGCTCGGGGCGGACCTGCCGGAATCGACGGCGATGCTGCTGTATATCAGCGGCGCGTTGCAGAAGTACTGGTGGGCGATGCTGCTGGGGATCGGCGGCGTGGTGGGCGGGGTGTTCGCGTACCTGAAGACCCCGGCGGGGCGGCACATGTTCCACGCGGCGGCCCTGCGGGCTCCGCTGGTGGGAGGGCTGATCCGGGATCTGGCGATCGCGCGGGTCTGCCGGCTGCTGGGCGTGCTGCTGTCGAGCCGGGTGCCGCTGCTGGAGGCGCTCGAGCTCGTACGCGAAGCGAGCACGATGGAGCCGGTGCGGCGGCTGATCGAGAAAGCGATCGCGAGCATCACGGACGGCAACACGCTGAGCGAGGTGCTCGAGGAGTCGCCCCTGGTGTCGAGCTCGATCTCGGCGGCGTCGCGCAGCGGCGAGGAGTCGGGGCGGCTGGGCGAGGTGATGACGAGCCTGGCGGATCACCTGGACGAGGACAACGCGGTGATCGTCAAGACGCTGTCGAGCGTATTGGAGCCGGCGATCCTGGGCGTGCTGGGCGTGGTCGTCGGGTCGGTGACCCTCAGCCTGTTCCTGCCGCTGTTCGACCTGACCTCGGCCGCGGGGGGCCACTGATGGCGGGCCAGAGAACTCCATTCGCCGGACCGATCGGGCTCGACCTGGGCGGGGCGGCCGTGAAGGCGGCGCAGACGCTGGCCGACGGATCGCTGGCGACGGCGATCATCCCCCGGGACGAGCCGGGGAGTGCGTACTCACCCGCGGAGTTCAAAAGGGTCGCGGGCGCGCTGCGGCGGATGGGGCTGCGCGGGTCTCGGGTGGTCGCGGGTGCGCCGCGGGGAGTTGTGCGCACGAACAGCCTGGAGCTCGCGAGCGGGCACGCGCCGCAGGCGCAGCGGGCGATGGCCCGCGCGGACCTGGCTCGGATGCACGGGCTGGACCCCAGCGCGTTCGAGCTCATGACCTGGCCCAGCCCGCAGCCGCCCAAGGCGAACCCGACCGACCGGCTGCTGGCCGCGGTCTGTGCGCACGCGGAGGCCTCGGCTCTTGTCGACGGGCTGGAGGCGGCGGGGCTGGAATCGGAACTGCTCGTCCCGGCGTCGCTGGGCCTGGCGAGCGCGTTCGCGGGCGAGGGCCTGAAGGTGATCCTCGATCTCGGCTGGCACTCGGCGACGCTGATCGCCTGCCGCGGCGGGGCGCTCATGTACGAGCGGTCGCTCGGCGGCACCTCGCTCGCGCGGATGGCCGAGGAAATCGTGCAGAACCGAGGGGTTGGCCCGACCTTCGCGAAGTGGGCGGTGGGCCGGGGGCGGGCCACGCACGAGTCGGTCGCGGCCGTCGTCGCACCGGTGCTCGCCCGGTATGCGGAGGCCCTGTCGAGCGAGCTGCGTGCGTCGCTGGCCTATCTGTCGCAGTGCATGCCGAGCGAGCGGTTTGACACGATCGAGGCCGTGGGCGGGGCGGCGGCCGACGCGGAACTGCTCGAGCTCATCTCGGACCAGTGCGGGGCGACGATCCGGCCGACGCTGGGCGGCGGGACCGGACCGACCGGGCCACGGGCCGCGGCGCTCTTCGGTGCGATCGGGCTGAGCCGGCTCCGCGTCAAGGACCTGACGACGGCGCTCGCCGCTTCATCGCCCGTGAAGGGGAGGGCCGCTTGATGATCGTGCCCGATCTGATCCCGAGCCAGCGCCGCCTCGAGCGCCGGCGTCACAAGCGGATGCGGAGCTGGGGCGCCGCCTCCGCGCTGTACCTGTTCGCGATCGCCGCGGGCGGGGCGACGGCGCTCGTCGGCGACGAGTCCGGTTACGAAACGAAGGCCGCGCTCGCGGAGGCGCAGGATCGCGTGCAGGCCGCGAACACGCAGGCCGAGGCGCTTCGTTCGGAGTTGAACAGGCTGGAAGCGACGCTCCGCGGTGTACGGGCCGCGAGCGGTCGGGCGGACTGGAGCCTGCTGCTGCGGTTCGTGGCCCGGTTCGCCGGCCCCTCGCTGGTGCTGGATGAGATGAAGGTCACCCCGCACCCGCAGGCGCAGGACGCCGAGGCGTTCGTGATGACCCTGCGTGGCCGGGCGGTCTCGGCCCGCGCGGCATCGGTCCTCGCGACCGAGCTCGAGGCGAGCGGGGCGTTCCGCAGCGTGCGATTGATCGAGACCGAGCGGGCAGACAGCGCGACCGGTGCCGTGCGGTTCGCGGTCGAGGCCGCTATCGGCACCCCCGCACCGCCGCCGAAGGACGACAAGAAGGCCGCGCAGGCGGGGGGTGGCGGATGATCGACTTCAACGACCCGATCCGGAAGATCGATGGCATCGGCCTCGGCGTCGTCGCGGCGCTGACCGCGCTCGCGTGGCTCGGCGTCGTCCGGCCCATCGACGCCGCACGGCTCAGCGATGCGCAACGGGCGCTCGAGTTGCAGACGGTCGCCGCGAGCGCCGAAGCCGCCGAGAGCGAGGTCGAAACCCTCCAGCGCCGGACCGAGGAGGCGAGGGCCCTCGCGGAACGGGCCGAGACGCGCGTGCGTCCCGTGAGTGAACTCAACGCCCGCATCTCGTCGCTCGTCGCCGCGGCCGAAAGCGCCGACCTGCGAACCGACGCCGTGCGCCCGGGCGACCCGAGGCCCGACGGCGCGGCGATCCGCGTGCCGATCCGTGTCGCGGGGCGGGGCTCCTACCCGGCGCTCACGGCGTTCCTCGAGGCGCTCCACCAGAGCGACCGGGACATCGCCGTGACCGGGGTAACCGTCGCTCGCGGGGACGACGCGTCGGGTACCGCGCGGTTCGAGCTCGACCTGACCTGGTGGACCACGCCCGGCTGAACCGCGAAACGGAGGAGACCGCGCCGTGAAGCGCAAGGGCCTGCTCATCTCAACGCTCGTGATGTCCCTCGGCGGGCTCGCCGTGGACCAGTTCCTGCTCTCCGGCGGCGAAGAGGGCGGGCCCATGCCCGCCAAAGCGACGCCCGACCAGCTCATGGCGATGGGGGCCGCCGCGGTCGCGGGGCCCAGCGCGTCGAAGGCCGAATCGCCCAAAGGCCCGCCGGTCCGCGATCTCATCGCGAGCCTGAGCATGGGCGGCGGGCTCGGCTCGATGGCGAGCTTCGACGCCGGCTCGGGCACGCCCGACGCCTTCGCCGCCCTCGACTGGGCCGAATCAGGCTCCACCGTCGGGCCCAGGTCCCGCGGTGGTCCGGACGGCGGGCTCCGCCTGACGGCGGTGCTCACCGGGTCGCGACCGGCCGCGGTCGTCAACGGCCTCGTACTCCGGCCGGGCGTCGCCCGCGAGGGGCTGACGCTGGTGCGCGTCGAGGGGGACCGAGCCCTCGTCGAGCGGGACGGCGAGCGGGTCGAACTCACGCTGGATCGCTGAGAGGCCGGTGTTTCCGGACCGCCCCCGGGACCGGGGCTTTCGCGAGGGTGGGCCTGTAGCGGCGGGAACGGGACATGAGCGGACCTGTTGCCCCCAGCCGCTTGAGACAACGCCCGAATGGGTCGATTTCCCGGGTAACGCCTGAGCGGCGCGGGCCGCGGCGAACGGTGAGTTGTGTAGCGGCGCCCACGGATTCGGGCCCGAAGGAGATGGTGCTATGGATCTGGCTCTGACGCGTGCCCGGGGTCGGGCGTTCAGCCTCGTCGAACTCGTGATCGTGGTGGTGATCCTCGGGATCATCGGGGCAATCGCGATCCCGCGCATGAGCCGCGGTGCCGCCGGTGCCTCCGACTCGGGCGTCGTTTCCGACCTTGCGATCCTCCGCAACGCGATCGAGCTCTACGCCGCCGAGCACAACGGCGACTATCCCACCGTTGCGAACTTCGTCGACCAGATGACCACTTACACCGACATCGACGGCAACACCAACGCCACCAAGACCTCGACCTACGCCTACGGCCCGTACCTCACCGCCGTCCCGGTGCTGAAGGTCGGCGCGAAGCGCGGCGAGAACGGCGTGGCCGCCTCCGACGCCGCCGGCGTGGGCTGGATCTACAGCGAGACGCTCGGCACCATCAAGGCCAACACTACCACCGAGACCGACGAGCGCGGCGTGGCGTACAACACCTACTGATCGAGGCCTGACGGGGGCTCGCCCCCGCGATCGACCTCAACGGGTCGCGCAGCACGAACACACCGGCAACGGGCGGATCCTCCGCCCGTTGCTTGTTTTTGGTCCGGGACGCTGACCACACCACGCGTCGAAGAAAGACAAGGCAGAAGCACCGGCGACAAAGCCTCGCGCCATGCCCAGTCGGCGAGCGGCGTCGCCGGCAGCTGAACGCCGCTGGGTGGCCGGCGTCGTCCATGCTTGTCCAGGTGAGTTCGGCGGTGCCGACCGTCTCAGGCGGCGTCGGCCTGGGCCTCGCCCTCGGCCTTGGCGTCCTTGAACGCCTTGAACGCGTCCTGCGTGTCGACCTTCTCGCGCGAGTGCTTCGCGATGAGCTGGTCGAAGGGCAGGAAGTCGAGCGTCAGGAAGGCGTCGACCAGGTCGGGGTCAAACTGCCCGCCCGAGCAGCGCTGGATCTCGGCGAGCACCTGCTCCCGGTGCCTCGCGGCCCGGTACGCACGGTTGGAGCTCATCGAGTCGAAGGTGTCGGCCAGGGCGAGGATCCGGGCCATCAGCGGGATGCTCTCGCCCCCGATGTTGCCCGGGTAGCCGCGGCCGTCCCAGCGTTCGTGGTGGTGCAGCACGCCCGGGAGGACATCCTCGACGGCGGGGATCCCCTTGAGGATCTCGTAGCCGATCGTGGGGTGCTGCTTGATCAGCGCGAACTCCTCGTCCGTGAGCCGCGAGGGCTTGCACAGGACATGGTCCGGGACGCCGATCTTCCCGATGTCGTGCAGGATGCCGGCGAGGTGGATCCGCTCGGCGTCGTGCTCCGGCAGGCCCGCCGCCTGGGCGAGCATCTTCGCCAGTAGGGCGACACGCTCGGAGTGACCCCGCGTGTACCGGTCCTTCGCGTCGAGCGAGGTGGACAGGGCCCGCAGCATGCCCATCAGCGTCGCCTGCTGCTCGGCGTACAGGTGCACGCTCTCGAGCATCGTGCTGACATAGCCCGCGACGGCCTCAAGGGCCTGCGTGTCGTAGCTGGTCGCCTGGCAGTCCTCGCCGCGCTTCGAGCCCATCGCCATGTAGCCGGCGTAGATGTTGTCGATGCGGATCGGCTGGAGCACGACCTCGGGGCCGAGGGGGCCCTCGCACCCGAAGACGCCCGCGGGCGCCTCGCCCGGCGTGTAGGACACCTTGGCGACGAAGTGGTCAAGCAGGCCGCGGAGCCCCACATCATCGAGCCCGAGATCGTCGTGTGCGCTGATGAACCGGCCCGCGAGCTCGCCCACCTCGCGGCGTTCGGCGAACACCACCGAGGTCCAGAGGTACCCCAGCGTGTCCGCGAGGCCCTCGACCGCGCCCGTGACGAACTGCTCGGGGTGACGCAGCTCGTTCATGCTCCGCCCGAGGCGGTACAGCAGCGTCATGTTCTCGTACGACTGCGCCAGGTGGTTCGTAAAGCTCTCGGTCTGCGCCTGCAACGCGTCCGCGTCGAGCAGGTCCCCGAACATGCGGCTCAGCGTCCCGAGCACCCGGCGGGCGATCTCCGGCGGGTAGCGCACCAAGGCCTCGGCGGGGTACGCGCACGCGAACGGCTTCTCGCTCTCGAGCACCGCGCAGATCGCGATCCCGGTCGCGAGCGGGCCCTTCGGGCCGACGCAGGCAAGGACATCGGGCAGCAGCTCGAACGGACGAAACGCCTGGCCGGGCAACTGCGGGGCGCACCGCACGCGGTCGAGCAGGTCGGCCTCGAATTCGCCCGAGGGCGTCTGATCCGTCCGGATGGCGATCAGCCCGAGCTCGCGCGCCCGGGCCGCCACCTCGTCCAACGCTCGCCGCGGATCGTGGCCGCTGGTCATGCCGCTTCCCCCCGCGATCGAGGGGCTACCTCGCGGCTGATCCACATTGCCAGCTCGCTCGCGCTGAACGGCTTCGCCACCACCCGCACGATCTTGGTCTTCTCAAGAATCTCGTCCTCGACGCGGTGTCCCCGTGCGGTCACGAGGAATATCGGGACGCTGGCGAGCTCCGGGTCCGCCGCCATCGCCTGGGCGAGCTGCAGCCCGTCCATCAGCGGCATCTGGTAGTCGGAGATGATCGCGTCGGGCGGGCTCTCGCGAGCGGCCTCGAACGCCGCCTGGCCATTCGCGAACTGGCGAACGGTGTGCCCGGCCTGGGTGAGCCGACGCACGATGATCGCGGCGATCGTCACCTCGTCGTCGCAGACGATGAGATCAAGCCCGCTCATTTGGGTGGTCGGCTCACGGTCGGTCACGGAGATGCTTTCGACCGATTCCGGGGCGGAGTCCAGCGCCCGCCACAGGTCGGAGCGGCGCGGGGGGCGATCGCTCCATTGCCGAACGCCGAATCCGTGGACTCCACCGGGGCGCCCCGCCCGATAGCCTGTGCGGTCGCGTTCGGAGGGACTTCCGCTTGGGCGAAACCGGCAACGCATCGGGGCTCCAGCAACGGCTCAAGGCCGAGGCCGAGCGGGCGCGCGCCGAGCTCGCCGCGACCGCCGGCTTGGGCCGTTCCACCTACGACCGGCTCGTGACCCAGGCCGACGAGATCACCGCAAAGCTGAGCCATTCGGGGTTTCCCGAATCGTCACTCGACCCCATCCGGGCCCGCCGCCGGGTGCTCAAGAGCGTTGTCCGTCTCATCGACGACCCGAAAGCCCAGGAGATCGCCCCCTCGAACACCGAGGCCTACGCCGCCGCGATCGATATCGCCGAACTGGCCCGGGTCGTCGCGACGCTCGCAAACGCCGGCACGCGGTGGCGGGCGGCGCTGGCCGAAGCCCTCGCCGCGGACGCCGAAGGACGCGACGACGCCGGTCACTGGCGGTTGACTCTCGCCTTCGGGGCCCTGTGCCGGCGCGGCCGACTGGAAGTCGCCCCGGAGCCGGGCGGGGCGGCGTGCACGATCGAGCTCGACCGCTGGGAGGTCCGCTGCCCGTCGATCGTGCCGACCGGCACCGGCTGGCCTACCGCAGCCCGTTCCGTGATAGAAAGGGCCGCCAGACCCACCATCGTCGTTCTCGAAGCTGGCCCCCTGCTGCCGACGGCGCACGCCGTCCGCGTCGCCGACGACCAGACAGCGCTCTCCGTGGCGGGCAACCGCGTGGACGCTTTCCTCGCCGAGCACCGCGACGCCTGGGCCGACGCGATCGGCACCGAGCTCGCCTTCGCCCTCGTCGCCCGGGCGACCGTGCCCGCGGTCAATGTCGCCTCGGGCCGCGTCGTGCTCGCCGAGTGCTTCCGCTGCGTGAACCTCTGCTCGGTCGACGACCCGCGAGCCATGCGCCTCCGCCGGTTCATGGACGCGATCGCCAAGGCCTAGGCCGCGGTACAACGCCTCTACAGCCCGAACCGCCCCAGCGGCACCGCCCCCGGCGGCTCGACCTTCGCCACCTCGCCCACCCTGAGCGAGCGAAGCAGCACCCCCAGCCGCTCGCGCGGCGGCGCGCTAAAGACCAGCCCCTCGCCGGTGATCGGATGCTCGAACGCCAGCAGCGCCGCATGCAACGCTGGTACATCGAACGCCGGGTGCTCCCCACCCGCGATCGCGATTGGCACCGCCCGCCCGGAGTACATGTCGTCCCCCGCGAGCGGGTGCCCGCGGTGCGTCATGTGCACGCGGATCTGGTGCGTGCGGCCCGTCTTGAGTTCGAGCTCGACCAGCGTGAACAGCCGGTCCGCACCGAACGCCTCCGGCAGCGTGTACCGCTCGCGCACGCGGGCGATCGTGACGCTGGGCTTACCGAGATCGTCGTGCCGCACGCACTGCTTCTCGCGGTAGCCCTTCTCCTTGCTCGGGTGGGGCCCGAGCGGGGCCTCGATGACCTCCACGCCCTCGCCGCGCAAAGACTCGAAGTGCCCGTGCACCACCGCGAGGTACCGCTTGTCGACCGTCCGGTCCTCCCACTGCCTCCCCAGCTTCCAGTGGGCCTCCTCGGTCTTCGCGAAGACGATGATGCCCGTCGTGTGCCGGTCGAGCCGGTGCACCACGCCGGGGCGGGCCTCGTCACGCCCCACCGGGCTCAGACCCCCGCCCGAGCGGTGCTTGAAGTGGTACGCCAGCGCGTTGATCAGCGTGCCCGACTTCTCCGCCCGCGCCGGGTGCACGATGATGTCCGGCTGCTTGTTGAGGACGATCAGGTAATCGTCCTCGAACAACACATCGAGCGGGATGTCCTGCGGCAGGATGTCCTTCGAAGGCGGCGGCGGGACCAGCACATCCACTCGGTCGTTGAGCCGCAGCTTGGTCGCGCTCCTCGCGGGTGAGCCGTTCACCGTTACCGACCCCGACTCGATGAGCCGCTGGATCTGGTTGCGGCTCATGAAGGTCACGCGGCTCGTGACATACTTATCGAGCCGTGTCTGGAGGTCGCGCTGCAGCGTGAACGAGACCCGCCACAGGGGTGCCGACTCGTCGTCCTCGCCCTCGTCCGGCCCGCGCTCCGCGGCAAGCTCGTACGCCCGCCGGATCGCGTCGGGGTTGACCTTCCCGCCGGGCAGGATCAGGGGGCCGATGTCCGCGCCCGTTGGGAGCGTTGTCTCGACCGTCTCCTCATGTCCCGAGTCGCCGCCCGCGTGCGCTGGACCGGGCGCGGTCATCCGCCGTCCGCGTCGTCGCCGCCCTCACCAGAGTCGCCTCCGCCCTCGACCGGCAGGGTCATATCGGGGAGGGCCGGACCGGCCGCGTCATCGCTCGGGGTCGGCACGACCGGGGTGGGGGTGGGGGCCGGCGTAGGGGCATCGGGTGCCGGGAAGCCCGGCAGCACCGGCAGTTCCGCTCGCGTGGGCAATTCAGGCCGCTCGGGCAGCTCGCCCAGGCTGTCGATCCGGGCCTGCGCGATCTCGGGCAGACCCGTCAGCCCCGCGGCCTTCGCCGCCGTCGCCGCCTCCTCGTACCGGGCCCTGGCCCCGTCCATATCGCCACGCGATTCGGCCACCGCCGCGAGCCCGAAGAGGGCGTTCACCGCCAGGATCGCCTTCGCGGGCTTGCTCCGCGTCTCGGCGAGCACTTCCTCGTACGCCGACGCGGCCCGGCTCAGGTGGTCCTCGCGGCCCGCCTCGTCGAGCACATCCGCCTCGTTCTCGGGGTTGCCCTGCGGGTCGAGAGGGGCCGCCGGCTCCAGCCCGCGCCGGGCCGCAGAGAGGTGGACATCGCCCAGCCGCAGCCGGGCCAAGGCCGAGACCGACCGCACGCCCTCGTACGAATCCGCCACCGACCGCAGCGACGCGGGCAGGGGATCGCGGGCCGTCGCGACGGCCTCGTACTCGTTGAAGGCGTTGTTCGCGGTCTCCACCCGCCGCTGCTCGAGCAGCCGCATCGCGGTCCACCCGCCCGAGACGATCACGATCAGGATCAGGACCGGCGTGGACCACTTCTGCAGGAAGTCCAGGAAGTCCTGATTGATCCGCGATTCCTCGAGGCCGGCGCCTTCCTTGATCTTCGTCTGCCGTTCGTCCACGCGCCAGCTCCTTCGTGCGCCCTTGGGCGGTCCCTGAACCTATGGCCGAGACTCTAGGGGACCGACGCCGTTCGGTCAGGAACCGGCCCCTCGCCCCAGAACCGCCAGGGCAGCCCGCTGGCGAGGGCCTGATCCGGCACGAGCGTCCGGCGGATCGCCCCGGCCAGTTCCAACACTCCCTCGCCGCTCACCGCGCACACCGCCGCGTCCGCCCGGAAGCCGGGTTCGCCGAGGTCGGTCCGCAGAGCGACCGTCAGCACCTCGGTTCCCGCGCCCTGCCCCAGCACCGCCCCCACCTCGGGCGGGGCGTGCGTCGCGTCGCCGCACGCCAGGACCAGGTCCGCCGAGCCCGCCGCCGCGACGGCCAGCCGCTGAGCTTCCGCGTCGGGGCCGGCGGTCCCGGGATCGAGCCCGGGAAGGTCCAGATAACGCACCGCCACCCCGTCGAGCACCAGGAGCGCCCCCACATGGTCCCGCGTCGTCCCGGGCTCATCCGCAGCGAGGGCGACCTGCCGCCCCGCGAGCGCGTTCAGCAGCGTCGACTTCCCGATGTTCGGCGCCCCGAGCGCCGCAACCAACGGCGGACGCAGCAGCCGGTCCAGCCGGAGGTCGGCGGTCTCGGGCTCGCCCCCCGCCTCCTGCCATCGCCGGGGCTGGTCCAGCAGAAGATCAACCGCCCGCGGGCTCGGGGCCGTCGCCAGCGCCGCGAGCATCTCCGCCTTCAGCCCGTCCCGGGCCTCGGGATAGACCGATCGCGGATCGGGCTTGCTCGCCCGCGTCACTCCCCGGTCTTCGAGCACCCGCGTCAGCGCCCGCACCACCGCCGGCCCCGCGTGGCAGAACAGGTCCGCCCGCGTCTCCGTCCACCGCGCCACGACGCCCCGGTCCACGCCAAGAAGGTCGCGCAGCCGCGCCTCCCCCACCGCCACCGGCGTGATGCCCATCTCCGCGAGGTCCGCGTCGAGCGTCCCCGACTCGATCGCCACGATCGCCAGCGCCCCCCGCGCGTTCGCCGGCGTCAGCAGCGACCAGCGGGCCCGCATCAGAGTTCGTCAGCCTCGTCGTCCGACACCGCCTCCTCGGCGCACACCAGCATCCCGAGCAGCACGAGATCCGGCACGAAGTGCTCGATCACCCCGTCGTGCTCGAGGACGCCCATGTCCCCGCCCGTCGCGACCACCTGCGGGAACGCCCCGTATAGCTCCGCGTACGCCTCCACGCGGTCCCGCACGAGCCCCCGCACCGCGGCCACCACCCCGAGCCGCATCCCGCTCGCGGTCGTCTTGCCGAAGGGGTCGACCGCGGGGTCCGGCATCTCGAAGGGGATCGCCGGCAGCTTCTCCGTCCGCCGGTGCATCGCGTCGAGCATCATTGAGAGCCCGGGCGCGATCGCCCCACCCTGGTAGGTGCCCTCCCCGTCGATGAAGTCGACCGTCACCGCCGTCCCCACATCCACCACGATGCACGCGTGCTGCACACGCCGCCACGCCGCCAGCGCCGCCAGAAGCCGGTCCGCCCCGACCTTCGTCGGCTCGTCCACCGCCATCGGCATCGGGATCGGCAGGTCACGCCCCACCCGGTACAGCCCGGCCCCCGGGAAGACCTCCCGCAGCGCCAGGCTCAGGGGGTCGGCCACCCCGTCGTTCACCGACGACAGCAGGATCGCCGCCGGCGCCTCGTCCGCCTCGGTCATTACCGACCGGGCCTCGCGGGCCATGGCGTCCGCGTCGGCGTTGTTCATCGAGCGCGTCGCCGCGAGTTCGCCCGCCCGGGCCAGGCCCACGCGCGTCCGCGAGTTGTTCACGCTCACCAGCAGGAGAGGGGCTGTATTCACACCCGAAGCGTACGGCACCAGGCCCCCGCGGACCGGCCCGATACCCCGGGATCGCCCCGTCCCCGTGTGCTACGGTTGGCCGTCCACCGGGCCCCTGTCGGTTCTCGACCGGCCCCCGGCTTCTGGGAGCGTCCCTCGGTGCAGCCTTCCCCGCGGTGTCAGATAGACGAGTCTGTCGAACGCGTCGTCATGGGCGACATGAAGTTCCCCCTGGGCGTCTACCCCGTCGAGCCCATGGAGCCCCGCCAGGGCTACGCCGTCGAGTTCGAGCCCGCCGATGGCGGCGAGGACGACGACACCGAGACCGACGACCCCACCATCCCGGACGCCGACTGGGAACACTGGCCCGACCGCTATGTCTACGACATCGTGATCACCAGCGAACGCGTCCCCACCCTCGTCCGCCACCTGCTCGCCCTGATGCCGGGCCGGGCCTTCCCGATCCTCGATTTCATCGGGCACGACGCGTACCGCGAGATCGACCCCTACATCTCCTATGTCCTCATGGGCGTCGACCGCTTCGTCGACGCCATCCGCCGCTACCGACCGTTCTTCTTCGAGGACGGCATGTGCGGCTTCGGCCTCATGAGCGACGACCCCTTCTTCTATCTCTTCGTCGACGAGCACAAGATCGTCACCGTCCGCGCCGAGCCCGATCTCAAAGAGAAAGTCGAACGCGTCCTCGAGGCCTTCGACCTCCAACGCGTCCCCGAGCCCCTCGGCGCCGACGCCGCCACCCACGAGCACCGCGGCGTCCTCATCACACCCGACGACCGCCCCGAGCTCATGAGCGCCGAGGAGATCGTCGAGCAACTCCGCTCCGACTGGCGGCTCACGCTCAACATCGACCCCGACACCAACCTCGACGACGACGGTCGGGACCTCGGCCTCACGAGCTGGCGGTGCCTGCTCCGCTGCGAGCGCGAGAGCGAGGACCGCCCCCGTTACGCCGAGGTCATCCTCTTCGCGGACTGCCTCGCCCAGGCCGAGGAACTGGCCTTCGACGCGACCGCCGCCCTGCTCGCCGACGACGGGGGCGTCTGGACAGAACCGATGCTCCTCGCCGCCGACCGCACGACACCCGAACAACACGCCGATCTCGTCCGCCACCCGCCGGCCCCACTCGGCTCGGTCCCCTCGACGGGCCCCGCGCCCTCGCCAAGCCCGAAGCAAGGGCAGAAGCCCGGTCCCAAGCCGGGCCCGAAGCCCCCGACGACGCCCCGCCGGCCGACTGTCCCCACCATCATCCGGGCCCAGTTCTTGGAATAGACATCGGGCCAACCGCCCCCGCGGTCGGAAAAAGGCCCACCGTGCGCGAGCCGAGCCCCCCGGGTTTGCGAACGATGAGACGCGTCGGTATCGTGCTGGGCTCCAACGACCGCCACCGACGGCGGACTCGCTGGTAGACCATGGCAGAGGGCGGACCGGTCGGGCGAAGCGGCCCGGCCTTCCGGCAACCCCAAAGCCGGCGCAGGGAAGCCTCGACGGGCGCAACGCCCGTCGGCAAGCAGGCTTACGAAAGAGCGAGATGGGCGTCCGAGTCGCCAAGACGCGGAGTTTCGGGCGTCCAACCACCCAGAGTCGGGGCCCCGGCAGCGCCGGTCCCTGACCACAGAGGCCCAACGCCCCGGGCAACAACTTCGGAGATCGGGATGCGCGTTCGATCCGACCGTTCGGTCAACTGGTGGTGCGCCGCGGCTATTGCAGCGGCGGCGGGACTTGCGGTGTCCACCCCCGTCATGGGCGGTCAGGAAGGCGGGGTCGCCAGCGACGCCGCCGTCGCCGCGGCTGATTCGGCCGAGGCCATCCTCGACCGTGCCTCCACGCTGCTCTCGACCGGCGAGCCCGTCCGGGCCCAGGCCATGCTGATGGCCCTCGTCGCGTCCGATGACAGCCTGACCCTGACCGACCGCGTCTCGCTGCGGGCCATGCGGCTCCTGCGGGACGCCGAGCGGGCCGTCCGGGCCCTGCCCCAGGCCGAGGCCGACCTGCAGCGGGCCGAACTGGCCTCCGCCGCCGGCCGGCTCACCGAGGCCGAGCGGAACGCCCGGGCCGTGCTCGCGAGCACCCAGGCCACCGCGTCGCAGAAGACACGGGCCGAGGGCGTTCTGACGCTCACCCAGTCCCGCCGGGCCATCCTCGCCCGCGAGACCGACCGCGTCATCGATTCCATCGGTGCCGCGTTCGACAACGCCCGCTACGCCGAGGCCAAGGCCCGCATCGCCGAGATCGACGACGCCGGCATCGAGCTCACGCCCGCGCAGGCCTCCCTCCTGGGCGGCTACCGCGACCGCGTCCAGCAGCTCGAGATGGTCCGCGGCGAGCCCTTCCGCATCGACACGCTGACCCTCGGCGTCTTCGGCTCCGCCGAGGACCAGCCGGGCGTGGTCCGCCGTCGTCAGGTCGACCCGGGCGACCAGCCCGCCGGCGGCCCCGGCACCGACGAGCCCGGTGGCGACCCCACCGCCGCGGCCACCCGCAACCGCGCCAACCAGCAGCCGGCCACCCCGGACAACATGCAGGTCTCGGGCGCCGCGACCGACACCCAGCCGGCCCAGCCGGCGGCCCCGGACGCCGACCTCATCCAGGCCGCCCAGCGGCTCGAGGCCCAGCGCCTGATCGCCGAGGCCAACTCCGCCTTCAGCAACTCCCGCTTCGCCGACGCCGATCGCGTGTACTCGCGTCTGCTCGGCTCGTTCCGGGCCTACCTCACCCCCGAGGAAGTCGCCCGCATCGAGGACCGCCGGGCCGAGGCCCGCGTCCGCCTGGGCCGCGGCCTGGGCGAGGCCGGCGTCGACATCTTCGAGCAGGACCTCAACCGCCGTGACCTGGCCCGCCAGCAGGCCCGCGCCCAGTACAGCAACGAGACCCAGCAGGCCCGCGCGGCGCTCAACTCGGGTGACTTCGAGCAGGCCCGCCGCCTCGCGGCCGGTGCGCTCCTGACGCTCAACAACGCCCGCGGCGTGCTGAGCGCCGCCGAGTACGAGCAGCTGCTCGCGGAGAACGGCGAACTGCTCCGTCAGATCGCCGCCGCCGAGGAGGCCGCCCGCGTGCAGCGCGAGCAGGCCCGCGCCACCCGCCTCGCCGAGGAGCAGCGCAACCGCGCCATCGAGGCCCGCGAAGAGCGCGACCAGCGCATCATCCGCCTGCTCGACAGCATCCGCGCCCTGCAGTCCGACCAGCAGTACGAGAAGGCCCTGCAGGAGGTCGAGCAGCTCCTCTTCATCGACCCCAACAACCCCGCGGGCCTCGTCCTCCGCGACATCATCCAGGACACCATCCTCGTCCGGAAGTACGGCGACCTGAAGCGCGAGTACCGCGTCGGCGTCGTCAAGCAGCTCGTCGAGAACCGCGAGGCCATGGTGCCCCCGGGCAGCATCATCGACTACCCCGACGACTGGGCCAACATCTCCCGCCTCCGCGGCGACCCCATGCAGTTCAGCGAGACGCCGGTCAACCGCGCCGTCCTCGCCACCATGCAGGACACCCGGCTCCCGGTCAACTTCCAGGACGCCGCCCTCGAGGATGTCCTCACCTTCCTGAGCCAGTTCGGCAACCTCGAGATGGATGTCGACTGGCAGAGCCTCCAGGAGATCGGCGTCGACCCCGAGAGCCTCGTCTCCCTCAAGCTCACCAATGTCCCGCTCGAGACCGTCTTCGACCGCGTCCTCGAGAAGGTCAGCGACCCGAGCGTCCCCGCCGGCTGGGCCGTCACCGACGGCGTCCTCACCATCGCCAGCGACGAGGTCCTCCGCCGCAACACCGTCCTCGAGATCTACGACATCCGCGACCTGCTCATCGAGGTCCCCGACTACGACAACGCCCCCGAGTTCGACCTCAACACCATCTTCCAGCAGGGCGGCCAGACCGGCGGCGGCGGCGGCGGCGCCAGCCCCTTCGGCGGCGGCCAGCAGGATGTCGACCGCCAGGACCGCGAGGAGCTCATCCAGGAACTCCAGGACATCATCCAGTCCAATGTCGACCCCGACGGATGGGAAGACCTCGGCGGCGAGACCGGCACTATCCAGGAGCTCAACGGCAACCTCATCATCACCAACACGCCCAAGAACCACCGGGCCATCACCGGCCTCCTGAGCAAGCTCCGCTCGGTCCGCAACATGCAGATCAATGTCGAGAGCCGCTTCCTCCTCGTCCGCGAGGAGTGGTTCGAGCGCATCGGCTTCGACATCGATGTCTACTTCGGTGGCAACCTCAACGAAGTCGAGATCGGCCGCACCATCGACCCCTCGCTGACCATCTCCGACTACTTCAACCCCGATACCGGCGAGCTCCAGCAGGCCATCCCGCCCGACGCCTCTGGCTTCGGCCTCGCCCAGCCCGTCTTCGCCCCGGGCACCCAGGGTGACCAGTGGAGCCCGATCCGCGCCGACCAGAACTCCTTCGGCCTCATCAACACCCTCGGCGCCGGCACCGCCTTCGGCGACACCGTCCTCGGGGCCAACCCCGCCCTCGGCGTCGCCGGCCGGTTCCTCGACGACATCCAGGTCGACTTCCTCGTCGAGGCCACCCAGGCCGACCGCCGCTCCGTCGAGCTCACCGCCCCCCGCCTCACCTTCACCAACGGGCAGCGGGCCTATGTCTTCGTCGCCACCCAGCAGTCCTTCGTCTCGGACCTCCAGCCCGTCGTCTCCGACTCGGCCGTCGGTTTCGACCCCACGCTGAGCGTCGTGGCCGAGGGCGTCGTCCTCGAGGTCGACGGCGTCATCTCCGCCGACCGCCGCTATGTCACCATGAATGTCGACACCGCCGTGGGCGCCGTCGACTTCGATGACTCGGTCGTCGTGGAAGCCACCGCCGGCGGCGGCTCGACCTCTATCGACCCCGACACCGGCGACATCATCCGCAACGCCACCGTCGCCGAGGGCGAGATCCAGATCCCGATCGTCACGATCACCCGCGTCCAGACCACGGTCACCGTGCCCGACCAGGGCACCATCCTCCTCGGCGGCCAGCGCATCATCCAGGAGTACGAGACCGAGACCGGCGTCCCCGTCCTCTCCAAGATCCCGGTCCTCAACCGCTTCTTCTCCAACCGCATCGAGACCAAGGAAGAGCGCACCCTGCTTGTCCTGCTCAAGCCCACCGTCCTCATCCAGAGCGAGGAAGAGGAGCGGAACTTCCCGGGCCTGCTCGATTCCCTGGGCCGCTGATCGAACCGCCCGGCCACACCCGGGCCGACAACCTGATCCCACCCCAAACCCCACCCCAAGCCCCACCCAAGACACCCCGCCAAGCGGGGTGTCTTTCTGTCCGCACCGGACACCAACACGCCCCCGAGCCTCCGCTCATGAACGACCCATCATCGGAAACCCGCCGAATTCCACCCCGCCGGACCGAACCCCGGCCCCGCCCATTGGCACCCACCCCCGGCCCCCCGTATGATGCTTCACCCGCGGGGGTACGGCCGGCACGGTCGGCCGGGCGTCGCGGGCGTTGACCCGCAGGTTCCGTTCCGGAGGCCACGCATGGCTGCGTCGGATTCTCGACTCCGCGTCCGCGATGTTGATAACGGGGTGACCCAGGTCGAGTTCGTCGACCGCAACATCCTCGACGAGGCGAATATCCAGATGATCGGCGAAGAGATCGCGAGCCTCATCGAGGCCGCCCCGGAGCCCAGGCTCCTGATCAGCTTCTCCAATGTCGATCACCTGTCCTCCGCCGCTCTCGGCACACTCATCACGATCAACAACAAGGTCCGCTCAAAGAACGGCCAGCTCCGCCTCGCCAACATCGACCCGCAGATCTACGAGGTCTTCGTGATCACGCGGCTCAACAAGCTATTCGAGATCCACGAGACCACCGACGACGCCGTCCAGAGCTTCGCCTGAGCGCCCGAGCCACGCCCGTGACCCATGGCGCAGCCCCCCCACTCACCCCCGTGAGCCCCATCCGCCCGATGACCGCCGCCCCCAACGATCACGAGCCCGTCGAGGTGGAGATCACCGACGACCGCGCCGCGATCGAAGCGCTCGAGGAACGCATCCTCACCGCCGTCGACGAGCAGGGCTACCCCAAGAGCTCCCGCTTCGCCATCAAGCTCGCCCTCGAAGAGGCCATCACCAACGCGTTCAACCACGGGCACAAGACCGTCCCCCCCGGCACCCCCATCACGGTCGCCTTCGCCGTCTCGAGCGAAACCGTCCGCATCACCGTCCAGGACCGAGGCCCAGGCTTCACGCCCGACGAGGTCCCCGACCCCACCCTCGACGAGAACCTCGCCAACCCCACCGGCCGCGGCCTCATGCTCATGAAGGCCTATATGACCGAGGTCAGCCACAACGACCGCGGCAACCGCGTCGAACTGGTCTACCACCGCCCCGCCTAAAGACCGACTCTTCACCGCAAGCGTCCGAGCATTGCTCCCTTTCCCGCGAGCCGCTCCAGCCAACCCGGTGGTTCGCCGATCTCTGATCGCCTACCATATCTTGGAACGATTCTAAATCTCTGGACCACACGGTCCGGATTTGCCCCTGTGATCCCGCCGCACCCGATCCCACGAGGAGCGTCATGAACAAGCCGATCTACTTCGACAACGCCGCGACCACCCGCACCGACCCGCGCGTCGTCGAGGCCATGCTGCCCTTCTTCACCGAGATCTACGGCAACGCCGGCAGCCGCAACCACCGCTTCGGCTGGGAGGCCGAAGAGGGCATGGAGAACGCCCGCCGGCAGGTCGCCGAGCTCATCAACGCCGACCGCAAGGAGATCATCTTCACCTCCGGCGCCACCGAGTCGAACAACCTCGCCATCAAGGGCGCCGCCTACATGTACGAGAAGGCACCCGCCGGCAGCAAGGGCCGCGGCCACATCATCACCGCCCAGCACGAGCACAAGGCCACGCTCGACCCCTGCAAGCGCCTCATGAAGGAAGGCTTCGATGTCACCTTCCTCGAGCCCCGCGCCGACGGCCTCATCACCAAGGAAATGATCGAGGGTGCGATGCGCGAGGACACCATCCTCGTCACCATCATGTGGGCCAACAACGAGATCGGCACCATCAACGAGATCCCCGAGATCGGCGCCCTCTGCCACGACCGCGGCGTCATCTTCCACACCGACGCGACGCAGTGGGTCGGCAAGATGCCCACCGATGTCTCGAAGGACAACATCGACCTGCTCAGCTTCTCCGGGCACAAGATCTACGGGCCCAAGGGCGTCGGCGCCCTCTATGTCCGCCGCCGCCGCCCGCGCGTCCGCCTCGTCGCCATCCAGGAAGGCGGCGGACAGGAGCGCGGCTTCCGCTCCGGCACGCACAACATCGCCGGCATCGTCGGCCTCGGCAAGGCCTGCGAGCTCTGCCAGCAGGAAATGGCCGCCGAGGGCGAGCGCCTCTTCAAGCTCCGCAGGAAGCTCGAAACCGGCCTCTCCGAGCGCGTCGACGAGATCCAGATCAACGGCCACGCCGACAAGCGCCTCCCCCACCTCACCAACATCTCCTTCGGCTTCGTCGAGGGCGAGAGCCTCATGATGGAGTGCAAGGACATTGCCATGAGCTCCGGCTCCGCGTGCACCAGCGCCAGCCTCGAGCCCAGCTATGTCCTCAAGAGCCTGGGCGTCGGCGACGAGCTCGCCCACAGCTCCCTCCGCATGTCCCTGGGCCGCTTCACCACCGAGGAAGAAGTCGACTTCGCGATCGACAAGATCGCCAAGGCCGTCGAACGCCTCCGCGAGCTCAGCCCCCTCTACGACATGCACCAGGAAGGCATCGACATCACCAAGATCGAGTGGCAGGCGCACTGATCGGGACGACACCGACCGGCACGAAGCAGGCACACGAACCGCAACACCCAACACCCGCGAGGTGATCCATGGCATACAGCGAAAAAGTCATCGACCATTACGAGAACCCCCGCAATGTCGGCTCCTTCGGCACACAGAAGGAAATCAAGGAGCGCAAGGATGTCGGCGTCGGCCTCGTCGGCGCCCCCGAGTGCGGCGATGTCATGCAGCTCCAGATCAAGGTCGATGAGAGCGGCAAGATCGAGGACGCCAAGTTCAAGTGCTTCGGCTGCGGCTCCGCCATCGCCAGCTCCTCCCTCGCCACCGAGTGGCTCAAGGGCAAGACCGTCGACGAGGGCCTGACGATCAAGAACACCCAGATCGTCGAGGAGCTCAGCCTCCCCCCGGTCAAGATCCACTGCTCCGTCCTCGCCGAGGACGCCATCCGCGCCGCCATCGCCGACTACAAGCAGAAGAACGGCACGGGCGCCGACAAGCCCGAGCCCGCCGCGGCCCACTGAAACCCGGGGCCCGCGGTTCCCGGACCTCCCCGGGCGGAATGAACACCGCCCGCCTACCGTTCGTATGAACAAGGCCGCCGAGCGGCCCAGCGAAGGAACGCCCATGACCACCACCGACACCCAGACCACCGGCATCATCATCACCGAGACCGCGGCCCGCGAGATCAAGACGATCGTCGAGCAGCAGGGCCTCGACGCCGAGAAGGTCCGCCTCCGCGTCGGCGTCAAGGGCGGCGGTTGCTCCGGCTTCAGCTATGTCCTCGACCTCACCGAGACCCAGAAGGACGCCGACGAGGTCTTCGAGCAGCACGGCATCAAGGTCGTCTGCGACCCCAAGAGCCTGCTCTACCTCGAAGGCACCACCGTCGACTTCAAGGACGAAATCATGGGCCGCGGCTTCGTCTTCCAGAACCCCAACGCCACCTCCTCCTGCGGCTGCGGCTCCAGCTTCTCCGCCTGACGCCGAGCAGGCCTCACACCCTCCCCGGGCTTCGCCCGGCACGCCCAAGACCCCTCCAGACGACCCGAGCGGCCCCCAACCCGCTCGGGTTTCGTTGTCTCGGGGCTTCCAACGGAACCGATGGCCTGATAAAGTCGGGGGTCGGGCCAACTGGGGAGGTCCGTCCGGGCCGTCCGGCCCGGGTCTACGCTCGATCCGGGTCCTGGCCGCTGGCCCGCAATTCATCGCCCGCCGTCGCACGAACGCGACCGCCCGGGGCACCGTTCGGCAGGGATGCACGCATGAGCAGCGGGTCGATGACACCTCTCGAGACCACCCAGGGCTACGCACCCCCCACCGTCACGCAGTTCAGCGTCTTCCTCAACAACAAGGTCGGCAAGCTCCTCGATCTCGTCGAGGGCTTCGACGACTCCCCCACCCGCATCTGCGCCATCTCCGTCCACGAGGCCTCCGACCACGCCGTCGTCCGCCTCATCACCAACAACGCCGCCAAGGCACGCGAACTCCTCCGCCGCGAGGGCCTCGCCTACGGCGAGCACAATGTCCTCGTCGTCGAACTCACCGAGGGCCACACCCTCACCAGCCTCTGCCTCAGCCTCCTCGGCGCCGAACTCAACATCCACTTCGCCTACCCCCTCATGATCAAGCCCAACGGCCGCCCCACCATCGCCCTCGCCATCGACGACCCCACACTCGCCGGCCAGATCCTCCGCCGAAAGAACTTCCGCCTCTTCGGCGAGTGCGACCTCCCCACCGCCTGACCCCACCCCCTGACCCCATCGCCCGACACCCCGGCTCCGTGGGAGACATCGCGAGGCGATCTTTCCACGAACGCTCTCCCGAAAAACGAAAAGGGACCCGACGCTCCCGCGCCGGGCCCCTCGAATCCCAGTCGTTTCACCTCAACTCACCGACGACGACGACGAGCCGCGGCAACGCCCGCGAGCCCGAGCAACGCCCCGGCACCCGGCGTCGGAATCAGACCGGGCGCGTACGCCCCGCCCGCCGACGGGTTGATCAGCCCGAGGATGCTGTCCGAATAGCCCGGGTAAGGCGTCGGCAGCGTGGCCTCGTACTGGCCGGTCAGGATGTTGTAGATGTAGTGCTCGCCGCCGTTGCCCTGCAGACCGTCCGACACGAGGAACAGCTTCCCGTCCCCCGCGCCAAGCCCGTCCACATCCGTCACGCCCGCCGCGAGCCCGACGACGAAGCTCAGCCCTGCCCCGGCATTGTTCGGATCAAAGCTCCAGATCCCCGTCCCGCCGCCCGTGTCCTCGTCCACGAGGTACACCAGCCCGGTGACCGGGTCGTAGTCGATCGCGCTGATCTCGATGTCGAAGCTGCCCGCCTCGTACTGCAGCACCAGCTCCGCCGCGCCCGTGTCCTTGTCGACGCGGTACAGCCCCTCGGCGTTCCCGCCCGTCCCGAGACGCTTCGTCGCGTACAGCTGCCCCGCCTGAGAGTCGTACGCCAGACCATCCACCGAGATCGCCGACCCGTTCACATTGATCTGACCGACAAGCGTCGGGCTCAAGGTGTCGTAGTCGATCCGGTACAGGTCATCCTGCGGCCCGTTCCGCGTGCTCGCGAACAGCCGACGGTTGCTCTCGTCCGCCGCAAGACCGCCGAACCCCGGAGCCGTCGCCGGGATCAGCCCGTCCGGGTTGAGCAGGAAGCTGCTCTGCCCCGTGTTCACATTCGTCAGAAACACATCGGGATCGTTCTCCCCGAACAATGGCTTCGTGATCGAGGTCACGAGCTGGGCCGACGCCACACCACCCGCGATCGCGACGACCGCGACAGCAAACATACCACGCTTCTGCATTCTCAATGCCTCCTGAGAGTGATCACAAACCCCCACGGTCATAGCGGCCGCGCCGCCAAAGACCACCCTCTCTCAGTGCTGACAAAGAGCGTATCAGGACGCACGGCCACCGCAAGGTAAACCGCTCAACCCGTGACCCGATCCGGGGGATAACACGGGAAAACTGGGCCCAATCCCCCTCTCGATTGCAAACGGATAAATGCATAGACTTTGCTTCAATTCAAACCACGGAGCCCACCATGAGACCCTTCCGCGTCCTCGGCGTCCAGCAGATCGCCATCGGCGGCCTCGACAAGCCCGCCCTCGCCAACTTCTGGGGCGAGGTCATGGGCCTCACACGCGTCGGCGACTTCCAGTCCGAACGCGAGAATGTCGACGAGGACATCTACCGCATCGGCCAGGGCCCCACCGCCGTCGAGGTCGACCTCATGCAGCCCCTCGACCCCGACAAGAAGCCCAAGGTCCACGAGCCCGCCCTCAACCACATCGGCCTCTGGATCGACGACCTCCCCAAGGCCGTCGAATGGCTCACTAGCCAGGGCGTCCGCTTCACCCCGGGCGGCATCCGCAAGGGCGCCGGCGGCCACGATGTCTGCTTCATCCACCCCAAGGCCAGCGACGAGTTCCCCCTCTCAAGCCAAGGCGTCCTCGTCGAACTCGTCCAGGCCCCCCCCGAAGTCATCACCACCCTCGGCTGAGACCGGAGATCAACGGTGCCCCGAACCGCCGCGCAGCGGCGCTTCGGGCCGTCGCCTAGATCAACGGGTGCCACGGGCTGCTCGCCAGCCAGTGCCGCTGAACGGATCGCGTGCAACAACACCAGAGCGAGTGTCGGCCCGAAGGGCCGTACGGAGCGCTACAACTAGTTCAGCCCCTTCGCCCCAAGCCAGTGCTCCGCATCCAGCGCCGCTTGGCACCCCATCCCCGCAGCCGTAATCGCCTGCCGGTACTTCCCGTCCGCCACATCCCCCGCCGCGAACACCCCGGGCAGGTTCGTCAGGCTCCCCCGACCCTTCAGGACGAGATACCCCGAATCATCAAACTCCAACTTCGTCTCCCGCAGGAACTTCGTCGCCGGCGTGTGCCCGATCGCGATGAACAGCCCCCCCACCTTGAGCGTGCTCCGCTCCTTCGTCACGGTGTCCTCGAGCACCACGCCCGAGATCTTCTCGTCCCCGAGGACATCCACCACCACCTTGTTCCAAAGCACCTTGGCGCTCGGCTTGCTCAGGTACCGCTCCTGCATCACCTTGCTCGCCCGCAGGCTCTCGCGACGATGGATTACGAACACCTCGCTCGCGAACTTCGTGAGGTAGGTCGCCTCCTCCATCGCCGTGTCGCCGCCCCCAACGACCGCCAGCGGTTTCCCGCGGAAGTGCGGCAGCGCCCCGTCGCACACCGCGCACGCACTCACCCCACCACCCGATTTCGCCAGCCGCATCTCGTTCTCGAGCCCCAGCCAGTTCGCCGTCGCGCCCGTCGAGATGATCACCGCGTATGCACGCACCACTTCGCCCTTCGAGGTGTGCAGCCGGTGCGGCTCGTTCGCCGGGTCCTCGCTGAAGTCGATCGACACGATGTCCTGCCCGATCACCTTCGTCCCGAAGCGCTCCGCCTGCTTCTGGAACGCCATCATCATCTCGGGCCCCGTGATCCCATCGGGAAACCCCGGATAGTTCTCAACCTCCGTCGTCAGCATCAGCTGCCCACCGGGAAGCACCGGCCCCGGGTCCTGCTTCGGCACACCGACATACACCACCGGCTCCAGCTCCGCACGCGCCGCGTAGATCGCAGCCGTCCACCCCGCCGGGCCCGAACCCACGATCACCAGCTTGTGCACGCCAGCGGTACCGTTTCCAGCCTCTGCCATCGACACGCCTCCCACGCCGACGGCACCGCCCGCCGGTCAATGACCAACACCCACCCCCCGACCGATGTTCCAAACCCAACGGCGCCGACCGTTCACCGAAGCTGACCGGTCTCCACCAGGTGCGCCCGGTGCAGGCTCAGGACCGGCGGCCAGAGCAGGTAGTCACCGAGCATCGCGTCGCGATCCTGGCTCACCCGCTCCGCCCAGTCCTTCGCCCCATTCGGACCCACCGAGTACAGCAGGAACTGGTCGTCGAACAGCGTCACGCCGAAGTTCGTCCCGTCCCCCGGGAAGACCTCCATCCGGTGCGGCTCCGGGTCATCCCGCCGATCCGCGACATACGCGTCCCGCACCGGCACGAAGAACTCCATCGGGGGCTCACGCCCGCCCGCCCGGTTCTCGTTGTACGCATCCGCGCCGAGCACCCCGCCGAGCCACTGGGCCCGCACCGAGCTGATCTGCGGCGGGAACAGCTCCGTCTCGTAGTACCGACCCACCACCGCGAGCGCCTGCCGCGTGCCCACGCGCTCGACCTTCAGCACCTTCCGCAGCTCGAAGAGCTCCGTCCCCGACACGCGCCGCCCCTCGTCCGTCGTCACCATCGCCGGCTCGATGACCACCGCGTACGCGCCCGGGTTCTCCACCGTGTCGATCGCGAACGGAAGCTTCAAGACCGGGTCAAACGGGTTCAGGTCCCACCGACCGCTCCACCCCGAGTACACCCGCTCGATCTCGTCGTTCACCTCGTACCAGTCCGCCTGGTTCTGCGCCGTCCCCGCCCACCGCGACGCACCCGCAAACCGCCGCAGGGGCCGCTCCGACCCGCCCAGCCGAACCATCGTCGAAAGGTACACATTCTCCTGCGCCCCACCACGCGGCTCGTACACCCGCTCGATCAACTGCCGCGCCGCCAGCCGGTTCCCCTCCGGGAAACGCAGCCGCGACATCGCCAGGAAACCGTCCTCACGCAGCGCCTCGATGACCGACACGATCTCCGCCGGCGACATCCGCCGCTCACCCCGGAAGTCCTGGTACACGACATCACGCACCCGCTGCAGCGCATCGATGATCGTCTGGTACCCCCACAGCGACTCCTTCAGCAGCGGCCGATCGATCATCTGCCGACCCAGCCCGCACAACCGAAGCAAGAGGTCCGCCGCATCCGCGTGCCGCCCCTCACCCACAAGCCGCGAAGCCTCGACATGCACCAGCAACCGAAGCTCCTGCATCTTCGGCAGGTACTTGTGGTGCGCCGCCGCGATCAGGGGCGGGTCGCCCAGGTCCGTGTACATCCCCGACAGGATCGTCTCCGGGCTCAGGCTCGCCACCCCGTACGGCTGCCCGAACACCTTCGCCCGCTCATACCGCCGCTCCGCCGTCACCTCCCGAAGCGCATCCAGGGCCCCCTGCTGCGAAGGCTCGATCACCCACGCCAACGCCTCGTCCCACCCCGTCATACCCGGGGCCAGGAGCCGCGCCGACTCCAGCCGATCCACCACGAGCGGAGGCGACTCCAACGCCGCCAGCGCCGGCAGCAGGACCGTCTCGCTCCGCCGGTCCGGCGTCACCTGCTCCAGCGACCGGTTCAATTGAGTCACCGCGTCCTGGGCCAGCCCCGGCATCGCCGCGACCGCCAACCCAAGCACCGCCGCCCCCACCGACACCAGCCGCCGGAACCCCGCCGACCGCACGACACCACCCGTATGCGCAACAGAACTCATCATGCCGCGATCCTAGCAGGATCCCCCCCACCCCCGCGGCAACCCGATCCATTCCCACGGTGCCCCGGACCGCCGCGAAGCGACGCTCCGGGCCGCCCGACGGTCGGGCCCCGCCCCGCCCCGCCCCACCCCCGAATCACCCCCGCCCCAAAAACAAAGCGACGGGCCGAAGCCCGTCGCCACAAAGCTCACTTCAAACCAAGCTCACCCGGCCGCCGACCCGTGCAGCCGCAAATGCGGACCGTGACGGTGCGGGGGGTTCTCGTCCCCATCCTCCTCACCACGCCGACGGAAGAACCGGCTAGGCTTCGAGTCGTTCAGCCGCTCATTCAGCTTCTCGAGCGACTCCTCAACAATCTGACGCACCCGCTCGCGGCTGATATCCACCATGTCCGCGATCTGCTTCAGCGTGAGAGGCTCACGCCCGTCAAGCCCGAACCGCAGCCGCAGGATCGTCGCCTCGCGGTCGTCGATCGTCTCCAGCAACTTCCGAAGGACATCCAGCTCCTCCGTCAGCAACGCCCGCTCATCCGGCGTCCCGTCCCGCGTATCCGCGACGAGCTCGCCCAGGCTCATCAGGTCCCCCTCGGAACCCGACCCCTCCTGAGCGGGAGTCCGGAACGCACGCACCGCACGCCGGATGATCTTCACCTTCTTCACCGGCAGCTGCATGTGCTCGGCAAGCTGCTCGATCGAAGGGGCGTACCCCAGCTCCGCCTGCAGCGTCCGCTGGGCCAGCTTCCACTTCGCGATCAGCTCCACCATGTACGCCGGGATGTGGATCGGCTGCCGGGCGTTGATCAGCGCCCGCTTGATCGCCTGCTTGATCCACCACGACGCGTAGGTGCTGAACCGAGCCCCCTGGGCCGGGTCAAACCCCTCGACCGCACGCATCAGACCGATATTGCCCTCTTCGATGAGGTCGGTCAGCGGCAGCCCGCGGTTCGCGTAGTTCTTCGCGATCGCAACCACCAAACGCAGGTTCGCCCGGATCATGCGCTCACGCGCCGCCGGACACCCGTCGTTCAGGATCGCCCAGCCGAGTTCCCGTTCCTCCTCTGCCGTCAGCAGAGCAGTCCGGTTGATCTCGGACAGGTACACTTGAATATCGGACTTCAATGTCGACGACGCCACCGCCGACTGCACGGAGTCTCTCACACCTACCCACCTTCCGCGGCAAAACGCAGCCGCGCTCTCGAAAGAAGTCTCTCTATCACCCAAAGCCCCGGAGGACCTTGGGTCGCCACCTACGATTCCAGTATACGGCGAGCAAGGTTTCGTCTCGCCGACAAATCACCTGAAGACAAGGGAGTTAGCGCAAAAATACCAACTGTTATCCGCCGGTATCGTCGCGCTCACACCCTCTAGAGCGAAGACGAGATATTCTAGTCACGAATCTCGGATTTTCTTGGCACGACCAAAATTCCGGCCCATACTTCCCCGTTTTTGATCACCGGTCCCGTCACAGTACCCCATCTTAAACCACCCACAACAAGGGGTTCCATTCCGTGAGCCTTGACCTCGCCAGAATCCTCGAAGACTGGCCCTACGAGCCCGGACAGATCAATGTACGGATCATATCCGGGGACGACGCCGAGCCCAAGATCCAAGTCCGACTCGATCTCGGCGTCCTCCAGATGAATCTCGACGGCCGGCCCGACGGCGTCGAACCCCACGGTTACCCCAGCTACCTCGAGTACTACGAGCAACGCATCGACACCGCCGACGGCATGCTCGGTTTCTCGGACGATCTCCTCGACGACGACGAGGACGAGGTCGACGACCTCGCGACGCCGGACGCCGGCACCGAAACCGCGTCCCCGGACGCCGCCGACCCGGCCGATCCCTCCGCCCCGCCCGATCCCGACTCCCCGCCCGACATCCTCACGCCCGAGGACTGCCGCCTCCTCCGCGACGAGGCCGCCCAGTTCTACCACCGCTATGTCGCCCTGCTCGTCCTCGAGGACTACGAGGGCGTCGTCCGCGACACGACCCGAAACCTCCGCGTCGTCGAGCTCTGCGCCGAGCACGCCGCGACCGAAGAGGACCGCCGCATGCTCATGCAGGTCCGCCCCTACATCCTCATGATGCGGGCCCGAGCCCTCGCCTCTCAGGCCCTCGAGGACCACGAGCCCAAGGCCGCCCTCCTCGCCATCGACGACGGCCTCGACCAGCTCCGCACCCACTTCTCCGCCGACGGCTCACCCGAGGACTTCGAGAACTCGAGCGAGGTCCAGGTCCTCCGCTCCATGCGCGAGGCCCTCATGCCCAAGCTCCCCGTCAGCCAGAAGGCCGAGCTCCGCCAACGCCTCCGCGAAGCCATCGAACGCGAGAACTACGAACTCGCCGCCATCCTCCGCGACGAACTCCGCCAGATCAAAGACTGATCAGTATCGCGTGGTTGGCACAATCCCTTGGGTGGCACGCCCACGCAAAGCGCGGGCGTGTCCGAGGACGCCGGGTGCCGTGGAAACACCGCGAAGCGGTTTTTCCACGAACGCCCGTCCCCGAACCCCGGTGCCCCGAACCGCCGCGCAGCGGCGCTTCGGGCCGATCACACCACAGGCCTACCACCAAGCGGACCCACCACCAATCAGAGCCGCGTTGGTCACAACGCGGAACGGCGACTCACCCCATACCCAAACCCGCGATCCCCCCATCACGGCTCCGATCCGTCTGCGGCCCGCCAGTCCCTCTCTACCCCACCACTTTGCCACTCCGCCACTCCGCCACTCCGCCACTTTGCCACTTTGCCACTCCGTCACTCCGCTACTTCCCCGCCCGCCTGCTTCCGCGTCCCCACCCGCCGATTCAACTGATCCAACACCTGCTTCGCCATCGCGTCCGCCGTCGCGATCTCCTCCACCGTCACATGGTCCGCCCCCAGCTCCCGCGCCTGCAACCCCTTGCTCAAGACCCCCGCCCGCGCCGCGATGAACGCCCGCGGGTTCACCGCCCGAATAGCCCGGCACGCCCGGAGCATCGCGTCCTCGTCCGGGATCGTCAGCACCACCGCGTCCGCGTCCACCACCCCTGCCGACTCCAGAACCTCCGCGTTCGTCACATCCCCGTACACGATCGACCGCCCCATCTGCCGCTGCAGCTTCACCGTCCGCGGGTTCATCTCGATGATCGTCACCGGCACGCCCTCGGCCACCAGACGGTCCGCGCACGCCCGCCCCACCGGCCCGTACCCAGCGATGATCGCCGGGCACCGCGCCATGTCCGGCCCATCCGTCGCCGAAGGCGCATCCGACGAGTCTTTCCCACCCTTCACCCCGCCCTTGGGCGTGTCCGCGAACGCCAGCTTCCGAAGCCACGGCGCCGTGTGCACACCCGCGAGCTTCGCCTCCGCCGTCCTGCCCAGCGTCATCAGCGCCGGCGTCACGATCAGCGACAGCACGACCACCGCGATCGACACGCTCATCGAGTCCGCCGAGATCAGCCCGATCGCCGTCCCCGCCCCCAGCACCACCAGGCTGAACTCCCCCGCCTGCGACAAACTCACCGCGCTCTGCCCCGCCGGCCCCGCGCTCGCCCCGAACGCCCACGCCGGCAGCGCGATCGACGCCACCTTGATCACCACCATCGCGACGAATCCGATCGCCACCACCCACCACAACGGCGCCACCGCCGCCACATCGAGCTGCAGCCCCACCGCCGTGAAGAACACCGCCATGAACAGGTCACGCAAGGGCGTCATTTGCCCCGAAACCTGGAACCGGAACGGCGTGCTCGCCAGCAAGAACCCCGCGATGAACGACCCCAGCGCCGGGCTCAAGCCAAGCGCCCCCGCCAGCACCGCCGAACCAAGCGCGACCGCCGCCGCCACAACGAGCATCACCTCGCCGCTCGACCGCTTCGCCGCCTCGAGCATGAGTCGCGGGAGCGCCAGCTTGCCCACGACCAGCATGAGCGCCAGCGCACTGATCCGAAGCATCGTCGAGCCGATCACCGGCAGCACGCCCCCGTCGTCCCCGGTCGCAGCGCCCTCCACCACCCCCCCGCTCGCCGTCGCCGCCCCCGCCTCCGCCAGCCCCGCCAGCGTCGGCAGGAACGCCAGCATCCCGATCACAAGCAAATCCTGGATCAGCAGGATGCCAAAGCTCAGCCGCCCGTACGCCCGGTGCAGCTCCCGCCGCTGCTGAATCACGCGCAGCACCACCGCCGTCGAAGACATCGACAGCGCCATCCCGATCGCCAGAGCCTCCTCCCACCCCAGCCCAAAGGCCATCCCCACCGGCGTCAGCAAGACCGACGACGCGATCGTCGACACCGTCCCGATCGCGATGAGCGACACCGCCCCCCGCCGCATCCCCGCGACATCGAGATGAAGCCCGATGCCGAACATCAGGAGCACCACCGCCAGGTCCGCGATCCCCGCCACCTGGTCCCCGCCCGAGATCAGCCCGATCGCGTGCGGCCCGATCACCGCCCCCGCAATGAGATACCCCGGGATCGCCGCCAGCTTCAGCCGCCCCAGCACGATCGCCACCGCCCCCGCGCACGCGAGCACCTTCAGCAGATCGACCGCCAGCCCCGAAGCCTCACCCGCCGCCAGCGTCAACAAGGAATCCATCCCCACACTCATACCCCGAGTCTACACCATGCACTCGGGTGGCACGCCCGCGCGCAGCGCGGGCGTGAACCCCGCGTGCAACCCTCACATCCGAAGCTGCCAATACCCCACATCGTGCAACGCCCCAAACTTCTCATACAACTCCCGGAACACCCCCACCCGCACGAACCCGACACCTTCATGAAGCCGCACGCTCGCCGCATTCGGCAGCGCAATCCCCGCCATCACCTCCCGAGCCCCCGCCGCCCGCGCCCGCGGCAACAACGCCTCATACAGCGCCCGCCCCACCCCCATCCCCCGCGCACCCTCACCGATGTACACGCTCGTCTCGATCGACCGCGCGTACCCGTCCCGCATGTTCCAGGGCTTCGCCCACACCACCCCCACCACCGCGCCGCCGACCTCCCCCACCAGCCACGGGTGCCGGGCCGTCGCCTTCGCCAGGTCCGCCGCGATCTCGGCCTCGGGCCGAGGCTCGGTCCAGGCGCTCGCGGTCGTCCGCAGGATCGCGTCGTTATAGATCGCGGCGATCGCCGGCACATCGCGGGGCTCGGCGTCGCGGACGGTGAGGTCGGCGGGAGGAACACGGTCGGGCCGGTCGGGCATGGCCGGGAGTCTACGATCTGTTCGTGCTGACACGGCGGTTCAAAGTCATCGTGATCGGGGGCGGGCACGCCGGCGTGGAGGCCGCGTGGGCCGCGGCCAACCTCTTGCCGGAGAAGGACTTCGGCCGCGCGTCCGTCGCGCTCGTGACGCTCGACGCGAGCAAGATCGGGGTGATGAGCTGCAACCCCGCGATCGGGGGCCTGGCGAAGGGCCAGCTCGTCCGCGAGGTCGACGCCATGGGCGGGCTGATGGGCCTGGCCGCGGACGCGACGGGCATCCATTTCAAGGTGCTGAACACCTCGAAGGGCCCGGCCGTGCGGGGGCCGCGGTGCCAGAACGACAAGCACGCGTACGCCGAGGCGGTGCAGGAATTGATCGCCTCGCGTCCTGAGATCGAGGTGGTCGAGGGCAGTGTGGAGACGCTGAAAGTCGTGCGCACAGCCGCGAGCGGCGCGCGCACGGCCGGCGCCTGCGTGCGCACGAACGACAGGGATTTGACCCTCGAAGCGGACGCCGTGGTCCTGACCACCGGCACCTTCATGCGCGGCCTGATGCACACCGGCGAGGACCGAACGCCGGGCGGCCGGCACGGGGAAGGCGCGGCCAGCGTGATCTCCGACTCACTCCGCGAGCTCGGCTTCGAGCTCGGCCGACTCAAGACCGGCACGCCGCCGCGGCTGCGGCGAGGGTCGATCGCTTGGGAGGATCTGCCGGAGCAGTTGGGTGATCGTGAGCCGGTGGCGTTCAGTGCGTTGTCGGGAGTGGGCAATGGGCAATGGGCAATGGGCAATGGGTCCGATGCACCGCCTTTCCCATTGCCTATTGCCGATTGCCCATTGCCCGTGATTGATCGCTTCCCGATGCTCGAGCAGGTCGATTGTCGGCAGACGCATACGACGGCAGAGGGGCATGCGGCGATCCGGGCGAATCTGCATCGGGCGCCGATGTTCAGCGGGCAGATCGAGTCGGCGGGGCCGCGGTACTGCCCGAGCATCGAGGACAAAGTCGTTCGCTTCGCGGACCGCGAGAGCCACGGCGTGTTCCTTGAGCCCGAGAGCCTGTGGACGGACTGGGTGTACTGCAACGGGATCAGCAGCTCCCTCCCGGCGGACGTGCAGGAGGTCGTGGTGCGGTCGATGCCGGGGTGCGAGCGGGCGGAGATCCTGCGGCACGGGTACGCGGTCGAATACGACATGGTGCGGCCGCACCAGATCCGGGCGACGGGGGAGACGAAGCTGGTTTCGGGGCTGTTCCTGGCGGGGCAGATCAACGGGACGAGCGGGTACGAGGAGGCGGCGGCGCAGGGGCTCGTCGCAGGGATCAACGCGGGGCGGATGGCGCGGTCGGAGCCCGCGGACTTTGTGCTGGGACGGGATCAGGCGTACATCGGCGTCTTGATGGATGACCTGGTGACGAAAACGCCGGTGGAGCCGTACCGGATGTTCACGAGCCGGGCGGAGCATCGGTTGTTGCTTCGCGCGGACAACGCGGGGGAGCGGCTGACGCCGGTCGCGCGCGCGTTGGGATTGCTTGATTCGACCGCCCTGGGGGCAGGGCGGCTCGCTCTGTTTGATGAGCGGAGCTCAGAGCTCGCGCGGATTCGCGAGGCGATCGAGCGCGGCAAGGTCGAGGGGGAGCCGGCGTCGAAGTTCGCGCGGCGGGTGGGCGTGGAGGCGGGCGATGTTGCGCGGGCGTTGCCCGATGTGAAGGCGTCTGCCTCCGCGTGGTTCACTGCGTGGGCGGACCTTCGCTACGAGGCGTATGTCGTGCGGCAGCGGGCGGAGATCCGGCGGACGGCGGAACTCGAGCGGCGGCGGCTGCCGGACGATCTCGATTACCACGGGATCGAGGGGCTGCGGGCGGAGGCGAAGCAGGCGCTGGCGCGATTCCGACCCGAGACCTTTGGGCAGGCGGGGCGGCTCGAGGGGGTGACGCCGGCGGATGTGATGCTGCTGGCGGTGCACGCGAAGCGGCGGGGGTAGAAGCACTGGCGGGCGACCGGCCCGGGGGTGCGCGGGGAGACGATCAGAGCCGCGATCGTGAGATCGCGGGTTCGGAGGTTGGGTGTGGGGGCGTTCCGCGTTGTTACCAACGCGGCTCTGATTGGTGAGTGCCCGTTCGTGGAAAAGCCGCTGCGCGGCGTTTCCACGGCACCCGTTCGCATGTGGCGTCGTGGCACCCGGGTCGTGCGTCGCTCAGCTCGCGAGGGCTTGGTGGCCTTCGAGGCGTTCGAGGAGGCGGAGGCCTTCTTCGGTGATCGCGGGGGTGTGGCGGTCCTTACCGCCGATGGTGATGCAGCGGCCCTTGATGAGCCCATCGACCAGCGGGCGCCACTCGTTGCCGAAGCCGAGCCAGAGGGCGTCCTCGAAGGCGCGGTCGCGGCCGGCCGCGAGTTCGGCGAGGGCTTGCGTGAGGCAGGCGCGTCCGTGGTCGTCCAGTTTCATGCTCTCTCTCCGTTGTCCCGTCCGCGTCCGGTGCGCCCGGGGTTGCACGCCATCCGCGAAGCCGGGATGACAACGACAAGAGAGCCCGCGTGTTGCCCGTATGCAAACAGGGGCGGCCCTGAAAGGACCGCCCCGTGGCGCTGGCCGTGCTATCGCGTGTGCTGGGGAAGACGGGCAAGGGGTGCCCGTGTGTTATCGGCGGGGATCAGAAGTCCTCGGTGTTGATCTCTTTGCCGCCGTAGTCGAGGCCCCGGAGGCCCTTGCGGGTCCAGCCGAAGTAGCCCGGGTAGGGGGTGTCCTCGATGTTGTCGCCGTTGGCGTCGTTCTGGGGGAGGGGGAAGAAGTTGGTGTCGATCGGGATATAGGGGATGCGCGTGCTGGCGTTCATGTCACGGGGGCGCTGCGGGTCCCAGCCGGGGTTGGAGTCGCCGGTCTTCTCGTTCCGCGCGGAGCCGTCGAAGAAGACCATGTTGATGTCGGCCTCGGGGTAGTAGTAGCTGAGCTTGCTGGGCCAGTCGAACTCCTCGTGCTGGGCGACCTTGCCCGAGGGGAACGCGACCTGATCGATGCGGCGCTGGGTGCGGCGGTACTGCGAGACATTGATGAGCACGGTCGAGCCGGCGGCGGGCCAGATGAGCTCGCCGCGGGTGTCGCTCGACCACATGTAGGGCGAGGAGCGGTAGGAGCTGGCGAAGGCCCAGAGCTGGCGGATGGCCTTGTCGTTCCAGCCCTCGGACACGACCTCGGCGGAACCGGGCACCTGGCCGGCGCCGTAGCTGAGCGGGTTGGCCTGCCACTGGATGAGGTTGCGGTCGTGCGGGCTGGCGGCGATGGGCTCGGAACCGTTGCCGGTCAGGTACTCGTTGAGCACGATGTGCGTGAACCGGCGGTCGGGGAAGCGGCTCGTCACGGGGGCGATGCGATCGTTGCCCGCGACGCGGCCGGTCTTCTTCGCAAGGATGGCGCCGAGCTGCCAGGAGGCGGCCTCGACATCGCCGTTAAAGAGGCTTGGGCGGCTGAACCACCCTTCGGGCCACTCCGAGACGGACTGGGGGTTGGTGGCACCGCTCCAACTGAAGCTGTAGATCTTGTCGTCGAAGTCAGAGGCGTAGGTGTTGGTCGCGGTGCCGAGCGACTTGAGATTGACGAGGCTGATCGTCGTACGAGCGCCCTCGCGTGCCTTGCCCAGTGCCGGCAGCAGGATGCCGATGAGCAGGGCGATGATCGCGATCACCACCAGCAGCTCGATGAGTGTGAATCCACGGTTCCCCATGCGGTCGCGATGCACTGCGTTGCTCCTTCGGACTTCGTCGCCCGTTCTCGGGCGCGGCTTGACGCGTATCTGTCCGGGCCCATCCCGACGACGGCCCGCGTTCCCCACTCGATTGATCGGCGGCTTAGCCGCCGGAGATGGACCAGTTCTCGGTGTTCACTTCCTTGCCGCCGTAGTCGGTGCCGCGGAGGCCGCCGCGGGTCCACTGGTAGGCACCGGGGTAGGGGTTGTCCTCGACGAGGTCTCCGTCGGCGTCGTTCTGCGGGACGGGGAAGAAGTTGGAATCGATGGGGATGTAGGGGGCCTCGGTGAAGGCGTTCATGTCGCGTGGGTTGCCGGGGTCCCAGCCGGGATTGGAGTCGCCCGTGCGCTCGGAGCGGACCGAGGAATCGAAGAAGAGGATGTTGCAGGCGGCTTCCGGGTAGGAGTAGTAGAGCTTCTTGGGCCAGTCGAACTCCTCGAACATGGCGACCTTGGCCGAGGGGAAGAGGACCTGCTCGATGCGGCGCTGCTCGCGGTAGTTGGAGGTTGTGTACATGAGGACGGTGGAGCGGTCGGCGGGGCGGATCATGCGGCCGCCCTGGTCGGTGGACCACATGTACGGGGCGGCGCGGTAGGAGCTGGAGTAGGCCCAGAGCTTGCGGATGTTGCGGTTGTTCCAGGACTCGGCGATGACCTCGGCGGAGCCCGGGACCTGGGCGGCGCCGAACTCGAGGGGCGCGGCCTGCCAGCGCTGGAGGTTCACATCGTGGGGGCTGGCGACGGCCTCTTCCGGGAAGTTGCCGGTCATGTAGTCGACGAGGGGGACATGGCTGTAGCGGCGCTCCGCGAGGCGCTCGGTGACGACCTCGAGGTTCTCTCGCGTGTTGGAGTGCCCGCGGCCGGTGCGGGTGGCGAGGATGGCGTACTGCTGCCAGGAGCCGGCGTCGGCGTCGTCGTTGAAGGGCTGGTTGGGGCTGGGCTGGTAGGCGAGGTTGGTGGGGAAGCCGACGCTGGCGGGGGTGTCGGTGCGCTTCCAGGAGTAGCCGAAGATGCGGTTGTCGAAGTCGGCGCCGTAGGTGTTCATGGCGGTGCCGAGCTGTTTGAGGTTGCTGAGGCTGGCGGCGGTGCGGGCGGTAGAGCGGGCCTTGCCGAGGGCGGGGAGGAGGATGCCGATGAGCAGCGCGATGATCGCGATGACCACGAGCAATTCGATGAGCGTGAATGCGTGTGCCTGCGAACCACGGGGATGACGCACAACCAACTCCTTTCAGCCGCGTGCCATCGATGGGCGTGAGGGGACCTCGTCCCGTGTGCCCGACGAACCGTGCTGAGCTGCGCTCTTGATCGGCGGAACCGCCGACGCGAGACATCCAGAGAGACCCGAGTCCGACCCAGATGAGACCCGCCCCGGCCGAAACCGGGGACGCCGCCCGAGGCCTTTGGGGGTGCCCCTCGGCTCGGGAAGGCCCGATGCTATCAGATCGTGGGCCGATGCGGAAGGGGGCGGTCCGGCCGGAACCCTTTCCAAGGCCGAAAGTTGCGGCGCGGGGAGGGGTGTGGGGACGGCGGGTCCGGCGCTTGGCCGCGGCTTCGGCGTCCGTCAGGGGCCGCCGAGGGGGCGGTAGGGCCAGTTCTCGGTGTTGATCTCGTTGCCGCCGTAGTCGATGCCGCCGAGGCCGCCGCGGGTGAACTGGTAGGCGCCGGGGAATCGGAGGTCCTCGCGGTTGTCGCCGTCGGCGTCGTTCCGGGGCGCGGGGAAGAAGTTGGCGTCGATGGGGATGTAGCCGTTGTTGAAAAAGCGGTTCATGTTGTCCGGTTCTTCGGGGTGCCAGCCGGGGTTGGCCTCGCCGGTGGCGATGCGGCGGACGGAGCCGTCGAAGAAGAGCTGGGCGCACTTGGCGTCGGCGTAGGAGTAGTAGAGCTTGCGTTCCCAGTCGAACTCCTCGAACTGGGCGACCTTGCTGGAGGGGAAGGTGACCTGGCTCATGCGCCGCTGGGCGCGGACGAAGTTGCCGACATACATGAGGACGCTGGAGTCCTCGGCGGGGACGACCATCTGGTCGCCCTTGTCGCTGGACCACATGTAGATGGTGGTGCGGTAGCTGGAGGCGTAGGGCCAGCGCTGGCGGACCTGCACCTGGTCCCAGTTCTGGTCGAACTGGTTGCCGGTGCCGTCGGGGACGACGCCCTTGCCGAAGTCGGTGGGGCTGCGCTGCCAGCGGATGAGGTTGACATCGTGGGGGTTGGCGGCGATGGGCTCGGGGAGTTGGCCGCTCAGGTAGTCGACGAGGACGAGGTGGGTGAAGCGACGGTCGACGACGCGGAAGGGGTTGAAGTCGAGGTTGCGGTTGCCGGCCTTGGGCCCGCGCTTGCGGAGGAGGATCGCGTACTCCTGCCACTGGGCGGCGGTCATGTCGGGGCTGTTGCCGGCGAACTCCTGCGGGAAGGGCGTCGGAGAGTCGTCGGGGATCTCGCCGCGGTAGCGGGCGCTGGGGCCCCGCGTCCAGCTGAAGCTGTAGATCTTGCCGTCGAAGTCTGCGGCGTAGGTGTTCATCGCGACGCCGAGCTGGTTGAGGTTGCTGGCGCTCGCGGCCGAGCGGGCGACGGCCCGGGCCTTGCCGAGCGCGGGCAGCAGGATGCCGATGAGCAGGGCGATGATCGCGATGACGACCAGCAGCTCGATCAGCGTGAACGCCCGGCGGGCGTCGGTTCGGGCAGCGTGCATTCGCGGCATAACGGCCTCCTGCGCGACCGCGACGGCCCCGAGGACGCCGCGATAGATCAAGTCCCCACGATGACGCGTGCCACTCCCGCGGCCAACCCGCCGGAGATCAGAGCCCGCAGTGTATCGGCGGAGGGCCGGCGCACCAACGAGAAACGGGGAGCGGGCTAGAGGGGCCAGCGGGTGGTGTTGATCTCGTCGCCGCCGTAGTCGAGACCCTGCAGGCCGCCGCGGGTCCAAACGAAGTAGCCGGGCTGCTTGTTGTCGTCCCGGAAGTCGCCGTTGGAGTCGGTCTTCGGAGGCGGGAAGAAGTCGCGGTCGATCGGGAAGTACGCGACCTCGTAGAAGTCGTCCATGTCGCGCGGTTTCCGCGGATTCCAGCCGCGGTTGGCCCGGCTCGTCGCCTCGGGGCGGGCCGATCCGTCGAAGAAGAGCTGGTTCGTGCGGGCGTCCTCGTAGGCGTAATACAGCCGCTGCGGCCAATCGAACTCCTCGAAGAGCTGGACCTTCATCGAGGGGAACCGCACATCGTCGAGCCGGCGCTGGGTCGTAGTGCCGCGCACTTGGAACAGGTAGGGATCGTCCTCCGCCGGCGAGGTGAGATGGCCAAAGTCGTTGCTGAAGAGGTAGGTCGTCGCGCGGTAGCTCGACGAGAACGGCCAACGCTGCCGGACCGTCTTTGAGCGCCACCGGAAATCGTTGACGATCGAGGCGCCCGGCACCACGCCGACACCAAAGGCCTCGGGGTTCGCCTGCCATCTCAGGAGATTTCTGTCGTGCGGGCTGGCCATGATCGGTTCGGGGAGTTGCCCGCTCAGGTAGTCCAGCAGAATGAGGTAGCCGAACTTGCGGAACGGTGTGACCTCGAAGTTCACGCCGATCGCGGTGTTCCCGGCGACCCGCCGAGTGCGTTCCTGAAGGATCACCGCCTCCTGAAGAAGCGCTGCCTCAACATCGTCACTCGGCGTCGCTGTCAAACCGTCCGGCAGCGTCACATCCACACCCGGCCGCGCTGTAAACGCGTACAGCCGCCCGCCCTCGTCCGTCGCGTACGCCGCCGTCGCGAGCCCGAGCTGGCGAAGGTTCGACAGGCTGGCACCCGTCCTCGCCGTCGAGCGGGCCGCCCCCAGCGCCGGCAGCAGCACGCCCACCAGCACGCCGATGACCGCGATGACCACCAGAAGCTCGATCAGCGTGAAGCCCGCCCGCGCAGAGCGGCCGCGCGGCATCGTCGTCGTACCCATCGCCGGTATCCCTTCCGCCCGAGCGGGCGTGTCTTGACACGGGTGGTACAGACGCCGACCGCACGGGATGCGGGCGAGTCGCAAAAATGCGAACGGGGCGGCCCCAAGAGCCGCCCCGTCGCGTCGCGACCGCCTGACGCCGGTCAGTTCACCGGCCAGGTGTCGGTATTGATCTCGTTGCCGCCGTAGTCGATGCCCTGCAGGCCGGCGCGGGTCCACGCGTAGGCGCCGGGGACCTCGACGGTGTCGTCCTGCCCGTCGCCGTTGGTGTCGAACTTGGCGGGCGGGAAGAAGTCGGGGTCGATCGGCACATACTTCACGCTGTAGAACGCGTTCATGTTCTGGATCGTGCTCCGCCCGCCGGTGGTGTCCCAGCCGGGGTTGGCGTCGCGCGTGGCGAGGGCGCGGACCGAGGAGTCGAAGAACAGCTGGTTGGCGGTCGAGTCGGGATAGGCCCAGTACTGCTTCTTGGGCCAGTCAAACTCCTCGAACATCTGCACCTTGCCCGAGGGGAAACGCACCTGGTTCAGGCTGCGCTGTGCGATGCGCCGGCCGCCGACGAGGATCGGGTCGGAGGTCGACGCCTGCATGATGTTGCCGGTCTCGGGCGACCACGAGTAGATCGAGGTGCGGTAGCTCGACGCGTAGGCCCAACGCTGCCGCGTCGACTTGTGCGCCCACTGACCGGCCGACGAACCAAGGGCCGCTGGCACATTCGACGGCACGACACCCGGGCCGAAGTTCTCGGGGTCGGCCTGCCAGCGCTGCAGGTTCTGGTCGTGCGGGCTGGCGACGAGCGGCTCGGGCAGGTTGCCGCTCAGGTAATCGGTCAGCACCAGGTGCGTGAAGCGCCGGTGCGGCAGGATCTGGAAGTTGAACTGCATCTGCTGCTGCCCGGCCGTGCGACGCGTCTTGCGGCGGAGGATGTCGAGCTCCTGGCCCCAGGCCGCCTCGACCCAGTCGTTGCCGGTGAAGGGCCCCTGCTCGAAGATGTCGTACTCGACATCGGGACGCCAGGTGAAGTTGAACACCTTGTCGCTGAAGTCCGCGGCGTAGGTGTTCGTCGCGACGCCGAGCTGCTTGAGGTTCGCCTGGCTCACGCCGGTGCGGGCGGTCGAGCGGGCCTGGCCCAGCGCGGGCAGCAGGATGCCGATGAGCAGCGCGATGATCGCGATGACGACCAGCAGCTCGATGAGCGTGAATGCACCGAGCGCACGGCGACGCCCCGACCGGGAAATTCGATGTCCTGACATGGTGACCTCCTGCGCGATAGCCCGACGACATTGGTCGCCTTGGCCAAGGATCACCCCCACGATGTGCGAGAAACGCGCCCACGGAGACCCCGCGGGGAACAGATGGTCCGAGTATATCGGTCGTTCGCGCAGGTTCAACAAAAAACAAACGGGGCGGCCGAGAAGGCCGCCCCGCGTGCAAACGCTTCCTGACCGCAGCGATCAATCGACCGGCCAACGATCCGTGAGAATTTCCTTGCCGCCGTAGTCGATGCCCTGCAGGCCGGCGCGGGTCCACGCGTAGGCGCCGTTCTGCGTGTTGTTGTCGATGCTGTCCCCATCGGTATCGAACTTCGGCGCCGGGAAGAAGTCAGGATCGATCGGGGCGTAGGCGACCTGATAGGAGAGGTTCATGTTGCGCGCGTCGCGCGGGTCCCAACCGGGGTTCGCGTCTCGCGTGGCAAGCGAGCGCACCGAAGCATCAAAGAACAACTGGCTCACCGTCGCCTCGGGGTACGCCCAGTAGAGCTTCTTGGGCCAGTCGAACTCCTCGAACATCTGCACCTTGCCCGAGGGGAAGCGGACCTGACCAAGCCCTCGCTGTGAGGTTCGCCCCGTCGCGAAAACGAGAATCGGGTCATCATCCGAAGGCTCGACGAGTGCGCCCGTATCGTTCGACCACGAGTAGATCGAGGTGCGATAGCTCGAGGCGTACGCCCAACGCTGGCGGAGCGACTTGGTGCGCCATCTACCGTCGATCGGGTTGTTGCTCGGCACGACACCGACGCCGAACTCCAACGGATCCGCCTGCCAGCGCTGCAGGTTGACATCGTGAGGGCTGGCGACCAGCGGCTCGGGGAGATTGCCGCTCAGGTAGTCGGTGAGCACGAGGTGCTGAAAGCGACGGTGAGGCAGGATCTCGCCGTTGACCAAGATCTTGTCGTTACCGGCAATACGCCGTGTCTTCTCCTGAAGGATGGTTGTTTCCTGCGCCTGCGCGCCATCCACATCATTGTTGGTGGTGTAGGTTGTGCCGTCGGGAAGGTCGTAGCTGATGCCGTTGCCGCCCGGCCATGTGAAGGTGAAGATCTTGTCGCTGAAGTCGGCCGCGTAGGTGTTCGTCGCGACGCCGAGCTGCTTGAGGTTCGCCTGGCTGACGCCGGTGCGGGCCGTCGAGCGGGCCTTGCCGAGCGCCGGCAGCAGGATGCCGATGAGCAGGGCGATGATCGCGATGACCACCAGAAGCTCGATCAGCGTGAACGCGCGGCGGGCACGGCTCTGATCGAGCCCGGTGTTCAAGAGTCCTGGCATGGTGACCTCCTGCTGCTTGTGTGGTTCGCCGGGACAGAACCCCGCGAACCGTCCCGACATTCCACGATGGCTGCACCCACGGCAGGCGGCGGACAGCCGAAACCCCAAGCGTACCAAACCCGGGGAAATCGTGCAACAAAAAACAAACGGGGCGGCCGCGTGGGCCGCCCCGTCGTGATCTGGTCAAGCGAGAGCCGACTTACGGCCAGCGATCCGTGAGAATTTCCTTACCGCCGTAGTCGATGCCCTGCAGACCGGCGCGGGTCCAAGCGAAGGCGCCGTTCTGGGTGTTGTTGTCGACGCTGTCCCCATCGGTATCGAACTTCGGTGCGGGGAAGAAGTCGGGGTCGATCGGGGCGTAAGCGACCTGGTAGGACTGGTTCATGTTGCGCGGGCTGCGCGGGTCCCAGCCAGGGTTCGAGTCGCGGGTCGCGAGGGAGCGGACCGAGGCGTCGAAGAAGAGCTGGCTAACAGTGGCCTCGGGGTACGCCCAGTACAGCTTCTTGGGCCAGTCGAACTCCTCGAACATCTGGACCTTGCCCGAGGGGAAGCGGACCTGGCCGAGGCTGCGCTGCGAGGTCGCGCCGCGGGCCTGCACGAGGATCGGGTCGTTGTCGGCCGGCAGGACGAGCGAACCGGTATCGTTCGACCACGAGTAGATCGAAGTGCGGTAGCTCGAGGCGTAGGCCCAGCGCTGGCGGATGGTCTTGCTGCGCCAGCGGCCATCGAGCGGGTTGTTGCTGGGGACGACGCCGACGCCGAACTCCTCCGGGTCGGACTGCCAACGCTGCAGGTTGACATCGTGCGGGCTGGCAACCAGCGGCTCGGGAAGGTTACCGCTGAGGTAGTCGGTCAGCACAATGTGCTGGAAGCGACGGTGCGGGAGGATCTCGTAGTTGATCTGGATGGCCTTGTTGCCCGCGATGCGCTTGGTCTTGTCCTGCAGGAGGAAGGTCTCCTGCACCATTGCGGCCTCGACATCGTCGGCCGGGGTGACGGTCAGGCCGTCCGGCAGTTCGTACTCGATGCCGGCACGCCATGTGAAGGTGAAGATCTTGTCGCTGAAGTCGGCGGCGTAGGTGTTCGTCGCCACGCCGAGCTGCTTGAGGTTCGCCTGGCTGACGCCGGTGCGGGCCGTCGAGCGGGCCTTGCCGAGCGCCGGCAGCAGGATGCCGATGAGCAGGGCGATGATCGCGATGACCACCAACAATTCGATCAAAGTAAAGGCGGAACGCTTCTTCACGGACATCCCTTTCTACGGGGACAGTGCTCTCGTGCACCTACGCCCCGACTCTGTCTAGTCCCGGCCCACCGTGTGCTGGCCGGCAACACCAACCTGCGCCGAGGCCCGAAGCCCGGCAAAGCCCACGGGCTTTGCCAAACCCGGACGCCTCTCGGCTCGGGTTGGCCCGCGGTCACGCATCAATACCGGATTGCCGAGGCATCCAACCCGCGGCGAATCCCCATTCTTCCTGACCCCAAGACGCGAAAGGTACGGCAAACGCGTCTCGGGTGCAATACCCATCCGGCTCTGTGCGCCACTGATCGCCGTCGATCAGCCCAACCGGGGTCTTTACCCCGAGCAGCCTTGCCCGCCCCGACCTCACGCCCGAGAACCCTCGAACGCGGCAGGGGATGGCATGGGGGCACCCGGGCCGGATTTCACCGAAAGAACATACGCAGGGTTCCCCCCGCGCGGATGCCTCGAATCGTCGGATACCCGCCCTAGTGGGCGTTTCGGTGCACGAATCCGCGAAAAATCGTCATGAAGAGGATGCGGAGATCAAACCAGACAGACCAGTGCCGAATGTAGAAGAGGTCGTATTGCAGACGCTTCTTCAGACTGGTATCCCCACGGAGACCGTTCACCTGGGCCCAGCCCGTCATCCCGGCCTTCACATGCTGCCGGAGCATGTACCCCCGCCAGTCGTCGCGGAAACGATCGATCAGCTCGGGCCGCTCGGGCCGCGGGCCGACGAGACTCATCCGCCCCTGCAGCACATTGATGAGCTGGGGCAGCTCGTCGAGGCTCGTCTGCCGCAGGAAACGCCCGATCGGCGTGATCCGCGGGTCCTCGCGACTAGTCCACTTGGGCTCGTCGCCCTCGTCTAAATCGGTCCGCATGGTCCGGAACTTGTAGATCTTGAAGGTCTCGCCGTTCAACCCCACGCGGCGCTGCTTAAAGATCACCCGCCCGGGCCCGCTCAGGCGCACCAGCAGCGCGATCAGGAACATCGGGATCGCGAAGAGCGCCAGCCCGACGCTCGCCCCCACCACATCGAGAGCCCGCTTGGTGACGCCGCCGAGCCCGTTGGTAGGGCACTCGCGGTAGCTCAGGATCGGCATGCCCTCGAGCTCGCTGACGGACATGCTGCCGGGGAGGTACCGCGGGGCGACATCGGGCACGAGCCGCACATCGACGGCGAAACGCTCAAGCCGGCGGAGGATGTCCGGGATCCGCCCCGCGTGGCGCTGGGGCAGCGCCAGATAGATCGCGTCGACCGGGTGCTTCTCGAGGACGGCCTCAAGGTCGTTCATCCCGCCCTCGACGCGGTGGCCCGAGCAGCTCTCGCGGGTGTTCACATCGTGGTGACTCAGGAAGTACGCCACCTCGATGCCGGTCCAGCTGTTCCGCCCGAGAGTGCGGCAGGTGATCTGCCCGAGCCGGCCCACGCCGATGATCGCGGCGTACCGCTGGTTCCACCCGCGGCTGCGCAGCCAGCGGAGGATGAGGCGGAAGGCTGCCCGGTGGGCCATCAGCAGCACCGGGGCGAGGACGGCGAAGGCGGCGAGCTGCACGCGGGCGGGGTCGACATCGGGCGCCCAGGCCCCGTGGTCGGCGGGGTTCCACCAGACGGGCCGGGCCGCGGGGTTGTCGATCAGGTCGTTCCCGACGATCCAGAGCGTGACGATGAGGGCGGCCGTGGCCATCGCCGAGGCCTTGATCACTTGGCCGAGCTCCCCGACCAGGCTCTTGTCGCGCCGCGGCTTGAAGAGCCCGCAGGCCCACATCGCGTAGAGCGTGATCGGGACGGTGAAGAGCACCAGCGGGTGCTTGAACCAGCTTTCCCACGCGTCGGGCAGGGGCTCGCCGCGGGCGCTCAGGCGGACGGCCCAGGCGCTGTAGGAGGCGGCCACGACCACCGCGGCGTCGGCCACGGCGAGCAAGGCTGCGAAGAGTTCATGCCTCTGCTTGAGCAACCCCGTCGTCCTCCCCCACGGCCGTGACGCACACCACCCCGTTCCGGGGCAGGCTCAGGCGAAGGTGGCTCCGTCCGATCGGTCCGGACGGGCCTCGGCCCGCCGGCGGCTTCCGTCGGGGCAGACTATCCGCTCATCACCGCCATCGGTCAATCCGCACCCGCTCGCCGAACCGCGTAACGGGCTCGTTTCCCGACGCTTACGCCGACCAGCCCACGCCCTGACGCGGGGAGGCGAGCCGCTCGCCGAGCGCCTCGATCGCCGCCCGGTCCGCGTCGTTCAGGTCATCGGGCTTCGGCGCGACGATCTTCGCGACCGCGTAGAGGTCGCCGGTCTGGCCGTGGGCCTTGATGCCCCGCCCACGGAGCCTCAAACGAGCCCCGCTCGAGGTGCCGGGGGGCACGGTGAGCGCGACCGACCCCTCGGGCGTCGGCACAGGCACGCTCGCGCCGAGGGTCGCTTCGGCGATCGTGAGGGGTAGGTCGAGCGTCAGGTCGAGCCCCTCGACGCCCCCGCCTTCGGCCCCCTTGCCGTCGGGTCGGCCGCGACGCCACACAGGGTGCGCCTCGACGCGGACGGTCAGGATCAGGTCGCCCGCCCCGCCCCCGCTCCCGCCCTCTCCCTCACCCCGCACACGCAGCTTCGCCCCATCGGCGATGCCGGCGGGGATCGTCACCTCGATCGACTTGCCCCGGCCGTCGCTGGTCGTCACGCGGAGCGTCTGCTTGCCGCCCTTGACGGCGGTGTCGAAGGCGATGCGGACCTCGGCCGTCGCGTCGCGGCCTTTCGTCGGCCGACGGGTTGCCCGCCCCCGCGGCCCGTGCGTCGCCCGCCCGCCGAAGGGGCCAGCGCCGCGGTTGCCAAAGAAGGTCTCGAACATGGACTGCAGATCGTCGGCGTCGAAGTCGAACCCTCGCCCACCGCCGCCACCCCCGCCCGTTGTCGACCAGCGGAAGTGCGGCCCCGCCCCCCCACCACCGCCGCCCGCCCAGCCGCCCTGGGCCCCGGCCGAGGCGGCGGCCGCATAGCCGGCTCGACCGACGCGGTCGTACAAGCGGCGCTTGTCCTGGTCGGAGAGGACATCGTACGCCTCCTGCACTTCGGTGAACTGCGCCTGCGCACCCGGGTCCTTGTTGACATCGGGGTGGTACTTGCGCGCGAGCTTGCGGTAGGCGGACTTGATCTCGTCCGCGCTCGCCGAGCGCGACACGCCCAGCACTTCGTAGAAGTCTCTGTCGGCCATCGGATGACTCTATTCCGGCTTCGGACGGGGGCAAAACGACAGCGGGCGACCCGCAGGCCGCCTGCTGGCAAAGTTCGGTCAGAACGGGTCGATCACAACGGGGTGGCGATTACTCCTCGCTCTCGCCGTCGCCGTGGTCGTGGCCCTCGTGGTCGCCCTCGGCGGACTCGTTCATCTCGGTCTCGGGCGCGGCCTCGGGCTTCTCGACGAGCATGATCTCCATCGTGAAGTAGAGGGTGGCGTCGCCCGGGATGCCGGCGCGGGGCTGGCCGCGGACGCCGTAGCCCAGGTCGCCCGGGACGATCAGCTTGCGGATGGTGCCGGTGGTGACGCCGTTCAGGCCCTCGTTCCAGCCCTGGATGAGCCGGGGCGGGTAGTTGAAGATGAAGACATCGCGCCCCTCCTGGCGGGAGGTGTCGAAGCGGGTCGTGTTGGCCAGCCAGCCGGCGTAGTGGACATGCAGGCGGTCACCGTCGGCGACCTCCTCGCCCTCGGGCACCTGCACATCGATGATCACCAGCCCGTTGTCACGCCGCTCGACCTTGAACGGGTCGTCGATGCGGTCGAACTCGTACTTGCCCTCTTCGTCCGCGCCCCAGGCGATCGAGCCGTCGGCCGCGTATCCGCGCTCGACGGTCGTCAGCGTGTCGCCGCGGACCTCGATGCTGCTGGTCATCTCGACCGCGCCGCCCTTGGCCGTGGGATAGGGGTAGGGCGTGCGGCCCGTGAAGCCCTGGCCCGTGGGGTAGAGCGTCATGTCCATCGTGGCGATGGCGTCGCTCGCGGCGACCTCGGGGAACAGGTCGGGCACCCCGCCCAGGCCCGCGATCGCGCCGATCTGCGTGTCCTGGATCGCCAGCTCGAAGGTGCGCAGGCGGATGTCGCCCCGACGCCGGTAGAACTGGCCCAGCGCCTGGCGGTACGGGTTCACCATGTCGTCCGTGCGGTACGACTCGATGTACAGCGTGTCGGCCATGCCCTCGACCGGCACGGCGTGGATCCGCATCATCACATCCACGCTCGAGCCGCCCTCGCCGGTGGTCTCGATCGGGGTCGTGGTGCGCCACACGCCGATCAGCTTCTCGGCGTACTCGGCGATGTCCGGGTCGGACCAGTTCGGGGACCAGGACCCGTTCTGGGTCTGACCCTCGGTCATGGCGGTGTCGCCGCCGGCGCCGTTCTGAGCCCCGTCCTGGGCCAGCCCGCTCGCGGCGGTCAGCGCCAGCACGGCGGACGAAACGAGCACGGGGCGGCACAGGCGGCGAGCGATCGCGTCGAGCATCTCAAGGGCTCCTCGGGGTATCGGTCTGCAAATTCGGTCGGTTTCCCAACTGGGCGTCCAAGTCGGGTTCCGACCGGCCTCTCGGGGTCCGGGCCACCGGTCCGCGCACGCCGTCCGTGGGGCCGGGGGGAGGCAGTATAGCGGTCGCCAACCCCGATCTTCCGCCCCCGCGGGGTCAAGCCCGAAGGTCACGCCGGCCGAGATTGCCGCCCTCCCCCGCAACCCGGCGGGCCCTCGCCCCAACACCTGCAGTGGTGCGCCCGTGTGAGCGTTCTGCTCAGAAGGGCGCCCGGGTCTTGCCGCGTCCGCTGTTTATCAGGTACCGTGAGGTCAGGAATGAAGCGCTCCCGCCTTGATCGCGATCCCGACCTCGACGCCAGCCGGCTCGGCGGGAGCAGCATGGACCCCAGCGGGCTGAGCGGCACCGACCCCGCCCTCGACGACCCCGCCCTTGACGACACCGTCGCCGAGGTCGAGCTCGACGAGGCCCTGGACAAGATCGACGAGGACCCCTCCGAGGAGGAGGTCTACACCCGCCGCGGGCGACAACCGGTTCCGAGCACCTTCGACGAGGACGGCCCGGGCTACGACCCCGAGGCTGGCAAGGGCTCGATCGCCAACAAGACCAACCTCCGCGGCCAGCTCGTCAACGAGTCGAGCCTCTTCATCCTGGGCTGCCTCGCGCTCCTGGGCGGTGTCTCGAGCGTGATCTTCGCCCTGAGCATGCAGACCCGGCCCTACTGGATCGCCGCGGGCATCATTTTCCCGCCGACGCTGGTCTGGTTCATCATCCGCTGGAAGAAGTGGCTGGGGCGAGCGCCGTACATGTACCGCCTGCTCACGAGCCTCGGGGAGAAGGACGAGGCCCAGGTCATTCTCGAGCAGCACATCGAGAAGCAGGAGGCCAAGGTGCGGGCCAAGATCGCCCGCTACGAGGCCGAGGGGCCGGCCGATGACCGCCGGGCCGGCCGCGCATAAAGACGCCCGAGCGCAAGGCCCGGGCGTCCACGGTTCACTGGTTCTGCCGGCCGATCACGCCAGCTCGGGGAACATCTTCTTCACGACGCCCACGAGCTCCTCGACATGGCTCGCCGACTCGTCGAAGAGCTTCTGCTCCTCGGCGTCGAGCTTGAAGTCGACGATCTTCTCCACGCCGCCGGCGCCGAGCAGGGCGGGCACGCCGACGAAGAGGCCGGTCTTGCCGAACTCGCCGTTGAGGTAGGCGGCGCTCGGGATGATCCGCTTCTTGTCCTTCACGATGGCCTCGACCATCTGGATGGTGCCGGAGGCCGGTGCGTAGTACGCGCTGGTGCCCATGAGCTTGACGATCTCGCCGCCGCCGACCTTGGCCCGGTCGACGCACGCCTGGATCTTGTCCGCGGGGAGGAGGTCGGTCACCGGGATGCCGTGCACGCTGGTGCAGCGGGGCAGGGGGACCATGTCATCGCCGTGGCCGCCGAGCAGGAGCGCCTGCACATCTTCGACCGAGCAACCGATCTCCCACGCGATGAAGGTGCGGAAGCGGGCGACATCGAGGGCGCCGGCCTGGCCCATGATGCGGCTGGTCGGGAAGCCGGTCGCCTTCCACGCGGTGTATACCATCGCGTCCAAGGGGTTCGACACGACGATGACGCACGAATCGGGCGCGTACTCCTTCACCTGCTCGCTCACGCTCTTGACGATCTTGACATTCGTCTCGATCAGGTCGTCGCGGCTCATGCCCGGCTTGCGCGGCAGGCCCGCGGTGATGACCACGACATCGGAGTGGGCGATGTCCTTGTAGTCGCTGGTGCCCTTGATGGCCGAGTCGAAGCGCTCGATCGGCCCGCAGCACGCCAGGTCGATCATCTTGCCCTGCGCGACGCCCTCCTTGTCGGGGATGTCCAGGACGACGATGTCGCCCAGCTCCTTCGCCGCCGCCCAGTGGGCACAGGTCGCCCCGACATTGCCCGCTCCGATGATGCTGATCTTGGCCCGCTTCGGCATCGCGTAGGTCCCTTCTCAAGCTCGCCCAGTGGCCCCCGCACCGGCGGGCGGCCCGCACCCGCGCCCCCCGCCCGAACGCCGGCCGGGCGCCCGCTCGCTCGCCGGGAGTCCCCGTCGACCGCGGGCCGCGCGCGTGTGCCGCGAACTATAGGAATCCTCGCCGATGCGGTCCGCCGTTCCCGACGCCCCGCAGCACGGTTTCTTGCAATCGGGGGCCCGGCGATCCCGCTCAGGCCGCGTTGCTGAAGAACCCGCCGCCGACGAAAGTCTGCTCCTGCTTCGCGTTCGTTTCGTGGGCCATGTCCGCGGCCAGCCGGGCGTTCTCCCGCGGGTCCAGACGCCGGTCCTGGATGTCCTTGGGCACATTCCGCTCCTTCGTCCGCGGGTCCACCGCGATGAAGTGGGAGGTCTTCACGACACCCTTGAGCTGGTCGATCTTCTGGGACAGCTCGTTGATCGAGAACCCGATCACCTGAGAGGCCCCGCTCACCGACGCGATCGTCCCGCTCAGCCCCGCGCAGGTTTGCATGAAGTTCTCGCACGCCGCCGCCTGCTCGGCCGTCGCCGCCGCCACCTGGTCGATCTCCGCCTGCAGCGAGGAAGCCCCATCGAGCGTCTCGTCCAGGCTCCCCGCGAGCGTCCGCACCCGCACCACGCCCTTCTGCACGCTCTCGCTGCCCACCGCGATCCGCTCGATCGCGGCCTCGGTCTCGCTCTGGATCGCCGTGATCGAGTTCCCGATCTCGGCCGTCGCCTGGCTCGTCCGGTCGGCGAGCTTGCGCACCTCATCAGCGACCACCGCGAACCCGCGCCCGTGCTCGCCCGCCCGGGCCGCCTCGATCGCCGCGTTCAGCGCCAAGAGGTTCGTCTGCTCGGCGATGTCGTCGATCATCTTCGTGAGCCGTCCGATCTCGTCGCTCCGATCGCCCAGGAGCGCGATGCTGTTCGACGCCTCCCCCACCGCGACCGAGATCGCCTCCACATCGTAGATCGCCCCGTCCGCCTCGCTCTTGCCCGCCTGCATCAGCACGCGCACATCCTCGGCCACCCGCTGGATCGCCGTCGCGTTCCGGGCGATCCCCTCGGCCGCGCCGTGGATCTCCGCTGTCATCTCGTTCAGCTGCGCCACCTCGCCCAACCGCAGGTTCAGGCTCTGCGCCTGCTCGTTCGTGGCCTCGTACAGCATGTTCGACGAATCGCCCACCTGCTCGGCCACACCGTTCGTCGCCACGATCAGCCGCTCGAGCCGCCCGAGCAGCGTGTTGAAGTTCGTGACGAGCCCGTTCACCTCCGTGCAGCCGGTTGTATCCACGCGACGGCCAAGGTCACCGTCGCCCTCGAGAATCTCGTTGATCTCGCTCATCACCCGCTTCACGGGCCTGAACAAACCGAGATAGAGCACCCCCACCACCCCGCCCGCCAGCAGCAGCTCGCACGCGATCGCGATACCGACCGCCAGCAGCAGCCCGTTCGCCGACCCATCAAACCAGCCCAGCCGCGAGCCGAGCACCGCCGGCACGGCCGTCGCGCCGATCGAAACCAGCAGCACCGCCGACACCTGCACGCTCAGACGCCCAAAAATGTTGCCAACCCCGCCGAGCCGCTCCCGCAGCCCGCCAGCGTTCTCAGAAACCTGCTCGGCGATCTGGTCCTGGTGCTCGTCAAGGTTCATGGGCGTCATCCGTTCACTGATCGGTCACACATCTCGCGCGCTCCCCCGGGCGGGACACGCCAACGCTCCATCGACCGATCTCGCCGTCCGTTGCAGCGCAAGCACCCCCCAAACGCCCCCCACGCGCCGATCCTCCCCCCGTTCGCGTGAAGCCTCGCAAGGGCGTTCACCCCAGACACCCCCACCTCGGGCCGAGGCACACACCCCAAGCCCCGTTCCGGTACAACGGACACCATGCGCACCGCCACACGCCTCCGCCCCTTCGGCACCACCATCTTCGCCGACATCACCGCTCGCGCCACCGCCGCACAGGCCGTCAATCTGGGCCAGGGCATGCCCGACTTCGACGGCCCCGACTTCATCAAGGACGCCGCAACCCGCGCCATGCGCGACCACCCCAACCAGTACGCCCCCATGCCGGGCATCCCCGCCCTCAGGAAAGCCCTCGCGCACAACGCCACGACCACGCTCACCTTCACCCCCGACCCCGACGCCGAGATCACCGTCACCGCCGGCTGCACCGGCGCCCTCGCCGCCTGTCACCTGGGCCTCTTCGAGCCCGGCGACGAGATCGTCGTCTTCGAGCCTTGGTACGACGCCTACGCCGCCGACGCCGCCCTCGCCGGCGCCCGCACCATCGGCGTCCCACTGCATTCCCAGCCCGACGGCTCCTTCGCCTTCGACCCCGCCGAACTCGCCGCGGCCATCACCCCCGCGACCAAAGCCATCGTCGTCAACACGCCCCACAACCCCACCGGCAAGGTATTCACCCGCGCCGAGCTCCAGACCATCGCCGATCTCGCCCTCGAGCACGACCTCATCGTCCTCGCCGACGAGGTCTACGACCGCCTCGTCTTCGACGACGCCCGGCACATCTCCATCGCCAGCCTCCCCGGCATGCGCGACCGCACCATCACCCTCGGCTCCTTCGGCAAGGCCTTCAGCCTCACCGGCTGGAAAATCGGCTGGGCCATCGCCCCCCCGCCCCTCACCGCCGCCATCCGCGCCGCCCACCAGTTCATCAACTTCGCCATCGCCACCCCCCTCCAATACGCCGCCGCCGAGGCCCTCACCCCGGGCCCCGACCACGACGCCTACTTCAAAGACTTCGCCCCCAGCTTCCAGCGCCGCCGCGACCTGCTCGCCAAAGCCCTCACCGACCTCGGCTTCTCGTTCGCCCCACCCAAGGGCGGCTACTTCATCCTCGCCGACCACACCGCCGTCTCACAACGCCTCGGCCTCGCCGATGATGTCGCCCTCTGCCACTGGCTCATCGAACACGCCCGCGTCGCCACCATCCCCCCCACCGTCTTCTACCGCCATCCCAGCTACGGCCAACACCTCCTCCGCTTCGCCTTCTGCAAAACGGAGGCAACCCTCACCCACGCCATCACCAACCTCCGCGAAGCCCTGCACCCAACGCCCTAAGACCAACCATCCCAAATCGGAAGTCTTCCCCTCTACCCCTCCGCCCCTTACCCCTCCGCCCCTTCTCCCCCCCACTCCACCACCGGCAAATCCTCAATCGCCTTCCCCGCCCGAGGAGGCAGCGTCACCGCCTGCACCTCCCCCTCCAAAACCACCGGCACCAACAAAGGCTGCCCCGCGAGCGGCTCCCCGTCGAGCGGCGCGATCACATCCCGCACCGGCCCGCCCTTCGCAAAGTCGAACTGCCGGTACACCTGCCGCCCACCCGCACGCCGCTCAGCCATCCCCACCGCCCCCGCATCGCCCTCCGTCAGAAACGCCGTCACCAACGCCTCCACCGCCTCCCCCGGCTCCCCGCCCCCCGGCCCCTTCGCAAACCCCGCCACCGACCCCCGGAACAGCCGCACCCCCGGCGTCGGCAGGTACAGGTCCCCCGCGAACCCCATCTCCACCGCCGCCGCCCCGATCGCCCCCGGGTGCCCAAACTCCGCGCGCTCCGCCGCCACGACCCACTCCAGCCCCGCCGCCGACGCCAGCACCAACGCCCCCGCCGCATCCTCCAACACCTCCACCAGCTCCGCCGGCAGATCCAGCCCCGCCCAGATCTCGTGCAGCTCCTTCGTGTGCGTCCGGATCAACAGCTCCGCCCGATCCAGGGCCGACGCCCGATCGCTCGGCTCCGTCAGTTCCCCCAGCTCCCCGAGCGCATGCGTCACCGCCTGCAGCCCCACGATCGGCGCCACCGCCCGCCGCCACCGCCCCCCCTCGCCCTCGGTGGGCAGGGCCACCGCCGACTTCGCAAAGTCGGTCCACTTCCCGAGCAGGGCCGACCAGGTCACGCGCTGCGGTGTCGCCATGCCCCATCTTTGCACAACCGCCCGCCCCCTGCCGGCATCCGCGCCCGCGATCCACCACAACCGGGCCCGCAACACCCCCGAATCCCAGCACCCCACCCACACCATCCCACCGGCAGCTTCCCCAATCGAAAACGCCGCGACAATTTTCCGCGACAGACCGTGAGCCCGTCCGCAAACCCCCGTTCCTCAGGGCGACGAGGGCACACCCCGCCCGAGTCACACGGGAATCAACGAGGGTCCGAAAGGACCCCCGGGAAGAGAAGCTCACCGACCCAGCGGTCGCCCCAAGACCGCACTGCCTGGCGTCGGGCTGGCCCCCCCAGAGCCGCCCGACACCCTCACCCCCAGCACGGGCAGTGCGGAGACCGTTGGGAAGCCCCAGAGCCGACGAGCCCAGCACTCGTCGGCTCTCTTTCTGCGCCCTCTACCATCCGTCATGCCTTCCCAGAACGAGCCCTCCAACCAAGCCGCACCAACACCCCCCACGGTCGAGTTCAACCCCGCCGAGCTCTCACACGCCGAACGCTACAAACTCATGATCGGGGCCATCGTCCCGCGACCCATCGGCTTCATCTCCACCGCGAGCCGCGACGGACACCACAACCTCGCCCCCTACTCCTTTTTCAACGGCGTCGGAGCCGAGCCCTGGCTCGTTTCCTTCTGTCCCGCCAATGACCTGAACGGAGCGCCCAAGCACTCACTCACGAACGCTCTCCCGGAAAGTGAGGGCGGCACCGGCTGCTTCGTCGTCAACATCGCCGGCTTCGCCCTCGCCCGCCAGGTCGCCGCCGCCGGCGAGGACCTCCCGCAGGGCGAGTCCGAGTTCGAGCTCACCGGCCTCACCCCAACTCCCGCCCACGCCGTCCACGCCCCCCGCGTCGCCGAGGCCCCCTTCGGCTTCGAGTGCCGCACCGAGCAGGTCCTCCGCTTCGCCGACGGCACCCCCGGCGGTGCCAACCTCGTCATAGGCCGCGTCGTCCACGCCTTCGCCCACGAGGGGCTCGTCAACGACCGCCTCCACATCGACCCCGCAAAGCTCGACGCCATCGCCCGCATGGGCGGCCCCACCTACGCCCGCACGACGGCACTGTTTGACCTGCCGAGAGGGCGGGAGGCGCTGAACGACTCGCGCTGATCGAAGTCACCGCATCATCAAACATGGCGCCATCGCGGACGGTTTAGCCGAGTCCGACTCCGCCCGTCGGCACGACCACCCGCTCACGCCGACAACGCGGTCGGCTGCACGACAATCTCGCTCACATCCACCGAGTCGGGCTGCGAAATGGCGTACGCCACGGCATGAGCGATTGCGTCCGCCGGAATCGCCACCTTCCGAAACGCATCGAGCCACGCCGACGCCTCAGGATCGGTGGTCGTCTGTGCAAGCTCGGATTCGGTGACGCCGGGCGAGACAACGGTCACACGGATATCGCCCGATTCCTGCCGCAGGGCCTCGGAGATCGCCCCGACCGCGAACTTCGAGGCGCAGTACACCGCCGCGCCCGGGAACGCGCGATGCCCCGCGATCGACGAGACATTGACCACATGCCCCGACCCTTGCTCCTTGAATCTCGGCAGCACCGCAGCGATCCCGTGGAGCACACCCCGGATGTTCACATCGATGGTCTGGTTCCACTCGTCCACACGAAGCCGGTCGAGCGTCGACAACGGCATCACGCCCGCGTTATTGACGATCACATCGATGCGCCCGTGACGCTCGACGGCGAAGTCGACAAACGCCCGCACGCTCGCAAGATCGGTCACATCGAGGGCGACGAAATCGGCCGCGTGACCACCCTCTCGCAACTCCTCGGCGATGGCCTCGAGCCGTTCGGTCCGTCGTGCACCGAGGACCACCTTTGCACCAAGCCCGGCGAGGTGCCGAGCGGTCGCTTCACCGATGCCGCTGCTCGCACCGGTCACGACCACAACCTTGCCCTGCACATTCTGCATGATGCACTCCTTGGTCTCAGACGGGTTCATTCACTTGCTACACGCTCGCGTCCCATCGCGCCGATCGCTCTAAACAGCGTGTGGACGCGGTGAGGACGGCACCATTCCGCCATTGCACGATGCGATCGACGCGTACTCGATCAAACAACTCGCAGTGCTGTAGTACAGTACACGGCTTGCTCGATTCATCCAGAATCGATCGAATCAGGTTTTTGCACGATACGATCAACCAGGATCGCAATCGGCGAGCCGACAGCCGGAGCACAGCATGCAACCGCTGCACGAGATGAAGCAGATCGCCGTTCGCCACACCACCCCAACGGCGATGATCCAAGACACGCCCGTTCCACGATTGTCGATCTACCGCGCGGACGAGCCGACATCGCGAACGCCGAATGTCTACGACCCCATGCTCTGCGTCGTCGTGAGCGGGCGCAAGCGGGCATACATCGGGCACGAGACGATCGACTACACCGCCGGCGATGCGCTGCTGACAATGGTCGACCTGCCCGTGGTCGGCGAGGTCATCGACGCGAGCCCGCGAAGCCCCTACCTCGCGGTGGCGCTCGAACTCCACCGCCCGACCCTGGCGTCGATCCTGTTCGAGTGCGATGAAGAGCAGGTCGGCGATAGCGAGCGCGTCAACGGATTCCGTGTCGGCGTCGCGACGCCGGAGCTGCTGGACGCAACGCTGCGTATGTTCCGCCTGCTCGATCACCCGAGCGACATACCGGTCTTGGCACCCCTCATCGAGCGCGAACTGCTGTACCGCATCCTGACGGGCCCCTCGGGAACCCTGCTGCGCCAGATCGCCCGCACCGAGAGCCGCATGTCACAGATCTCCCGCGCCATCGCCTGGATGCGACAGAACTACGCCCAGGACTACAGCGCCAACGCACTCGCCAAGATCGCGGGCATGAGCGTGCCGTCACTCAACCGCCACTTCCGCGCGATCACCGCGATGAGCCCCCTCGAATACCAGAAGCAGATCCGCCTGCAAGAAGCCCGGCGCCTGCTCCTCACGAGCGATACCGACGTCGCGGGTGCCGGGCACACCGTGGGGTACGGCAGTGTCTCGCAGTTCACCCGCGAGTACCGACGCCTCTTCGGCGAGCCACCCGGCCGCGACGCCGCACGACTGCGGGCGGCCATTCCAGGTAACCATGAAACGCACTAGCCCCAAGCCTCCGAGCCTTCGTGCCCCCCCTCCTTCGTGCCTTCGTGCCTTCGTGCCTTCACCCCCAAAAACGAACAACCCCCAGGTGCGGCACCCAGGGGCGTGTTCCGTGTGAGGTGTCTCTCTCGTCCTACGACTCGGTCTCTCCCGCAGCGGTTAAGCCGCGATGCGGAGAGCATAGCAGACCAACGCTCGCCCGGAAGACTTTTTCCGCAAATTCGCTGGCCAATCCGCGATTCCTGATTCCAAAGCCCCCAAACCCCCATCCGCACCCCACCACCCCCCACTCCCGGCGCAAAAAGACGCCCCCGGGCGGTGGTGGTTCGCCCGGGGGCTCACAGCGGAATCGGGAGGCGGGGAGGGAGGAGGGAGGAATACCCCCCGATTCCAGCATTCACACGACCTGACTTCTCAGCTCAACTGCAACCCATGCTGTGCCCGCAGTTCAGGCACCGGTAGCAGGTCCCGTTCCGAACCGTGATCGTCCCGCACACCTCGCAGGGCGGGGCATCCCCCATCGCGTCGCCGAGAGCGTCCGAGAGGGCCGAGCCCGTGGGCTGGTGACCGGCGACGGCGTGTGTCCCGTCGCCCGAACCGCTCCCCCGGCTCCCCGAACCCCCGCTCGTCCCCCCGCTCGCCGGCATCCCGACCGGGTGCCCGCCGTCCTGATCCGCATCGCCGCCGTCCGTCCATGCCCGGCCTCCTTGCGTGCTCCGATCCGTACTCATCCGAGAAGCCCCACCGGTACCCAGTTCCACGGTCTCCGTCTTCTCGGGCCGCTTCGGCGCGTTCGCCTCCCGGTACCCCGGGATGAACTGCATCCCCATCCAACGGAAGATGTAGTCGACGAGGCTCTTCGCGAACGGGATGTCCGCGTTCGTCGTCATCCCCGCCGGCTCGAACCGCTGGTGCGTGAACTTCCGCACCATGCTCTCCAAGGGCACCCCGTACTGCAGCGCCACGCTCGTCGCCGTCCCCAGGCTGTCCATCAGCCCGCCGATCGTCGACCCCTCCTTCGCCATCGTGATGAACAGCTCCCCCGGCTGCCCGTCGTCATAGCACCCAACGGTCAGGTACCCCTCGTGCCCCGCGACATTGAACTTGTGCGTGATCGACCGGCGCGTGTCCGAGAGCCGCCGACGCATCGGCCGGTGCACAATCTTCACCGCCTCCTCGCTCGCCGCAACAGCATCCCCCACCGAGACCGCCTTCGCGACCTCCGCCGTCTGCTCCGCCACCTCATCGAGCGCCGCGGCCAACTCCTCCGCGTCCTCGTCATCCTCCAGCGTCGCGTCCGACTTCACATTCAAAGGCTGGCTCAGCTTGCACCCGTCGCGGTACAACGCGTTCGCCTTCAGCCCAAGCTCCCAGCTCAGCCGGTAGCACCCCTTGATGTCGTCCACGCTCGCATCGTGCGGCAGGTTGATCGTCTTGCTGATCGCCCCGCTGATGAACGGCTGCGCCGCCGCCATCATCCGGATGTGCCCCTCGGGAGCGATAAACCGCGTACCGAGCTTCCCGCAGGTGTTCGCACAATCGAACACCGCCAGATGCTCATCCTTCAAATGCGGCGCCCCCTCGAGCGTCTGCGTCCCGCACACCATCTCGTTCAACACCTCGATGTGCGACGCCTTCAGCCCAAGAGCCTTCAACGCACTGAACGAGAAATCCCCCTTCGCCGCCTCCGCATCGATCCCGAGCCGCTCCAGCGTCTCATCGCCCAGGCCCCACGCGCTGAACGCAAACCCAAGCTCAAACACCCCCGGCAGCCCCTCCTTGATCTTCTTCAGGTCCGCCTCGTTCGCACCCTTCGTCCGAAGCCACTGCGACAGCGTCATCCCACGCTGCACACCGGCCTTCTCCGCCGCCGCATCACATGGCATCGGCACATCGAGGTCGAGCGTCCCCAGCAGGTAGGTCAGCATCTCCCGCACCTGCTCGCCCGTGTACCCAAGAGCCTCCAACGCCGGCTTCACGCTCGCGTTCGCGATCTTGAAGTACCCGCCCCCCGCCAGCTTCTTGAACTTCACCAGGGCAAAGTCCGGCTCCACCCCCGTCGTATCGCAATCCATCAGGAGACCGATCGTCCCCGTCGGCGCGATCACCGTCGTCTGGGCGTTCCGATACCCGTGCTTCGTCCCGAGCGTGTACGCCTCGTCCCACGCCTTCGTCGCGTGCCGCAGAAGCTCCAAACTGTTCTTCACCGGCACCCGACCCGACTCGACCACACCGTGATCAATCGGCACCGGCCGGATCCGCAGCCCCTCGTACTTCTCGCTCGACCGGTCCTGCCCATGAGCCGCCAGCCGGTGATTCCGGATCACCCGCAGCATCGACTCCTGGTTCTCCTTGTACCCCTTGAACGCCCCCAGCTCCCCCGCCAAAACAGCGCTCTGCCGATACGAACGACCCGTCAGAATCGCCGAAAGGCAGCTACAAATCGCACGCCCCTCCTCCGAGTCATACGGCACACCCGCCTGCATCAGCATCGCCCCGAGGTTCGCGTACCCCAGCCCCAGCGTGCGATACTTCCAGCTCAGCTCCGCGACTTCCTTCGACGGGAACGCCGCCATCAGCACGCTGATCTCCAGGACGATCGTCCACAGATCGATCGCGTGCTCATACCCCTCCACATCGAAGGCCCGCGTCTTCGAGTCGTAGAACTTCATCACATTCAACGACGCCAGGTTGCACGCCGTGTTGTCGAGGAACATGTACTCGCTGCACGGGTTCGACGCGTTGATCCGACCACCCGCCGGGCAGGTGTGCCACGCGTTGATCGTCGTGTCAAACTGCACACCCGGGTCCGCGCACCGCCACGCCGCGTACGCGATGTCGTTCCACAGGTCGCGAGCGTCAAAGCTCCGCGCCACCTCCCCCGTCGTGCGGAAGACCGTGTCCCACTTCGACCCCGCATCCACAGCGTCAAAGAACGCGTCCGGAATCCGCACCGAGTTGTTGCTGTTCTGACCGCTCACGGTCAGGTACGCCTCACCGTTGAAGTCGTAATCCAGCTTCAGCCCAAGCCGCGCCGCCGTCTCCCCGATCGTCTCGGAGTCCAGCCCGCTCGCCTTCGTCCCCGCGATCGCCTTCATCCCCTCCACCAACGCCGCCACCTTGATCTCCTCGCGAACCTTCCAGTTCACGAAGGAGTGGATGTCCGGGTGGTCCATGTCCAGGCACACCATCTTCGCCGCCCGCCGCGTCGTCCCGCCGCTCTTAATGGCAGACGCCGCCCGGTCACCGATCTTCAGCCAGCTCATCAGCCCAGAAGACTTCCCGCCACCGGAAAGAGGCTCCCCCTCCGCCCGCAGCGAACTGAAGTTCGTCCCCGTCCCCGAGCCATACTTAAAGAGCCGAGCCTCACGCGTCCAAAGACCCATGATCCCGCCATCGTTCACCAGGTCATCGCTCACGCTCTGAATAAAGCACGCGTGCGGCTGCGGGTGCGTGTACGCATCCTCCGCCAGCCGCAGCTCACCCGTCTTGTGATCCGCGATCCAGTGCCCCTGCGCCGGCCCGTTGATCCCGTAAGCCCACTCCAGCCCCGTGTTGAACCACTGCGGCGAGTTCGGCGCCGCCATCTGGTGCACCAGCATGTACGCCAACTCGTCGTAGAACGCCTGCGCATCCGCCGCCGAGTCAAAGTACCCGTGCGTCTCCCCCCAGTGCCGCCAGCACCCAGCCAGCCGATGAATCACCTGCTTCGCCGACTTCTCCGGCCCAGTCTCCCCCCCCTTTGCCCCTTTGCCCCTCTGCCCCTCTGCCCCTGGCGAAGCCACTCCCCTCGGCCCCCCATCCTGCGGCACCCCCGCCTTCCGGAAGTACTTCGACACCATGATGTCCGTCGCCAACTGGCTCCACGACTTCGGAACCTCGGCGTCCAGCATCTCGAACACAACGGACCCATCCGGGTTCGAGATCTTGCTCGAACGCGTCGTCCACTCGACAGTGGCGAAGGGATCCTGACCGGCCTTGGTGAACTTGCGGGAGATCTTCATAACGGCTCAGTCCTTTTAACCGTGTTGAGTCAAAATACTTCAATCGCACCAAACACCAGCATCACTAAACTCATAAATGTCATAGCAAGTGTAAGCCAGAATATTTTAACATTTAACTTTCTGACTGCATCGGTGCTCTGTTCGCTAGATTCCGATGCCTTTTCCAAAGCTTCTCGATGCAGGTGCATAGCACGAACAATTTCGGCAGTACATCTCAATTGGAGGTCACTGCGTATGTCTCTGTCCCGCGTTGTGTTGACCGGAACATTCCGAGCGAGCCCGTATAGTTCATCGAAAGGAACATCACGGACATTATCACCATTTCCGCCCCCAGGCATCGTTCAGCACACCCCAAACCCGCGCATCTTCGGAGCCGTCAGTCTGTCAATCTCCGCGCCGACCTCAATCTTAATCGCCCCAGCGATTGCAACGATCGCGGACGAGTCGACATCGCCCAGCTCCGGGGCCTGCAGCGTCGCCACGACGAGGTTGCCTGTCAACAAACGCTGAGCTTCGCCAACTAAGGCTACCAAAGCGCCATGGAAGCTAGGCATCGGGGTATTGCCCTGTGCCTTGGCCAACTGCATTGCGGGCATTTCCAAACTACGAGCGCTCATCTGTAATTTTTCTAATTGCTCAATCATCGTGTAGCTCCCATGACGCTACCACCCCGGCCCAAATCGATCTTGAATACGCTGCTCAAACCATCTGTCGGAGTGGCGACGACTTTCAAGCGTTTTCTTCACCAACTGCTGACTGAGCACCGATCGTCGATAAGCCGCTTCACGCCCTACGGCACCCGCAACAATGCAGACCAATGAACTTGTGATTTTGCTAGCTTCTGGCAAAGCCAAATGTCTAATGACAAGGCTGTCTGGCATCACTTGCCGAGCGTCACTCACCAACGCATCAAGAGCGTCAAACACAAATGGCATATCTGTCTGCCCTTGGGCCGTTGCGAGCTCCGAAGCAGGGACTCGAAGCGACTCACTTGCTGCCTCGAGAGTCGCGAGCCTTCGCAAGTCGGATTTAATGGCATCGTCATCCGCGTTAGTAGCCATTTAGTCCACCTTCGGAAGCGTCAGCCCAAGCTGATCCTGGTACTTTCCCGCTTTATCCGCATAGCTGACCGCACATACACGATCAGCCTTCAAGAACACAAACTGAGCCACACCCTCATTCGCGTACACCTTCGCCGGCAGAGGCGTCGTGTTCGAGATTTCCAGCGTCACCTTCCCGCGCCACTCCGGCTCAAGTGGCGTCACATTCACGATCAACCCACACCGCGCATAAGTGCTCTTCCCCACACACAGCACCAACACATCCCGCGGAATCGTGAACACCTCGACGGTCTCACAAAGAGCAAAGCTGTTCGGCGGAATGATCACATGGTCCGTCCCCTCGACGGCCGTATCGACCTCCACCATGAACCGGTCGTCAAACTGCTTCGGGTCAACAACAGCAAGCCCGCCCCCACGCACCGTCGGCGTGAAGATCTTGAACCGCGTACCCACCCGGCAGTCATACCCGTAGCTGCTCACCCCGAAGCTGATCCGCCCCGGCCGCTTCACGGCCTCCTGAAAGGGCTCAATCCCGATCAGCTCGCGGATCTGCGTGTCGCACAACACCGCCATCCGACACCATCCTTCCAGCCGCCTCCCCGCGGCCTCAGGTCATCCAGCAGCGGGACCACACGCCCGCCCACCAACACCCCCACCATCCACAAGCACCGAGCCCCGACGCACACGCAGCCCAGCCTTCCCTCCGTGCCTGCGTGCCTCCGTGCCTCCGTGCCTCCGTGCCTTCCCGGCCCGCCTCCAGCGGGCCCATCTGCCATGCGCCGACGGGAAGCTCCTCGCATCCCCGCCAGCGGGCCGGGCTCGTCAGGCCATCCAGGCCCGCTCACCCGAGTTGCTCGTTCACCGCGTGGGCACCATCCATGTGCTCCGCTGCCCACGGCCGACGGAAACCAACCGGCCCTCCAGGCCGGCTCTTGCCCCCGCGGCATTGTCCTCCGTGCCATCCGAAACAACCCAAACAGAGGCGGGTCGCCGGATCTCCACCAACGCGGCCGAGAACGAATCGGCCGCGGAGAGGAGCATACTACTACCACTGGTGGTGACAAGGCTCAAGGCATACAAAGTCGTGGGCATCTTGAGTGCACAATCTGTCAACTAGCCCCAAGCGCCCGCGCCCCAAGCGCTTGCGGTCCGAAAAAACTTCGCCCGCCCCCCCACTCTTCCCCCAAGCCCCGCATCTTTGGGCAAACCTCCCTATACCCACAACCCCTAGTGGTACACACTCCCAAGGATCCACCAGACCCGAACAGGGGAAGGCGAACACGCTATCGGAGTCTACTCGGTATCCAATCGGATCCAAAGCCCAAAATCGTGGGCAACCCGTGCACAACCCGTCACATACCGTCGCCACCGAACGCCCCAACCTCCCGTACACTGACACACAGCCCGGTCCCCGCCGCGCGCGTGCCGCGACCAACCCAAGGAAAACCCGGGCTACTCCCCAAACCCAAGAGCGACCCGATGCCCCAACCAGGCGTCCCCGTGCGCACAAACCCCCGCCAATGTTCCCCGTGGAACATCCTCCCCCTCCTGTGCGCCCTCCTCTGTACAGCCCTCGTCGCCTGCGGCTCCAGCGAGCCGAGACGAGTCATCCGAGCCGAGGTCCCCCCCCGCGACATCCCCACCGCCCTCCGAGGCACCATCGGCAGCCAGGTCACCTTCCGAGGCGTCGAGCCCATCCTCGTCTCCGGCCTCGGCTTCGTCGTGGGCCTTAACGGCACCGGCGGCCAGGTCCTCAATGAGGGCGTCGCCGCCACCATGGAGCGCGAGATGGCCCTCCAGGGCGTCGGCCGCTCCGGCATGTTCGACGGCACCCCCTTCGAGGGCATGACCCCCCGCCAGCTCCTCGAGGACCGCAATACCGCGGTCGTCATCGTCCAGGCTGCCATCCCCCCCGGGTCGCCCCAGGGGTCGAGCTTCGATGTCTATGTGCGCGCGATGAACGCCACGAGCCTCGAGGGGGGCAAGCTCTGGACCACCGACCTGCGGCTGGGCCAGGCGACCGCGTTCGGCGGGCCCCAGACCCGCAAGATCGGCCAGGCCCGGGGCGAGATCTTCGTCAACCCCTTCGCCGAGCCCGGGCGCGAGCTCGCGGGCATCACCCGGACCGTGGGGCGCGTGCTGGATGGCGGCGCGGTGACCGATGCCTTGGATGTCGAGATATTGCTGGACAACCCCAGCCATGCCCGGGCCCGGATCATCACGAGCGCGATCAACTCGCGCTTCCCGCGGCGCTCAGGCGAGGAGAATGTCGCGCGCGGCCGCAACGACCAGAGCATCGCGCTGACGATCCCGCCGCGGTACGCCGATCGCCCGGGGGAGTTCATCGAGCTGGTGCGGCACCTGCCGCTCGACCAGTCGCTGCCGCAGGTGTATGCGCGGCGGTACGCGGAGACGCTGGTCGACGAGCCGTACCTCGGCAACGAGATGAGCTGGGCGCTGCAGGCGCTGGGTGAGCCGGCGCTGCCGTTCATTCGCGACCTCTATACACATGCGGACCTTGTGCCTCGGCTCGCGGCGCTGCGGGCGGGGGCGCGGCTCGGGGATCCGCGGGCGGCGCCGTACCTGAAGGAGATCGCCGAGGACGGGCCGGCCGACCTGCGGACGGACGCGATCGGGCTGCTGTCGCGGATCGACGGCGGGCCGACGGTGGATGAGACGCTTCGGAACCTGCTGGCGGAGGATGCGCTGACGGTGCGGGTCGCGGCGTACGAAGCGCTCGCGGCGCGGGCGGAGCGGGCGCAGCGGGAACGGCTGATCGCGTACGAGCGGTACGGCGAGGGGACGAGCGGGCATATGTCGCTCAGCCGGATCGATGCGATCAGCCGGCTGGTGCTGCCGGCGGGGACGATCTACGGCGTGGCGCGGGCGCCGATCGCTGGGAAGTTCCTGCTCGATCGTGTGCCGATCGGGGATCCTCTTATCTATGTGACGCAGCAGGGGACGCCGCGGATCGCGTTGTTCGGCGACTTCCTGAGCCTTAAGAAGCCGATGTTCGTGACGGCGTGGTCGGACCGGTTCATGCTGGCATCGGACGGGCAGGGTGAGCCGGTGCGGTTGTACTACCGGGCGCCGGAGCCGCCGGCGCGGGTGGGCGACCCGGATGTCGGGCGGATTGGGCGCGACCAGCGGCTGGCGCAGGTGAGTCTCGATACGGCTCCGGAGACGCTGCCGGATTTGATCGACTTCCTCGCGCGGACGCCGAGCCCGGAGGACCCGCGGCCGGGGCTTGGGATGTCGTACTCGGAGGTCGTTGGTGTTCTCTATGAGATCCAGCGGTCGGGTGCGGTTTTGGCGTCGTTCTCGACGGAGCGGGACCGGTTGCTGGCGGAGCTGCTTTCGGCGGACCGGGAGACGCGGATCGAGATGCGGCCCGAGGGGCCCGAGGATGATCGCGAGCTGTTGATCGCGCCGGAGAGCGGGCAGACGGCGGCGACGCCGAGCCCGACGGATGAGTCGCGGCCGAGTTTGTTGGTTCCGCTGAGGATGCGGGAGGAGGAGGGGAAGTGAGGACTGGGCTCACGGACCACTAACGACCGAAGCGTGTCTCCGACTAGACACCACGCCTATGCACGCACACCGCACGAAGCTCGCAGCCGTATGCGTAAGCGTCATCGGGGTCATTGCGGTCGTATTCTTGGCTACGCGTCATCAGTCAACGACTCGCATCTACCTCGATAACTACAAGGAGGCATCCCGATTCGGTCACCAGTCCGCTCGCATCATGCGGCAGTGGTCCGCGGATCGTGACGAACAGATTGCCCTGGCATCGAACTCCCGGATTGCCAGCAAGTTTGCGGCCTCTCTCTCTTGCCTGGCTCGCGCCGCCGACATCGTTCGCACGCATTCCGATACCAACAGGTGTGATCAAATCATCGTCACGGTGGACTTTGACGACGATTCGTTCTCGCTTGCGACTCCATGCGATATCGACGGTGGGATCCTCCGCGATCTGGAAGACGCACTGAACACACGGATCTTGGCAACTGCGATGATTCGGGGCATCATGCGATATCAGAGCGGCAGAGATCCGGAGGGCATCGCATCGTTTCCGAGCAGCACCGGTATATTTCACGGCGATCGCTTCGGCGAAGTGGACCGGAACGCGTGGGTCATGACTGTTAGCGACGCCGAGAGCGGTGACGGTCCGGTGATTTGCATGTTGCAGTGGCGCGATATGCAGGATGGCACATCCGCTGGGCATGATGAGTAGCACAGGGCTTTCCGGCCTGCATGGGGTCGGCACACCGATGCGGCCCTGATCTTCGCGGGGCGCGAAGATCAGGCGTCCGGGGGGTGGGGTGTGTCGTGTTGGTGTTGGGTGGTGGGCGGGGGATTTGGGGGCGATGAGGGTCGGAGGGGGTGGAGGCGCTGCGCTTGCGGAGTCCCTTGCTTGCGCTGCGGGCTCGTCTTGGGGAGGGCGGGACTGCAAACGCCTCCGACGCAGATCTTGGCACCGGACCTCTTGTGTGGCGGGCGCTGGCGTAGGTGCGGCCCGACGCGCCCGTCGGGCGGGTCCGGGGCACCGGGCGTGGGTGTTGCACTACCCGCTTCGCGGATAGTGGCACCGGGGAGTGGGTGACGCCGAGGTTGGGTGTGTGATTGCGCGGCTTGCTTATTGGGACAAGCGGTGGCATCCAAGCGTCTTGCTGCGTCGCTGGTTCGTGGCCTATCTCGCTGGCGCGAGGTTGATCGCGGCACGCGGTGACCTTTGGTGTTCCAGCCCGCTCGCTTACGCTCGGGGCTCCATGGGGATGCGCGGGGGGGGGGGGTGCGCGGGGCGGGCGTAGGTGTGTGGGATGGAGGAAAGTTGCGGGTTGGCGGGGTTTGGGGTTGGTGGTGGGTGTGGAGGCTGTTAGTCTGCGGTTGCTCGCCGGTTGAGAGGGTTCGTGTTGCGGGCCCCGGGTTGCGGCGTGAGGAGTGGCGGCCTGCCGGCTGCGATGAGGAGAGTGCGGCGATGTTGATGAACACGGGCGGTGTTGTGGCGGCTTCGGTGCTGGTGGTTGCGGCGGGTGGGGCCGGTGCGCAGTGCGGGGCGGGGGATCTCTTTGGGGCGGCGGGGTTGTTTGGCGTGGGTGCGGAGCCGACTTCGGTCGCGGTGGGCGACTTTGATGGGGATGGCGTGGCGGACCTCGCGGTGGCGAACCGCGACTCGGACAGCGTGAGCGTGCTTCTTGGGAACGGGGATGGGAGCTTTGGGGCGGCGCAGGACTTCGCGACCGGTGCGGTGCCGGAGGGGGTGGTGGTCGGCGACCTGAACGGGGACGGGGCGGCGGACCTTGTTGTTGTGAATGGCGGGGCGAATACGGCGAGCGTGCTGATCGGGAATGGGGACGGGACCTTCCAGCCGAAGCGGGACTTTGACGCGGGGCGGGGGCCGTTGTCGGTGGCGATCGCGGACTTTGATGGGGACGGGGCGCGTGATCTGGCGTTTTCGAACATCTTTGCGGATGCGGTGAGCGTGCGGCTTGGGAATGGGGACGGGACCTTCCAGGGGCGGGTGGAGTTTGCGGTGGATTTCCTGCCGTTTGCGGTGGCGACGGGCGACTTCGATGGCGATGGGGACGCGGACCTTGTGGCGGCGAACAACGGGGTGGGCACGGTGAGCGTGCTGCTCGGGAACGGGGACGGGAGCTTCCAAGCGAAGCGGGACTCGTTTGTGGGGCAGGATCCGGTGTTTGTGGCTTCGGGGGACCTTGATGGGGATGGGGACGCGGATTTGGTCGTGGCGAACGGGTCGGACGGCGTGGTGGCGGTGCTGCTTGGGAATGGGAACGGGAGCTTTGGAACGGCGCGGAGCTTTGGGGCGGGGCTTTACCCGTTGTCGGTCGCGATCGCGGACTTGAACGATGACGGGGCGGCGGACCTGGTGGTTGCAGACCGGAACCAGAGCGGGCCCGGGAGTGTGGGTGTGCTGCTGGGCGTGGGGGATGGGAGCTTTGAGGCGATGGTGAATGTGTCGCCCGGGAGCGGGCCGGGCTCGGTTGTGGTGGCCGACTTTGATGGGAACGGGACGCCTGATGTGGGGTTCGCCGATTACGAGGCGGATGTGGTGGGTGTGCTGCTCAACGGGTGCGGGGCGGAGTGCGTCGCGGACCTGAACGGGGACGGGGTGCTGACCTTCGCGGATGTGGCGGCGTTCCTGTTTGGGTTCGTGGACGAGGACCCGATCGCGGACCTGTCGGACGATGGGCTGTACACGATCGCGGATGTGAACGCGTTTCTGGATGCGTTCGCGGCGGGGTGTCCCTGAGGGGTTGGCGGGGCATTGAGATCGGGGCGGGGGTGTGGCGCTACCCTTGAAGAGGGGGCTAGGGTTTGGTGTGCGCGCCTCGTGGGCGGGTGTCGTGGTGGCGCTGGGGTGGGGTGAGGGCCTTGGAGTGGTTGTGGATACTGGATATGGGGCTGGTCGGGGTGGGCAGGGGCGGTATGCTGTGGGTCCTGCTGGATTGGGTCCGGGGGACGGGGCTGTGCGGAGTGCGGCCCGCCCGGATCGGCGACGGGGACACGGAGGTCCGGCCCGATGACGACGGTCTCGCCTGTGGATGTGGTGCTGGATGCGAGCGGGGTCGGGTCGGCGGCGGCGCTGGCGGGTGCGGCTGGGGGGGCCGTGGGTGGGGTGGGTGGGGTTGGGGTAGAGGGGCTTCGGCTTTTGCGGCTGGAGATGGTGGGGTTCAAGAGCTTCGCGGATAAGACGACCTTTACCTTTGACGAGCCGATCACGGGGGTGGTTGGGCCGAACGGGTGCGGGAAGTCGAACCTTGTGGACGCGGTGAAGTGGGTGCTTGGGGAGCGCTCGAGCAAGAGCCTGCGCGGCAAGGAGATGATCGATGTGATCTTTGCGGGGTCGGCGGGGCGGAAGCCGGGGGGGATGGCTTCGGTGACGCTGGTGTTTAGTAATCCTGAGAGAGACGGAGAGACGGAGAGACGGAGAGACGAAGGGGAAGACAGGCACGGAGGCACGGAGGCACGGAGGCACGAAGGGGAGGGCCAGGGGGCACCGGGGCGGGACGGGAGCGGGGAGGCGGTTGAGGAGTTTGAGGAGACCGTTGACGCGGTTGAGCATGTGGCGGAGGGGGATGAGGAAGCGGAGACGGTGCTTTCGGATCGGTGGCGGGTGCGGCGGCCTTTGCCGATCGATGCGGAGGAGGTGTCGGTTACGCGGGAGCTGTATCGGGATGGGACGAGCAAGTACCTGATCAACGGGAAGCGGGCGCGGCTGAAGGACATCCGCGACTTGTTCCTCGATACGGGGATCGGTGCGGACGCGTACTCGATCATCGAGCAGGGCAAGGTCGACGCGATGCTGCTGGCGAGCCCGCAGGAGCGGCGGACGATCTTCGAGGAAGCCGCGGGGGTCGCGAAGTACAAGGTTCGGCGGATCGAGGCGAAGCGGAAGCTGGACCGGACCGAGGCGAACCTTGTTCGGACGCGGGAGCAGCTGGAGTCGACGGAGCGGCGGCTGAAGACGGTGCGCACGCAGGCGGCGAAGGCTCGGCGGTTTCAGGAGTTGGACGACGAGGCGGGGGCGCTGCGGCTTGCTGTGGCGTTCCAGCAGTACGACGAGGTGCGGCTGAGTCTGGAGAGCCTGACGAGCAGCCTGCAGAAGCTGGGCGCGGAGCGGGACGAGACGCAGCGGGCGGTGGCGGCGCTGGAGTCGGACAAGCGGGAGGCGGATGCGCTTCGGGCGGAGATCGAGGGGGAATTGCGCCGGGCGGAGCAGGCGAAGCAGGCGGCGGAGCACGGGCGCCAGCAGGCCGAGCAGCGGGCGGCGATGGCGGCGCGGTCGATCGAGGAGGCGGAGCGGGCGATCGAGACGGAGACGAAGCGTCGGGACGAGGCGCAGGCGACGGCGGAGGCTGTGGCGCAGGACGCGGCGGATGCTCGGGATGAGCTGGCGAGTTTGGCGGAGAAGCTGGGGGACGCGGAGCGGTCGCTTGAGACCTTGAACAAGGAGCGCTCGGCGGCGATCGAGCGGGCGGGGGTGGCGCGGCGGGCGCTGGCGGAGGCTCGGCAGACGCTGGAGAAGATCGAGCGGGACCGGGCGCGGGTGTCGGCGGAGGCGGAGTCGCGCGGGCGGGAGCGGGCGCAGGTGGAGGCGCGGGCGGCGAAGCTACGCGAGCGGGCTGCGGAGCTGGATGGGGCGATCGCGGGGCTTCGGGAGACGATCGCGGCGACGGAGCAGTCGCTGGCGGAGGCCGAGGGGCGGGTGGCGGATCGGTCGGCGGCTTCGGAGCGGCTGGGTGAGCAGCTTTCGGCGCTGGCGGAGGATCGGTCGGGGCGTGTGGAGGCTCTTGGGGCGCTGGAGCGGGAGCACGCGGGGGCGGATGCTCGGCGTGGGACGCTGGATGAGCTGGTGAAGACGCGGGCGGGGCTGGGGGAAGCGGCCCGGGCGGCGCTCGAGATGCGGGACGCGGGGGAGGGGTTTGGCGGCGTGGTGGCGCCGCTGGCGGAGCTCATTGAGACGGACGCGGAGCATGCGTCGGTGGTGGAGGCGGGGCTCGGGGATTTGCTGGATGCCTTGGTCGTGCGGACGCCGGCGGAGATGCCGACGCGGGAGGAGCTGGACCGGCTCCCGGGGCGGGTGCGGGTGGCGGTGCTCACGGATGGCGGGGAGTGGGAGCCGGGGATCGGGGCGGGCGAGGCGGCGGTCTTGGCGGTGCGCGTGGGTCGGGTGCGGGAGATGGTGCGGGTGCGGGCGGATGAGGAAGTTCGCTCGCGGGTGGAGACGCTGCTGGATCGGGTGCTCGGGAACTGCCTGAGCGTGGGGACGCTCGATGCGGCTCAGATGCTGCGGGCGAGCGGGCTGAGCCGGGCGCGGTTCGTGACGCGGGACGGCGAGGTCGTCGAGTCGGACGGGACGATGACGGTCGGGCCGGTGGCGCAGGGGGCGGAGAGCGGTGTTCTGGCGCGCGCGGCGGAGCTGGCGGACCTTGAGGTGAAGGTCGCGGCGCTTCGGGAGCGTGTGGAGCGGGAGCGGGCGGAGCTGGTCGCGACCGACGAGCGGCTTGGGGCGGTGCAGGCGGAGCGCGGCGAGGTGGAGCTGGCGCTGGCGCAGGCGCGGGGTGATGCGGGGCGGGCGCAGAGCGCTCTCGATCGCGAGAAAGCGGAGCTGGCGCGGGCGGAGCGGGACTTGGGGTCGGCCTCGGAGGAGGCGGGCGAGCTGGATGCGCAGGTCGCTTCGATCGCGGGGCAGATCGAGGAGCTCGCGGAGCGGGAGCGGAAGCTTTCGGGGCTGGCGGGGGAGCAGCGCGAGGCTGTGTCGACGCATGAGGGCTCGGTGAAGGAGGCCGAGGGGGAGGCGGAGGCGGCGGGGGATGCGCTGAGCAAGGCTCGGGTGGAGGTCGGGCGGCTCGGCGAGCAGGCGGGGGCGAGCCGGCGCGAGGTCCGGCGTCTGGAGACGGAGGTCGAGAACGCGAAGCGTCGTGTCGGCGAGCACGAGCGGCACATCGAGGAGGCTCGGGAGCGGCGCGAGCGGCATGTGGGGACGGTGACCTCGGCGGACGAGGAGCGGGAGAACCTGCGCGTCGAGGCGGAGAAGCTGGCGGAAGAGACGCGGGCGCTCGGGGAGCGCGTGGGCGAGGTCGCGGGGCGCGTGGAGAGCGTGGGGGCGGAGCTTGGGAAGGCTCGGGAGCGGGCGCGGCTCGTTGAGCGGGACTGGAACGGGCTCGAGGGGTCGCGTCGTGAGCAGGAGGTGCGGCGGGAGCATCTGGAGGAGCGGGCGCTCGAGGATGCTGGGGTGGACCTGGCGAAGGAGTATCTCGACTACCGGGCGGTGGTGGCGCCGGGGGATGTGTCGCCCGTTGATATCCCGGACGCGCAGGCGCGGCTGAATGTCCTGAAGGACGAGATCAAGAAGCTGGGGAATGTGAACCTCGACGCGATCGCGGAAGAGGATGTGCTTGCTGAGAAGAACGACGAGCTGGTCGCGCAGCTTGCGGACATCGACGAGGCGCGGACACGGCTGGCGGAGCTGATCACGCGGCTCGATGAGGCGAGCAAGGCGCGGTTCGGCGAGGTGTTCGCGAAGATCCAGGCGAACTTCGGCGGGCAGGACGGCATGTTCCGCAAGCTCTTCGGCGGCGGGCGGGCGGAAGTCCGGCTGATGCCGCTCGTCAAGGAAGTCGACGGGCAGAAGGTGCAGACGGACGAGGTGGACCTGCTCGAGAGCGGCATCGAGGTGATCGCGAAGCCGCCGGGGAAGGAGCCTCGGAGCATCAGCCAACTCTCGGGTGGCGAGAAGACGCTGACGGCGGTGGCGCTCCTGATGTCGATCTTCCGGTCGAAGCCGAGCTGCTTCTGCATCCTCGACGAAGTCGACGCGGCGCTGGACGAGGCGAATGTGGCGCGGTTCGGGAGCGTGGTGCGGGAGTTCACGAGCTTCAGCCGGTTCATCGTGATCACGCACAACAAGCGGACCATGCAGATCTGCGACCACATGTACGGCGTGACGCAGCGGGAGCGGGGCGTATCGAGCCGGGTGAGCGTGCGGTTCGACCAGGTGGGCAAGGACGGGACGGTGTCGGCCGAGGCGGTGAAGGCGGCGGACACGCAGGAGAAGATGTTCGAGGAGCCGAAGGAGACGCCCGAGGCGGATCGGCCCAGCGGGGCGCTTCGGAAGGCGCTCGGGCGGATGCGGGATGGGAAGGGGCCTGTGGAGGTGGAGGCGGGGACGCCGGTGGAGGCGGAGGCGGAGTGAGGGCGGCACTACCCGCTTCGCGGATAGTGGCACCGTATCTTCCTCCCATGTGAAGATGGGGGGAGTTCGGGCGTCGGCGTGGGCCGATAGCGGGACTCGACGGGGGCTTGGGGGCGGGGTGTTGGTGGTTTGCTGACAGCGGTTTACAATCGGCTCGCGGGCGAGGTCTGTTGCCCTGCGAGGAGGTTGTAGAGATGCGAACTGGCTCCGCGGTCGGTGTGGTTGTGTGCGCGGCTGGTCTGGCCTTTGGTCAGCCGGGGTTCCAGGTGGGCGTGGAGCTGAGCGAGCCGGCGGGGGTGCGGGATCCGTTCCTGGTGGACATGGACGGGGACGGGGACCTCGATCTCGTGACGCACTCGCCATTGACGGCGGAGGTGCGGGTGCGGCTGAATGACGGGAGCGGGATGGGGGCGGCTTCGTTCGGGCCGGTGAACAGCTTCTCGACGGCCCTCGGGGCGGGGCGCGAGGCTCGGCTGATGGTGATGGACATCGGGAACGACGGGCTGCCGGACGCGGTGGTGGCGGGCGAGGACGCGAGCGGGAACGGGCGGCTGATCACGCTGATGAACAGCGGCACGGGCGGGCTGAGCCCGGTGCAGGCGCGGACGGGTCGGTCGGATGTCGTCGGGATCGCGTCGGGCGACTTTGACGGGGACGGGGATCTCGATGTCGTGGTGGGCGATGAGTTCGGCGTGGTGAGCGTGCACCGTGGGGACGGGACGGGTGTGTTCGCGCGGAACGATCTCGTGCTCGGGTTCAGCGCGGGGCAGACGCTGGCGGGCGTGGCGGTTGCGGAGCTGACGGGCGACGGGCTGCCGGACCTGCTGGCGGTGCGCAGCGGGACGATGCTGCAGCGGGGGCTGGTGGTGCGGGCGAACAACGGGTCGGGGGCGTTCACGGGGGCGATCCTGGAGAGCGGCGCCTTCGAGGCGGCGGGGATCGCGCGGGCGGTGGGCGGGCCGGCGAGCGATGTGCTGGTCGCGGGGCCGGGACCGCGGGTGCAGCGGTTCATCAACGACGGGACGGGGCGGCTGCCGAGCGTGACGACGCTGGAGACGGGGTACCCGATCGGGGCGAGCGTGATCGGCTCGACGCTGGTGGATCTGAACCTGGACGGTGTCGCGGACCTGGTGTCGGTCTCGGCGAAGGGGGGCGAGGGGGCGAGCGTGCGGCTCGGGCAGGCGGGGGGCGGGTTCGGGGCGCCGACGCTGTTCGGCGTGCCGGCGGGGGCGTTCGGGAGCGGGCTCGCGACGGGGGACATCAACGGCGATGTGTCGGTCGATCTTGTCGCGACCTACGGGTGCGCGAGCGGGGGGTCGTGCGCGGAGGGACGGGTGATCATGTGGCTGAACCGCGAGGGGGCGATGGGGGCGCCGGGCGAGTTCTTCCTGCAGTCGCCCGACCAGAGCGTGCGGGGGCTGCCCTTGCCGGGCCAGCTCGGTTGGTCTTCTGCCGAGGCCCGCTTTGAGTGGACGGAGGCGGACGCGTTCGGGCCGGTGACCTACCTCGTGCAGGTGTCGCGGGACGAGGGGTTCACGGACATCGTGGTGTCGGAGTCGGTGGTGGACCAGACCTCGCTGGCGGTGCCGGTCGGGGCCTTGAACCGGCAGACGCGGTACTGGTGGCGGGTGATCGCGTTCGGGCTGACGCAGGCGCGGGTGAGCACGCCGCAGTCGTCGAGCTTCACGACCTCTTGCCCGGCGGAGCTTGCGGCCCCGGATTCGATCCTGACCTTCTCGGATATCTCGGCGTTCCTGCAGTCGTTCAGCGCCGGGTGTCCTTGAGGGGCAATGGGCAGTGGGCAATAGGCAATGGGGAAGGGCCCGGTTACGAAAGGTCTACTGCGCCGGTGAGGTCGGCGAGGTGTGACGCGTTCTGATCGCGGGTCCACTTGGCCAGGCCCTTGGCGATCTTCTTCGGGGCGTTGGTGTCGGTGAAGAGGACGGTGCCGACCTGGACGGCGGTCGCGCCCGCGAGGATGAGCTCGGCGGCGTCGTCCCACTTCATCACGCCGCCGAGACCGAGGATGGGGATGTTCGCGTCGCGGCAGACCTGGGTGTAGGCGAGGTGGACGAGGCGGACGACGGCGGGGTGGACGGCGGGGCCGGAGAGGCCGCCGGTGACATTCGCGAGCGCGGGCCGGCGGGTGCGGACATTGATTGCCATGGCGGGCGTGGTGTTGCAGAGGGTGAGGGCGTCGACGCCGGGGCGGTTGTTGGGGCCGGCGGGCGCGGAGCCGGCGGGATCGATGGCAGCGCGGGCGAGATCGGCGATGGAGTTCGGCGAGGCGACGGCAACGGGGGGGAGCTTGGCGATGAGGCGAATGTTCTTCGCGAGGGGTCGGAGGGTGGCGATGAGTTCGGTCAGGAGCTTGGGATCGGCGCCGAACTCGATGCCATGGACATTGGGGCAGGAGACATTGAGCTCGATGGCGGGGGTGATGCCCGCGGCATCGATGGCGGCGACGCAGGTCGCGTAGTCGTCGATGGAGAACCCGGCGACGGAGACGAAAACCTCGCAGGGGAGCGACAGGATGCGGGGGGCGTAGTCGGCGAGGAAGGCGTCGAGCCCGGGGTTGGCGAGGCCGACGGCGTTGAGCATGCCGGCCTTCAGGGGGGCGACGCGCCAGGGCTTGTTGCCGTGGCGGGGCTGGGGTGTGATGGACTTGGTGACCAGGGCGCCGACCTTGGTGAGATCGGTGACGGCGGCGAGCTCATCGAGCGTGCCGGCGGTGCCGGCGGCGAGGAGGACCGGCGCGCGGAGGCGGATGCCGGCGAGGTCGGTCCGGAGGATGGGGTCGGGGTTGTGCTGGGGGTGGGGCACGAGGGCACAATACGGGGTTGGCGGTTCTCGCGAGGGCCACCGCGGAGGGCGGGCGCTACCCTGCGGTGGCAACGGTCCAGTGGTTCGAGCCCGGCAAGCTAGAGAGGTGCAGCGGCATGGATGTGGACGAGCGGATCCGTCGGTTCGAGGCCTTGGTGGCCGAGGAGCCGGGCAACGACATGGCCATCTTCAGCCTGGCCGGGGCGTACAACCAGGCGGGGCGGTACGGGGAGGCGGCCCAGACCTATCTGAAGGCGATCGAGGTGAACCCGGACCTGAGCAAGGCCTACCAGCTCGCCGGGGCGGCGCTGATGGCCGACCAGCAGGAGGACCGGGCGGCCGAGGTGCTGGAGAAGGGGTTCGTCGTCGCGGCGGGGCGTGGGGACCTGATGCCGCAGCGGGCGATGGGAGACATGCTGGAGAAGCTGGGGCGGGAGGTCCCGCAGGTGGGTGACGCGAAGCCGCAGGCGGCCGTGCAGGCGGGGGCGCCGGGGACGATCATCTGCCACGCGACGGGCAAGCCCGGGACGAAGATGCCGCGGCGGCCTTTCCGCGGGCCCGTGGGCGAGTGGATCGGCGAGCATGTCTGCCAGGAGACCTTCCAGACCTGGATCGGGCAGGGGACGAAGCTGATCAATGAGCTGCGGCTCGACCTGAGCCGGGACGAGGACGAGCAGCTCTACGACTACGCGATGCGGGCGTACCTGAAGATCAGCGACGAGCGGTACGAGCAGCTGACCGGGCGGCCCGCGCCGCAGGTGAGCGACCAGCACGCGGACATGGTGGCCCGGCTGATCTACGGGGGGTCGGAGATCGCGGAGTTCAAGGGGAACCTGCGGGACTTGATCCAGGAGCGGAGCCGCGGGGCGGGGTGAGGGACAAGGGGCAGAGGGGCGAAGGGGCAGAGGGGCTGGGGACGGCGTGGAGAAATCGCTGCGCGATGTCTCCAGGGCACCCTCGGATTGCACGGTTGGGGCGGGTTTGGTTGATGGCGCTTGCGGCTTTCCCCGGTTCAAGGTGGGAAGCCTCGGGACTCTGCGAAAACTAGGGACAATCCGCTGAGTTGGGTGGTTCTCGGCGGCTCCTGTGGCATGTTCTCGCCGCAGGGGCTGTGCGTGCGATCCGCACGGACGCCGTGTCGTGGGTTCGGCAGCCCCTCCGCATGGATGAGCTTGGGACAGAGAGGATCGAACTGATGAAGACCCTGATGTGCGCGGCCCTCGCCGCTTGCGCCGGCACCGCCGCTGCCGGGACCGAGATGTACAACGGTTCCTTCGCGCTCGCGACCACGAACTGGTCGCAGATGTTCAGCATCCCGGCCTTCGACACGCAGGCGGGCCTCCGCGTGCTGGAGAAGGTGACGGTCACGCTGAACGGCGAGGTCGTGGGCAGCGCCCAGGCCGAGAACCTCGACGCCCAGGCGGCCGAGATCACCCTCTTCCTGCAGGCGACGATCTCGATGCTCCTCGACGACGGCATGGGCACGACGCTCGCCACCGTCATCCCGGTCGCCGATGAGGCCTTCCAAGCCGACGCCTTCGACGGCACGATCGACTTCGCCGGCACCTCCGGCGCGTCCTTCATGGGCCTGCAGGGCCAGAAGACCGAGGTCAACGACCTGATCGCGGGCACCGACGACCTGTCGGCCTTCATCGACACCGGCAGCGTGATGCTGCTCGCCAACGCCGACGGCAGCTCGATCGCGACCGGCGCGGGCAACATCGTCTCGCAGTTCTCGACGCAGGGCGCGCTCGACTGGGAGATCGTGTACGAGTACAGCCTCGTGCCGGCCCCGGCCCCCTTGGCCCTCGTCGGCCTCGGTGGGTTCGTGGCGTTCCGCCGCCGCCGCTGATCGATTCAGCACACCGCAGACTTTGGCGACGCCCGGTCCTTTGGATCGGGCGTTGTCTGTTTTTGGGGGCAATGGGCAATGGGCAATGGGCGGGTGCCGTGGAAACGGCGGAGCCTTTTCCACGAACCGAACCGCTCGATCGTGGAGAAATCGCTGCGCGGTGTCTCCACGGCACCCGGGAAGCGCCCGTTTCGTCAGCCCACAACGCCCCGGCGGCGGAGGGTCTGCAGGACCAGGCGGTCGACCGGGGTGTCGGTCGGGACGAGCATGTGCTCGATCGAACGCGCGGCGCACAGGGTGCGGACGCGGTCGAGGTGGGCGTCGAGCCTCGCGCGGTATGTCTGCAGGAGTTCCGCGGAGATCGTGATCTCCGCGGGGTTCCCGCTCTCGACATCGGTCAGGCGGAGGTCGCCGACGAGGCCGCGGTCGCGCTCGGCGGCCGGGTCGAGCTCGCCCGGGCTCATGGTCTGCAGGGCGTAGGCGTCGAGGGCGCCCTTGCGGGCGGCGAGGCCGATGTCGGTCAGGCCCTGCTCAAGCCCGTCGCGCACGAGGAAGTCGCTCACGAGCACCAGCACGCCCTTGCCCGAGCGGCCCAGCGCGACCCGCCGGAGCGCCTGCGCGAAGTCGAGCGGTGGGTCGGCCGAGGCGTCCTGCGGCACCGGGCGGAGGCTCTCGAGCAGGAACGCGCTCAGGCGTTCGACCGAGCGGCGACCGCGCGCGGGGGCCATGCGGCGGAGCCCCTCGCCGGGACGGCCGAAGACGGTGACGGAGACGCGGTTCTGCCCGACGAGGCCAACATAGCCGAGGGCCATCGCGAGGCGATGCGCGTAGATGAGCTTTGTGGGGATGGCGTCGTCGCCCGCCATGGCCGGGCGGTCGCCGGCGTCCATGCTCGCGGAGGCATCGATGACGATGTGCAGGCCGAGGTCTTCCTCCTCGCGGAAGAGCTTGACGAAGAAGCGGTCGAGGCGGGCGAAGACATTCCAGTCGAGGTGGCGGAGGTCGTCGCCGGGTGCGTACTGGCGGTAGTCGTCGAACTCGACGGATTGGCCGCGTCGCTTGGAGCGGCGTTCACCCGGGAGCTTGCCCGCGAAGAGCTTGCGGCTGATGACATCGAGGCGGTCGAGCCGGCGGGAGAGCGCGGGGCCGAGGAGTTCCTCGGGCGTGGTGGGCGCGGGTGTGCGGGAGCCGGCGAGCATGGGGGAGGGTAGGGGAAGAGACGGAGAGACGAAGAGATCGAGAGACGCAGTGCCGGGTGCTGCGCTGATCAGCGTTCCTTGCGCGGGTTCGGCGCGGGCTGGCCGTCGGCGTACTCGTACACCACGACGGGCAGCTTGCGGACCCCCCACTGCCGTGCGGCGGCGTGGGTCGGGAACAGCAGGTCCAGGCGGTGGCCCTTGATCTTGCCGCCGCGGTCCAAGACCGGGACGACATCGCCCGAGGCGTAGCCCGGGACGGAGATCATCGAGCCGAAGGGCAGGACGCGCGTGTCCGCGGCGACCAGCTTCATGCCGTTGGTCCAGACGGAGTGCAGGGTGGCGGTCTGGCCGTCCGCGAAGACCCCGCAGGAGCGGTGGTCGGGCGAGTAGGCGGTGACGGTCATCCAGATGGTGCGGGCGGGACGGATGGGCCGGCCGTTGAACCAGCGGGTGCCCGCGGGGTAGGTCGTCTCGGTCGTCGCGCCTGGGTTGTCGTCGGGGGCGGGCTCGAATGCGATGGACTCGATACTGGCCGGTGCCGCCGCGCGGGTCGACACGCGCTCGATCTCCATCAGGGGCGTGGCGTGGGCCCGTTCCTTGACCAACACCGCGGACCACGCGACCACGACGGCGGCGATCGCGAAGACCGCCAGCTCGGCGGCGATGCGTGTGCGGACCACGGTCGCGGCGATCGGTTCTTCGGTTCTGCGGGCCATGTATCGGGTCGCCTCCCCGGCAACCGGTGGGTCTGGGCTCAGGCGGGCGCTGGGGCGGCTCGTCTGTGCGGGCGTGGGTTCGATCGGCCTATCCGGTCCACCGGTCCGGTTCGGGCCGCCGAAGTACGCTGGAAACGGTAGGTTAGGAATCACCAGTGGGTCAGCGATCTTTCCACTCGGACGGTCACGCCGGGCGGTTTGGGGCGGTGGTCGGTGTCGACGGGCCAAAATCACCTGATTAGGGGTCCCATAACGAGGCGGTGGTCGGCCCTACCGTCTCAGCACGCCGCCCTACACGGGCCGCCGGAGCACGGATGGACCTGCAGCAATCAGCCTGGGCGCTCGTGATCGGCTTGGTGGCCGGGGTGGTGGGCGGGCTGGCCGGGATCGGCGGGTCGATCGTCATGCTGCCGGCCCTCGGCATCGTGTACGGGTTCAGCGGGAAGGACGCGCCGCAGCAGCACCTCTATGCGGCGTCGGCGATGTGCGTGAATGTGGTCGTGGCGCTCGTGTCGAGCGTGAAGCACAAGTCGGAGGGGGCGCTCGATCCGACGGTGCGGAACCGCCTGCTGCCCGGGATGATCCTGGGCGTGATCGGGGGCGTCATCGTCAGCAACATGCTGGACGGCAAGCCCTTGAAGCAGATCCTCGCGGGGTTCCTGCTGGCGTACGCGGCGTGGACCGTGTTCCAGACGGTGCGGGGGCTGCCGGAGCGCGACCTCGAGGCGGCCCGCCCGAGCTGGGGCCGGCTCGGGCCGATCGGGGGCGGGACGGGGTTCCTGGCGGGGCTGCTCGGGATCGGGGGGGGCATCGTGCTGGTGCCGGCGACGCAGCTCATCTCGAAGCTCCAGCTCCGGCGGGCGATCGCGGCGAGCGCGTCGGTCATGTGGATCAGCGCCGGAGTGGGGGCGGCCCTCAAGGTGTGGACGCTGCCGCAGCACCGCCAGAGCCGGGTGGAGGCCCTGAGTATCGCCGCGGCGATGGCGCTCGGGGCGGTGGCGGGGAGCCCGATCGGGGCGTGGATGACGCACCGGCTGAAGCTGCCGGCGCTGCGGGTGGTGATCGCTGCCATTCTGGCGGCGGCGGGGGCGCGGTCGGCGGGGTGGTGGTGAGGGGGGAAGAGACGGAGAGACCAAGAGACGAAGAGACGGAGTGGGGTACGGATTGGCATGGGGTGTGCAACGGAGTGGGGCGAACGCCGATGGAGTTGGGGCGTAGTGATGCTGCCCTGGTCGCGTGGTGCGGCGGGCTTTGTGGAGGCTTTGGTCTTCGATGTCGATCGGGTTTGTGAACAACATCAAGACGGTCGTGCTGCTCGGCGGCATGATGGGGCTGTTCGTCGCGGTCGGGGGCTTGCTGGGTCAGCAGTACCTGATCCCGGCCCTGCTCTTCGGCGGGCTGATGAACATCGGGGCGTTCTTCTTCAGCGACAAGATCGCGATCGCCTCGATGCGGGGGCGGGAAGTGACGGCCGAGACCGGGGGCGACCTGTACCGCATGGTCGATGAGCTGCGCCGGCGGGCGGGGCTGCCGATGCCGCGGGTCTACATCTGTCCGCACCAGGCGCCGAACGCGTTTGCGACGGGTCGCAGCCCGAGCAAGGCGGCGGTGGCCGTGACGCAGGGAGCGCTCGACCTCCTGAGCTACGAGGAGCTCGAGGGCGTGATGGCCCACGAGCTCGCCCATGTGAAGAACCGCGACACGCTGACGAGCTGCATCGCCGCGACGATCGCGGGCGTGCTGGCGTTCGTCGCGCAGTGGGGCTTCTTCCTGGGCGGGGGGAGCAACCGCAACCCCCTCGTCTTCATCGGCGTGACCATCATCGCGGCGGTCGGCGCGGCCCTGATCAAGGCGATGATCAGCCGCAGCCGGGAGTTCGTGGCCGACGCCGACGGCGCGGCGATCGCGGGCTCGCCCCGCGGGCTGGTCTCGGCCCTCCAGAAGCTGGAGGCGTACTCGAAGCGCATCCCGCTGCAGCAGCCGAACCCGGCGCAGAACAACCTCTTCATCATCGAGCCGATGCTGGGCAGCCGCGGGCTGACGAACCTCTTCGCGACGCATCCGCCGACGGAGAAGCGGGTGGCGGCTCTCCTCAGTCGCTGATCGCCGCAGGCGGCGAGGTCGGATACCGACCTTTCGTCCGTGCACGGATGCTCGCGTGCAGCTCCCCACGCAGCGTCTCCACCTCGCTCGCGAGCCGCTTGAGCGCCGCATCCGCCCCGTCGCGCAGCAACTCCTCGTGCGGGATCGGGTGCCCGAAGGCCACCTCGACCCGCGGGCCAAACAGCCGCGGCCGCTTCCGCGTGCGGGGCCAAGCGTCGAACGCGCCCTCGATCGCCGCGGGCAGCACCGGGCACGCGGCCCGCTTCACGAGCACGGCGGCTCCACGCTTGAACTCCTGCATCGCCCCGTCGTAGGTCCGCGACCCTTCGGGGAAGAGCACCACCGCCCGCCCGTCGTGCAAGCGCCGCAGCGCCTCCTTCATCGCGGCGGTGTCGCCCCCCTCGGCGATCGGGATCGAGTTCAGGTTCTGGATGAGCTTGCCGAACGGGCCGAACTTCCACAGCGTCGCCCGCGCCAGGAACTCGAAGTGCCGATCCCAGATCATGCCCCCGATCGCCGGCGGGTCGAGGAAGCTTTGGTGGTTCGCCACGATGAGCACGGGCCCGGTGAGCGGAACCCGCTCGCGGTGGTGCGCCCGCAGCCCCATGCCGACGCGCATCACCAGCACCGCCATCTGCCGGCAGATTTCGTAGGTCATGAGCGCCCCGAGCGACGAGCCCGGGTGGCGGTCTCGGAACTTCGGCCTGGGCGTCGGGCGGGCGTAGCGCGTCGTCTCAGTCATCGGTCAGTGCGTCGGTCACGCGGGCCCGCGTGTGCTCCTCGAGGACATCGAGCACACCGTCGATATCGAGGGGGGAAGTATCGATCGTCGTCGCGTCATCCGGGCAGATCAGGGGCCCGTCCTTCCGCGTCGAGTCCGTCCGGTCGCGCTCGATGATGCCCCGCAAGAGCTCGCGATCGTCCACCTGCTTGCCGGCCGCCCGCATCTGCTCGGCGCGGCGCTTCGCCCGCACCTCGGGGGCCGCGTCGAGGTAGAACTTCACCTGCGCGTTCGGGAAGACCACCGACCCCTGGTCACGGCCCTCCGTCACGAGCCGCGGGTGCTGGTGACCGATGATCCGCTGCTTCTGCACCAGGTGCTTGCGCAGCGTCCGGATCGCGGCCACGAGCGAGACGACGCCCGTCACATCCGCCTCGCGGATCCGGTCGTCCATCGGTCGGCCCCACGCCAGGATCGCCGGCGGGTCGGTCGTCCAGTCGAAGTGCAGGTCGGCGTCGACCACGCGCTCCAGGATCCGGGCCGTCTCGCCCCGGCGGAGCTCGTCCTCCAGCCCCTCGTCGATCACGATCGCCGCCGCGGCCCGGTACATCGCCCCGGTGTCGAGAAAGTCGAGCCCAAGCCGCTTGGCGAGCCTCCTGGCGACGGTGCTCTTGCCCGTGCCGGCGGGGCCGTCGATCGTCACGATGAGCGGGAGGTCGGTCGGCACGGCGTCTTGTAGGCCCGGCGGCAGGACCTCGACGGCCCGGGTCGCGGTCAGGGTGGTGCGGCTGTCGGTCAGGTCGGCGTGGGCGGGCACGGGCGTCCTTCCATGGAACGCAAGAGCCGGCGAAACGGCCCGCGGACCCCCCACTACTCGGCGAGGGACTCGAGGGCGGCCTCGATGGCGTCTCGGCTTCGCAGCACCCCCAGTGTACCGTCTCCTCCGCCGCGATAGTCGATCGCCAGCGTCCCGTCGAAACCGACGGACCCGATCGCCTCGATCAGGGGCTCCAGGGGGTAGGTCGAGTGGGCCGCGACCTCGGCGGACATGATCATGTCGGCCAGGTCCTCGAGCGAACCCGGCGCGTCGTCGTCGGGGCCGGAGGCGGGCTCGGCGAACTCGTAGGTCGTCGCCAGCACCACCGAGGCGTAGGGCGTCAGCCGGCGGAGGTACGCCGCCGGGTCGGGGGCCTCGGTCGCGGCCTTGAAGTCGGGCAGCGTCCCCACGCGGAAGCCGCCGATCTTCTTCAGGAGCTCGGTCACACGCTCCGGCTCGGCCGTCATCCCCTTGCGGGGGGAGATCAGGAGGTTGATCTCGAGCTTGTCCGCCCGCTCCAGCACCATCCGCACGCGGTCGACCACGCGGTCGGTCAGCTCCTCGTCGCCGTTCGGGGCGTCGATGGAGACGGCGGCAGCGTTGCAGCCCAGGACGCTCGCCGCCTGGACGACGCGCCGGGCCCGGTCGACCGCCGCCTGGGCGGCGTCGGGGTCGTCGTCGCCGAAGGGCAGGGCCTCGGGCTCGATCAGCAGCAGGCACGCGCAGGCCGCCTTATCGGCCCGCTCGCGGAGGCGCTCGATCCGCTGGCGGCTGGCGCCGGCGAGGAGGTCGGTGGTCAGGTTGATCCCGTGCAGGCCCAGCTCCCCGCGGATGTAGGCGGGCAGGTCATCGAGCTCGATCTTCGGCGCACGCCGGCCCTTGGGCTTGAGCAGGTCGGAGAGCGAACTCACGCAGCAGGTCAGCAGCATCGGGCGAGGATAGGGCCGCCGGGGGGCGGGGAGCGGGGGTGGGCCCGGACAGAGCTTGTCCCCGGTTCAAATCGGCCGGTTCGCGAAGGCCCGAAGGGGGCGGTAGCATGGCCCCTCGCCGGCCGATCGGGCCGGGAAGTCAGTTCCCATGGGTCGTGAGGCGGAGGTGCCGGGATGAGCGTGCCGACGGATCGGAAGTACAGCGAGAGCCACGAGTGGCACAAGGTCGACGGGGACACCGTCACGATCGGCATCACGGCGTTCGCCGCCGACCAGCTCACCGATGTGACCTTCGCCGAGATGAAGGGCGTGGGCACGGAGATCGCCGCGGGCGAGACCGTGGGCGAGGTCGAGAGCGTCAAGACCACCAGCGATGTCTACACCGCCATCGGCGGTGAGATCGTGGAGGTCAACGGCGAGCTCGAGAGCAACCCCGGCCTGATCAACGAGGACCCCTTCGACAAGGGCTGGCTCGTGAAGATCAAGGCGAGCGACCTTTCCGGTATGGACGGGCTGATGGATGCGCAGGCGTACGAGGCTCACGCGGGGGGGTGAGGCTCCGGCGGCTCTTGCCGCCGGACGCGGGGTTCGTAGCCCGCTTCCTTGGCTGCACGACGCCGGTCCCGGAGCTTTCGAGCACGCGCGATGCGTTCGAAGAGCGTGAGTCGGCGGTAGGCGATTCGCCATCTCATCAGTGCTGCGTGTCGCCTCTCGTCTGCCCCATCCCATTCGTGAGCATGGCGGTCGGGGAAGATGGTGTAATAGGGAACAGAAAGCAGTGCCACTACAGGGAGGGTGAGCGGCCAGAGCGGCGCGACGACCATTCCGACTACCACAATTAGCAAAGCTGCGACCACGCTCGCCGGGCCGCGGATGATCCGGCGTCGTGTACCGGTTTCGGCGGATGAGTCCCAACCCTTTGAAATGGTGTCGCGAGCAACTTGGGTTACAAAAACGAGAACTCCAAAGGTCGGCACGATCCAGACTAAGAAGACCACACCAACGACGGCCCAGACGGCCAAGATGCCATATGGCCCAAGGTTCGCAAATGCAGACGACATGGTCGTGGCACCGTGCATTTCTGTAGAGTTCACTCCGCAGTCCCCCGCAGAATACCCGCAGGTCGGCGTATCTCGAAGCAACAAACGACAGATGACGGCCCTCAGGGCCGAACCGCGCGCGAGCGGCTCGCGGATTCCGCTTTCACGACTATCCCATAGGCTCCGGCCGCATCCGGAGGGGCTTCCACGGCTAACCTTGCCCCGATGATCCGCTGCGTCGATGTTCACAAGCACTACCGGCTCGGGAGCGAGCAGGTGCCCGCCCTGCGCGGGCTCGATCTCGAGATCGCCGAGCCGGGGTTTTATGGGATCATGGGGCAGTCGGGCAGCGGGAAGTCGACGCTGCTGCACCTGCTCGCGGCCCTCGACACGCCGGACAAGGGGACCATCGAGGTCGCGGGGCGGGATGTCGGGCGGCTGAGCGAGCGCGACGCGGTGCAGTACCGGAGGCGCGAGATCGGGATCGTCTTCCAGCAGTTCAACCTGATCCCGACGCTCACGGCGCGGGAGAATGTCGAGCTGCCCGGGCTTCTGGCGGGCGACCAGCCGGGCGACCTGCGCCGGCGGAGCGGCGAATTGCTCGAGCGGCTCGGCCTGGGCGGGCGCGACCGGCACCGGCCCGAGGCCCTGTCGGGCGGCGAGCAGCAGCGCGTCGCCATCGCCCGGGCGCTCGTGTAC
>CAZTQV010000006.1:0-39416 GCA_964615815.1 uncultured Phycisphaeraceae bacterium | reverse complement strand
GCCGGTGCTCTTCGCCGACGAGCCGACGGGCAACCTCGACTCGCAGACCAGCGAGAATCTCTGGACCCTGCTCGCCGAGATCGCGGCCGAGCGGGAGATGACGGTCGTCATGGTGACGCACGAGCCGGCGGCGGCGGCGCACTGCCGGGCGATCCATGTGGTGCGCGACGGTCGGGCCCACGGGGTGATTTCGACGGAGGGGCTCGATGCGGGCGGCGTGGCGACTCGCTATCAGCAGTGTCTCGGCGCGGCCTAGCCGGGCGGCGCTCCTCGTCGCGGCGGTGGCGCTGTCGGCTGCGCTGATCTCGGCCGTCGCGTGCGGGTTCGAGTCGGCCAACGGCGCGATCCAGGCGCAGCTCGAGGGGCAGATCGGCTCTGCCGAGGTCCGGCTGTCGGGGCGTGGCAGCGGGGCCACCTTCGACGCGTCGATGCTCGAGACGGTGCGGGGGTGGGAGGGCGTGGAGCGGGCGCTGCCGCTGGCCCGGAGCCCCGTCTCTGTGCGCCTGGAGCTGCCCGTCCTCGTGCGCACGGACGCGGCCGGCGCGCGCACGGACGGCGCATTCGTGCGCACGGAGAAGCCGTACACGGCGACCGGCTACGGCAACGGCGTCGACCTCTCGGGCGAGTTCGAGGCCCGCCCGCCGACGATGATCGCGGGCCGCCTGCCGACGGCCGAGGGCGAGGTGCTGATCGACGCGCTGCTTGCCGAGAAACTCAGCTACGCGTTCGTCGAGAAGCGGCGGGAGTCGGGTGAGGGGAGCGGATACTCGACTCCCGGGACGGAGATCGACTACCTCGACCTGCCGCGGCCGGAGATGCCGGAAGAGGTGACAGACGAGCGGCGGGCGGCGCAGCTGAACGCGGCGGCGGGGGTGCGGCCGGGGGATGGGATCGTCGCGGTCGAGCAGTTTCGGACGCCCGTGTCGATGGATCGGCTCGGCGTCAATGAGAATGTGCAGATGGGGCTGGCGCGGCTGTTCCGGCGGACGGTGCCGCTGACGGTCGTGGGGATCAGCGCGCCGCCGCCGCTGGGCGGGCTTCCCCAGATGACGATGAGCCTGGAGACGCTGGCGAGCGTGACGGGGGACGGGTCGCGGCTGGATCAGATCGAGATCGACCTGGCGGAGGGTGTGGACGCGGACGCGTTCGTGGCGCGGTACGCGGAGGGGCTCGGGGATGACCTGCTGCTGCAGACGACGGAGAAGGTAACGAGCGGGCTGGAGCAGAACCTGGCGAGCAACCAGGTGGGGTTCATCCTGGCGAGCATGCTGGCGATGCTGTCGGCGGCGTTCATCATCATGACGGGGATGACGACGGCGATCGGGGAGCAGGAGCGCGGGCTGGCGGTCCTGCGGTGCGTGGGGGCGAGCCGGTGGCAGATGGCGCAGGGGCAGCTTTTCACGGGGCTGGGGATCGGTGCGGCGGGGTCGCTCATCGGCACGCCGATGGGGGTGGTCTTCGCCTGGATCATGGTGACCTGGTACCGGGACTACCTGCCGAGCGGGCTTCGGGTGCCGCTGGACATGGTGCTCTTGTGCGGGGTGGGGGCGGTCCTGGCGGGCTTGGTCGGTGCGGCGTGGCCGGCGTGGCAGGTGGCTCGGACGAGCCCGCTCAAGGCGCTGACGGGTCGGGCGCGGGCGACCAGACCAGTGCACATCTGGCGCGTGACGGTGATCGGCTTGATTGGCGTCGCGATCCAGGCGGTGACGGTGGGTGTGCCCCAGGACAAGGACACGCTGTTTTGGGGCTATGCGACGGTGGGGCTGCCGGCGATGTTCGTCGGGTACTTCCTCCTGAGCGTGCCGGTGGTGGTCGTGGTGTCGCGGGTGGTGTCGGGGCCTCTGAGCCGGCTGTTGGGGCTGCCGAAGTCGATGCTGGGGCGGTCGGTGGGTTCGACGCCGTTCCGGCACGGGTTCACGGCGGGCGCGATGATGGCGGGGCTCGCGCTGATGATCTCGATCTGGACGAACGGGGGGAGCGTCCTGCGGGACTGGATCGGGAAGATCGAGTTCCCGGATGCCTTCGTGAACGGGCTGCGGCTGCCGCCCGAGGCGAAGGACCAGCTCGATGCGCTGCCGTTTGTCGAGGCGACCTGCGCGATCACCATGCACCCGGTGCAGACGGACGCGTTCGGTGTGTCGGCGCTGCAGAGCTACACGACGAGCTTCGTGGCGTTTGAGCCGCGGGAGTTCTTCGACATGGTGAGCCTCACCTTCTTCGAGGGCGACCGGGAGACGGCGCTGGCTCGGCTGGAGGCGGGCGGGGCGATCATCGTGGGGCGTGAGTTCAATGTCGCGCAGAAGCTCGGGGTGGGCGACTCGTTCACGGTCGTGGAGAACGGTGAGCGGCACAGCTTCGAGATCGTGGGGGTGGTGACGAGCCCGGGGCTGGAGCTCGCGAGCAAGTTCTTCAACATCGGCGAGGAGTACATCGACCAGAGCCTGCACGCGGTCTTCGGCTCGCGGGAGGACATGAAGACGCGGTTCGGGAGCGACAACATCCAGTTGATCCAGGTGGATATCGACTGGGCCGTGGCGGAGCGGCTGGCGGCGGAGGATGGGGTGGGGGCGGCCGGGGCGGACCAGTGGGCGATCGAAGGGATTCGCGAAGCGTTGTTCGGCCTGGGCGTCCTGGATGCGGGGAGTGGACGGCGGATCAAGTCGGAGATCGTGAGCTTCGTGACGGGGTCGCTGGTCGTGTTCAGCGGGGTGGCGGTGGTGAGCATGCTGGTGGCGTGCTTTGGCGTGGCGAACCTGATCGTGGCGGGGATCGAGAGCCGACGGTTCGAGTTTGGCGTGCTGCGGGCGGTGGGCGCGGAGCGGGGGCAGGTGGCGAAGCTGGTGGTGGGCGAGGCGGTGATCGTGGCGCTGACCGCGAGCGTCGTGGGGACGGTGATGGGTGTGCAGGGGGCGTGGGCGGGGCAGCGGATCCACCAGTTGCTGCTGGGGCTGGATCTGCAGTTGAAGGTGCCGCCGGTGCCGGTGTTGATCGGGTGGGGGATTGTGCTCGGGTTCAGCCTTGGGGCGGCGGCGCCGGCGATCTGGCGGTTGAATCGGCGGAAGCTGCGGGAGCTTTTGGCGGGGGGGCGGTAGGGGCGGGGAAGTGGCGGAGTCGTTGGATCGTGGAAAAACCGCTGCGCGGTGTTTCCACGGCACCCGGGGGTGGTTGGTGGGGCGGCACTACCCGCTGCGCGGATAGTGGCACCGGGGGTGAGGGGTAGTCGCCACCGACTGGCCGAAATGGGGGTGACAGGGGGGACGGGTTTCGGTAGGCTCGGCATAGGAGGGTGTTGCTATGCGTCGAGCGGTGGTGTGGGTGTGGGTGCTGGTCGCGGGGGTGGTGCTGGGCGCGGGGAGCGGCGTTGCGCTCGGGCAGCCGGCGCTGGCGGAGCGGGTGTTGGTGGTGCCGGTGGAGGGGGAGGTGGGGGTTGGGATCACGGCGGCGGGGGTTGATGATGCGCTGACGCGGGCGCGGCGGCAGAAGGTGGAGAAGGTGGTGTTCCTCGTGGACAGCCCAGGGGGGTATCTCTACGAGGCTCGGGCGATCATGGGGCTGCTGACGCGGGAGGCCGAGGGGCTGGAGATCGTGGCGGTGGTGCCGGAGCGGGCGCTGAGCGCGGCGACGGTGTTTCTGGCGGCGGCGGATGCGTGGGTGGTGTCGCCCGGGGCGGTGGTGGGCGCGGCGACGGCGTACGGGGTGGACAGCACGACGGGGAGCGTGGATGTCGATGCGAAGCTGAACGGGGCGTGGGCGGCGGCGCTGGCGGATTTCGCGGCGCAGAGCGGGTGGCCGGGTGTGGTGTTCCGGGCGATGGTGGAGCGGGATGTGACGCTGTACGCGGGTCGGACGGAGGAGGGTGGGCCGGTGGTGTTCAGCCGGTCGTGGCCGGACGGTGCGGAGACGGTGGAGCGGATCGACAACGACGGGACGGTCTTGAGTCTGAACTCGACGCAGCTTGAGCAGTTCGACCTGGCGACGGTGGTGGCGGACTTTGGGAAGGGTGATGACGCGTTGGTCGAGGCGATCGCGCGGGTGCGGGGGTGGGGCGAGGTGCGTTCGGCGGGGAGCTACGGGCGGAGTTCGATGATCCGGGCGGCGAAGGAGCGGGAGAAGCTGGAGGAGGAGGTGCGGGAGCTTTGGGAGCACTTCGAGCGGGAGGTGACCAAGGCGGCGGAGACGGACCCGCGGGGGCTCTCGATCTACTTCGATCGTGACACGATGCTGATGACCGGGGCGAGCCAGCGAGCGTGGGCGCAGGCGGCGGCGGCGTCGCTCAACCACTGGACGGCGGCGGAGCGGATCATGCAGCGGATGGCGCGGCTGGACCGGGACGCGGAGCGGGCGGGGGCGGAGCACCTGCGGGTGGACCGGGAGCGGGCGGACGCGGCGTACAAGCAGGTGGCGGAGAACATTTCGTATTTGCGGGCGAATCTGCGGCGGACGCATTACCAGCTCAATCCCTGAGGCGGATGGGATCGGGGATCGGCCATCGGCCATCGGGGAGAGAGGCCGGGAGGGGAGGCAAGGGGGAGGGGGTAGGATCGGGGTATGCCCAGTGCTTCTTCGATTGCGTCGCGGCCGTTTGAGGTGGTGAGTTCGTTCGTGCCGATGGGGGACCAGCCCGCGGCGATCGCGGCGTTGTCGCGTGGGGTGGACGAGGGGCGGCGGCACCAGGTGTTGCTCGGGGCGACGGGGACGGGAAAGACCTTCACGATGGCGCACCTGATCCAGAAGGTGCAGAAGCCGACGCTCATCATCAGCCACAACAAGACGCTGGCGGCGCAGCTGTACGAGGAGCTGCGGGCGTTCTTTCCGAACAACAGCGTGAACTACTTCGTGTCGTACTACGACTATTACCAGCCGGAGGCGTACATCCCGGGGCGGGATATCTACATCGAGAAGGACGCGAGCCGGAACGATGATCTGGATCAGCTCCGGCTGGCGGCGACGAGCAACCTCTTGAGTCGGCGGGACACGATCGTGGTGGCGAGCGTGAGCTGCATCTTCGGGCTGGGGTCTCCGAGCGCGTACTCGGAGAAGGTGCTGACGATCACGCGGGGGTCGTCGATCGGGCGGCGGGATTTCTTCCTGGCGCTGAACGCGATGCAGTATCAGCGGAGCGATATCGACTTCAAGCGGGGGAGCTACCGGGCGCGGGGGGACGCGATCGAGGTGTGGCCTGCGTACGAGAAGTTTGCGGTCAGGGTGGAGCTCTTTGGGGATGAGATCGAGCGGGTGGAGCTGGTGAACCCGCTGACGGGGGAGCTTTTGGCGGAGGAGAAGCAGTTCTTTTTGTTCCCGGCGGTGCACTATGTGATGCCGGAGGATCAGCTGAAGTCGGCGGTCACGGGGATTCGTGAGGAGCTGGACGCTCGGGTGATGCAGCTTCGGAGCGAGGGGAAGCTCCTGGAGGCGCAGCGGCTCTTGGCGCGGACGAAGTATGACCTGGAACTGATCGAGGAGGTGGGATTCTGCAACGGGATCGAGAACTACAGCCGGTACATGGATGGGCGGGCACCGGGGGAGCGGCCGTTTACTTTGCTGGATTACTTTGACTATGCGCCGCCGGCGGAGACGGGCGGGGCGGAGGTGATGCGGCGGCTGGAGGAGGCGGGGGTTGATGGGAGCGGGGTGGGGCGCGATCTGGCTGAGGATGAGCGGCGGTACGGGATCACGCGGCAGAATGCGGGGGACTGGCTGCTGGTGATCGATGAGAGCCATGTGACGCTGCCGCAGGTGCAGGCGATGTTCAACGGGGACAAGGCTCGGAAGACGGTGCTGGTGGAGCACGGGTTCCGGTTGCCTTCGGCGCTGGATAACCGGCCGCTTCGGTTCGAGGAGTTCGAGGCGATGGTGCCTCGGGTGGTGTATGTGTCGGCGACGCCTGGGAAGTTTGAGTTGGAGAAGACGGGGGGGGAGATCGCGGAGCAGGTGATCCGGCCGACGGGGCTGCTTGATCCTGTGATCGAGGTGCGGCCGGCGCAGGGGCAGATCAACGATCTGGTGGAGGCGTGCCGGGAGCGGGTGGGCGAGGGGGACCGGGTGCTGGTGACGGCGCTGACGAAGCGTCTGTGCGAGGACCTGACGAACTACCTCGATCAGCAGGGGCTGCGCGTGCGGTACTTGCACAGCGAGGTGGACACGCTGGACCGGCTCGAGATCATCACGGACCTGCGGTCGGGGGTGTTCGATGTGCTGGTGGGGGTGAACCTCTTGCGCGAGGGGCTGGACATGCCCGAGGTGAGCCTCGTGTGCATCCTGGACGCGGACAAGGAGGGGTACCTGCGTTCGGCGACGAGCCTGATCCAGCAGATGGGGCGGGCGGCGCGGAACGAGCGGGCGAAGGTGATCCTGTACGCGGACACGATGACGCCCTCGATGCGCATGGCGATGGAGGAGACGGAGCGGCGGCGTGCGAAGCAGGAAGCGTTCAACGCGGAGCACGGGATCACGCCGACGACGATCCGCAAGGACATCCGTCGGGGGATCGAGAGCGAGCTGAAGGCGCGGCGGAAGGCGCGGTCGGCGGCGGAGACGACCGAGCCCGCGATCGATGCGCGGGAGCTGGAGCGGGCGCTCGAGGCGGAGATGCTGGAGGCGGCGGCGAGCCTGGAGTTCGAGAAGGCGGCGGGGCTGCGGGATCAGCTCGGGAAGCTGCGGGAACTGATCGCGGCGGAGGAAGCGATCGCGGAGGTGACGGATTCGGATGAGCCGGCACCGGTGATGGTGCGGCGCGGTGAGCTGGAGGCGGCGCTCGGCGGACGGAAGCCGAAGCGGAAGCAGCGGTCGGGCAAGCCGGGGGCGCCGGGGACGAAGAGCGGGAAGCGGGCGAAGCGGGGAAAGTAGCCGGGTTGCAAAGGGCCAAATCGCAAGTGGCCAAAGGGCCAAAGGGCTCGGAGCAGCGCGGCACTACCCGCTGCGCGGATAGTGGCACCGGTTGGGGGACGGGTGGAGCGGGGTACACGGAATTTTCTGTGGTGGGGATCAACCTAAGGTCGGCGGGGCGGTAGACCTTTGCGACGCCCGCGAGCTCGGGCGTGGGGCGATCCGGCGTAGCGCGAGCGCGCGGCGCTGGGCGGTGGCACAGGGGAGAGACAAGGGAGACAACTCATGTCGACGCTGCTGATGGGTGTCGCCGCGGTTGCGGCGGGTGGTACCGGTGCGCTGCCGTCGGGGAGTGTGACCTCGGAGGTGTACCTCAGCAACTTCACGGGGACGACGATCTTCTTCGGGGCCGCGGAGGTGTCGTACGGGCCGAGCGGGTCGTCTGTGATCAGTTCCTTTGCGCCCGATCTTCTGTCGCCGATCACGGTGAGCGTGGATGTGGCGGATGTGGGTGTGGACCTGCGTGCGGTGACGGTGACCTGGCAGGCCTCGGCTCCGACGGGGTTCTTCAATGGGCCCCTGGCGATCGCGGGCGAGCCCCTCGGGCTGGTGAGCTTTGCCTTCGGCATGGAGGACCAGCCGAACTTTCCGAGCCCGCCCCTGAACGCGTTCGACGATCCCGATGCGATTTCGGTCGTGTCGACGCGGGGGGAGCTGCGGGATGTGAACGGCGCGTTGCTCATGGAGCCGGAGTTCTTCGCGGTGGTGTTCGACGAGGGCGGGATCGGCGGGCGGCGTGTCCTGAGCATGGATCGGGATGACATCAGCGTGCTCGGGTGGGCGTCGTACTCGGCGACGATCGTGTACTCGGTGCCGGGGCCGGCGTCGGCGGGCGTGCTCGGGCTCGGCGCGTGGGCGTGCTGGCGGCGGCGGCGCTAACCTTTGGTGATGAACGGCCCGAGCCAGTACGGACACACGGATCGCCCCGCCGGGGGGTTTGGACGGCGGATCGCGATGTACCTCGTCGGCGTGGCGATCGGGTGCCTGATACTGGGCTGGTTCTCGCTGCAGAAGTCGCGGTCGGCGCAGACTGCGCCCGCTGAGCAGCGGCAGGGTGCGCCGGCCGCGCCTTCTCAGCCGAGCCCGTAAATGTCTGTGGTTGGTGGTGCGATCAGCCCGGGATGCGCCAATCCGACGGCTTGCGGGCGTTGAGCCAGAGCCAGGTGGCGATGCCGGTGGGGTAGGCTTCGATGAGCCACTCGCGTTCGACGGCGTGGACTTCGAGGCCGGCCCGTTCGGCGACGGCGGCGACTTGGCTCGCGGTGTAGCCGATGGACTGCTCGCCCGGGACGGGCTCGATGTCGTGCTCGCCGGTGCCGGCGAGGAACTGGGCGGCGAGGCGGCCGCCGGGCTTGAGGACGCGGGCGATCTCGCGGGCGTAGGCGTCGGCGCCGGCTCTGGTCATGTGCTGGAAGACGGTGAAGACGGCGACGCCGTCGACGGAGGCGTCGGGGATCGGGGCGAGGTCGGTGCCCTCGAGGACATGCAGCTCGGCGCCGCCGCGCTGGCTCATGAGCTTGCGTGCCTGCTCGATGGGCTCGGGGGCGAGGTCGACACCGATGGCGCGGTTGACGAGGGGGCGGAGGTGCCAGAGGAGTCGGCCGTAGCCGCAGCCGATTTCCAGCAGCGTGTCGGTGGAGTTTGGGGTGAGGTAGCGGGTGAGGCGTTGGACGCCGTCGTCGTGGAGGCGGTCCTTGTAGCGGGGGTGGTGGCCGAAGTAGGCGCCGTCCTTGTGCAGGTCGCGCCAGTGGGCGATGTTCTGGTCGGGGGTGGCCCGGGATCCCGCGGGGGCGGGCTTCGGCTGTGGCTGGGGCTCAGGGGGGGTGGTGGCGGCGGTCTGGGCGTTTGGCAGCGTGAAGGTGACAGGCATGGGGGTGAGATCGGGCGTGCGGGGGCCGGGGGTTGAATCGGGGGGCGTTTGGCGGCGAATTGGATGGTTCGGGGTGGGCTCCGGGCGGCCGTTGAGGGGGTCCGGATGGCCCGCCCGTGACCCCTACAGTCGAGGCCGATGCCCGTGAGCCGTGAATCCGTCGTGACCGAACCCGCCGCCCATTCCATCGCTGAGCCGAAGCCTTCCCCGGGCGGGGGGAGGCGTTTCGTCGTGGAGGGGCCGGCGATCCGGGTCCGCGGGGCGAAGGAGCACAACCTCAAGGATGTCGATGTCGATATCCCGCGGGACAAGCTCGTGGTGATGACGGGGCTGTCGGGGTCGGGGAAGAGCAGCCTCGCGTTCGACACGATCTTCGCCGAGGGTCAGCGGAAGTACATGGAGAGCCTGTCGGCGTACGCCCGGCAGTTCCTCGACCAGCTGAAGAAGCCGGATGTGGAGGAGGTGGAGGGCATCCCCCCCACCATCGCGATCGAGCAGCGCGGGAGCAGCCACAACCCGCGCTCGACGGTGGCGACGACGACGGAGATCTACGACTACCTGCGGCTGCTGTTTGCGCGGTGCGGGGTGCCTCGGTCGTGGGCGGTGACGAAGGAGGGCAAGGGCGGGGTGGTGCTGGCGCGGTCTGGGGCGAAGATCGAGGCGAGCAGCGCGACGCAGATCGTGGACGCGGTGATGGGGTGGCTGGAGAAGGCGGACGGGCAGGATGCCCATCCCACCGAGGCGGCGGGGGAGAACGGGCGGGACGCCCGTTCCACGAGGCTGATGATCCTGGCGCCGGTGGTGCGGGGGAAGAAGGGGCATCACAAGGAGCAGCTCGATGAGCTGTTCGGGGCGGGGTGGCAGCGGGCGCGGGTGAACGGGGAGGTGGTGGACCTGCGGGATGTGCTGAAGGAGGGCGGGGAGAACCCGCTCAATCTTCATCGGTACAAGAAGCACACGATCGACGCGGTGATCGACCGGGTGGTGCTCAAGCTCGATGCTCGGCAGCGGCTGGCGGAGAGCATCGAGGCGGCGCTGCGGCTGTCGGATGGGGCTGTGATCGTCTCTCGCGAGGGGGACGGGGGTTGGACGGACCACGCGTTCAGTGAGAAGTTTGCGGATCCGGATCATCCGGAGATCGCGCTTGAAGAACTGAGCCCGCGGCTGTTCAGCTTCAACTCGCCGTTTGGGGCGTGCCCGACCTGTCACGGCCTGGGGTCGATCCTGGAGTTCGACCCCGCGCTCGTGATCCCGGAGCCGGATCGGCCCATGCTCAAGGGCGGGATCGCGCCGTGGAAGAAGAACGGGCCGGGGGGCATGATCTACCCGCGGCTGCTGCGGCGGCTGTGCCGGGCGGTGGGGCTGACGGGTGCGGAGGCGTTCGGCGAGCTGGACGAGGAATCGCAGCAGATGCTGCTGCACGGGACGGGTGAGCACGAGGAGGAATGGGGCGTGCGGTGGGCGGGGATCCTGCCGATGCTGCAGAGCTGGTGGGAGAAGACCGAGAGCCAGTGGGTGAAGGACCACCTGCACCAGTTCCAGTCGGAGAGCGTGTGCCCGGCGTGCAACGGGGATCGGCTGCGGCTGGAGGCGCTGCATGTGCTGGTCGAGAGCACGCACGCGGCGGAGAAGGAGCGGGCCTTCAGCCCGAGCGTGATCGGGCGGCCCAAGAGCGACGGGACGATGCTGAATGTCTCGGAGCTGGCGCGGCTGAACATCACGGACGCGATGGCGTTCGTGGAGGGGCTGAAGCTCACGCACGAGCAGCAGCAGATCGCCGAGCCGATCGTGAAGGAAGTGCTGAACCGGCTGCGGTTCCTGGCGAGCGTGGGGCTGGAGTACCTGAGCCTGGACCGGCGGACGGCGACGCTCTCGGGCGGGGAGGCGCAGCGGATCCGGCTGGCGACGCAGGTGGGCAGTGGGCTGGTCGGGGCGTGCTATGTGCTCGACGAGCCGACGATCGGGCTGCACCAGCGGGACAACGACCGGCTGATCCGCACGCTGCGGCATCTGACGGATATCGGGAACACGGTCTTAGTCGTCGAGCATGACGAGGACATGATCCGCTCGGCGGACCACATCCTCGACATCGGCCCGGGGCCGGGAGTGCACGGGGGGCGGGTGGTTGCTCAGGGGACGGTCGCGGATATCTGCGCGACGGAGGGGAGCCTGACGGGGGACTACCTCTCCGGGCGGCGGACGATCGATGTGCCGAAGAAGCGGCGGGCGGTCGGCGAGAAGAAGGCCGTGACGATCAAGGGGGCGAAGGCGAACAACCTGAAGAAGGTTGACGCGGTGTTCCCGCTCGGTGGGATCGTGTGCGTGACGGGGGTGTCTGGGTCGGGCAAGTCGACGCTGGTGAACGAGATCCTGCTCAAGGGCGTGAAGCAGCACCTGCGCGGGGGGTATGTGGGCTCGGGCGGGCGTGATCGGCCGGGCGAGCACAGCCGGATCAACGGGCTGCAGCACATCGACCGGATCATCGAGGTGGACCAGAGCCCGATTGGCAGGACGCCGCGGTCGAACCCGGCGACCTACACGGGGATTTTCGACGATATCCGCAAGGTGTTCACGCAGAGCAAGGAAGCGAAGATCCGGGGGTACAAGCCGGGGCGGTTCAGCTTCAATGTGGCGGCGAAGAACGGCGGGGGCCGGTGCGAGGCGTGCCAGGGGCAGGGGCTGAAGCGGATCGAGATGCACTTCCTGCCGGATGTGTTCGTGGAGTGCGAGGTGTGCAAGGGTCAGCGGTACAACCGCGAGACGCTGGAGGTGACCTTCCGCGGGAAGAACATCGCGCAGGTGCTCGACATGACGATCGAGGAGGCGTGCGGGTTCTTCGAGAATCACCCGAAGATCCTGCGGTTCGCGCAGTGCCTGCGGGATGTGGGGCTCGACTACATCAAGCTGGGGCAACCCTCGACCACGCTCTCGGGCGGCGAGGCGCAGCGGGTCAAGCTCGCGACGGAGCTGGGCAAGGGGACGCGGTACGACGGGACGCCCTCGAGCGAGCACACGCTGTACATCCTGGACGAGCCGACGACGGGGCTGCACTTCGAGGACATCCGCAAACTGGTCGAGGTGCTGAACCGGCTGTGCGACTCGGGGAACACGCTGGTGGTGATCGAGCACAACCTCGATGTCATCAAGACGGCGGACTGGCTGGTCGACCTGGGGCCCGAGGGGGGCGACGGGGGCGGGACGATCGTGGCGGCGGGGCCGCCGGAGAAGGTGGCGAAGGTGGCGGGGAGCCACACGGGGCGGTATTTGAAGGCGATGCTGGGGTAGACTTGGGGTATGGATCGCGAGGAGATCATCCGGACGCTGCGGGAACTCTTCCCGGCCCTGCGGGACGAGCACGGGGTCGCGTCCGTCGGGATCTTCGGCTCGGTTGCACGCGGCGATGACGGGCCTGAGTCGGACCTTGATGTGCTCATCACCTTCGATCCGAAGGCGGAGCCGACGCTGTTGACGCTGGGCCGGATTCTCAACGCCATCGAGGACGCGGTGGGGCGTCCGGTTGATCTCATCGAGGATCATGCGAGGCTACGGCCAAGCTTCAGGCAACTCGTAGAGCGAGATCTCGTCCGTGTCGCGTAAGGACGATGATGTCGTCGTCGCTCGGGAACGCATCGGGCACATGCTCGAGGCCATTGGTTCGATTCATGCGTTTATCGAAGGGCAGACACGAGACCAGTTCGTGTCGAGCGACTTCGTGATCTCTGCGGTGATCACGAAGTTCATCATCATTGGCGAAGCGGCGAACCGGCTCCCGCCATCCATTCAGACGGCGTATCCGTCCGTCCCCTGGCGCGATGCGGCGCGGTTTCGAAACTTCCTCGTGCATGTGTATGACATGGTCGAACCGGCCTATCTGTGGAAGACCATCGAAGACGACTTGCCAAACCTTGAGGCGGAGCTGCGGCGCACGCTGCAGCACCTTTCCGCCTAGTCGTCCCGCGGCATCTGCCCGATCACCGTCGTCCCGTACCACCCGTGCAGCGTCCAGGACTCCGCGTCCGGCAGGATCGCCCGGGCGGCGTCGGGGGTGGTCACATCGAGCCATGCGATGATCTCGTCGCCGCCGTTATCCGCAGTGCCGTCGAGGCGGGCGGCGAAGATCACGCCCTCGGCGTCCTCGGCGCGGTCCTCAAGACGCTCGGACCAGGGGTGGGTCGCCAGGACATACGCCCGGCCCTGCCACTCGTCGGGGATGTCTGGATCGGCGAGGCGGCGGGCCTCGTCGTCCTTCTCGAGTTGGTAGAGCATGCCGAGGGGGGCGTCGGTGGTGAAGGGGTGGGCGGTGAGCTCGAAGACGCCCATCTGGACGGCGGGGTCGGTCCGGCCCCATTCGAGGGCCTGCTCGGTGCTCGCGGTGTCGAAGACCCAGAGGCCGCGGTGCGCAGGGTCGGACTTCGGCTCGCCGAAGGGGCCGGCGATGAGGAGTTGGCCGGCGTCGGCCATGCGCTGCATGTTGGAGAAGTGCCCCTGGAAGGCGGCCTGCTGGTCCTCTTGCGAGAGGCCGGTGGCGGGGCCGGTGCGGATGAAGACGAAGGTGTATTGGCGGTCGTCGTCGTCGCGGTCGGTGTGCGGGGAGGATGCGCAGCCGGTGAGGACCACGGCAAGCAGTGCCACGACGGCGAGGGGGGAAGTGGTGCTCATACCCGGAGCATAAACGGATCGGGCGGTACGGCATTCTTCGCGCTTTGTTGACAAACAGGCAACTTGTGTGCAGTTACGCTGCCGGGAGATCGGAGGCTCTCCCATGCGGTCCCTGGCTTCGCTGCTGTCGCTGGTCCTTCTCTCCTTCTCCCCCACCGCTGCTGCGGCCGAGGTCACGGCCCCGCCGGTGCGGACGGTCGTGATCATCGGGGTCGATGGGCTCAGCCCGCGCGGGGTGGACGAGGGGGACACGCCTCGGATGAACGAGCTGATGGAGCGGGGGTCGTACGCCTTCCGGGCCCGCGGGGTGTTCCCCACTTCGAGCTCGCCCAACTGGGGCTCGATGATCATGGGGGCAGGGCCGGAGCAGCACGGCGTGACCTCGAACGACTGGCGGCCGTGGAGCCGCGCGATCCTGCCGCAGACGGGGGACGAGGAGGCGTGGTTCCCGACGATCTTCCGCGAGCTGCGACGGCAGCGGCCCGACGCGTTCATCGCGAGCGTGTACGACTGGAGCGGGTTTGGCGTGCTGTACGACAAGGCCGATCTCGACCTCGACGCGGACACGCAGGGGCCCGAGGCGACGATGGAGCGGGCGGTGCAGACCTTTCGCGAGGATCGGCCGCACCTGCTCTTCGTGCACCTCGACCATGTGGACGGGGCGGGGCACGGGCAGGGGTGGCACACGCGGGCGTACTTCGACGCGGTGACGCGGGCAGACGGGCTGATCGGGCAGATGATGGACACGATCAGCGCGGAGGACGCTTGGGAGTCGACCGTGGTTATCGTGACCTCCGACCACGGGGGCGTGGGGACGGCGCACGGCGGGGAGACGATGGCCGAGCTCGAGATCCCGTGGATCATCGCCGGGGCGGGCGTCGCTTCGGGGCGGGAGATCACACGGGCGGTGAACACCTACGACACCGCGTGCACGGCGGCGTATCTCCTTGATCTCGAGCCGAACGCGGCGTGGGTCGGCAAGCCGATCAAGGAGGCGATGCTCAGCGGCGGACCCGAGGACGGTTGGCGCGTGCGGCCGTATGTGCCGGCACCGCGGCTCGACCCGCCCGGCGGCGTGGTGACGGAAGACCGGGTGACCGTCTCGCTCTCGTGCGAGGACCCCGAGGCGACGATCCGTTACACGACGGACGGGTCGGAGCCGACGGACCTGTCGCCGCGGTACCGGGAGCCCTTGACCCTGACCGGGACGCAGACCGTGCGGGCGCGGGCGTTCAAGGGACGGGGCGCGAGCCGGGTGACGACCGACAGCTACCGGCTGCTCAGCCCGGAGTCGCCGCGGCCGGTGAAGTACACCTATTACGAGGGCGCGTTCCGTGACGCCCTGCCGAGCTTCGGGGCATTGACGCCGGTGCGGACCGGGTTCGTGCCGGAGGTCGGGCTGCACTTTGTTGAGAAGCGTGCGGACGGGTACGCGGTGCGGTTCGAGACGACGGTGAAGATCGACCAGCCGGGGACCTATGTCCTTCACCTGACCTCGGACGACGGCTCGCGGCTGTTTCTCAACGGGCGGAAGCTGATCGACAACGATGGGTCGCACGGGCCCTTGGAGCGGTCGGGCACGATCGACCTGCGGCCGGGCGAGTACGAGCTCGTGGTCGAGTACTTCGAGGAGGCGGGGTCGGAGATGGTGGAGGTCGGGATCACCCGGCCGGACCGGGTGCGGGTGCCGTTGACGCACGAGTGGCTTTCGCGGCCGTCCGGCGGGTGAGGACGGCAGGAGTCCGAGAACCCCCGATCGGGGTCCCTACAGTTCGGGCATGATCCAGACACGATTGCTCGGGAAGTTGCTGCGCGGGAAGGCCACGCCGTTCCAGATCGCCTCGGCCTGCGTGCTGGGGGGGCTGCTCGGGGCTCAGCCCGGGTTCGGCGCGGCGCCGGGGCTCCTGGTGTCGCTGATCGCGCTCTTGCTCGTGCTGAACGCCAACCTCTTCTTCGCGGGGCTGGTCGCGGCGGTGACGAAGCTCGTCTCCCTCGCGCTCGTCGCGGTGCAGTTTGAGATCGGCATGTTCCTCGTGGACGGGCCACTGGAGGGGCTGTTCCGGGCGCTCATTAACACGCCGGTGCTCGCGTGGTTCGGGTTTGACAACTATGTTGCGGTCGGCGGGCTCATCGTGGGCGGGGTGATCGGCGGGGTGTCGGGTGTGGTCTTCGTCGGGCTGGTGGGCTCGTTCCGCAAGAAGATGGCGGACCTCGAGGAGGGGTCGGACCGCTACAAGAAGTGGGCGAGCAAGGGGTGGGTGAAGTTCCTGTCGTGGGCGCTCATCGGCGGGAAGAAGGGCAAGAAGACCTACCGCGAGCTGCTGGAGAAGAAGAAGGGCCTGCCGATCCGCATCCCCGGCGTGATCGTGGCGGCGCTGCTCATCGGCGTGGTGGTCGCGATCCCGTTCGTGCTTTCTGACCAGGTCGTGACGCAGGTCGTGCGCACGCAGCTAGCGCGCGCGAACGGCGCGACCGTGGACCTCGCCTCGGCGAGCGTGGACCTCGGGGCGGGCTCGGCGACGCTCACGGGGCTGGCGGTCGCCGATCGGGCGAATCTCGACCGGAACCTGATCGAGGCGAACTCCGTCGTTGCCGACTTTGACACAAGCGACCTGCTCCGCAAGCGGGTCACGATCGCGCAGGCGGTCCTGAGCGATGTGCGACGGGACACGCTCCGGCCGACGCGGGGCGAGCTCGTGGGCAAGCCGGGCGAGCCCGAGCCGACGCCCCCGCCCGCGGACGAGCACGAGGGCGGGCTCGAGAAGTACCTGCGCCAGGCCGAGCAGTGGAAGGTGCGGCTGGGCCGCGTGAAGGAGTGGCTGGACGAGCAGGGTGCCCGCGACCCCGATGCGCCGGCCGATCCGGACGCGGCCCCGGGTGCCCCGCGTGGCGAAACGCTGGAGGAGCGGCTCCGCCGGCGGGCGCGGGAGCTGGGCTATACGAAGGTGACGGCCGAGCATCTGGTGGAGGGCTACCCGCGGGCGCTGATCCGCGAGCTGCGGGTCGAAGGCATTTCGAGCGAGGGCGACAGCCGCGTGCTGGACGCAGCGGGGACGAATCTCTCGACGGACCCGGCACTCGTGCCCGAGCCGGCGGCGCTGGAGGTGACGAGCCGCGAGGGCGATGTCACCGTGCGGGTGCAGCTCCCCGCCGGCGGGTCGGGAGCGGCGCAGCTTCTGGCCCGGCTCACGGGGCTGCCGGGGGACGCGGTGGCCGCGAAGCTCGCGGCGGACGGCGAGCCGCCGTTCAGCGGCGGCACCGTGGACATCGATCTCGACGCGGCGGTGCTGGCGGGCGTCATCGACGCCCCGCTGTACGCGACGCTCCGCAACGCGACGGTGCGGATCCCGGGTTCGGGGCCGACGCAGGTGGCCGAGCTGCGGGTGCCGATCCGGCTCTCTGGGCCGATCGACAACCCGAAGGTGCGGCTCGATCCGGGTGACCTCGCGGACGCGCTGGCCAAGGCGGGCAAGGCCGAGGCGGCCCGGCGGATCGAGGAGGAAGCGGGCAAGGCCGTGGATAAGGCGCTCGAGCAGGTCGACGACGAGACCAAGGACAAGGTGAAGGGGGCGCTCGACTCGCTGCTCGGCGGCGGGAAGAAGAAGCCCTGAGCGCAGGCCTGAGGTGACCTCAGTCGCCGGGTAGCCGCATCCGCTCGACGAGATCGGGCACCAGCCGGCGCACCGTTGCGATGTCGAACCGCTCGGGGAGCGGGCGAGCGGAGAGCTCGGGCAGCGCCGCCCGCAGGACGCCCTCGACGACCTTCGACGGGGGCGTGGAGCCGCCGCTCAGGTGGTCGTGGTCGACCCAGGCCAGCGTGACGCGGTGCGTCGTGCGGCGGCCGTCGGCGCGGTCGATCGCAACCTCGTAGGTCCAGCCGTGGTCGGTCTCGGTCTCTGCACCTAAAGACACCGCCGCCCCGGTGGTGACGGGGCGGCGGTCTGGATCGGTGCCGTTGGGCAAAGGGATGGATCAGCCGAGCAGGTCGGCGATCTCCTCGTCGACGGGGTTGACGGCGCGGTCGTCGGCCGGGCCCTTGCCCCGCTTGGTGCCCTTGCCGGACTTGGGCTCGTCATCATCGTCGTCATCGTCGCCCTCGGCCTCGTCGGCCTCGAGAGCCGCGAGGCGGGCCTTCTCGGCCTCCTCGAGCTCCTTCTCCTGGGCGGCGAGCTGCTCGCGGCTCATCTTCTGCTTGATGGACTCGATGCGGTTGCGGTCGGGCGCGAGGACGATGCTCGTCTGCCGGCCGACCCAGCGCGGGGCCATCTCGATCTTGGCGATATCGCCCAGGTCGTCGCAGATCTGACGCAGGCGCTCGAGGCCGAGCTCCTTGTGCATCATCTCGCGGCCGCGGAAGCGCTGGGTGATCTGCACCTTGTGCCCGGCCATGAGGAAGCGGCGGGCCTGCTCGACGCGGATGCCGACATCGTGCGGGTCGATCTTGATCGAGCGCCCGAGGCGGATTTCCTTGAGCTCGGGCTGCTTGTTGGCCGAGGCCTTGGGCCGCTTCGAGAGCTCGTACTTGTACTTCCCGTAGTCCATGATCTTGCAGACCGGTGGACGGGTGTCGGGCGAGATCTCGACGAGGTCGAGCCCCTTCTCTTCGGCCATGCGGAGGGCGTCGTGGGTGTCGATGACGCCGATCTGCTCGTTGTCGGCACCGATGAGCCGGATGGGGCTGATACGGATCATGTGGTTGACACGCGTCCGCTGGACCGCGGGGCCCTGCATTCTCATGAAGCGTCGAGCGATGGAACAACTCCTGTCTGCGCCGACACTTACGGTCGGCTACCCCGGGAGCCTCGCCGGCCCCCGCGTCTCATGGCCGGCAACAGCGCCGGCCTTGTCGAAATCTATCCGGGGCTCACCCCTGAAACAAGCCCCACCCATCGGGTTCGGGCCACCCTGAACCGCGTTTCAGGCGGCTCCACGGGGAGGGCGGACAGCCTGGACGACACCGGCCCGATCAGGTGACCGCCAGCAGGATGTTCGCGACCAGGCTCAGGAAGAAGAGCACCAGCAGGAAGATAAACATCGGCGCCCGCACCTGCTCGCCCAGCGTCAGGGGGGCCGGGCGGGAGCTGTCCACCGCGATCTCGCCCGCGGCGGCAGATTCCTCGGCCGAGGCCATCGCGGCGAGGGTGTCGGTCGCGACCAGCTCGCGGTGGGCCAGGGGCGGGGCCTCGCCGTTGCGGACGGCCCGGAGATCGATCAGCAGGTCCTTGCAGGACTGGTAGCGGTCGGCGACCTTCTTGGCCATCATCATCTCGATGACCTCGCCGACGCCGTTGGAGAGCTTGGGGTTCACATGGTCGGGCGCGACGAGCGGGGCCTTGAGGTGCTTGCTCATCACGCTCGAGGGGTTCTTGCCCTCGAACGGCACCTGCCCGGTCACCATGTGGTACATGGTCGCGCCGAGCGAGTAGATATCCGCCGGCGCCCCGATGTCCTTTTCGCCCCGGATCTGCTCGGGGCTGATGTAGTAGGGCGTGCCGAAGGCCTTGCCGGCCTCGGCCTCGGCCGCTTCCTTGTCCGTGATCGCCCGGGCGAGGCCCATGTCCGCGAGCTTCACATTCCCGGACGAGGTGATCATGATGTTCTTGGGCTTCACATCGCGGTGGATGAGGCCCCGCTCGTGGGCGTGCTGCAGCGCCTCGGCGACCTGCATCACGATCTCGATCGCGTCGTTCTCGGGGAACCGCTTCTTCGCGACGATGTCGTCGTGGACCGTGCGGCCCTCGACATACTCCATCACGAAGTAGTACAGGTCCCCCGCGCGGCCCACATCGAACGCCTGCACGATGTTGGGGTGATTGAGCTGGGCGGCCGCCCGGCCCTCGTTGTAGAAGCGCTCGATGAACTGCGGGTTGGTGCTGAACTTCTTGGGCAACACCTTGATCGCCACCGGGCGGTCGAGGCTGACCTGGCGGGCCTTGAAGACCTTGGCCATCGCGCCGGCGCCCAGCTTGCTCTCGACCCGGAAGCCCGGGATCTGCTGGCCCGAGCGCTCCTCTTCGACGATCTGCCGCAGGCGGGCGAGCTGCCGCTCGGTCACATAGTCGTTCTGGACCAAGAGCTGGGCCAGAGACCGGGCCGCCGGCGCGTCCCCGCTGGTCGCCAGCGTTTGGCAGTGCTTGACCTCTTCGGGGGTGGCGAGCCCGCGTTCGATGGCGAGCTGCCCGACCAGCGTGTCAAAGCTCGTGCCGGCCTTCGAGCCGCCCTTGCTCCCACCCTTCGATTCCGCCTTGGACCCGGCCGGAGAATCGCCGCCCGCGCCATCAACCGCCGCCGCCTGGGCCGCAGAACCCGAACTTTGACCGGACGCACTCGACGCGGACGGCGGCGTCGATCGGCGCGGCGTGTCCTCGACCCGCGTCGCCATCAGGCGGGGGTCCAGCGCGTCGGTGTCATCGGGCGACCGACCCGCGCCATGCGCGGGGCGCTCGGTCTCGCCGCGGACATCTGATCGGTGCTGTGCCATCAACGAGAACCGCCCACTCGAGGCCGACTGCCGTCGGCGGTCCCGGGACGGTAAATCCCGGGGCTTGACCTGTCAACGCCGCCCGAACCCGTCCGCTGGGGTACACCAGCGACAGACCACGCGCTCGGGCCGGCCCTCCGATACGGGGCATCGCCCCAAGCGGATCGTACCAATACGCAAGGAACGACCGAACCTTCGATCTCGAAGTCTTGCAACACGGTGATCGGGCGTGCCCCACCGACCCGTCTAGACTGCCCCCTACCCCGCCCGCGCGGGTCATCCACCGTCCGCCAGGGCTTCACGGCGACCGAGAACCCATGCTCATCTCCGAAAGCCGACCACGCACGCTGACCTGGCTGCACGCCGGTCCCCTGCTCTACGGCGACTGGGGCACGAGCCGCCTCTATGTTCTCGGCCTCGCCTTCCTATACACCGCCCACGCGTCGGTTCTGTACCTCGCGGCGATCGGTTTCCTCATGATCGCCGTTTCATGGGCGTACACCGTCGTCTGCCGCTGCTTCCCAGATGGCGGCGGCGTCTACACCGCCGCCCGCCAGCTCTCCCCCACCGCCGCGGTCATCGGCTCCACGCTGCTCCTGAGCGGCTACATCATGACCGCCGCGATCAGCGTGATCGAGGCCTTCCACTACTTCGGCGTGCCGCACGACTTCACGCTCCCCCTCGCGGTCGTCGCCATCCTGCTCATCGGCGCGATCAATTGGCTCGGTGCCAAGTCCGCCGGACGGTTCGCGTTCGTCATCGCGATGGCGGCGCTGGTCGTCTCGGGCGTCATGGCTTTGGCCTGCCTGCCCTTCTTCGTCCGGGGCGTCGAGACCATCAACTTCGACTACTTCGTGCACCACTCGACGCCCGGCGAGGCCTGGGTCAGCTTCACCAAGATCTGCCTCGCCCTCGCCGGCGTCGAGGCCGTCGCCAACATGACCGGGCTGATGAACAAGCCCGTCGCCAAGACCGCCAAGCGCACCATCTGGCCCGTCACCATCGAGGTCGTCGCCCTCAACATGGTCTTCGGCCTCGCCCTCGCGGGCCTCAACTACACCGTCGGGGGCGTCACCCTCGCCGACCAGCACGGCCCGCACCAGGCCATGATCGAGGCGGGCACCCTCACCGAGACCGACATCGCCCAGGTCGAGCGTTACACCAACGCCAGCATGAAGGTCATCGCCGAACAATCCGGCGAGCACTTCCTGGGCGAGACCGCCGGCTTCGTCTTCGGCAAGGTCGCGGGCGTCACCTTCGGCCTCTTGCTGCTGAGCGCGACCAACACCGCCGTCATGGCGATGGTCTCCGTCCTCTACGCCATGGCCCAGGACAAGGAACTGCCCCGCGGCCTCGCCAAGCTCAATTTCTCCGGAGTCCCGTGGATCGGGCTCATCGTCGCCTGCATCATTCCCATAGGCGTCATCATCGCCGAGCAGGATGTCACCGTCCTCGCCAAGCTGTATGTGCTCGGGGTGTGCGGCGCGATCACCGTCACGGTTGGCTCGTCCGCCCTCAACAAAGACCTTGGCATCAGTCGCGGCGCCCGCTTCGGGCTCTTCGCCCTCGCCGCCTTCCTCCTCGCGGTCACGCTCACCATCGCCCTCACGCAGTGGGTCTCGACCGCGTTCTCGGGCACGCTTGTCGCGGCGGTCCTCGGCACACGGTTCATGCTGCGCTCGCGCGGCCGGGCGGCGGGGGAGCCCATCCCCGAGCCCATCACCGGCTGGCTCGCGCAGGTCCGCGCCCACGAGGGCGGCATCCAGATCGACCCCTCCAAGCCCCGCATCATGCTCGCCGCCAGAGGCCGCAACCAGGCCGAGTTCGCCGTCGACCTCGCCCGCAACCGCGGCGCGACGCTCTTCGCCGTCTTCGTCCGCCCCATCCGCGTCATGGACCTCCGCCCGGGCCAGGTCCCGCAGATCGAGAGCGACCGCGACGCCCAGGAGGCCCTCGGCTCTACCGGCCTGCTCGCCAAGGCCAACGGCGTGCCCTTCGTCCCGATCTATGTCACCGCGACCGACATCGCCGACGAGATCCTCGACTACACCGTCACCTACGGGTGCGACACCCTCATCATGGGCAAGAGCCGCCGGTCGCTCTTCTCCCGGCGGCTCGAGGGCGATGTCGTGACCGAGGTCGCCCAGCAGCTCCCGGACGGCGTCGCGCTCATCACCCGCTCCGCCGACACCCCGCACGCCTCCCGCCTCAAGATGCCTGTCGGCACCGAAGACCAGGAAGCGAACGACAAGAACGGCGATCAGACCACCTGAAGGCCCAACCCGAGGAACACACGCGTGTCCGCCAGCGAGAACGCCCGAGCCTTCTTCACCGAGGTCGCCGCCTCCCACGAGGTGTGGGCCGTCGAGTACGACGACGAGCGGGCCGCCGATCCCGTGTGGAACCCGGCCGACGACTACGCGGTCCGTCCGTTCTGGTCGAGCCGCCGCCGCGTGGAGGACATGCTCGCGGGGCCCCTCGCGGGCCGCCAGCTCCGCGCCGGCGTCCTGCCCGCCAAGAAGTTCATGAAGAAGGTCCTGCCCGCGATGCGCGACGCCGGCCAGCTCTGCGGGCTCAACTGGGCCGGCCCCCAGGCCCGGGGCCACAACCGCGCCCCCGAGGAGGTCATCGAGACCCTCAAGCTCGCCCTCAAGGGCAAACTCGACTGACCCGCGCCCCGCCCGCCGACGCCCGTCCCGGCTACCGTCCGGGCGATGATGCTCCCCGATACCCAGTCGCTCCTCGAGGGCCTCACCGACCCCCAGCGCCAGGCCGTCCAGCACACGGAGGGCCCGCTGCTCATCCTCGCCGCCGCCGGGTCGGGCAAGACCCGCGTCATCACCCGCCGCGTCGCCTACCTCCTCGCCAACGGCATCCCCCCGTGGCAGATCCTCGCCCTGACCTTCACCAACAAGGCCGCCGGCGAGATGCGCGAGCGCGTCCACGCCATCCTCGACCCCGACACCGAGCTCCAGCCCGGGGCCCCCCTGCCCCGCGGGCTCCGCGGGCTCACCGTCACCACCTTCCACTCGCTCTGCGCCCGCCTGCTGCGGCGTTACGCCGACTCGCCCGCGCTCCCCGGGCTCAAGCCCGACTTCACCATCTACGACACCGCCGACCAGGCCGCCCTGATGAAGCGGACGCTGACGGCCCTCAACCTCTCCACCAGCAACTGGCCCCCGCGCTCCGTCCTCGGCGCGATCTCCAACGCCAAGAACGACCTCCTCGACGCCGAGACCTACCAGAACCGGGCCGGCGACTTCTACCAGAAGCAGATCGCCAAGATCTACACCTCGTACTCCGCCGCGATGCGCCAGGCCGGTGCCATCGACTTCGACGACCTGCTTCTCCTGACCGCCCAACTCCTGAAGAAGGACCCGAGAACCGCCGCCGAGTGCCGCGACCGCTGGCGCTACCTCATGATCGACGAGTACCAGGACACGAACCGGGCCCAGTTCGAGATCGCCCGCCTGCTCGCGCAGGACCCCCAGCCGACCGAGGGCGCGACGCCCCCCAACATCTGCGTCGTGGGCGACCCCGACCAGGCCATCTACGGCTGGCGCGGCGCGGACATCTCCAACATCCTCGACTTCGAGGAGCACTTCCCGAGCGCCGCCACCATCACCCTGGGCGAGAACTTCCGCTCCACCGAGGCCATCCTCGCCCTCGCCGACCGGCTCATCAAGCACAACACCAAGCGCAAGGACAAGCCCCTCTTCACCTCGCGCCCCGGGGGCGCCCCCGCGACCGCCGTCCTCTGCCGCGACGAACGCCACGAGGCCGAGCTCATCGCCGACTGGTTCCGCGCGATGAACGACGCACTTCCAGACCCGCTCGCGAGCAAGAAAAGCTCGGGCGGCGTGATGACCGAGGCCGAGAAGGTCCCCTGGCGCGACATGGCCGTCTTCTACCGCACCAACGCCCTCTCCCGCGTCATCGAAGATGCGCTCCGCACCTCCGGCATCCCCTACACCGTCGCCCGCGGCACCGCCTTCTACCAGCGCGAAGAGGTCAAGAACGCCATCGCCTACCTCCGCGTCGTCGCCAACCAGGCCGACGATGTCTCCCTCGACCGCATCATCAACACCCCCACTCGCGGCATCGGCAAGGCCAGCCTCGACAAGGCCCGCGCCTACGCCGAGTGGAACAGCCTGCCCCTCTTCGACGCGCTCCGCCAGATCGACAAGGTGCCCGAGCTCTCGCCCCGCGCGATCAATGCCATTAAGAACTTCGTCGAGCTCATCGACCACTGGACCGGCGCCGGCTCCTTCATGGGCGCCGAGGTCTCGGGGACGCTGCGTGAACTCGTCGACCGCGTCGTCAAGGAATCCACCCTCGAGGCCCACTACACCAAGCAGGCCAAGCAGACCCAATCCGAGGCCGACGCCGAGCGCCTCGACAACCTCGCCGAGCTCGTCTCCTCCGCCGCCGAGTTCGAGAACACCTACGACCCCGCGGCCGACCCCGTCAGCTTCCCGGGCGACGACTTCCTCGCCGAGGGCAACGACGCCGAGGCCCCCCCGCTCCTCGCGATGCTGCGGGCGTACCTCGAGCGCGTCAGCCTCGTCGCCGACGCCGACGCCGTCGACCCCGCCCAGGGCTCCGTCACGCTCATGACCCTTCACGCCGCCAAGGGCCTCGAGTTCCCCGCCGTCGCCATGATCGGCCTCGAAGAAGGCACCCTCCCCCACGCCCGCGCCTTCGACTCCGAGCCCGCCCTCGAAGAGGAACGCCGCCTCGCCTTCGTCGGCATCACCCGCGCCATGCAGCGCCTCGTCATCACCTCCGCCCGCTACCGCACCGTCCGCGGCGCCACCGAACGCACCATCCCCTCCCGCTTCCTCGACGAGCTCAACGGCGAGCACATCATCACCAGCGACCAGTCCGACGCCTTCGCCGGCCCCGGCTACTCCGACGACTGGGACGCCGTTGACAACGACCCCTACAACGCCGACGGCTCCCCCCGCAAACCCGCCCCCAAGCGTGCCACGCCCACTGGCCCCGCCGCCGACTCCGCCTACCCCCCCGGCTGCCGCGTCCGACACCCCCAGTTCGGCACCGGCGTCGTCAAAGAAGCCAACGGCCGTGGCCCCAACGCCAAGGTCGTCGTGGAGTTCAAGGGCCTGGGCCGCAAGACGCTCATCCTGGAGTACGCCCGCCTGACCAAGGTCGGCTGAAAGCCCGCCCGCCGCTTTCGGAGCAACCCGCCATGCTGCGAACCCTCTCCACCCTCGCCGTCGCCGCCGCGATCACCCCAGCAGCCCTCGCCGAAACCCTCCCCGACCCCTGGGCCACGCAGACCTACCGCCTCGCCGACCCCTTCATCGAGAAGGGCCTCGTCCCCGGCATGGTCGTCGGCCTCCGCCGGGGCGACCGCACCGCCATCTTCCGCGTCGGCCACCTCACGCCCGAAGCCAAGACCCGCCCCACCCCCGACACCCTCTACGAGATCGGCTCGATCACCAAGGTCTTCACCGCCATCCTCCTCGCCGAGGCCGACCGCCGCGGCGAACTCTCCTTCGACGACCCCCTCTCCAAGCACCTGCCCGAGGGCATCGACGCCCCGACCAAGGACGGCAAGGAAATCACCCTCCGCATGCTGTCCACCCACACCTCGGGCCTCCCCCGCCTGCCCGCCAACTTCGCCCCCGCCGATATTGACAACCCCTACGCCGACTACGACGAGGCCAAGCTCTGGGCCTTCATCGACACCGCCGCCCTCAACTCAACCCCCGGCGACCAGTACGCCTACTCCAACCTCGCCACCGGCCTCCTCGGCACCATCCTCGCCCGCGCCGCCGACACCACCTACGAAGACCTCCTCCGCGACCGCGTCCTCGCCCCCCTCGGCATGACCGACTCCGCCATCACCCTCACCGACGAGCAGCAAGCCCGCCTCGCCCCGCCCTTCGCCGCCGGCAACGCCCCCGCCAAGACCTGGTCGATGGGCGCCCTCGAAGGCGCCGGCGCCCTCCGCTCCACCGCCAAGGACATGCTCACCTTCGCCGGCCGCGTCCTGAAGCCCGAGGGCGAGCCCCTCGACGACGCCATCATCGAGACCCTCGCCATCCAGGGCCAGGTCCCCGAAGCCCCCTACTACTACGCCACCGGCTGGCATGTCGCCGGCGACCGCTCCACGCTCTGGCACTCAGGCCAAACCGGCGGCTACCACGCCGAACTCTTCATCAGCCGCCCGCTCGACGCCGCCGTCGTTGTCCTTTCGAACGGCGCCGAGGGCCAGCTCAGCCAGCTCGCCGAGAAGCTCATCCAATTCCTCGCCGGCATGGAAATCGTCCCGGTCGACCTGCCCGACACCCTCGCCCTCGAACCCGCCCACCTGGACCGCCTCACCGGCGTCTACTCCTCTCCCCTCGGCATCACCTACCACATCACCCGCGAGGGCAACGCCCTCTTCGCCCGCATCGAGGGCCAGCCCGCCCTCCGCGTCTGGCCAGAGTCTAGGACCGCCTTCGCCTACCGCGAGGTCGAAGCCCGCCTCGAGTTCGACTTCCCAGAGGAAGACGATACCGCCCCCGCCACCATGGTCACCCTCTTCCAGAACGGCATGACCATCCCCTGCATGCGCACGCAGCCCTGACCGGCAACCCCTCCCTGATGGCCGATGGCCGATCCCTGATGGCCCGCCTCACGCCGGCCGGATCCCCCGGTGCAACTGCTGCACCCGGTCCGCCTCCGCACGACGCACGCTGTCCAGAACGAGCTTCGGGATCCGCCACTCCTCCTGGTCCGCCGTCACATTCGCGCAGTGCTCGTTGAAGCAGCGGTACAGGAACTTAAACGCGTCCCGCGGCTGGTGCATCTGATCCAGCGCGTCCACCAGGTCGTTCCGCGTCACATCCTCCGCGAACAGCTCGATCAAATTGATCGGCGTCGCCTCGGCACGCAGGCACGACTTCAGCCGCGCATTGCACATGTCGTACAGCATCGGCCCCGTCCAGGTCAGCCGCTCGATCAGGCTCTGCTTGTCGAGCCGCGCCTCTTGGAAGAACGCGCTCGACTCCTTGAACAACGCGTGCCGCAGCTCGATCGGCAGCAGCATCTTCACGCCCAGCCGCTCCTGCTGCAGGAACTTGTTGTTGAAGAGCGGCCAGATCAGCTCCCGCATCTTGTCCGCGTCGCCGTTCACCAGCGTCGGCTCGTCCACGCGGTCGATCAGCACCAGGATCCCCGTGTACCCGAACCGGCCCAGGAACCGCCGAAGCGAGTCCATCGCCGCGTACCGCGGCTCGTCCGCGTCCTCGTGCAGCGGCACATGCACGCCCCGCCGCTGCCCCGGGTCGAGGTGGCTCAGCGAAGCCGCGAACGCGTCCCGCGTCCGGGGCATCGCCCGCATCTCCTCGCGCACCTTGCCCGCGAGCCGGTTCAGCACCATCCGGTCCCACACGAACCGCTTCACCAGGACACCCAGGTACGCCAGAAGCAGCAACCCCGCGAGCACGAGCAGCGCGTTCCGCGTGAACTCCCCGCTGGGCACCGACTGCGAGCCGAGCCCCGCCAGCACCGCCGGGATCCACCCCGCGTACACCAGCGCCTTCCACGCCACATCCCCCCGCGGCGGGTGCAGCCGCACGATCCGCCGCAGGCGCGCCGTCCGCTGCCCGTCCGTGTCCATCTTGTCGTACAGCGCCGCCAGCGACACCAGTTCCTGCCGCAGGCTCACCGGCAGCTTCCGGACCGCCTTCACCGGCTCCTCGCCCAGGTTCACCGTCGGCCGGTCCGGGCCCTCCTTGAAGAGCGTGGACACGATCCGCTCGGTCGCGAGGCTCAAAACCGCGTCCATGTGATCGACCAGCCGGAACGACCGGAACGGCCCCAGCCCGTCCTTCCCCGGCGCCGTCCGCTCGGCGATCTCCGCGATGAACGCGTTCGGATCGTCGTACGAGATCACGAACATCCGGTTGTCCACATGCCGCCGGTTGTGGTCCTCGATCCGGTCCTCGATCTGCATCCGGATCGCGGTCTTCCCCGACCCCTTCTCCCCGAACACCACCGAGGTGCTGGGCCGCGTCAGCTCACCCAGGATCTTCTCGAAGTCCGAGTGAACGCTCCCGATGTACTCCTCGCGCCGCCGAGCGGCCTCGGGCCCCACGAAGTTCAGCCGGCTGAACACCGCGTCGTGCCGAGCCTCCTCCCCGCGGTACGGGTTCTCGGCAATCCCCCAGTGCTCGAAGAACTGGCTGACATTCATCGCGCCTCCTCGCCTGCCTCAACCAAACACACCCCGCGCAACACTAGCCCGCGCCGCGAGCCACGGGTCACGATCGCTCGTGAACTCTGCCTCACGCCAGCGCCGCCCGCCCCCACGGCCAGCCTCGACGGCCAGCCCGACCGCCGGCCGGCCTCAGTGATCCACCCGCTCCCCGAGGATCGGGCTCACTTCCGCGACCACCTTCTCGAGCAGCTCGGGCGTCCTCGCCTCCGCGTTGAGCCGGAGCAGGGGCTCCGTGTTGCTCTTGCGCACATTCACCCACCACCCCTCGGTCTCGAAGCAGTCCACCGTCGCCCCGTCTAGGTCGTCGATGCTGCCACGCCCCGCGTAGGTCCCGCGCAGCTCGTCGAGCGCCCCGTCCTTGTCCTCGATCTCGAAGTTGATCTCCCCCGACTGCGCGTATCGGGCCACGGGCTTGACCAACTCGCTCATCGGCTTGCCCGACTTCGCCACCACGCTCAGCACCGTCGCCATCGCGATCGCCCCCGAGTCCGCGTTGAAGTTGTCGCGGAAGTAGAAGTGCCCGCTCAGCTCGCCGCCGAAGACGCACCCCTCGTCCGCCATCGTCTGCTTCATGAAGACATGGCCCACACGACCGCGGTACGCCTTGCCCCCCGCCTTCTCGATCTCCTCCGCGACCGCCTTCGTCGACCGCAGGTCATACACCACGCCCCCGCCCGGGTGCTTCTCCAGGAAGTGCTGCGCCAGAATCGCCGTCAGGTGGTCGCACCCCACGATCCCGCCCTTCTCGTCCACGATCACGCACCGGTCCGCATCCCCGTCGTAGCACACGCCGAGGTCCGCCTTCTCCGCGACCACGGCCTCCCGCACCATCGACAGGTTCGACGCCACCAGCGGGTTCGGCTCGTGCACGAACTCCGCCTTCGTGTTGTCGTAGTTCATCTCCACGATCGTCAGCCCGGGCACATTCGCACCCTTCTTGCCGAAGACCTTCGGGCACATCGTCCCCGCCATCCCGTTCGAGGCGTCGACGACGATCTTGAGTTCCTTGCCCCCAAGATCACAGAACCGGAGCACATGCTGCGTGTACGCGTCCCATAGGTCCCGCTGCTCCACCCGCCCCGTCGCCTGGCCCTTGGCCTGATTCCGGTCCACCATCGCCGCGTGCTTGCGGACCTCCGCCAGCCCCGTCGCCTCGCCCACCGGCTTCGCCTTGCGCTTCGAGACCTTGAACCCGTTGTACTGCGGCGGGTTATGGCTCGCCGTCACCATCACCCCGCCCGCGCAGTCCAGGTGGTTGATCGCGAAGTACATGAAGCTGGTATCCACCAGCCCCAGGTCGATCACCGAGGCCCCGAAAGTGGTGATCCCGTCAATCAGCTCCCGCGACAACGCCGGGCTCGAAACGCGCATATCCCGCCCCACCAAGATGTTGCGCATCATCGGCGTCGTCTCCCCCGCCGCCTCCGCCTCCTGCACCAGGAACTTGGCACACCCGAACCCGATCTGCCAGGCCATCTGGTCATTCAGGAGATCGGGGTACACCCCCCGGATGTCGTACGCCTTGAAGATCCGTCCCAGCATGCTGCGCTCCTCCGCGAGGTGAAATCAGGGCCCGCAGGGTAGCACCCGGACCCAACCTCACGCGCACAGGGCAACCGAAACCCGACAAGCCCCGGACCCTGCTAAATTGCTGACGAAGGAACGATGAACGCCGCTCGCGACGCCAACAGTCTGGCCGAGTCCTGTGCCTTCGCGGTGCGTTCGGGCTTGCTCCGCGCTCATAGAGGCCAAGACGGTTGCGAACTGGTTGCCGACCTTGTAGCCACCCGACGCGTGCTGAAGAAGATCGCAATCATCGAGTTCACCGTCGCGGCCGGCTGCTTGATAACCGCCGTCGGGCTTGGAAACAGACTGGCCTACGCTGGTGCCGCGCTACTCGCATTTGGCGGAGCCGCGACACTGCTAGGCGGGCAAGTGGATACCGGGTCCGCGGCAAAGCGGGCCAAGTACTGGAACTTGGAACTCCTACCAGAGACGGTGCGCACGGCCGTGGGGGCGGGCTATGCGTTGCACCTCCAGCCCGTAAAGTTGACCATTGGCCGCGGCCTTGAGCGTCGTTTCACGAAGCGATGTCTAGTGCTGTTCGCGAAAAGCCCTCAAGGTGAATCACAGATACTGTTGGCGGTTGAAGCAAGCCGCGCAGCAACACGACAGATCGCGAGCTTTCTCGATTGCCTCGGCGTGAACTTCGACCGACCGGGTGCGACACTCGGTGTTTCAGTGAGTGCAAAGGAACACGCTCAAGGCAACATCCAATCGGCTCGGCTGGTCTAGCTCATTCACTACCGCCATCCTCCCCCGCCCACTTCTCATACCGCTCCCGCACCACCCCGAACACCCCCTTCTTCACCCCCCGCTCCGAGATCAGCCCCTTCCGGTTGAACCCGTCCTGCACCCCGCCCAGGGGTCGCCGCGGCGACCGAAAGTCCCGCAAGATCCAAGGGCTGATCCCCTGCAGCACCCCCGCCTCCCGCAGCTCTTCGCACCAGTCGAGCTGATCCCGGTAGAACCGCTCCCCAAACTCCTCCGTCCACACCTCCTCCGATTCCCCGTGCAGCCCCTGCTTCACCCCCGCCCCAAACTCACTCAGCACGAACGGCTTCTCCCACTTCGTCTCCACCGTCACGCCGGCAAGGCTCCGCGTGTGATCGTGGTACCACCCCACATACTCGTTGATCGCCAGCACATCCGCCGCCTCCCCAAACGGATCATCGATCACCATCCGCGCCAGCTCCCCGTCCTCCCGCACCATCCGCGCAAAGCACGCCGCCGAGATCAGCCGCGAGCTGTCCAGCTCCCGAGCCAGCCCCGCCAGCCGCACCCGAAACGCCGTCTGCTCCGCGTCCGCATGGTTCTCGTTCCCCACCGACCACACCACCACGCTCGCCCGGTTCCGGTCCCGCTCGATCATCTCCCTCAGGTGCGCCCGCGCATACGCGTTCGTCACCTTGTTCTCGAACTGCAGCACCCAGTACACCGGGATCTCCCCCCACACCATCAGCCCCAGCTCATCCGCTACCCGCACCATGTGCTCGTTATGCGTGTAGTGCGCCAGCCGCACGAAATTGCACCCAAGCTCCTTCGCCCACCCCAAGAGCACCCGCGCATCCGCCTCGCTCCACGCCCGCCTCCCCCCCACCGGCCCCTCCTCGTGAATCGAAATCCCCCGCAGAAACACCGCCTCCCCGTTCAGCACGATCTCCCGCCCCCGCGTCTCGATCCGCCGAAACCCCACCCGGTCCCGCACCCGCGTCTCGCCCAGCTGAATCACCACCTCGTACAGCTTCGGCGTCTCCGGCGACCACTTCACCCCGCTCTCCGGAAACGGCATCAACACCGTCGCCCGCCCGCTCTCATCCGCCGCCGCCCCCCACGACAGCCCAAGCTCCGGCACCCGCACCCTAAGTTCCGCCCCCGCCGCCCCCGGCCCATCCACCGTCACATCGACTTGAATCGAGTCCCCCTCGATCAGCCGCGCATCCCACGACCGAATGAAAGTCTCCGGCACCTCCAGCAGGCTCACCTCCCGCGTGATCCCGCCGTAGTTCCACCAGTCCGTCATCAACGCCGGCACATCCTCCGCCCGCCGCCGATTGTCCACCCGCACCACAACGCTGTTCTCGCCATCCCGCAGCTTCCCCGTCACCTCAAACGCAAACGGCGTAAACCCCACATGGTGCGACCCCAGGTACTCATCGTTCAACCACACACTCGCGTGCCGGTTCACCGCCCCGAAGTGCAGAAACTGCCGCATCCCCGCCGTCGGCTCAAACGAGAACACCCGCCGGTAGAAGACCGCCCCCTCGTAGTGATACAGCTCCGCCCGCTGGCTGTTCCAGTCCCCCGGAACCTCCAGCGCATCCGCCGCGTCATAGTCATGCTCGAACCGCTGCTCCGGCCGCGTCCGCTCCACATCCTCCGCCCACCCCGGCCGCATCGGCGCCCCCAGATACGCCACCGACCCCGCGTCATACGGATCCACGATCACCCGCCACGCCCCGTTCAGGCTCAGCGCCACCCGATCCAGCGCATTCACAATCGGCGGCGCCAGCCCCTCCCCCGCAGGCCGCTCCGGAACCTCCCGGGGCCCCGGCTGGGCAAACGCGGAAAGACACGCACACACAACGACAGCAATACAAAGGATCGAGTGCATCCCCCCAGCCTACCGCAGACGCCCCCGCCACTCTCAAGCGCGAAGCCTCAGACCTGCGACCCCTCGTCCTCGCCCCCGCCCCCCATATCAATCACCCGGAGCCCCTCCGGCAACGCCCGCAAAAACGCACGCCCATACGCCCGCGTCAATATCCGAGGATCCAGCACCACCACCCGCCCCCGGTCCGCGTGCGAACGGATCAAACGCCCCACCCCCTGCTTGAACCGGATCACCGCCCGCGGCATCTGGTCCTCCCGAAACGGATCACCCCCCCGGCTCTTGATCCGCTCCAGCCGCGCCTCCGTCAACGGACGATCCGGCGGCTCGAACGGCAGCCGCGTGATGATCACATTCCGAAGCGCCTCCCCCCGCACATCCACGCCCTGCCAGAAGCTCGCCGCCCCGAGCAGCACCCCGTTCCCCGCCGCCCGAAACGCCTCCAAGAGCACCGTCCGCGACCCACCCGCCGGCCCCTGCCCCTGCACGAACAGCGGATACCCCAGCGACTCCATCGGCTCCGCGATCGCCGCCGCCACCCGGTTCAGCGTCGCAAAGCTCGTGAACAACACAAACGCCCCGCCCCCCGTCGCCTCGATGTGCTCGAGCAGACGCGTCACCAGCTCCCGGATGTACGGATCCTCCACCGGCCCCCGGCTCGGCCCACGCCCGCGCTCCGTCGTCGGCAGCGGCATCGTCGTGTCCACATAGAACGCCACCTGCTCCGCATGGTCATACGGGCTCCCGAGCTGGATCGTCTCCGCACCCGAAGACCCCGTCCGCTCCAGAAAATGGCTGAACGCCGCCTCCGCGTACTCCGCCGTCTCGTCCTCCCCCACCGTCCGCGTCGCCAGGGTCGCGCTCGTCAGCGTCACCGAGAAGTCCTGGTCAAACAGCGCCTTCTTCAGAACCGGCCCCACCTCCACCGGCGCGCACGCCAGCGTCACCCGCCGCCGCCCCTTCGCCCGCCCGTCCTCCCCGCCCCCGAGCTCGATCCAGTAGCACGCGTCCTCGATCGAGTGCTGACACAACGCCTCCGCCGCGTCCGCGATCGCACCCGCCCGCTGCGCGTACGCGTTCAGCTCGAACCGATCCGCCTCCTGCTGCGCATCCTCCTTCAGCCGACGAAGCTGGCTCGCCAGCTCGTTCATCGGCTCCGTCAGCGTGTTGTCCAGGGACTCCGGCCCCGGCACCCGCCCCCCCCGCGCCTCCCCCGAATCCACCAGCCGCACCAACTGATCGAAGAACCGGCTCGCCTCGTGCTCCACCCGGCTCACAAGCTGCACCGCCCGCGAAATCGGCTCGATATCCCCCGTCACCAGCTCCATCGTCGCGAGCTGCCCCTTTCCCGTCCGCGGCGCATACAGCGAACTCAGCAGGTGCCGCACCCGCCCCTCCGTCAGCGACAGCCCGAAGTGCTCCGCCGCCACCTCCTCGATCGTGTGCGCCTCGTCCAGGATCACATGCGCATACCGCGGCAGGAACCCCACCTCCCCATCGCTCCGATGCCGCATCGCCAGGTCACTGAAGAACAGCGCATGGTTACAGATGAGCAGGTTCGCCCCCTCCATCTCCCGCCGCGCGTTCTGGTAGAAGCACTGCTTGAAAGTCGGGCACCGCCGCCCCATGCAGTTCCCGCTATCACTCTGCACCCGGTCCCACACCCCCGGCCGCTCGATCGGCGGCAGCGTGCTGAGTGTCCCGTCCTCCGTCTCATACGCCCAGTCCTCGATCTGGTGCAAACTCCGCCGGCTCGCGGCATCCGGCAGGATCTTCAACTGCCGCTCGCTCGCCAGCTTCAAGCGCCGCAAACTGAGGTAATTCCCCCGCCCCTTCACCAAGACCGCCCGCAGCTCGTTCCCCCAGCCAAGCTCCGCGTCCGGCCCCCCCAAGACCCGCTGCAGCAGAGGCACATCCTTCTGCACAAGCTGCTCCTGCAGCGAGATCGTGTGCGTGCTCACCACGACCGTCTCGCCGCTGGCCATCGCCCGCTCGATCGCGGGAACCAGATACGCAAAGCTCTTCCCCACCCCCGTGCCCGCCTCGACGACCAGGTGCGCCGACGCCGCCATCGTCCGCCGCACCGCCGCCGCCATCCGCATCTGCTCGGGACGCGCCTCGTACCCATCCCCGAGCGCCCGCGCCACCAGCCCGCCATCACCCAGCGCGTACTGCGGCAGGTCCAGGCTCATGAATCCCCGCGTCCCGCGTCCCCCTCAACCCCAAGCGGCTTCCGCTTCGGCTCCCCGTTCCCCCGCGGATAGGTCTTGGGCGTCTCCCGCCGCTTCTCCAAAACCACGATCCGCCCCGTCGGCGTCTCCACCGTCCCCGCGTGCGTCGCGTGCAACAAGTGCAACGCTGCCTTCGCCTCCTCCAGCTCCTCCTCCGCCTTCGCCCCCTTCACGAGCGCACACAACCCACCCACCCGCGCAAACGGCACCGTCAATTCACTCAGCGTCGCCAGCCGCCCCACCGCCCGCGACACCACCACATCAAACCCCCCGCGCATCGCCCCCTCCCGCCGCGCGATCCCCCCCGAGTCCTGCCGCACCCCCCGCTCGTGCGCCGCCGCCTCCGCCCGCCCATGCACCACGCTCACCCGCTCCAGCCCAAGCTCCCGAGCCGCGTGCCGACAGAACGCACACTTCTTCTCCGTCGCATCCAGCAGCGTGAACGACACCTCGGGCAACACACACGCCAGCGCCAACCCCGGCAAGCCCCCGCCCGTCCCCACATCCAACACCCGAAGTGATTCCCCCTCCGCCTCAGCCTCCGCCAACACCGGCAGCAGCGTCATCGCATCCAGCACATGCCGCGTCCAAGCCTCCTCCGCGTCCCGCACCGCCGTCAGGTTCACCACCTCGTTCCCCGCGAGCAACAGCGCGAGGTACCCCCCCAGCCGCTCCAGGTCCGCCGGCTCAAACTCCACCCCGAACGCCCGCGCCCCCTCCACAAACCCCGCCGGCGGCACCAACGCCGTCAGCCCCCCCGGGAACTCCACAGGCGCCGCCCAACTCTTCGCAGCCTTCCCACCCCCACCCTTGCCCCCACCACCCCCACCACCCCTACTGGAGGACCCGCCGCCGCCCCTTCCCCGACCCCCACCCGGTCCCCTGGCGGCGCTTCCTCCGTGCTGTCGTCTGGGCGGCTTCTTCGTCATCGTCCGCAGCGTATTCAAACGACGCCCGGAACGGCGGCCGCGCCGGGTGCAGCCCCACATTGAGGATAAGCCCCGTCATCAACCAGCTCGCCACCATGCTCGACCCCCCATAGCTCACGAACGGCAGCGTCACCCCGATGATCGGCAGCACCCCAAGGTTCATCCCGATGTTCACAATCGACTGCGCCGCCACAAACCCCGCCAGCCCCACCGCGATCAACCGCCCCTGCGGAACTCTGGTCGTCCCCGCCGTCAGCGCCGCCCCCAAAACCCAGAGCAAATTCAACCCCACCACCGCCAACCCCCCCACCACCCCAAACCGCGCACAGATCACCGCAAACACCATGTCGTTGTGCCGCTCCGGAAGCGCGTTGTACCGAACCAACGCCCGCGCCGCCTCACTCGGCATCCCCGTCACCCGCCCCGCCCCGATCAGGTTCTGCGCCGTCATGCTCTGGAAGTTGATGTCCTGATCACCCGTCTCATCCCCCTGGAACTGCTTCACCAACCCCACAATCCGCGTCTTCTGGTGATCCCGCAAAAGCGGATACGCCGCCGGCGCCGCACACGCCGCCACCACGCACACAATCGCCAGATGCCGAAGCCGAGCCCCCGCCGCGATCAGCATCGCCCCAAGACTCGGCACAAACAAACTCGCCGTCCCCAGATCCGGCTGCAAAGTAATGAGCGCCACCGGCGGCAGCGTGATCAACCCCGGCACGATCAACCCACCAAAGCTCCGATGACTCGACCGCCACCGCATGTAGTGCGCAATCGCGAGCACAAACGCCACTTTCGCCGGCTCGCTCGGCTGCAGATCGATCGGCCCCAGGTCAATCCAAGCCCGCGCCCCATTCCGAGGCGCCACAACGCTCTCCGGCACCCAAGGAATCAACAGAAAAATCAACAGCCCCACACTCGCCGCAAACACCGGCCAGCTCAGCCACGCCAGCACCCGGTAGTGCGGCAAACTGATCACCGTCGCCGCCAGCAACCCCACGATCAAAAACACGATCTGCTTCCAAGCCGCCGCCGCCAGGTCCCCCTCCGCAATCGGCCGCACGGACTCCGCCACATCGATCGCGTACACCCCCAAGACGCTCATCGCCAGCGCCGCAAACACACAGATCCACCCCGGGTTCACCAGCTTCAACGCCCGCGACAAAGGCTCCGCCCGAGAGGTCGACCCCCGAACGATCGTCTCGAGCCCAAGCTCCCGATCCCCCAAGATCGAAGCAATCACGGCCCCACCCCCGCCCCACTCCCAGCCCGATCACCAGCCCGAGCCTCCACCACACCCTTCACCACCGGCGCCACCGCCCCATACGCCGCCTCACCCAGATACCCCTCCGCCGCCAACGCCCGCACGATCTGGTTCGCAACGGGCCCCGCCACCTTACCACCCGACCCCCCGTACTCCACGATCACCGACACCGCATGCGAAGGCGCCCCCCCCTCCGGCCCCACCAAAAGCACAAACCACGCGTGATCCCCCGTCCGCACCACCGCCGGCTCGCCCGGCCCATCCCCATCCGCATCATGCACCAGCCCCGGCGCCGTCGCCGTCCCCGTCTTCCCCCACACCTCCACATGCGGCGTGTTGAAAATCGCCTCCCGCCGGCTCCCCGTGTCCACCGTCGTCCCCGTCCCCCGCGGGTCGTTCACCGCAAGCCGCAGCCCCTCCAGCGCCGCCCGCACCGCCGCCCGATTCAGCTCCACCTCGCTGATCTCGGGCAGCGACCCATCATCAATGAGCCGCGGCCGCACATACACCCCCGCCCGCGCAAGCGTCGCGTACGCACTCGCCGCGTGCAAAGGCGTCCAGCTCACCGGCCCCTGCCCGATCGCCATCAAGATCGCGTCCTGCGTCCCTAGGTCACTCCCATCCCCCGGCCCATCCACGCGCCCCACCGCCCCGGGCCACTCCGGCCCGAGCCCAAGCTCAAACGCCCGCCCCACGCCAAAGTCCCGATACACCTCCGCCACTTTCCTGGGCCCCATCCGCCGCCCAAGCTCATAGAAGAAGATGTTGCAGCTCACCTTCAACGCATCCGCCGCCAACACCGGCTCCCCATCCGGGCTGTGCGTCGACCCGTACCGCTTGTAGATCCAGCAACGGAAGAGGTCGGCCCGATTCTCGATCAAGTGCCCCGTGCACACGATCCCATCGCCCAGCCGATGGTTCCCCCGCGACACCGCCTCCGGCAGCATCAATGCCTTCGCGATCGACCCAGGCGGATACGGCGCCGCGATCGCCCGATGGATCGCCGCCGGGTGCAGCTCCGCCAGCGCCGCGTGCAGCTCATCCGCCGGCTCCCCGTCATGCGTCACCGAGGGCGTCGTCACCAGCGCCAGGATCTCCCCCGTCTCGATATCCAGCACCACCGCACCGCCCGCGAGCGGCTGCCCCAGGGGCACCCCCTCCTCCTTGTGCCAGGGCTGCGTCCGCGTCAAGCCAAGCGCCGGCTCCATCGCCGCCCGCACCCGCGCCTGCAGCATGATGTCCAGCGTCAGCCGCACATCACGCCCCGCGTCCGCCTCAATGACCTCCGTCTCGCCCGTATCCAGCCGCCGCGTCCGCACACCACGCAAGCCCCGCAGCTCCGCCTCGTGCGCCCGCTCCAGCCCCCGCCGCCCCACCGCGTCCCCCTGCCGATACCCGCCCCGGTCCGTCCCGCTCGCCGTGATCGCCCGCTCGCGAAGCCCCTCGTCCTCCGCCAGCGCCGCCGCCCGCCGCTCCTCGTCCTCCGCGTACAGCTGCCGCCGCACCGCCCCCACCACACCCCCCGCCACGCCCTTGAGCGTCACGCTCACCGTCCCGTCGCCCTTCAGGGGCCCGGGCAGGCTCGTCCGATCCACCGCCACCGACACCGTTTCAAACGGGTGCAGCCGGTCCGTCGCGTCCCGCACCGTCACACCAGGAAGCAGCGGTGCCGACTCATCAAGCGACTCCGCGCTCGCCCCCGCCGGCACCGCGAACAACGGCACCCGCTGCGACACCAAGCTGAACAGCGCAAACGCCGCCCGGTCGTCCACACCCGCTGCGATCACATGGCTCTGCTTCTGCTCCGCGATCGGCGCCGCCGCCCGCGCCTCGATCGACCGCCGCAGCTCCGGCGTCATCTCCACCCCGCGCGACTCCCGATCCGAAAGCTCCTGCGCAATCCGCCGCTCCGTCAGCGACGCGTGCATCCGCTCCACCCGCTCCACCGTCCCCTGCGCCCGCTCGGCCAGCTCCGCCGCGTCCCGCCCCGTCGCCTGCGCCAGCCGCCGCCACATCCGATCCACATGCGCGTCGTACACACGCCGGTACCGCTCCGTCAGCCGATCACGCTCCGCCTCCGTCAGCGTGTCCCACCGCTCCGCATGCGCCCGCCGCGCAAACCGCCGCGCCTCATCCCGCGCCCACGCCCCAGTCAGCACCCCGTACTCGACCTCGATGTCGTAGCTCGGCCGGTCCATCGCCAGGACCCGACCCTTCCGGTCCAGGATCTTCCCCCGGCTCGTCGGCAGCCAGGTCGTCCGGTACAGCTTCGCCTCCGACCGCGCCAGCCGCTCCTCCCCCTGCACCACCGCCAGGTTCGAGAGCTGCCCCAGCAGCACCGCGCACACCCCCCCGAACGCCGCAATCAGCAGCACCAGCCGTCGATGGAACATGCTCGGAAACGCGCTGCGCAGCATCGGGTCTCAAGGGTCCGGAAACAACACCCCCCCGACTGTACGATCGGCTCAGCCAAGGGTGCGACCAAACTCATTCTCCCCACCACCCAAACAACCCCGGGCCACCCCCACCGCGAGCCCCCCAATGCAAAGCCCCGCCCCGAACCGCCAAGCCCCAAACCCAAAGCCCTGACCCCTGACCGCTGACCTCTGAGATCTGAGATCTGAGATCTGAGATCTCAGATCCCAGCCCTAGGGGGGGGGGGCGGGGGGGGGGGCGGGGGGCCGGGGGCCGGC
>CAZTQV010000005.1:0-177216 GCA_964615815.1 uncultured Phycisphaeraceae bacterium | reverse complement strand
CGCCGCCCGCCGCGCCTGCACGCTCGTGGGCCGCGCCCGCTCCAGCCGTACCGCGAGGTCCCCCACCCGCCGCGACGCCGCCGCGACCCGCGCCCCCGCCGCCGACCGCACCCGCCTACCGAGCCCGTCGAGCTGGGCCCGCTGGATCGTCACGATCCTGACCGGGTCCGCGAGCACGGGCCGCGTCCCGAGCGCCTGCACGCGCCGCGTCTCGCCGCTCAAGCGCTCGCGCACCCGCGCCCCCGCCCGCCGCCAGAGCGAATCGAGCTGACGCTCCAGCGCCTCACGGTCGGGCGTCAGTCGCATCGCCGCCTGCGTGGGCGTCGCGCACCGGCAGTCTGCGACCAGCTCCGCGACCGTCGTGTCCGTCTCATGCCCGATCGCCGCGACGACCGGCAGGGCGCTCTTCACGATCGCCTCGGCGACGATCCGCTCGTTGAACGCCCACAGGTCCTCCATCGACCCGCCGCCCCGCGTGACGAGGATCGCGTCGACGCCCAGCTCGGCGCGGTGCTCGTTCACCCACCGGATCGCGCCAGCGACCTCGGGCGCAGCGCCCTCCCCCTGCACCCGCGCGTCGACCACCACCAGCCCCACCGCACAACACCGCCGCCGCGCCGTGTCGATCACATCCTGCAGCGCCGCCCCCGTGCGGCTCGTGATCACCGCGACCGCACGCGGGAACACGGGCAGCGCCCGCTTGCGCTCCTCGTCGAGCCACCCGAGCCCGCGCAGCTCCTCGATCATCGCGCGGAGCTTCGCCTCGAGCGCCCCGCGCCCCACGGGCTCGACGCGATCGACGATCAGGCTCACCTTCCCGCCCGGCGCGTAGAACTCGACCCGCCCGGTCGCCACGACCTCGACGCCGTTCTCGATCCGCACCGGCGCCCGCCGGGCCGCGCTCGCGAACATCACCGCGTTCACCACCGCCGAGCCGTCCTTCAGATCGAAGTACCAGTGCGTCCGATCCCGGAACCCCGAGACCTCCCCCCGCACCCGCACCTTCGCGGGCAGCCCCGACCGCAGCGCCGCATCGATCGACGACGCGAGCTGCGACACCGTCAGCGGCGCATCGGCCTCCTTCGCCGACTCCGCCTTCGACGCCCCACGCACCCGGGATGGATCAAACGGCAACCGCCCGCTCATCAAGGATCAGTATGCACGCGATCCCGACCACGCGCCTTCATGGAGCCCCAAGCGTGAGCGCGCGGGCCGAAACACGAAGGCGCCGGGTGCCGTGGTCTGACGAGCCGCAGGCGAGGAAGGCCACGAACCGTCGACCCCAACACGGGAGCCTCACCGCGACGCGACCTGTGCTCCCGGATCGCGGGGCGCTCGGATCACCGCCGCCGGCACCGCACCCGCCTCCGCCTCACTCCGCCGCCCCGTCATCGGGTTCACAAAGGTCCTGACCGACCCCGCATACCCCACCTCGCGCAGGTACGAAATCCGCGCCCGCTCCAGCGACCCCAGCCCCGCCTGGTGCAACGGCACGAACGGGTCGAGGCTGATCACGTGCGTGTGCACCCGCACGACCGCCCGCTCACCGCTGAACGCCGCCGCCCCGTACCGCTGCGCCGCGGGATCAAGCCCCGGGCCCGTCGCGACCGGGTCCGACCCCACCATCGCCCCGCCCAGCCACACCCGCCCGGGCCCGGCCTCGGGGATCTCCCGCGTCACAAACCAGTCGGCCGGGGCCGGCTGCGGCTCGATCAGCTCGACCGTGCGGCCGGTGTCGCGGGGCTGGATCGGGGCGAAGGCTGGGAGGGGGGAGGCGCCGTAGCCGGGGGCGGCGGCGGCGAGCACGGCGACGATTGAGGCGGGGTCCATGCACCCATGATGGGGATACGGGGCGTGCGCTCAAGTGCTCGCCGCGCGCGCACGCCGCACGCGGCCGTGCGCACGCAACGCCCGCTCGAACCGGTGTTTTTCCCGGACTCTCCGCCGCCTACTTCGTCGCGGGCATGGGCAGCGCATAGGGCGCGGCGAGCCACTCGTACGCGTCGATGACCGCCGCGGCCTGGGTGCTGGCCCGGTGGTGCTCGCGGACATGGGCCCGGGCCGAGGCGCCGAGCTCGCGCGCAGCGCCGGGGTCGTCGATGAGGTGCGCGATGGCGTCGTGCCACGCGTCGACGGTGGGCTCGCGGACGAGCTTGGCGGTGCGGTTGTCGATGAGTTCGTCGGCGGCGGGGTCGGAGGCGGCGACGACGGGGACGCCGACGGCCATCGCGTCGAGCAGCATGGTGCGGCGTTCGCCGCGGGCCTCGGGGTGCAGCAACAGATCGGCCCGGAGCGCGAGGTCGCGGCGGCCCTCGAGGTCCTGGATCAGCGAGACGCGGTCGAGGATCTTGAGCTCCCTCGCACGCTTCCAGAGCCCGGCGCGGCGGGCGAGCTGCGAGTCGATGAACAGCAGCAGCGGGCTGCCGGCCTCGGCGAGGCGGGCGCAGGCCTCGAGGGCGGCGCGGGCGTGCTCGGGGTCGCGGCCGCCACCGGCCATCACGATGCCGGGGACGGTGCCGGGCTTGAGGACCTTCCGCGGCTCGGCGGCGACATGCACACCCCACGGTGCGAAGCGGCAGGGCACGCCCAGGTCGGCCTCCTTGATCGCGGACTCGACGACGCGGTCGGGGGCGAGGAGCAGCATCGCGGGCTGGGGGTCGGTGTCGGTCGCGCCGGCGGGGGCGGCGGCCGGGGAGGGGGAGCCGCGGTCGTGGTGGGTGAAGTGGCCGAGGCGGCGCATGGTCTGGACGCGGTCGATGAGGCCCGGCCGCCAGACCTCGAGGGCGAGGCCGGCGCCGAGGGCGCGGGCGATCTCGGTGGCGAAGCGCCAGCAGGCGCCGCCGAAGGCGTGGACGACATCGATCTGCGGGTCGGACTCGCCGGTGGCCTCCTTCAGAGTCTGGAGGAAGGGGCGGACGGCGAGCTTCCACCCGAAGGGCAGGGGGGAGCGCTCGTAGACGATGGGGGGCGTCGTGCGGCCCAGGTTCTCCGGGACGCGGGCGCCGACGGGGACGGCGATGAGCAGGCGGACGCCCTCGTCGGCGAGGCCGATCTCGAGCCGACCCAGCATGCCGGCCTCGCGGGAGACGAAGACGGCGTCGGTGATGATCAGGGTGCGCACGGGGTCGTCCTCGTCGGGGTGGACTGACGGTGGATAACCGTCGTGGATAGGGCCGTCATCGGTCGCCGAGGGGCCGGCTCGTGCATGTTACGGTCGGGTTCAGAGGCCGCTGGGCGGGCTGGGGTAAGGCTTTGGGAATTGCGGATCTTTGAATGCGATACCGGCTTGACTTCGGGTGAGGTGCGCGGGGTCCGTGGTGCGGGAAGTGTGGACAACCCCGCGTGTGAACCCCGTTTCACGCTCCGAGTCAAGGGTTTGCCGGGGACTTTGCGGCAGAATCTGCCGCGCGGAATGGCAGGCGGGGAACGACACCCGGCTCGGCGGTGATGGCGTCGGTCCGCCAGACGCCCACCCAGTGCGGGTGGGCGGCGTCGACGCGGTGGAGGGCGTACTCGCCGGCGGGGCCGTCGAGGGGGCGGAGGTCCGCGGGGGGTTCGTGCCAGGGCCACCAGGGGCGGACGCCCTCGGCGGCGTCGGGCAGGCGCTCGAACTCGGCGGGGTTGTTGACGAGTTCGGCGATGGTGCGGAGGCGTTCGGCGCGGGCGTCCATCTTCGGGATGCAGGCGAGCAGGCCCCGGGTGTAGGGGTGGAGCGGGCGGTCGAAGAGCTCGAAGACGGGTGCGTACTCGACGACGCGGCCGGCGTACATGACGCAGACGACATCGGCGTTCTCGGCGACGACGCCGAGGTCGTGCGTGATGAGCATGACGGCGAGGTTGCGGGTGGACTTGAGGTCGGTGAGCAGGTTCAGGATCTGGGCCTGAATAGTGACATCGAGCGCGGTGGTCGGTTCGTCGGCGAGAAGGAGGCGGGGCTGGCAGGCGAGGGCCATGGCGATCATGACGCGCTGACGCATGCCGCCTGAGAACTGGTGCGGGTAGGCGCGGATGCGCTTGGCGGGGTCGGGGATGCCGACGGCGTTCATGGATTCGAGGGCGATGTCGCGGGCCTCTGCCTTGGTGACCTTGCGGTGGAGGGTGATGGCTTCGAGGATCTGGTCGCCGACGGTTTCGACGGGGTTGAGGCTGGTCATCGGCTCCTGGAAGATCATGGCGATCTCGTTGCCCCGGATGTCGCGGATGTCGCGCTCGGGGAGGCTCAGGAGGTCGACGCGGTTGCCCGACTCGGTCTGGAAGTGGATCTTGCCCCGGTCGAAGCGGCCCGGGGGGCGGGGGATGAGCTGGAGGGCGGACATGGCGGTGACGGACTTGCCGCAGCCGGATTCGCCCACGACGGCGAGGGTCTGGCGTTCGTAGAGGGACATGCGGACGCCATCGACGGCCTGTATGCGCGGGCCCCCGCGGTTGTCGAAGGAGACGGCGAGGTTGTCGACCTCGAGGATGGGTGATTGGGGGGGCATGGTGTGGGGGGCGGCCTCGTGCGTTATCTGCGTGTTCGTTTGGGGTCGAGGGCTTCACGGAGGCCTTCGCCTACGAAGTTCAGGGCGAGGAGGGTGAGGCCCAGGAGGACGGACGGGACGGCGAGGAGCCACCAGTGGCTTCGGAAGGTGTTGAGCTCGGCGAGGCCCTCGGCGGCGAGGTTGCCCCAGCTCGGGAGGGGCGGCTTGACGCCGATGCCGAGGAAGCTGAGGAAGCTTTCCTGCAGGATTGCCTGCGGGACGGTGAGGGTGGCGTAGACAGTGATGGGGCCGACGAGGTTGGGCAGGAGGTGTCGGAGGAAGATGCGGTGGGTGGGGGCGCCGACGGCACGGGCGGCCTCGATGAAGGGCTGGTTTTTCAGGCTCAGGACCTGGCCCCGGACGACGCGGGCCATGGTGAGCCAGCTGACGCCGCCGATGGCGATGAGGAGGGCCCCGACATCGAGGGCGGTGCGCTGCGCGGTCGAGAGCTCGAGGCCGGCGGCGACCTGGCGGTCGATGAAGCCGTCGACGGCGACGGCGATGAGGACGACGAGCAGGATGTAGGGCAGGCCGTAGAGGACATCGACGATGCGCATGAGCAGGCCGTCGACCTTGCCGCCGGCGTATCCGGCGATGGCGCCGTAGATGGTGCCGATGGCGACGGAGATGAAGGCGGCGGCGATGCCGATGCCGAGGGAGATGCCGCCGCCGGTGAGGACGCGGACGAGGAGGCTTCGGCCCAGGAGGTCGGAGCCGAGGAGGAAGCTGGGGTGGCGCTCTGCGAGTTCGTCGTAGACGGGGCCCTCGGTGGTGGCGATGGCCTGGGCTGGTGTGAGGTCGTGGGCGGCGGCGATCTGGGCGAGGGTGTCCTCGGGGACGAGGGCGTTCAGGCGGGCCTTGTCGTCCTCGGCGAGGGGGACCCAGGAGGGCGGGATGCGTGCGGCCCCGGTGTCGCCGGCGTTGTAGCGCGGGACGGAGGAGCCGCCCTCGGCGACGGAGGCGAGGGTCCAGGGGAGGGTGCCGACGCAGGCGACGATCATGAGGAGGAGGAACGACATCCCGATGACGCCCGCGAGGGAGCGGGTGAGGGGGTTGTCGGCTTTGACCGCCGGGGCGGCGAGGGCGGGGACGGAGGCGGGCTGGCCGGCGCCGTGGGCGCCGGTGGGGCGCGGGCGCTCGGGCGTCGGGGCTGCTTTGGGATCGGCCTGTGGGCTGTCCGCCATAGGTGGTCACGGTATCCGACGCGGGGCGGGTACGCTCGCGGGAGATGCGTGATGATGAACAGCGGGACAGGGTGACGCCTTGGCGGGCGGGCGAGCGGCGGGAGCTGGCCCGGACGCGTGTGGCGACGATGTATCAGCAGCGGTTTGAGTGCGTGGATCACCCGGAGCGGTCGGGGGACTTCACGGTGATCGAGTGCCCGGACTGGGTGAATGTGGTGGCGCTGACGAAAGGGGAGGGGGCGGAGCGATCGGTGGTGATGGTCGAGCAGTTTCGGTATGGGACGGGGGAGGTGACGCTCGAGATTCCCGGGGGGATCATCGATGCGGGCGAGGACCCGGTGGGGGCGGGGGTGCGGGAGCTCCTGGAGGAGACGGGGTATCGGGGGTCGCGGGCGCGGCTGATCGGGCGGAACGATGCGAACCCGGCGATCATGACGAACCGGGCGTACACGGTGCTGGTGGAGGATGCGGAGCGGGTGGGCGGGCTCAGTCTTGATGAGCACGAGCAGATCGTGGTGCGGGAGGCGCGGGTGGCGGAGCTGCCCGGGATGTTGGAGCGGGGGGAGATCGCGCACACGATCGTGATCGCGGGGTTGTTCCGGGCGTTCGGAGCTATGGGGTTGCTGAAGGTGTGAATCAGTCGTCGTGGTCGTGGTCTTGCTCGTGGTCGCCCGATTGCTCGAAGCTGGTGGCCGCGGGGCCTTGGGTGCGGTCGGGGACACCGAGGCCGTGCTGGTAGACGATGGCGCCGCCGGCGTGTGCGGTGAGGGCGGCCCAAGTGGTGGCGGCGAGGGCGCCGGCGAGGGCGAGGGCGGTGGCGGCGGGCGGGAGCCACTTGCGCTTGCCGGCGGGGATGAGTGTGAGGGCGGTGAGGAGGGCGACGCCGGTCGGCCACATCCAGGCGCCCTCGCCCAGGGACTCGTGGTGCTCGAGGGCGTCGAGCTCGGCCTGGGTGAGGGGGGCGGCGTCGCGTTCGACGAGGTCGATGGCTTCTTCGCCCGAGCCGGCGGCGAGGCCGGCGCCGGCGGCGGCGATGAGGAGCATCGCGAGGGCGACGAGGGGGAGGACGGGGTTTCGGTGTTTCGTTGCGACGAGCGTGCCAAGGTGGGCGAGGAGGACGGCGGCGGCCGCGGGGATGAAGACGATGGGGAGGTGGATGGTGATGGCGTGGCGGGCGTGGGGGTCGGCGAAGGCTTCGGCGAAGGTCCAGTTCATGCCTGAAGTATGCGCGGGGTGCGGGCCCGCGGCGACCGGTATTCGTAGATGTGACTGAGTCTCGGGTTCGGCTGGGTGTTACTGCAGGCCGGGCTTGTGGACATCGTCGGAGACGCGTTCTGAGCAGATTCGATTGATGAGTTGGAGGAGGTCGTGGATGTCGACGGGCTTGTGGACGACGGTGTAGGCGCTCTGGAAGACGGCCTCTCTTGCGATGGCGTCGGCGTTTCGTGTGCGGTCGGAGATCATGACGGCGATGACCGACGGTGTGACGCGTCGGAAGACGAGGTAGAGGTCGAGCCCGCTGGTGGAGCCGACCTCGGACTCGATGAAGACGACATCGAAGTGGATCTGGCCGGCGATGTTCAGTGCTTGGCCCGGGGTGTCGGCGCAGTGCACGCGGAAGCCCTGGTCGGTGAGGGCGGCGGAGATGGACGCCTGGGTGTCGGTGTCGTCGCCGACGAGGAGGATGGAGGTGTCTTGGACGCGGTCGATGAGACGGGTGACGGTGTCGAGGTCGAGGGGCTTTGGGAGCAGGGCGGCGGCGCCCTCCTCGAGGGCGACGCGGCGGAGGTCGTCGATGGTGTAGGCGCTCATGAGGATGACGCGGGCGGAGGGGTTGTGGCTTCGGATGCGGCGGAAGGCCTCGACGCCGTTGATGCCGGGCATGCGGACATCCATGAGGACGACATCGAAGGTGCGTTGGTCGCAGCGTTCGACGGCGGCCTCTCCGGAGTCTGCGGTTTCGACCTGGTAGCCGTCGGCCTCGAGGATCTCGGCGAGGGTGTCGCGCATGTTGCGTTCGTCGTCGACGACGAGGATGCTGGCCTTGGCGGTGGCGGTCTGCGACGAGTCGTTGGTTGGGCTCATGGCGTGGTCTCGGAATGAGCGCTGATGGCTGGGAGGCGGACGATGGCGGTGGCGCCGCCGAGGTGAGATCGTGTGTCGTCGAACCAGATGCGGCCGCCGTGGCGTTCGACGATCTGGCGGCAGATGGCGAGTCCGAGGCCGGTGCCCTTGGTCTTGGTGGAGAACATGGGCTCGAAGACGCGTTCGATGAACTCGGGCGGGATGCCGGGGCCGGAATCGGAGACGCGGATCTCGAGGCTGTCGTCGGCGGCGTTGACGAGGACCTCGACGGTGTGCGCGCCGGGGCGTTCCTTGCAGGCCTGGATGGCGTTGGACACGAGATTGATGAGCACCTGTGCGAACTGGCCGCGGTCGACCTCGATGACGGCGTCGTCGCCCTGGGCGAATCGGACGGCGAGCTTGACCTCGTCGGGGTTTCCGATTTTCTCGAACACCTCCTCGATGGCGGCGCGGGCGGGGACGCGTTCGAGATCGGGGGCCTTGCCGCGGGTCATCTCCATGAGGTCGGCGATGATCTGGTCGGAGCCGGCGACCTCCTGCTCGATGATGGTGAGATAGCGATCGATCGACTCGTCGGCGTCCTTGAGCTTGCGGCGGAGGAGGTAGGCGGCGTTGCGGATCGCGCCGAGCGGGTTGCGCAGCTCGTGGGCGATGCTGGCGGCGACCTGGCCGATGGTGACCAGGCGGGTGTGCTTGACCAGGTCGGCCCTCGCTTCGGCGAGTTCGACCTCGACGCCGGCCTTCTGGCGGCCGAGCTCTCGCTCGGCCTGCTTGAGGGCGGTGATGTTCTCGTGGGCGATGACGGCGGCTCGGCGGCCGTTCTCCTGGTAGCCGCCGATCTGGACGCGGAACCAGCGTTCCTCGGTCGAAGAATGACAGGGGTACTCGAGGTCGTAGTTGTCTTGCCGGCCCGCGAGGATCTCGCGGAGTCCGTCGGCCATGCTGCGGATGGCCTTGTCCTTGCGTCCGACGCGCTCGCAGAGTTCGAGGTAGTTGGTGCCGACGCCGTCGGTGGGGTCTGGGTATCGGTTGTCGCGTGCGAAGCGGCGCCAGGGGTCGTTGACCGCGACGATGACGCCACCGTCATCGATCAAGGCGATGTGCGCGTGCAGGGCGTTGAGCGCGACGGGCAGTGCCGCCTCGGCGTTCATGGTCGTCCCCCCGGACGGGATCGAGGCGACCGCGGAAACGGCTCGGCGGGCGTCGACCCATCGAATTGTACGCAGACAGGGGGATTCATTGAGACCGCCGCGCCTCCATGCGGGCCGCCTGAGTCGGCTGGACCAGAAGTTGGGGAGTCTACCTCACCCTTGAACAGGCTGTTTGCACGGACGGAGTTCGGTATTCAAGCCGGCGGTCAGCGGGGGCCCTTGACGCGGTTGACGAGCGACTGGGCCTTCACCGAGACGCCCTTGACGATCGAGTCGAGGGCCTCGCGGTTGGGGGCGAACTGCTTGGCGGTCTGCATGTCGACCCAGTCCTTGGTGATGAGGTTGTAGAGGGACCGCGTGAAGGAGTGCATGCCCTCGCCCTCGGAGGAGTTGACGATCGCGGGAAGGTCCTCTTCCTCGCCCTCGCGGATCTTGTCGCGGACCGACGGGCTGGCGAGCAGGACCTCGGTGGCTGGGACGACTTTGGTCTCGAAGCCGTCGACGGCGGGGATCAGCTTCTGGGCGCAGATCGCCTTGAGCGAGTTGGCGAGCGCGTGGCGGACGAAGCCGCGCTCGGACTCGGGGAAGAACTCGAGGATGCGGCCGAAGGCCTGCATGGTGTCGGCGGTGTGGAGGGTGGCGAAGACGAGGTGGCCGGTCTCGGCGGCCTGGATGGCGGCGAGGACGGTTTCCTTGTCGCGCATCTCGCCGATGAAGACGACATCGGGGTCCTGGCGGACGACATAGCGGAGGGCGGTCTGGAAGTCCTTGACATCGATGCCGATCTCGCGCTGGCTGATGATCGACTTCTTGGGCGTGAAGCGGTACTCGACCGGGTCCTCGATGGTGATGATGTTGACGGCGCGGGTGGCGTTGACCTGGTCGAGCATCGCGGCGAGCGTCGAGCTCTTGCCCGAACCGGTGATGCCGACGACGAGGACGAGGCCCTCGTTGGCCCGCTCGACGAGCGTCGAGTAGACCGGCGGGAGGTGCAGGTCGGCGTAGCTGGGGATCTGGGCCTTTACGCGGCGGAAGGCGGCGTGGGTGTGCCCGCCCGAGCGGAAGAGGTTGACGCGGAATCGTTCGCCCTTGTTGGGTCCCTCGTCGATGTGCCAGGCGAAATCGAGGTTGCCGCCGGCGCGGAAGTCCTCGCGCTGCTTGGGCGTGAGGATGGGGTCAATGAGGTCGTCGGCCTCTTCGGCGCCGAGCGGTTCGGCGTTGATCGGCTTCAGCCGCCCGCCGATGCGGTAGGTCGGCGGGATGCCCACCTTGATGTGCAGGTCGGAGGCGTCGAGCCTTGGCATCGCGCCGAGGAGTTGCTGGATGTTGGGCTTGCCGGTCGCGGGGGTGGTCGATTCGGCCGACGCATCGAGTTGAGTGGTCACGCGTGCCTCCCCGGCGTGGCGAGCGGCGCCGGCGCAGGGCCGGGGCTACCCAAAGACAAGCCCGACGGCGATGTCGTTGACATTGGTCCCGGTCGGGCCGGTCCGGACCAACGCATCAATTGATCCGAAAAGAGTGTAGCTGTCGTGGCTCGTCAGTGCCACGCGCGGGTCGATTCCTGCGGCGCGGGCCTCCTCGAGCGTCGAACCCGTCGCGATCGCCCCGGCGGCGTCGGTCGGGCCGTCGATGCCGTCGGTCGCGAAGGCGACGACGGCGGCGCGGTGCAGGCCCTCGAGCTCGAAGGCGGAGGCGAGTGCGAGCTCGGTGCAGCGGCCGCCGGTGCCGGTGGCGTCGCCGACCTGCACGGTGGTCTCTCCCCCGAGGACGAAGCAGCGGGAGCCCTTGCCCCCGGCGCGGGCGAGCTTGGCGGCGCGGTGCCCCAGCGCGAGGCCGACCTCGGAGGCGGGGCCGACGACATTGCGCTCGACGCCGTCGACGCGGAAGCCCAGGTCGATCGCGGCGCGGGTGACGGACTCGACGGCGAGAGCGTTGTTGGCGATGACGGTGTGGTCGGTGCGGTCGAGGATCGGGTCGGAGGGGTCGGGCGTCTCGGTCTCCTCGCCGCGGGTGCCGCGGACGAGGTGGGCGGTGATGGAGGGGCTGACGCGGCGGAGGTCGTGGCGGTCGAGGACGCGGAGGGCGTCGGCGAAGGAGCTCTCGTCGCCCGCGAAGGGGCCGGAGCCGATGGTGTCGAGCGGATCGCCCAGGACATCGGAGAGGACGAGGACGGTGGTCGGCGCGGGCCAGCAGAGGCGGGCGAGGCCGCCCCCTTTGAGCCGCTCGGCGTGCTTGCGGACGCTGTTGAGCTCCTGGATCGTGCCGCCGGCTCGCATGATGGCGCTCGCGAGATCGCGGAGGTCGTCGAGGGCGATGCCCTCGGCGGGCATGCAGAGGTGGGCCGAGGCGCCGCCCGAGACGAGGGCGAGCACGCGGTCCTGCTCGTTCGCGAGGCCCGCGGCGTCGGCGAGGGCCTTGGCGGCGGCGAGGTTGCGGCGCGTGGGCAGCGGGTGGTCCGCCGGGTGGACCGTGACGGAGCCCGCGCCCGCGTGGTCGAGCGCGGCGCGGACGCGGGACTCGTGCTCGGGCACGCACGCGACGGCGCCGCGGGTGATGCGGCGGCCCAGGCGCTCGGCGGCGGCCTCGACCATCGGGGCCGCGCCCTTGCCCGCGGCGAGCAGCACGACGCGGGAGGCAGAGTCGAGGTCGGCGGGCCAGTTGCGGCGGACGGCGTCGGCGGGATCGGCGGCGCGGAGAGCGGCCGCGATGAGCGCGTCGGCGACGGGCCGGATGTCGGGCGTGCGGAGGCGGGTCACGGGTGGACGATACCCGGTGGGGGCGGGGGCTGGCTAGATGAGTTGGTTGAAGGTGGGTCGGGCGGGACGGGTGGAGGCGAAGGGGTCGGGAGCTCCGCCGCCGCCGCCCTGTGGCACGATGGTGCCGAGGGACGAGCCGGACGCCACGACGAGCGTCAGGGCTTGGAACGAGCCGAGTTCCTGTGCGCCCGGGCCATCACCGGCCCGCAGGTCGAACATCGCCGTGAAGCCCGGCTGCTCGGTGAAGAGCTTCTTGCCGACGCCGAGGGCGGCGATGCCGTTGATCAGGGCGAGGACATCTTGGCCTGTGTCGCCGATGCCCGCGGCCGCGTCGGCGAAGCTGACGCGGGACTGGCGGTCAAGGCCTTCGTTTGAAGAGTCATCGGGGGCGAAGCGATAGACACCCACCTGATCCGATGTAAACGAAGGCTCGTTGAGGATCTCAACGCTCACGAAACCGCTCGACCCGAACTCGGCTGACCTCAGGACCACGCCACCTCGCAGGCTCGTCGCCGACGCAGTGGCTTCGACTCCCGTCATGTCGGACACGGCGTTGATCGCGGCCGCGACATCCACGAGCGTCTGGCCCGAGGCGAACGCCAGTTGTCTTGCCCCGAGTGCGCCGCTGATCTCAATCGCAAAGGTCGATCCGGCACTCGTCGAGGTCCCGTTGAAATCCAGACCCAGGTCCTGACCTGTCCGGTCCGCCGTACCGAGCGAGAGGTAGAGGCCCGCGGTCTGCGCGGACTGGAGCATGTTGATATCGATGTCGTAGCGTCCGGGGTCGAGGTTGACGCGCCCGATGGTGTAGTCATCGATGGCGTTCGAGACATCGACGATGCCGACATCACGCGGGCCGGAATTGAGGATGGACTTGATGGAGGCGGTGAGCCCGTCGATCTCCCGCTGGACGCCGACGAAGGGCGAGGGGCCGCGGGAGGCGAGGGTGGACCGGAGCTTGGCGAACAGGCCGGAGAGGTCCACCGTGGTGACGCGGTCGGCGGGGCGAGCGGACGACGAGGGCGCGCCCGGGAGCGGAGAACGCCCTGGGCGGGTGTTGATGGCGAGGGCGCGATCGAGTCCCGGTGCGGCGGCGGGGGCGGAGGTCATCATGGGTTCTTCTCCGTGGGCGGTGGCGTGGGCTGCGGGCGGTGATCGGGCGATGACATCAGGCTCGGCGATCGATGCGGGTGCTCGCGATTCCGCTCGGGCTTGTGCCCGGCTTGCCGCCGCTGCCACCCTGATCGACGATGCCTCCGAGACCGCCGCCGGTGCCGCCGATGAGGGTCATCGCGGTGAAGCGGCCGCCGATGAGGGCCTGGGTGGGGCGGCCGCTCGGGCCGCGGGCCGCGAGGTCGATGACGCCGGAGAACTCGGGTGTCTGGAAGAAGAGGGAGGTCCCGATGCCCGCGGTGTACTGGCCGTTGACGAGGGCGAAGATGTCCTCGCCGCGGTCGATGCGCGGGACGGGGCTGCTGTAGAAGGTCCACGAGTCGCGATCAATACGGGGCTCGAGTTCTTGGGAGTTGCGGTTATAGCGGAAGTCGATTTCGAACACGCCGGTGCCGCCGACACCAAAGGGTGATATGTTGCCGCTGTTCGTGGCTCGGACGCCGACGAACTCGTCGTTGCCGTACTTGGTCGAGAGCAGGTACACGCCCGCACGCCCGAAGCCGACCGCGGCGCTGGCGACCACGCCGGTCTCCGCGGTGCGGGCGTTGATCACCGCGGCGACCTGTGCCACAGACATACCGCTCAAGAGTTCAATCGATACGGTGCCCTTGCTCCCGGTGATGTCGAAGTTCGCGGAGTCGCCTTGCGGGACGATGGTCTGCGACCACCCGCCCATGGACAGGTAGAGGGCCCCGCGCTCGGCGGAGTTGACGACGGTCACCTCGACATCGAGCCGCTCGCCGGGATCGAGGTTGACATTGCCGAACTGGTAGTTGGAGACGACGGCGCTCGCGACATTCACCACGCCGACATTGCTCGGCCCGCCCGCGTTCGATGAGTTCAGCACGGAGCGGATGGACGCGGCGATGCCGTCGACCTCGCGTTGCACGCCGGCGAAGGGTGACGGGCCGCGGGAGGCGAGGGAGGACCGGAGCTTGGCGAAGAGGCCGGACAGGTTGACGGTGGTTGCCCGATCGGTGTCGCGGCCGGCGGCGGCCGGATCCGTGGCGACGCCCGCGGGCGACGGTGCCCGGCCGCCGTTGATGGCGAGCGTGCGGCCGAGGGCCGCGGATTGGGTCGAAAGGGCCGTGGGATAGGCGGCGGCGTTCATCGGGGTCGTCTCCTCGCGGACAGGTCCAGGGGCCTTGGCCTCCGCCGATCGCGCGGGCGACTCCGTCGCCGACGATGCTGCATCGGGCGGCTGTTCGGCGAACCGTGAATATTCGTTCGGGCCCCCTCCGGGCCCCGGCGAGGCGCAAGGATGACGCGTTCGAACACCCGCCGCAGGAACCGCCCCCGTGCTCACCCCAGGAACTAACGCCCCCGATTTCACGCTGCCCGATCACGACGGGCGCGACCGCACGCTCGCGTCGCTGCTCGCCGATGGGCCGCTCGTGCTCTACTTCTACCCCGCCGACTTCTCGCCGGCGTGCACGGCCGAGGCGTGCAGCTTCCGGGCGTACGACGAAGAGCTGCGGGCGGCGGGGCTGTCGCTCGCGGGGATCAGCTCGACGGCTTCGGGCCTGCACAAGAAGTTCCGCGAGATGTTCAAGCTGCCGTTCCCGCTGCTCGCCGACGCCGGGCGGAAGGTCACGAAGGCGTACGACGCCTCGATGCCCTTCGGCCTCGGCACGAGGCGGGTCACCTACCTGATCGATGCCGATGGCACGATCGCCGACGGTGTCGAGGCGAACTTCGGCCTGCGCCCGCACAAGGCGTTCATCGAGCGCGCGATCGAACGCGGGCGCGGCCCGGCGCCGGCTGCCCCAGCTCGATGACGCGATCGGGCGCGACCGCCCAGACGCAATCCCCAGGCTCGGGCCGCACCGCGACGCCCGAGGCGAACAGGCTGAACGCGGGCAGCACCGTCACGCCCCCCGCCCCTGTCCCGCCCGCGGCCCAGAACGCCGGGACCTTCAGGGCGTCCGACCCGCTGCTGAGCGTGACCGCCGGGTGCAGGTGGCCCGCCAGGGCGTGCGAGCCCGGCACCCGCTCGGGCTCGTGCTGCAGGACGAACGGCCCGAGGGCGGTCTCCGGCTCCAGCACCTTGATCCCCCACTTCCCGCACAGGTCGGCGATGCCCGAGGCCTTGAGCTTGCGGTCGTGGTTCCCCGCGACGAGGGCCATCGGCACCGGCGAACGCTCCCGCCACGCGCAGAACCGATCGACCATGTCCTCGGTCAGCCCGATCGGCGCGTGCGTCAGATCGCCCAGCACGATCACCCGCTCCGCGTTTACGGCGTCGATCATCGACCCCAGCCGGTCCAGCGTCTCGCCCATCACGCCCGCGGGGATCGGCGCCCCGGCCGCACGCAGCGTCTGGCTCTTGCCCAGGTGAACATCCGCGACGAACAGCGTCGACTCCGCCGGCCAGTACAGCCCCCGCTGCGGCAGCAGCCGCACCGTCTCGCCCGCGATCGTCGTTTCGTGCGCCTCGTTCACGCGTCCCACGCCGCCTTCATCCGTTCGATCCGCTCGGTCAGGCTCTCGCCGCTGAGCCGGGCGCCCACGCGCTCGATCACCAGCGGCAGGCTCAGGGGCGTCGGGCGTGCGGTCTCGCGCACGACGATCGGCCCCCGCTCCAGCCTCGTGAGCGTACGCCCGAGGCGGCTGGTCTCGAACCGCTTCTCCAGCACCTCCCGCCTCGCCTGCTCCAGCAGGAGATTCCCCGGGTCGAACTGCTCGAAGACCTCGTAGATCAGCCCGGCCCGGGCCTGCAGGCTCCGGTTGCTCCGCTTCGCCCCCGGGATCGACTGAAAGATCAGCCCCGCCACCCGCGCGATCTCGCGGAACTGCGCCTTGGCCAGCGCCGACAAATTCACGCTCTCGATCGCGTCCTCCGCGAGCCGGTCGTGGCTGAACAGCTCCGACGACAGCAGCGTCTCGAACGGGTACCCCTTGTGCGTCAAAAGCTCGAACCCGTAGTCGTTCGCCGCAATGGAAAAGGTCGCGGGCTCCAGCCGACTGAGCCGGAGCGCCAGCAGCGCCGCCAGCCCCCCGTGCACCAGCCGCCCGTCAAAGGGGAACAAGAACAGATGCCGCCCCTCGCGCGTCTCGCAGAGCTCGCACAGCGTCTCGTCCGCACCCGGCACCACGCTGTGCTTTGCCTGCGTCTCCACGAGCCGCGCCGCCGCCTGCAGCTCCGGCTCGAGCCCGTCCCCCCGACCCGCCGCCAGCTCGTCCCGCGATGCCTGCAGCGTGTCCCGCACGGCCTCGCCCAGACTCTCCGAGATCGGCAGCCGCGTGCCCGACCAGATCGGCGTGTGGTTCGTCGCCCCGCTCGCGGGCTTCACGATCGCCGTCAGCTCGTGCGTCCTCACATACGCCAGCGTCTTCCCGGCAAACACGAACTTCTGCCCGGGCCGCAGCTGCTCGATGAAGTGCTCCTCGATGAAACCGATCCGCTTCCCATTCGCGTACCGCAGGTCCATCACGGCGTCCCCGGTGATCGTGCCGACATTCATCCGGTGCAGCTGCGCGATCCGCTTGTCCTCCACGCGGTGCACGCCGTCCTTCCCCACCACCACCTTGCGGTACTCCTTGTACGCCTTCAGGGTCTCGCCCCCGTGCACCACGAGATCGAGCGCCCAGTCGAACTCCGCCCGCGACAGGTCGCGGTACGCGTGCGCCGTCCGCACCTCGTCGAAGAGCTCGTCCGCCGTGAACCCGCCGCCCAGCCCGAGCGTCACCATGTGCTGGCTCAGCACATCCAGCGGGCGCGACTCCGTCTGCCGCGGCTCGATCCGCCCCGCCTCGATCGCGCGGCGCACCGCCGCGACCTCGACCATCTCGAGCGCGTGCGTCGGCACGCAGGCGATGTACGCCGTCTCGCCCGGCCGATGCCCCGAGCGCCCCGCCCGCTGCATGAGCCGCGCGATGCCCTTGGGCGAGCCCACCTGCATCACGCGCTCGACCGGCGCAAAGTCCACGCCCAGGTCGAGGCTGCTCGTCGCAACGACGAGCCGCACCGTGCCGTCCTTCAGCCCCGCCTCCACACGCTCGCGGTCCTCGCGGTCGATCGAGCCGTGGTGCAACGCCACCACCCGCTCCCACTCCGGCTTCGCCGCCGCCAGCGCGTTGAACCACCGCTCGGCCTGCGAGCGCGTGTTGACGAACAAGAGCGTGCTCTTCGCCGGCAAACCCTCGCCGTCGAGCTCGATCGACTCCAGCACCCGCGGCAACATCGTGAGCCCCAGGTGCCCCGCCCACGGGAAGGGATCGCCCGGGTTCGGCAAGATGGTCTTGATCACCACCGGCCGATCGAGCTGCGCCGTCACGATCTCGGGCGTGTCATTCGTCCCGACCACCGCCTGCGCGGCCTCGTCGAGGTTCGCCAGCGTCGCAGAGAGCGCCCAGGTCCGCACCTCCGGGGCCAGCTTCCGCAGCCGCGCGAGAGCCAGCTCCACCTGCGTCCCCCGCTTGCTCGCGAGGAGCTCGTGCCACTCGTCCACGATCACGCACCGGCACGAGCCCAGCAGCTCCGCCGCGTTCGCCCGTGTCAGCAGGAGAGACAAACTCTCCGGCGTCGTGACGAGGACATTCGGCAGCCGCTTCTGCTGCCTCGCCCGCACGCTCGCGGCCGTATCGCCCGTACGGCTCTCGACCGTCACGGCCTCCTCGAGCAGCCCCATCTCCCCGAGCGGCAGCTTGAGCGCGAGCTCGATATCCCGCGAGACGGCCCGCAGCGGCGTGATGTACAACGCCCGAAGCCCCGCGAGCGCGTTCGTCTTCTTCGCCTTCCCCGCCTTTGACGAGCTCGAAGCACGAGCGAGGGAACCCGCCTCCTCCAATAACTCGATCAGAGGCCCCCCGTATGCCGCATAGGTCTTCCCCGCCCCCGTCGGCACATGCACCAGCCCCGACCGCCCCGCCGCGTACAGCGACCACGCCCGCTCCTGGAAGGGATAGGGCGACCACCCGCGCGAGGCGAACCACGCGTGGAGCGACATCGGCGCGGCCGAAAGACCTTCAGCCGCTCCCTCAGCCACCCCCTCGGCCGCGCCCTTAGCTGGGCCCTCACCCATCCCGCCGCGTCCCCGCCATCCAGTACGCCGCCAGCACCCACGCCGCCGTCCCGACCAGGGGTACCACCATCGTCCCCCCGCCCGCCGCGCTGATCGCCCGGCGCTCGGCCCCGTCCGCCCCGGCGTTCCCCGCCGCGAGGGCGAGGGCCCCGAGGACGGCGACCGCGGTCAGCACCAGCGTCCCCCCCGCCCCGAACACCACCGCCCGCCGCATCGCCCGCTTCGCGTGCGGCCGCCGATCGCGGAGCAACCGGGCAAGCCCCAGGGCAACCCCGATCCCGAGGACCCAGGCGACGGCGTAGGCGAGGAGGGTGGACATCAAGGGGTTGTAGGCGGGGACTCGCTTTGTCGTACGCAAGCGTCGGCGGCTCCTTGCGTCTCGATGGACTGAGCCGCGCGCACAGACGCGCGTCGGGCGGCCGCAAGCGGGAACAGGCTCGCGAACAGCAGGTAGGCGATGCCGGATCCGCACGCCCACTCCGCCGGCATGAAGAAGCTCCCGGGAGCAGTCGTGAAGAACAGCAACAGCAAGGCGAACCCAACAACGATGTGAAGAACAGACGACACAACGGCGTGCGTAACGATGTACCGCCGCTTGAGCGGGTACTTGCGGCACGCTCGACGACTGGCGACCACGCCGACGATGAACCCGAACGCAAGCGGGCTCAGAAAGACGATCATGGTAAAGGCGACGCTGTTCAACGCTCGCTCCAGCCTCGGGGCCGTTGCACCGCCGCCAGCCTACACACCCGCACTAGCTTCCGGTCCCGTCGCCATCGCTTGACCGTTGCGACTCACGGCCCAACACCCATCCCAGCCCGACCAGCCCCGGCACGATCACCACGATCGGCCCGTAAGTGACCACCCACCACACCCACATCGGTGCGTCAAGAAGAAGGTCCGGGTGCCGGTCGTCGAGCCACTGCCGCATCGCCAGCGCCAAGAGCAGAGCGGGAAGCGCGATGAAGAGCCCGACGAACGCCCCCCGCCGCCGATCAGGCTTCGCCCGGCCGAACCAGCGGATCGGCAGGTAGCACAGCGTCGCCTCAAAGAACCAGGCGAACAGGGCGAAGTTGAGCGTTTCGATCATGCCCCCTGCTCCGTCGTCGCGGCAAGTCTCGTCCTTCTGGCGACTCGCCCTGCAATAACCGCAACGGTCGAAACCGTAAGCACGCCGAGTATCGCGACGCCGTGGACGATCGCCGTCAGCACGATCCATGCCGTGCCGATCTCGGAGTAGGTTGAAAACGCGACAACGAGCATGGAAAGGCTATGCAGGATGAAGGCGAGGTAGGTCAGCAAGACGACCCACATCGCGAAAGCCACGATCAGCAAGCTGCGCCGCGCGCCGCGCCCTACCCAATAGCCGAGCACCCCACCAACGACCGCAGCGATCGGGTAGGGGATGAACAGCTGAAGAAGTTCGGCGAGCAACGGTGTCATGTCATCGGGACTCCGCCAGCCCCCGCACCACCTCCAGCGTATCCGCCTCCTCCACCTTCTTGTCCCTTCTCCACCGCTTCATCCGCGGGAACCGGAACGCCACGCCCGACTTGTGCCGCGTGCTCGCCCGCACGCCCTCGAACGCCAGCTCGAAGACATGCACAGGCTCCACCCGCCGCACCGGGCCGAAGCGTTCGAGCGTGTGCCGGCGGATCCAGCGGTCGAGCTCGGCGAACTCCGCGTCGGTCAGGCCCGAGTAGGCCTTCGTGACCGTCACCAGCTCGCCCTCGCCCGCCCGCTCGCCGTCCCACACCGCGAAGGTGTAGTCGGTCATCAGGTTCGCCCGCCGCCCGTGCCCCGGCTGGGCGTAGGTGAGCACGCAGTCGAGCGTCAGGGGCTCGATCTTCCACTTCCACCAATCCCCCCGCCGCCGCCCGGCCCGGTAGGGTGAGCCCACACGCTTGAGCATCACCCCCTCCACCCGCCGCTCGCGCGAGCCCTGCCGCAGCTCATCAAGGCCCTCCCAGCTCTCAAAGCCAAAGGACTCCCCGAGCCGGATCCGCTCGCTTCCAAGGCCCCCCACCACTTCGGCCATCGCCCCCCGCCGCTTCTCGATCCCCCGCTCGCGCAGGTCCTCCCCGCCCCGCTCCAGCAGGTCGTACGCCACAAACGCCGCGGGCGCCTCCGCCAGCTTCTTCGCGCTCAGCACCTTCCGCCCGATCCGCGTCTGCAGCGTGCCAAAGTCCATCGGCAGGTTGTTCTGAAAGTCCCAGCACAGGATTTCGCCGTCGAGGACCACCCCGTCCTCCAGCCGCGCCGCCGGTTCGACCAAATCGGGGAACCGCTCGGTCAGGTTCTCGTCCTTGCGGCTCCACAGGAACACCCGCCCCTCCCGCTTGATGAGCTGCCCGCGGATCCCGTCCCACTTCCACTCCGCCGTCCACTGCGAAGGCTCCCCCAGCTCACCCGCGACAAACGCCGCCTCGTCCGCCACCTTCTCATACGGCAGCACCGGCGACGCCAGAAAGAACGGGTACGGCCGGCTCCGATCCGCGTCCGCCGTGTCCGGATCAAAGAGCTGGCGCACAAACGCCGCCGTCGGCGACCACTCCCCCATCAGCCGCTGCGCAATAACAGCCTGCTCAACCCCCACCATCTCCGCGATCGCCCGCTCCACCAGCGTCCGCGACACCCCGATCCGCATCGCCCCCGTCAGCGTCTTCACGACCATGAACAGCTCGGTCCGCCCGAGCCCCGCCGTCCACTCATCCAGCTTTGATGTCTGCTCCTCAGGACTCAGCCCCCGCAGCGTCAACAGCCGCCCCTCCACCCACTCCGCCAGCCCGAGGCCGTCCCCCGATCCCTCCACACCCGCCCCATGCACCAACAGCGTCACCGTCTCCGCCAGATCCCCTACCGTCGCGTACGACTCATCGAACAGCCACTCGCTCAGCCCCGCCCGCTCCCGCGCCCACGCCCGCAGCGTCCCCGACTGCACGAGCCGCTTGATCTTCTGCCCCGCCATGAACGCCAGCCCCCACGCCGCGTCCGCCGCCGGTGCCTCGGCAAAGTACGCCTTCAGCGCCGCGACCTTCGCGTCGGTCGAGGTCGTCCGGTCCTGCTCGTCGTACAGCTGCGCGAACCGCCTCACGCCTCCTCCTCCGCGCTGAACTCCGTCCGCAGCACCTCCGCCTCGATCCCCTGCTCACGCAAGTGCCGCGCGAGCGTGTCCGAATACCCGTGCGTGCACAGCACCCGCTTCGCCCCCGTCTCGGCGCAGGTCCTAACCAGCTCCCCCCAGTCCGCGTGATCACTCAAGACGAACCCCCGGTCGTACCCCCGCCGCCGCCGGATCCCCCGCACCCGCATCCACCCCGACGCCATCGCCGTGTCCACATCCCCCGCCCGCCCAAACCGCTTCATCCACGCCGACCCCACCGCCGACGGCGGACACAGGATCAACTCCCCGAGAAACGGGTTCACCTTCCCCCGCGCCCGACCGCTCTCCCCCAGCTTCCACGAGTCGAGCATGTCCACCCCCGCCTCGCGGTACGCCCCGATGAGCGGGTCGAGCGCCCCATGCACAAACACCCGCCGCCGCTCGATCCCCCGAGCATCGCACCGCTCCGCCAGCATCGCCAGGAGCCGCTGCGCCTTCCCGAGCGCGTAGCACGCCAGCACGCTCACCCGCTTCCGCGCCCGGTTCTCCAGCCACCAATCCAAGATCTCATCCGCCGTCACCCCCGGCTCATCCCAGGTGTAGATCGGCAGCGCAAAGGTCGCCTCCGTCACGAAGGTGTCGCACGCGACGACCTCAAACGGCGCACAAGTCGGGTCCGCCGCCCGCTTATAGTCCCCCGCCGCCACCGCCACATGCCCCCCCGACTCCACCCGCACCTGCGCCGCCCCCCGGCAGTGCCCCGCCGGGTGAAAGCTCACCACCACACCCCCAAGCTCAAACCGCTCCCCGTACTCCACCCCCACGATCTCCGCATCCCTCTGCAGCCGGATCCGCAGCATCGGCACGCTCTCCGCCGCCGCGTAGTACCGCCTCGACCCCGGCCGCGCATGGTCCGCGTGCGCGTGCGTCACCACCGCCGTCTGCACCGGCTTCCAAGGATCGATCCAGAACCCGCCGCCCGGGCAGGCAATCCCGCGGTCGTCGGCATGGATCGGGCACGCGCTCACCGACAAACACTACCCCATGCCGGCATCCGACCCGCCGCCACCACCGAAACGCCCCGCGTACCAACATCCACGAAAGACGACCCATGCATCCGCGACGCAACCAGTCCACCGCCGCCGTCGGCCTCCTCGCCCTCTGCGGCACCGTCTGGGCCCTGCCCACGCCCGAGGAAGCCGCCCAGCAACCCGCCGAGGGCTGGGCCCGCCCCGTCGGCGGCGAGCCGGCACATGAAGTCGAACTCACCGGCGACGACAAGCTCCCCTACCGCGCCGGCCCCTGCGTCGTCGAGTCCCCCCTGCCCGAGGGCTACCCGCCCCCCACCGCCCCCGGCGCCATCGAGCTCAAGCACTACCCGAGCGTCCGCCGCGCCGAGTACGGCGGCGACGCCGGCGCCGGCTTCCGCGGCTTCTTCCCCCTCTTCCGCCACATCTCCCGCCGCGACATCGCCATGACCGCCCCCGTCGAGATGGACTTCGAGGAAGACGGCACCACCATGTCCTTCCTCTACCGCGTGCCCGAGCTGGGGCCGACCGGCGAAGCCGAAAATGGCGTCCGCGTCGTCGACACCGAGCCCGCCCTCGTCCTCGCGATCGGCATGCAGGGCCCGCGCAACCAGCGCACCATCGACGCCGCCCGCCAGAAGCTCGACGCGTGGCTCGCCGAGAGCGACGCCTACACCGCGACCGACCGCGCCCGCTGGGTCGGCTACAACGGCCCGAGCGTCCCCGTCCGCAACCAATGGTGGGAGCTGCACCTCTTCGTCGAGCCCGCCGCCGAGACCGAAGCCGCTCCCCAGACCGATCCCGCAACGGATACCGCTACCGACGCGAACGCGCCGACGAACGACTGACGCTTCCGGTACCGTCTCACCATGCGAGCACTCGTCTGGTTCCGCTCCGATCTCCGCACCCGCGACAACACCGCGCTCATCGCCGCGTGCCAGGCCGCGACCGACACCGCGGACGGCGGCGTGGTCGCCGTCTTCACCATCTGCCCCGAGCAATGGAAAGAGCACGACTGGGGCGACGCCAAGGCCGACTTCATCCTGCGCACCCTCACCGAGCTCAAGAAGTCCCTCGCCGACCGCAACATCCCGCTCAAGATCCTGTCGTTCCCGAAGTTCAACGCCGCCCCCGACAAGCTGCTCAAGCTCGCCCGCGATACCAAGTGCCGGGCCCTCTACTTCAACGCCGAGTTCGAGGTCAACGAACGCACCCGCGACGCCGCCGTCTCCGAGGCCTTCGCCGGGGCCGGCCTTGAGGTGCATTCCTTCATCGACAAGGTCGTCTTCGAGCCCGGCTCGGTCATGACCAAGACCGGCAACTGGTACACGGTCTACAGCCCGTACAAGAAAGCCTGGCGCGAGCGCTACAAGACCACCGACGCCCCCACCGCCCAGGGTCTCCCGAAGAAACAGCCCGAGATCGACATCACGGCCGACGAGGTCCCGGGCTCCATCGACGGCTACCACACGGGCGAACGCGACGACGAGCGAGGCGTCCGCCCCGATCTCTGGCAGGTGGGCGAGGACCACGCCCGCCGGAGACTGCAGAGCTTCATCGCCGACCGCGCCGCAGACTACAAGGACAAGCGCGACCTCCCCGCCCTCAACGGCACCAGCACGCTGAGCCCTTATCTCACGATGGGCGTCATCAGCCCGCGCCAGTGCTTCGACGCCGCCCTCGAGGCCAACAACAACCGCATCGATTCGGGCAGCACCGGCATCGTCGGCTGGATGGAGGAGCTCATCTGGCGCGAGTTCTACCACCACCTGCTGATCGGCTACCCGAAGCTGAGCAAGGGCCGAGCCTTCCGCCCCGAGCTCGACCGCGTCCCCTGGAACGACGACGAGGACGCCTTCGAGCGCTGGTGCGAGGGCCGCACCGGCTACCCGATCGTCGACGCGGGCATGCGCCAGCTCAACAAGACCGGCTGGATGCACAACCGCCTCCGCATGATCGTCGCGATGTTCCTGACGAAGGACCTGATGATCAACTGGCGCAAGGGCGAGCGTTACTTCATGCAGCGCCTGGTCGATGGCGACCTCGCCGCCAACAACGGCGGCTGGCAGTGGTCCGCCAGCACCGGCACCGACGCCCAGCCCTACTTCCGCATCTTCAACCCCACCACCCAGGGCGAACGCTTCGACAAGTCGGGCGAGTACATCCGGAAGTTCGTCCCCGAACTCGCCAAGATCGAGGGCAAGGCCATCCACGACCCGTCCTCGGCCGGCATGTTCGAGAAGCTCGACTACCCCGAGCCCATGGTCGACCACAAGAAAGCCCGCGAAACCACCCTCGCCGCCTTCAAGAAAGCCTCCGGCAACGGCTGAAAATCCACCGGGAGGCCCGCCGAGACCTTTCAACGCGAACAGTGGGATGGGCTTCCAGCCTGTCTCTCGGCGTACCCTCTCACCCGTGACGGACACCCCGCCCGAGACACCTCCCCACCACGACCCGCAGGGCCCATCGAACCCCTCCGGCGCCGCCCTCCTCCACCTCGACCTCGCCTGCGTCGGCTGCGGCTACGGACTGCTGGGCGAGCCCGTCGACGCCGCCTGCCCGCAGTGCGACGCCCCGATCAGCAGCACCGTCCGCCCGGGCGACCTGCTGCTCGCGAACGACCGCTTCCTCAACCGCCTCCGCTTCGGCCTGCAGCTCGTCCTCGGGGGCATCCTGGGCCAGGTCGTCGTCACCGTCGCCCTCGTCGTGGGCCAGGTGGTCCTCGCCTCACCCGGCGGCGTCGTCTCCGCCCCGACCTGGGAGGCCGTCACCGCCGTCGCCGGTGTCATCGTCGCGATCATCATCGCCCAGGGCTGGTTCATCGTCACCGAGCCCGACGCCGAGGGCCGCTTCCTCACCGGCGCCAGGACCGAAGCCGCCGTCGTCCGCCGGGCGGTGTTCGCCCACGCCGTCTTCGTCGGCACCACGCTCCTGGGCCAGTGGCTCGCCGTCCTGCCCGCGCTCGTCCCCCACCAGCAGTCGGTCGCGCTCGTGGTCGCCGGCGCGAGCCTCGGGGCGTTCATCACCCTCTGCGTCCAGTTCTTCGCCGTGATGGCCTACCTGGGTCACATCGCCCGCGGCACCCGCGACAGGGCCCTCGCCAAGCTCGTCCGCACCCGCACCTGGTCGTGCCCGCTCTGGGCGACCGTCGGCATCCTGCTCTTCGGCCTGGGCCCCCTCATCGCCCTCGTGCTCTACTACAACACCATCTCCGCCGTCCGCACCCGCCTGGGCCACATCCTCCAAGCCCACCGCACCACCCAACTCGCCATCACCGCCTAGCGGATCACTCCTCCGCGTACCCCAGCAGCACCGCCGCCCGCCACGCCGGCCCCGTCCACGGCGCCAGCCGCGTCACCGCGATCAACTCCTCTCGCTGCGCCGCATCCAGCTCCCCCTCCCCCACCGCTTTCTCAATCGCCGCGACGCGCTCGGCTGCCTCGGCCTCGTGCTCGGCCCGGCGCTGCCGCACCGGCTCGTCGACCCAGGTCAGGGCCTCGAGGAAGACCTCGTCGGGGGGGAACTCGTGCTCCATGCCCTCGACCTCGTAGAGCTCGACCTCGTAGCGCTTCGCCTTGTACCAGCGGACGCGGGCGGTGGTCTCGGGGTGGTTGAAGTCGCGGGTGCCGGTGATGGCGGCCATCCTGTGCGGCCGCAGGAGCTTGCGCAGCTCGCCCCCGGGGATCACGAACTGGCCCGGGGAGTGGGTGTTGCGGCTGATGGGGACGGCCTCGGGGCTGTTGATGCCCACGATGGGGACGGCCCCGGTGACGACATCGGGGAACGCGGCCCAGGTCATCGAGGTGATCCGCCCGCCGCCGGACAGCCCCGTGATGTACACCCGCTCGCGATCGACCCACCACTTGTCCGCCGCCGTAACCACCGCGTCCAAAGCGAGTTGGAACCGATCAGCGGGGTCCCCGGCGGGCCCGGTCCGCTGGTTGCCAGCGTTGTGGGGGCCGATGCAGATGAGGTTGAGGGCGTCGGCGGCGGGGTGGAGGGTGGGCGGGATGGAGCCGTTGGGGGCGGGGCTGGACCAGATGAGGAGGCCTGACGGGCGGTCGGGGCGGTGGCTCACCGGCAGGCGGACGCTGAAGCGTTCCTCGGCGAGGTCGCGGTCCATGGGTTGCCAGGTTGGCGGGCGGCCGCGGCCGCCGAAGAGGCGCTCGCCGATGGTGTTGTCGGTCAAGGAGATAGGGCTCGGCGTATAGGGCTGGGGGAGGTCGATGACCTGGGCGATGGGGAGGTCGGGGGCGCTCCCAGGGGAGGGGCGGGCGGGGGGCCAGTCCTGCGAGAGACGCTCGATGATGCGCTGGTCGAGGCGGACGGATTCGTTGGTCGCGGGGTCGTGCGCCAGGGGTTCTGCATCGGGCGGGATGACGAGCTGGAGCGTGCGCACGGCCGCGTGCGGCGCGCGCACGGCGAGCGTGAGCGTGCGCACGGAGCGGCCGGAAAGGGGCTCGTCGGTGAGCCGGCCGAACGCGGCTTTGAGGATGCGGAGGTCCCGACCTTCGAGGACGGCGTGGACGCCGAGGAGCTCACGGAGCATCGGCGAATCGGGGATCTCGGCGGGCGGCGAGGCGGTGGAACTGACGATGGCGATGGTGGGTTCGGCACCGTCGATGTCGAAGAGGGGGGTGGCGCGGGCGGGGAAACACAGCAGCAGCGCGGCGAGGAGCGAGGCGAGGGCCGGGGTTCGCATGGTGTAGTGATACGGGCTCGGCGGGGGTGGGTGCCGGGGAATCGGGGAATTGATCGGCAGGAGGTGTGGGGCTCGAGGGGCGATTCAGCCCGCTCGCTCACGCTCGGGGCTCCGTTTTCGCGGTTTGGTGGCTTGGGGTGGCGGTCGCGTCTGGGTGGGGGCGGGTTGCGAATGATGGGTCATGAGTGATGCCAAGACGATTCGGGCGCGGACGGTGGGTGAGCTTCGGGAGTCGGGGTGGGTGAGTCGGAGTGTGAAGGAGGAGTTGCGGTCGAACATGGTTCGGGCGCTGGCGGCGGGTGAGGAGCTGTTTCCGGGGATCGTGGGGTACGAGGACACGGTGGTTCCGGAGATCGTGAACGCGGTGCTTGCGGGGCACGATGTGCTGTTCATGGGGGAGAAGGGGCAGGCGAAGAGCCGGCTGATGCGGATGCTGGTGCGGTTCCTGGATGAGGAGCTGCCATTTCTGGAGGTGCCGGGGTCGCCGGTGCATGAGGATCCGTACCGGCCGATCACGACCAAGGGGCGGCGGGTGGTGGAGTTGATGGGGGATGATGCGCCGGTTGGGTGGTGGCCTCGCGAGAAGCGGTACGCGGAGCGGCTCGCGCCCGGGACGAAGTTTGCGGACATCATCGGGGAGATCGACCCGGCGAAGATTCTGGGGATGGACGCTTCGGTGGACTCGGGGGAGAAGCACCCGGACGACGCGAGGGCGATGGGCGGTGGGGTCTCGATGTCGAGCGAGGAGGCGCTGCACTTTGGGCTGATCCCGCGGATGCACCGGGGGATCTTCGCGATGAACGAGCTGCCGGACCTGGATGACCTGGTGCAGGTGGGGTTGTTCAACATCCTGGAGGAGCGGGATGTGCAGATCCGTGGGTATCCGATCAGCTTTGACATCGATGTGCTGGTGCTCTTCAGCGCGAACCCGCAGACCTACAACCGGTCGGGGAAGGTGATCCCGCAGCTGAAGGACCGGATCGGGGCGACGATCCGGACGCACTACCCGAAGTCTCGGGACGCGGCGATCGAGATCACGGAGGCGGAGGCGCTGAAGGACGGGCTCGATCTCGGGGACCCGAAGGACGCGGCGAGCTACCCGGTGATCGTGCCGCGGTTCATGAAGGAGGTTGTGGAGGAGATCTCGATTCGCGGGCGGAAGAGCAAGTGGGTGGATCAGGACTCGGGGGTGAGTGCGCGGTTCAGCATCGCGAACTACAAACAGATGGTGGCGAGTGCGCGGCAGCGGTCGATCCGGCTGGGGGAGTCGCCGGCGGTGTGCCGGGTGAGTGACCTGGCGCATTTCCATGCGTCTGCGGTGGGGAAGCTGGAGCTCGACATGATGGGGACGCACCAGATGACCGAGCGGCAGGTGCTGGATGCGCTGCTTGCGGAGGCGGTGGGCGCGGTGTTTGAGGAGTATGTGACGAAGCACGGGCTGGAGGAGATCGCGGCGGTGTTTGGCAAGGGGGTGAAGATCGAGGTTGGGGACATGGTGCCGAGCCGGGCGTATGGGGAGGTTTTGAAGCGTGTGCCTGAGGTGTGGGAGAAGGCGTTTGAGGTGAACCCTGCGGAGGATGTGGGGGTGAGGGCGAGTTGCGTGGAGTTTGTGTTGGCGGGGCTTTGGGCGACGGATCGGATCTCGAGGGGGGAGCGGTATGGGCGGGTGGAATACGAGATGTAGTCCGCTTCGCGGGGTGGAATGGTGGTTGAGGGGTGTGGTCGGTTCCGTCGCTTGATGGGCAGGCTGTCGTGTGAAGGCACTACCCGGCTTCGCCGGATAGTGGCACCGTGTGGCGTGCTTCGGGCGTTCGGTGGGCGAGGAGGCTTGGAGGGGAGGAGGCGCTGCGCTTCGCTGTTCTTTACCCCCTCCGGCCCTTCGGGCCACCTCCCCCGTCGGCGACGGGGGAGGATCGAAGAGGGGGAGGCGCATTGCTTGGGGAGTTCCTTGCTTGCGGTGCGGGCTCGTTTGGGTGGTGGCGTTGCGGATACTCGTGATTGCGTGGGGATGAGGGGTGGTTCATAGTTGTGGGTGTGTGGGTGTTGTGCGTCGTCGTGGCGTGCGGGGTCGGGTAGCGTGGTTGAGTTGTCCATTGCGGAAGGAGGCGGCGCGTGATCGAGATCGTGAATACCGAACGGGAGTTGGTGGAGGTCGTGGCGGAGGGGAAGCTGACCCACGAGGACTATCAGAAGGTGCTGCCGGAGCTCGAGGCGGTGATCGAGGAGCACGGAACGATGCGGTGTCTCGTGGAGTTGCGGGATATCGAGGGGATGGAGCCTGAGGCGGTGGCGGCGGACCTGAAGTTTGACTTCCAGCATCGGGAGCGAATCGACAGGTGTGCGCTGGTGGCGGACGAGGCTTGGCAGCGGAAGGTCGGGGAGGTTTGGGGGCAGGTGATGCCGGGGGTGGAGTTGAAGGTGTTTGCGCGGGAGGACCTCCGGGAGGCGGAGAAGTGGGTGCGCAACCGTGCGGGGGACACAGTGTGAGGGGTGGCGTGTGATGCGCGGTGATGGCGTGCCGCCTGGGTGGAGTCGGAATCCGTCGACCTGGTCGCAGCGGACGCCGATCATTGTGCTGGCGCTTGTGGGTGTGGGGATCGCGGGGTATCTGGCGTTGTGGCAGTACGGCGTCTTTGAGACGGCGTGGGAGCCTTTCTTCTCTGGGCCGGAGGGGAATGAGAAGAACGGGACGGAGGCGATCCTTTCGTCGAAGCTGAGCCGGCCGTTCACGGATGTCTTGGGGTGGGAGTGGATGCCGTTCTCGATTACGGATGCGGCGCTCGGGGCGTTTGCGTACTTGTTGGATGCGGTGAGCGGGGCTTGGGGCGGGCGCGATCGGTGGAAGCGGATGCCGTGGATCGTGGTGATCTTTGCGATCCTGGTGGGTCCGCTGGGGGTGGTGAGCGTGGGGCTGGTGATCGCGCAGCCTTTGGTGGAGGGGCACTGGTGCACGCTTTGCCTGGCGTCGGCGGTGGTGTCGGCGTTCATGATCGGGCCGGCGATGGATGAGGCCCTCGCGAGTCTGCAGCATGTGAAGCGGGTGATGGAGGACCCGGAGCGATCGGCGTGGAAGGCGTTCTGGGGGTATGACGCGGAGGCGGGGAAGTGGAGGCTGTGGTGAGGCGGGCGGAATGGACGGGGCCGGCGGCGGCGGCGCTTGGGACAGTGGGCGGGGTGTACCTGATGTTTGCGCCGGCGTGGCTTGGGTATGTGGGCGGGGCGGAGGCGGTGTCGCAGCGGATCGTGGGGCCGATCATCGCGGTGTTCTGGATCGTGGCGGCGTGGGATGTGACGCGGAGCGTGCGGTGGTGGACGGTGCCGTTTGGGGTGTGGCTCTTGTTGGAGCCGTTGGTGTTGGCGGGGCCTGCTGGGGCGAAGGCGAGCGCGGCGGTGGTGGGCGTGCTGACGGTTGTGCTGGCATGGGCGGCGCATGATGGGCGGGTGGCGGAGCGGTACTCGGGTGGGTGGAAGGGGCTGTGGCGCTCGGGGGGAGCGTCGGGGGGCCCATGAAAAACGCCCGCCGGGTGGCGGGCGTTCTTGGGTTGACTTTGATCTGTTGATCAGCGGCGGCGGCGGAGGGCGGCGCAGCCGGCGAGGCCCAGAACGCTCATCGCCCCCGGGGTGGGGACGGCGTTGAAGCCGAGGTCGACGGAGATGGTGGTGCCCTTGTCGAGGAGGGCGAGGTCTCCGGTGCTGTTGAGGGGGATGTAGACGCCGTTGTCGGTGAACTTGAAGGCGGTGGCGTCGGCCCAGTTGGTGGGCGTGTTGGAGATGGAGATGTCGGCGGACCGGATGGTGTCGGTCGGGTTGGTGGCGACGAAGTTGATCATGTGGAGGGCGGTGCCGGCGCCGCTCGAGTCGAGGACGGCGGGGTCGGCGAGGGCGGTGATCTCGACGCGGTCGCCCTCGATGGTGACGGAGAAGAGGTCCATGCCGGCGAAGTTGATGATGCCGGTGGCGCCGGGGGCGGCGGTCATGGACTGCTGGGCGAAGGTGAGGCCCGGCATGTCGGAGCGGTTGAGCTCGATGTCGATGTTGGTGTTGTTCCAGTCGGCGGATGCGGCGGTGGAGGCCGCGGCGAGGGCGGCGAGTGTGATGGCTCTCTTCATGATCTTTCCCTTTCCGGTGTGCTGATCTCTTGAACGGATGCCGCTGTCGCGGCTTTGATGGGGTGAGGTACACCGGGAATGGGCGATCACAAGGGGATCGGGGGATCGTGCGTTTATCGGGGTGAGATCCGTCGGTTTCCTGCAACGAGGGCTTGGGGGTGGGGTGAGTTGTGGTTCATGAATGAGCGCGTGTTCATGCGAAAACCGCCGGTCGCGTGGTGGCGACCGGCGGCTGGGTTGATCCGTGATGGGATGTCGGCGTTAGCGGCGGCGGCGGGTGGCGGCGAGGCCCGCGAGGGCGAGCATGCCGGCGGCGCCGGGGGCGGGGACGAAGGTGAGGTCGACGGTGATGGTGGTGCCCTGCTGGAGGTAGGCGAGATCACCGATGCTGTTGAGGGGGATGTAGACGCCGTTGGCATCCCAATCGAAGGCGGAGGCGTTGTCCCAGCCCGCGGGGGGGATGCCCTCGGAGAGCGAGATCTTGGCGCTCTTGATCGCTTCGGCGGGGTTGGCCGCGACGATGTCGATCATGTGGAGGGCGGTGCCTGCGCCGGCGGAGTTGAGGACGGTGGGGTCGCCGAGTGCGGTGACCTGGATGCGGCTGCCTTCCACCATGACTTCGAACATGTCGATGCCGGCGAAGTTGAGGACGCGGGTGCTGCCGGGGCCTGCGATGGCGGACAACATGACGAACGGGGTGTCTGGCATGTCGTGGCGCTTCAGGGTCATGTCGACGGAGGCGCCCGCCCAGTCGGCGTGCGCGGCCGCCGTCGCCGCGGCGAGCGCGGCGAGAGTGATCACTCTCTTCATCTGATGATCTCCTTGGATCCTCGTCTCGGTGTGTGGCCGCCGCTTTCGCGGCGTTGTGTGTGTTTGAGATACACCGGATATGAGGGATTGCCAGTCGGCGCGGGTTGCGCGGTGGCGAGAAGATGTGATTTGGTTCATTTCACTAGGGACGGGTGGGAAGCTGGGGGAGTTGGTGGGTGTTGGGAAGGAGGGCGGAGGGAATGGTGAAGCGGGGTGACGGGTTGGCGGTGTGGTTGCATCTTGGAGAGCGGCCGGGGAAGGCTGGAGGGTTTGACGATGTGCTGCCGTGGATCGCGGGCGATGGTGGGTGTGGGTCTCGGGATTGCCTTGGGATGGGTTGTTTTGATCGGGGCGGGGTGGTTCTTCGGGAAGTTGGATGGGGATGAGGTTGCGGCGACGGCGGCGTTGGCTGGGGCGACGAGCGGGGGGATGATCGCGACGGTAGCGTCGGGCCGGGGGAAGGGGTGTCGGCGGGACGCGGCTGATGGGGACGGGGCGGCGGGGTGAGGGGCGCTAGCGTTCGGGTATGACCACACCCCGACCGCTCGGTGGGCTTATTCACAGTTACCAGGGGTACGACCCGCAGCGGTTTCCGTCGCCGACGCAGCCTGCGCCGGATGTGGCGGGGGCGGCGATGGAGCATTTCCTGCGGTACGGGGAGTATCGGGAGCTGACGGATGAGGATCTGGCGAACGCGGTGCGGATTGATCCGAGCCAGATCGCGGGGCTGGGACCGAGTCTGGATGCGTTGATCGCGCTGCTGGAGGAGCGGAAGCGGAAGATCCTGGAGACCTACGAGACGGATGGGGTGCGCGGGGAGGCGGAGCGGGCGTATCGGGCGCTTGCGGATGAGGTGGTGCGGGGAGGGAGAGACGGGCAGGATGCCCATCCCACCAAGGGGAGGAAGGGGAAGGGTGCGGGTGGGGAGGATCAGGGGAAGAAGATCCGGGCGGCGCTTCGGGAGGCGGTGCGCGGGGAGCAGATGCGGGACCTGGAGCGGCTTTGGTACGCGGCGGAGCGGGTGGACCGGGGGCTTGCGGGCGAATTGATGGGGGTGATCGAGGCGCTTGGGAATCGGTACGAGGTGGAGGAGTTGGCGGCGCGGTGGGATTTCACGGGGCGGGATGGGATGTCGGTGCCGCAGGCGATTGAGGTGAAGGAGGAGTTGGAGACGATTGATCGGCTTCTTGAGCAGCTTCGCGAGGCGTTGAAGGATGCGAAGATCGGGATCATCGATCTTGATGAGCTGAGCCGGTTCGTGGATGAGGCGGGGGTGGACGAACTGCGGGGGTTGCAGGATCGCGTCGAGCAGTACATGCGCGAGCAGGCGGAGGCGCAGGGGCTGGAACGCGACAACGAGGGGAACTGGCGGGCGAGCCCGACGACCTACAAGATCTTTCAGTCGAAGCTGCTGGACGAGATCTTCAGCGAGCTGGAGGCGTCGCGGCATGGGCGGCACCAGGGGCCGGTGATCGGGGAGGGCGTGGTCGAGCTGGCGAAGACGCGGGGATATGAATTTGGGGATTCGCCGGCGCACCTGGACTTGCCGCAGACGGTTGTCAACGCCGCTTTGCGGCGAGGCACGGAGGCACGGGGGCACGAAGGCACGAAGGGGGGGCGTGTGCGTGTTGGGGTGGAGGACATCGAGGTTCACCTGACGCGGAACACGCCGAAGTGTGCGACTTCGTTGATCGTGGATATGTCGGGGTCGATGAGTTACGGGGGGCAGTATGTCGCTTGCAAGCGGATGGCGATTGCGCTCGACGGGTTGATCCGGAGCGAGTATCCGGGGGATTTCCTGCGGGTGTTCGAGATGTACACCTTTGCGAAGCTTGTGCCGCCGGGTGAGCTGGCGAAGGTGATGCCGAAGCCGGTGACGACGCGTGACCCGGTGGTGCGGCTTCGGGTGGACATGTCGGACCCTGATATCAGCGAGACGATGGTGCACCCCCACTTCACCAACATCCAGCATGCGCTGGAGCTGAGCCGGAAGCAGCTGGCGGCGCAGGACACGCCGAACAAGCAGATCATGCTGATCACGGACGGGCTGCCGACGGCGCACTTTGAGAACGGGGCGGGGACGGGGGTGGAGAAGAAGCCGGGGAAGGATGGGCGCGATCTGTACCTCCTGTACCCGCCGGATCCGTTGACGGAGCGGGCGACAATGCGCGAGGCGGCGGCGTGTGCTCGTGAGGGGATCACGATCAACATCTTCCTGATCCCGAGCTGGAGCCAGGACGAGGATGACATCGCGTTTGCGCACCGGCTGGCGGAGACGACGAAGGGGCGGGTGATCTTTACGGCGGGGCGCGACCTGGACCGTTTTGTGTTGTGGGATTATGTGAGCCAGCGGAGGCGCGTGATCGGGTGACGATCACGGAGTGAGGCGGGTGAGTTCGGCGGTTTGGTGGAGAGTCTGGGTGGACTCCTGCTGGCCCAGGGCTTCGAGGAGTTCGGGGGCGGTGGTCCATTCGGAGGTGGTTTCGAGGCGTTGGCGGGCGATCTGGCCGGCGGCGGGGTCGAAGTCGATGGTGCCGGTGATGGCGCTGGACTTGAGCTGGAGGAGGTTGGCGAGGGGGGAGCCGTCGGGGTCGGGCTGGTCGAAGCTGCCCTTGATGTCGATGCGGGCGGTGGAGCCGCGGGCTCTTGTGCGGGCCCCGCCGCGGGAGAGGGTGGCGGTGAGGTCGGCCTCGAGGGTGCCGACGGCGGGGAGCGGGAGGGGGAGGCGGGGTTTCCAGGACTCGCCGGGGCGGACGGTGCGGTTTGGGATGAGATCGAGGGCGGCCTGGGTCTGGCGGGTGAGGGCGGCGGGGTCTGGGGGCGGGATGAGGCCTCCCAGACCAGATTCGGCGAAGGGGGCGAACATGGCGGAGAGGGCGGCGGCGGCGCCGTCGACAGCGGTGACGCGGCCGGTGTCGTCGATGGTGATGCGGACCTGCTGGCCTACGAGGCGGGCGAAGGGGGCGATGAGGGGGTTGTCGGCGGCTTTGGCGGTGCGGGGGTCGGTGGAGTCGTAGCGGGCGGGGTCGCCGTGGCCCTCCACCTCGACGGAAACGCCTGTGTAATCGCGGGTTACGGTGACGCCGCCGGATTCGGCGGGGGCGATGGACTCGGTGTAGCGGATGGTGTGGGTCCAGCGGAGCTCGGCGGGGTGGTCGCCGGAGACGGTCTGGTCGAGGGTGAAGCGGGCCTGGTAGTCGGTGGAGCGGCCGGGGGGCCATTTCCAGGTGAGGTCGGTGGCTTGGGCGTGGGCGGGGGATGCCAATAGGGTGAGGAGCGTGAGGAGAAGGGCGAGGGGGCGGGGGAGCGAGCGCCTTGGGTGCACGGGGAGCCTTTCGGTCGGGGCTGCGGGGAGAAGTTGGGTCGTGCGGGGGGGCGGGGTTGCTTGACCGGATGCCGGTTGGAGATACCCTTCAGCCCGCGTCCGGTTGAGCCGAGACTGACCGTCGCGAGACATTTCGGTCCCCGATAGCTCAATGGTAGAGCGAGCGGCTGTTAACCGCTAGGTTGTAGGTTCGAGTCCTACTCGGGGAGCTTTCCCAGCGATGGGGCAGGCCCGTGTCCGTTGGATGCGGGCCTGTTTGTTTGCTGGGGTGGGGTGGATCGGGCCGGTTGGGGGCGTGTGGGGCGGGGTGCGGCGCTCTCGGGTTTGGCGAGTGGGGCGTACAAAGCGATCGGAACTCCTGTCCAGTAGGCCAGCGGGGGCGAGACTCTCGCGCTCTCTGGCTCTCGGTTCACGGGGGTGCGGGGAATGGGAGCTCTCGCAGACATCGCGTCTGATGGACTTTCGCTCAGGACAGACACCGCTCGGCGGCTGCTGTCGTCACCGGGTAAAGAGGCCAGGATGGATCGGCGGGTCCGCCCCCACGGGCTCCGGCACACCCACGCCGCCGAGCTCCGGGGCGGAGTGGGTGGGTATCGGGATCATCTCAAGACAGCTCGGGCATCAGTCGATCGGGACGACGGCGCGGCACCTCGATCATCTTCAGCCTTTAGAACTCACTTATACTATCCGGTTCAGGCAGACATACCGGCCATTACCTTGCCTGTCTCCGCGAGCTAGTTCTTGTAGTGCGAAGAAGACTTACTGTGTGCGAAGCGATGCTGCTCTCGCATGAGAGGTCCGTTCTTACGCTGTCTACGCGAGGCGAACAAGCCGGCCATCGCCGAAGTGGCGAGGACGCCTGGCCCGGGAACCAGCGGGGCTGGACCTGGGAGGAGCGTGAATGTTCCGCCTGAAGCGTCAAGGTCGATGGCCATCGGATCGATGCCCAAGAGCGTTGTGTTGGTAAACAAGCCCACGAACTGAGCGGCGTCGAGGAAGGTGTATTGTCCGGCGTACGCTCCATCGGTGGGGTCGATACCCGTGAAATCCAGGACGAGCTCGCCACCCAGTTGCGCGATGCCTGCCACATCCAGCAGTGGCACCCACAATGCCCCGACACCAGTGCCTATCTCGATCCGCAGCACGCCGTCGCGGAGATCAAGATCGCCCTGAGTGACCAAGCTGGCGCGATTCGCAAGCACAAGGGTGCCGTCATTGTCCGCCAGCGCTTCAAGACCAAACACTGATGCCCCCTCGTCCAGGAGCATGATCGTCGCGGCATTCTCTGATATATAACTCCTGAAATCCATCAGCGAGTCGCTTCCGATTCGATAGATGCCGTCTACCAATCTTCCATCGACTAGATTCGTGAAATTCTTCACTCTGTTCACAAACAGCTTTCCGCCGTTGATCGCCTCAAACACGCCCATGTTGGTCAGATCGTCGATGTCGCTCATCCGGACACCGTCGCCGAGGCCATTTGCCGAGACGGTTCCCCGAATGAGCAAGTCTCCGCGGCCGCCGATGACCAAGCTCTGTCCAACAATCGCGTTGGTCGCCTCAAGTTGAAACTGCTCATCTCTGGAGAATCGGACATCACCCCTGCCGGCCGTTTGGGTTATATCGTAGTTTATCTGCGACTGATCAGTGGACAGAACCAGCAGCACATCCGCACCTGACATCTTGACATTGCCGCTCAGTGTCGCACCATTTCTCAACTCAGCATGCCCACGCTCTTCGGCCAGATCGAGATCCCCGACAATGGCCACCTGATCAAAGGTGCCGCTACGCAGCGACAGCTTCGCAGCATCGTCGAACACGACAGTGCCGGACCTGATCGTTGCTCCGGACAGGCTCGCCCCGCTGACGGTCATGTCGGATGCCCGGAATTCGCCGCCGGCGTTATCGATGACGCCCTCGATCGACACCTGCGAGGCTCCATCGAGAACGATCCGCCCGTTGAACAATCCGGTATCCGCTCGGGATGCAACCGCCGCGAGACGGACGCTCGCGTTCGTACCCGAGACCAAGCCGGAGTTCACCCACGAGCCAGAAATGTGTAGCTCGCCGCTATCAACACGCACTTCGCCCAGATTCGTGGCATTCTGAAGATTGATCGTGCCGCCCGCTGTCTCAACGAGCCCGCCTGCGGCATTGACCACTTGCAGGCCGTGTAGCGTGATCGTGGAGCGGCTTTCCCCGCGGACAACGCCGTCGTTCACGAACATACCCACATACTGCCCGGTTCCGATGCCCGCATCAGCCTCTGCGTGCATGAGCCCGTTGTTTACCACGGAACCGATTCTTCCAAACCCGATTCCGCCCAGTGACTTCAGCATGCCCTCGTTCAGGAACTCGCTGCTGCTCGCCCCTTCGATGACTATGTTATTACCTGTTATTGTAGTGCCGGCCGCCAATGTAAAAGCCGTATGGTTCTGTAGTGCCATCGTGAATCTGTCGGCCGATAGCTGCTCAACATCGCGATCCCATTGTCTGGAGCCCCAGAATGCGACTGTTGCCTTTTCTTGAACCACAATCCGTCCCGACACTGCGGTGCTACCAAAGATCGCGACCGCGGATTCCACGCCGCTGAGCCGAAGGTCGCCTAGCACCTGTACATCCTCGAGGACATTCAGCTGATTGCCGGCTGCGCTCAAGGTGAGGCCGCCACCGCTCATATCGATGGCTCCACCTTTGATGCGGGCTGCAACGAGATCTATCGTGCCGCCGAAGTCGGATGCGCGGAGTACATGCCCGGTATTGTCCAGATTGGTAGTGATGCGGAGCGTTGAAGCGGCATCACCCCGGAGGCGACCTTCGGCGAGTCCTGTATCCGCAATACTGATCTCTCCGCCGAGTACGACGGTTCCACTTGTCGCCTGGATCATGCCGTTGTTGCTCCAGCGATCCGATCGAATCTCAACAGACGAACCCGGACCGGCGACAAGCGTGCCGTTGTTTTCGAAGTAGTTTACTTGATTATTGAACTCAAGCTGCGCCCCATCGATTGCCGCCAAAACGCCGTTGTTGATGACTTCGCCCACGCCACTGAATGTGAACCCCGACTGCGACGATCCGATGGCGGTCATGATGCCGTCGTTGACAAGACGATGTCCCGCATTGCCTCCGCCCTCGCCGCTCACGGTCATGCTCGTGCCCGTGACGCGTGCGGATGCCGACAGGATCAACTCCGAGTCACTCCCGAGTATGACTGCGCCGTGAGCGCCGGCCTGTTGGATGGAACCATTAAACCCCTGTATGCCGTCGAACCTGATCTTGCCGCCCTGCAGTGAAATTGTTCCCGACACTTGCGTTCCATTGCGAAGCGCCAGCGACCCGCCGTTTCCTGTGCGGACAAGGTCGCCTCTCACTTGCACTCCGTCGAGCACGCCCGATTGCGGTTCGGCTGCGAAGCCGCTCCCGCTCGGCCCTGTCAGGTCCAGTTCTCCGCCGAGGATTGTGCCGCCCCCGAGCCGGAAGTCCGCGGCGCCCGCAACTTCGGGGCGGAATATCGCTCCGCGGTTGTCCAATGTTCCGACGAGCAGAACTGTCGAGTCGGCGTCCCCACCGATTCGACCGGCGTTGATGCCGGAACCCTCTGTGGTAAAGGTGCCACCCAACCGAATGAGCCCGTTGACTGCGGTTATCTGTCCATCGTTTGACCACGAAGATGCGAGCACACGAAAGTCACCCCCCGGTCGTACTGCGACGCTGCCTGAGTTTGCGAAGTTCGTCACGCCCGAACTGACCTCGAAGCGACTACCCTCGCCGACCTCGATGAGCCCTGCATTCGTAAAGGCATCGAGCACGCTGATCGTCACCGAATCACTCGAATTCATCCGAGCCCTCGCGCGGATCGTTCCAAGGTTGGTAATCTGAGTTGCTCCGACCACGCCGCCGGGACCGAGCCCGCCGCGCACGAAGCTGACATCGGCGCTCGTGCCGAGTGTTAGGTGGGAGTTGCTCTCAACCCCGACGAATCCAAGTACTCCGTCCGCCGCTGTAATTCGCCCGTTGAAGGTAGCCGGCCCGGCAAATGACACTCGCGCCGCGTACGCGTTCAACTGGATTTCGCCTGATGGAATCGATCCCCCGGCGAACACCACTTTCGCCCAGGCCGCATCGAGCACGAGATCACCTCGCACATCGACCCCGTCCAGCCGGCTCGTCGTGCTCTGACCAAACGCGAGCCCCTCGAGCTCCAAAGCACCACCGGAGATAGTCGACCCGTCGATCGTGATCAGACCCCCGAAGTCAGTCGACCGCAGCGTGTGACCCGCGTTATCGAGCGTTCCCGCGAGCCGCAGCGACGCATCACTCGTCCCCGTCAGCCGACCCGTCCCGAAACCCGCGCCAAGCGACGAGTACGAGCCCGAAAGCACCAAGCTCCCCCCGTTCGCCGCGATCGAGCCGGCGTTGTCCCAACTCGCCGCGCCGATCTCCGCCGTTCCCCCCGCCCCGACGGTGATCGTCCCCGTGTTCGCGAAGACTTCCGTGCTCTCCAAAACAGACAACCGCGCCCCGGCCCCCACCGCGATCGTCCCCCCGTTCGCGAACACCGACAGATTCCTGACCCGTAGCCCCTCCGCGGCCCCCGCGTTCACCGAGATCGAGCCCTCGTTCATCAGCAATCCGTGCTGCCCAAAGGTGTTCAGCCCATCGATCGTGCTCCGCACCACGCCGAGCGACGCCGACGACTCCAGCGTCAGCGTCCCCCCACCACCGATGTCGATGTCCCCGCCCGACGAAGAGGTCTGCACGATCGCGTTCGAGAACGACCGATCACCCTCCAGCCCGATCCGGCTCCCCGCTCCCGAGAGCAGCACATCGCCCGAGACCGTTGCCCCATCGCGCAGCACTACCCGTGACCCCTGCCCCGAGAGCGACAGATCACCCAGCACCGCCACACCGCTCAGCGTGTTCCCCGCCGCATCGCTGAACCCAAAAGTCGCCGAGGTCAGATCGAGCACGCCGCCGGAAATCGTGCCACCATCCAGCACCATCGAACCGCCGAACGCCCCGGGGCTCAGCACCACGCCCGCGTTGTCGATCGTCCCGGCAAGCTCCAGGACCGCGTCCGCCGCCCCCATGATCCGCCCGTCGACCAGCCCCGAGCCCACGGTCCCGAACGAGCCGGCAAGACGCAGCACGCCGCCCGAGCCGACCGAAACCGTCCCCGCGTTCGTCCACGCGCCCGCCGCGATTTCCGCGGTCGCCCCGGACCCAACGGTCACAGAGCCCGTGTTGCTGAACACCGCTGTGCTCTCGGCGACAGCGAACTCCGCGTTGTCATCGACGATGATTGCGCCGGCGTTCTCGAAACGATCGAGCGACAGGACCCGAAGCCCGAACCCCGCCGAGCTCAGCGCCCGCATCGTCCCGTGGTTCACAAGCGTGCCAAGCGGGCCCCCGCTCGTTTCACCACCGATATCGGCCCGCACCGCCGCCACCAGCGCGTTCGCACCGAGCGTCAGCGTCGACCCGCCCTCGATGAGAAGCACCCCCGCGTGCGTATCAGACTGCTGGATCTCCGAGTCGAACACCTGGTCGCCCGCAAAACGAAGCGTCACCCGCCGGCCGTCCATCCGCACGACGCCCGAAACCGTCGTGCCGTTCGCCAGCCGCATCGACGCGTCGTTGTCGTCCAGCACAAGGTCGCCGACCACCTCGACCCCGTCCAGCGTGTTGCCGGCCGACGACGAATACCGCTGCACCACCGCCGGATCGAGAACCAGCCGCCCCCCGCGGATCGTCCCGCCGTCGAAACGCAGCCGCCCGCTCGCGGCCGTGAAGGCCTCCCCGATGTCAAGGACGCCCCCGCCCCCGATCCGAAGCTCCGCGTCTACGCTCTCGAGCAGCAGGTTCCGGACGCCGATCGCGCTCGTGATCGACGAGGTGTACGCCTGACCCGTCGCCGTGATGATCACATCCGTCGAGGCCGACGGCACCCCGCCCGCCCAACGAGTCGGGTCGGACCAGTCGCCCGACACCGCGGAACCCCAACTCGTCACCAGCCGCTCCAGGTCACGGGAGGGCATCACCGGAGAGAGCGGCGTCACCGAAGTCGGAAGCCCCACCGCCGAGCCCACGACCGCAAGCACAGTCTGCAAAGACACCATATCCATCTCCACTCTCCTCGCTGAGCTTCACGATGTAGACCGCTCGGTGCTTCAGGCCACCCGCCTGCCTGCCGGAGGCGGAACCACCAACACGACTACAAACTGCAAGTCCGACCGATCGTGCGGCCAATCTTATTGGCATCCGGCGTTGAACACCGCGAGCAACTCCGATACACCTGCAAATGTGAACTGTCCCGAGGATTCGCGAGGTCCAATGAGGCCGCCGATGCCGCTAGCCCGTCGGGGACAACGCCACCGGACCAATTCGAGGAACGCTCATAAGACCCGTCATTCGGATTGATCCATACTCGCACTTGACCGAAGCAAACGGTGCACGCTCCTAACCAAGATAGGCAAGCAACAAGCCTAGATGCTACCGTCTGCATGTATTGCTCCGAGAGTAACTGGATCATCCGCTACGCATTGCACGCTGAGCATATCCCGTTAACCTCCTGCCGCAAGCCCCGTTGCCACAGCATGGGGTGCACCTCGCCTCGTGCGACGGTGCCCCGCCCACGCGCCGAGTGCCAAGGCTGCCAAGGCCGCGGATGGCGTCGGAACGACGACGAATTGCCCTGACACGCGGCTGGTTGAGATCAGCGCGTTATCAATCCCGACAACGATGATCTCGTCCCACACACCCAATAGTTCGGCGGCAGAGAGGAATGTATATGTTCCGGCGATCGGCGCGTCGATGCCGGCAAAGTCCAGGATCAGCGTCCCTCCCACGCTCGCGGCGCCGTGCACGGCGAGACGCGGGACAGCAAGCTCCGAGTTGTTGCTCTGAACTCGCACCTCAAACATGCTCGACTGCTCAAACTGCAGATCACCGGCGAGGGTAACCTCGAGGCTACCGGCGAGGGTCAGCCGGCCAGAGTTGCGCTCGAGCGTCTCGATGCCGACAAGCGTGCTCCCGGCCCCGAGCAACTCGATCGTTGCACTGTTCCGGATGATGTTTCCGCCCAGCGACATCTCGCTGCCCTCGCCAACGCGGTAGAGCCCCGTGGCAATGACTCCGTTATCAAGGTTGGGGAACGCGCTGTCGATCGATACAAACAAGGAGCCACCGTTGACGGCCTCGAGCACACCGTGGTTTACGAAGCCCTCGGCAGGCCGGATGCTCACAGATCCCGTCGGCCCGATCGCGGAGATCGTTCCGAAGTTTTCCAACCGTCCGCCTCCTTCGATGATCAGTCCCCGCCCGCGGACCAGCGCCGTCTCGTCCAGAACACCCCCATCGACGAAGATCAGTCTACCACCTTCCGACGCGACAACCTCACCCCCGAATGGTGTCTGCGAATCGATGGTGAGCCGTCCAAGACGCGGCACAATCGTTGTGCCGGAGACACTTGTGCCATTGCTGTAGACAAAGTTTGCTCCAGCATTTACCGGCGCCATGTCTCCGAGGATCGATACGCCATCGAATGTTGTTGCGTTGATGCTCAACGAACCCGACATCGGCGTCTGAACAACCCCACCGGTTATGGACGCCCCTGACAGATGCACCCGTCCGCCGAGACTCGCAATGGCCAGGTGACCGCCTTGGTTGTCGACAGCCCCTCTGATCGTAACAAGTGTGTCTGTCGCCGAGAACTTCCCGGCTGCGACGCTTGAGCTATGGAACTGCCCGTCGAGTGTGACGGTACCGTTATCGGCGATGATCGATCCGTCGTTCCGCCACGCGCCGTCGAGTTGTAGTTCGCCACCCCGCAGTTCGATGCGGCCCCCGACACTATTTATGAATCCATCGTTGATCTGCAGCAGCCCGTCCTGCTCGACGGACATCTGACCTTCATTGATGATCGACGCATTGTCGGTCAACACGACCTCGGCGTTTGAACCGGCTGTCATACCGCCGCGATTGGTCACCATATCGAAGAATCGGATCTGCACGCCACCGTCATTGCTTGCACCCGCATAGATGGCCGCGATCTCGCCGTTGTTAACAAGCCTCCGTGTCTGACCCGAGGACCCAGCCACACCGCGGAGCAGTAGATCAGAGACGACAACAGACGAAGACGCGCCCAAGACGAACTCGCTGGCGTCGTCCGTTACCCACAGCTCGGCGCTGGATCCGCCCTGCAGGTTACGGAGGCCACCGGACAGCTCCAGCGACGATTCGACCTGCACCAACGCCGCCGCCCCCAGACTAATGACGCCGTCGATATCGGCAGCGTTGCGAAGCACCAGACGCCGGAGCGTGGCCGACCCCCGGAAGACGGAGTCGTCCAGCGTGAGCCCGGATGCCGAGAAGCGGGCCGCGTCGCCCACCTCGAAGACGCCGCCACGAACCTCCAGTTCCGGAGCGATGATCATGCCGGCGAATGAACTCGTGCCGAATGTCTGCCCTTCGTTGGCCAGGGTGCCGCGCAACACCAGCGTCGATTCGGTGGTTGACGAGATACGACCGTCGCCAAGACCGATAGACGCGCTCGAATATCGATTGCTCAGTTCGAGCGTTCCATCCTCCAGGACGATCTGACCGTCATTGGTCCAGTTTCGGGTGGCGATGCCGAGGCCGGCGCCGTCGCGCACGGTGATCACTCCGTTATTGGCGAACGCGACCACGGCCTGTATGGACGAGTTTCGTGCGGTGAACGACATGGCGCCGTCGTTGGTGAAACGCGCCCCTGTTATCTTCAGCTCCGAGGCATCGACGCGAGCGGTTTCTCCGAGCGTCAATCCGTTGAGCGCCACGAGTTCAGCCCGTGGCGCGGCGGCTTCCTGCCTTATCGTGTTGTCGAACGAGACGAACCCGTCGAAGAGCACGCGGCCGTCCGCGGCCGCAAAGACAACATCGCCGTCGATCTCGGATTGCGCGTCGATCCACAGCTCACCCGATGACGCGTTGAGCGCTGCATCGCCGACCCACGATACGGCGTTCAGCGTCGTGCGTCCCAGCATGTGGATGCGGTCGGGGTGTTCGGCAACGATGGTGCCGCCCGTGATGGTGCCTCGGATTCGCGTGATGCCGTCGCCGCAGACCAGCCGGGCGGTCTGGCCAGTGTTGTCGATGTCACCGAACAGATCGACTCTTCCGGCGGATGCGGTCGAGAGTCGGCCGTCTGTGAGCCCCAGCGTCGTTGATGTGTAATTGCCGTTCACACGAAAGACGCCGTCCTCTACTTCGATGCGTCCGTTGTTCACCCAGTCGATTTCATCAAGGTCGATGCTCCCGCCTCTGAGGACACGCAGTGTCCCCGTGTGGCGGAAGAGACCGATCGAGTCCTGGAAGTGGACGGTCGCATTATCGGCCACGATGACACCGTTGTTCGTGAGGTCATCGATGAGACCGAAGCGCACGGTATCACGGGTTGCCGCGATGGTGCCGTCGTTCTCCAGCCTGCGTGAGGTGGTAAAGAGGCCGAAGGACCCTCCGATCGTCAGGTCGCCGCCCATTATGGTCGCCCCTTCGGCGATGATGGCGTCGGCGTCGTTCTCCAATGTCAGCCGTGTGGCGATGCCGTCGGCGATGAGCGTCCCGTTGAACGCCTGCTGACCTTCGAGCCCGAGGCGGGCACCCTCCCCGGAGAGCCGAAGCACACCGGTCATTCGAGCCCTGTTTCGAAGGCTCAGCGTGGCGAGCGTGTCGTCGAGATCGATATTGCCGATGACGGAAGTGCCGTCCAAGGCATTCTCGCGGTTGCGAGACACGCGCAGCCGCCCGCCAAGCAACGCGAGCGTACCGCCCCGGATGACTCCATTATCCAGCATGATCTCGCCGGCCCCGAGCCCGGCAGCGTTCGTGATGTTGAGCGCTCCGCCGCTGTCAATGCGGAGAGTGGCCGACTCGCTCGCGATGGCAAGGTTTCGGACGAACGCCTCGGACCCGATGCGAATCGTGTATGGGCTACCGGTTGCGGCAATCAGTGCGTCAATGACTGGCGTCGGTACGCCGTCGGACCACCTGTCTGTATCAGTCCAGTTCCCGTTGATTGGTTGTGACCAGTTCGTTTGCTGACCAGTAGCCAAGCGACCGACTACGACAACGCCGAGGCATAGAAGGGTGGACGAAGACTTCATTTAGCTGACCTCCCCGTGAAACCGTCGCACGCAGCCTACCCAGATTACCACGAGGCGAGTCGCCATCGGCTGGAACAACGACCCCGAACATAATCCCTGTATGTAAGAATTGCTAGCAGTATTCTTGATTGCGTGCTTCTTCGCGGGAAAGCCTGCAAACGGCCCCGTCCGACCCCAAGGAACCTAGGGCCTCGCCGTGCGCACGGTTTGATTCCGTGTTGATCGGGTAGCTTCCCGTTGATGGGGCAGGCCCGCGTTCATAGCGTGCGGGTCTGTTTATCTACCCGGGTGCGGGCTGGATTGGGCTGCTTGGGGGCGTGTGGGACGGTGGGGCTTTGACCGATTCGGGGTCGCCCTTATCTCGAAGCCTGGATGCCGGCGAGGAGCTGTGTGCAGTCGAGCGGTTTGGCGAGCACGGCCACTTCGCGGAACGCGGGCGGGATCTGCAGTCGATCGAACCCTGTGCAGAGCACGAGCGGTATGCCTCTCTCGCGTAACTTTGCCGCGATGGGCGCGCATGTCTCACCGTTCAGGTCGACATCGAGCAGCCCGGCGTCGATCGCACTTTCGTCCACGAGGCGGAGGGCATCCTTCACACTTGATGCCGGGCCGATGACATGGCACCCCTCATCCTCCAGCATCTGCGTATGGAGCTGGGCGACCAGGAACCGGTCTTCTACAACCAGGATCTTGAGACCCGAGAGTGATGTGATGCCCATGGCTCACCTTTCGTCGCGGGTGGGGTTGCCGCCGTCGCTTGGGGCTTCGAGCTTTGCCGAGGTTCTCTCAGCGAATCCGATGGCGTGTTTGAGCGGGATGTGAATGACGCAGAGCAGGCCTGACTCGCGGAAATCGAGCTTGGCCTCGCCTGAGAGTTCGTATGTCGCGCTCTGTGCGAGAAGCTTTGTGCCGAAACCCTCGCGGGTGGGCGGGGAGAGCGGGAAGCTGGTGCTTTCGTCCCAGCGGAAGACGATCTGCGCTTCGGACGCGTCCCCCGCGGTTGCGTCGGATGAGTCTCGCGGCTCAATCGCCCATCGCACACGGATGCGACCCTCGGGCGTGCTCAGCGCGCCGTGTTTCATGGCGTTCGTCGCCAACTCATGGATCATCATGTGAACGGCCGTCGTCGCCTGCGGGCGGAGCGTGATCTCGGGGCCTGAGATCTCGGCCTGCTGTGGCTCTGGGCTGCGGACAACGAGCTCGGCCTCCACAAGGTCGCGGAGCGGTACGCCGGCCCAGCCGGCCGTCGTCAGCAGCGAGTGTGCCTTGGAGAGAGCGCGGAGCCTGTTGCCGAAGGCCTCCCGAAAGCCCTCTGGCTCGGGGGTATGGCTGAATGTTTGCGCGGCGATCGCATCGACGATGGCGAGCATGTTCTTCACCCGGTGGTTGAGCTCGGCCATCACGAGTTGCATGCGCTCCTCGTGCTTCTTCCGCTCGGTGATGTCGATGAGCGTGATGACCACCCCGTCGATGCGGTCGTCCGTCGCCCGGTAGGGGAGCACGCGGCAGAGGTACCATCGGTCATTCTCGGCCTGCACCTCGCGTTCGATGGGGGCGAGTTTGTCGAGGACACGGCGGGCGTCGCTCTCGAGCCGGGCGTCGCCCAGCCTGTGGGTGAGCTCGTTCAGCGGCCGGCCGCGGTCGACGGGGCGGACGCTGAAAAGCTCGCTGACCTGCGGCGTGAAGCGCACGATGCGGAGTGAACGATCGAGGAAAATGGTGGCGATGTCGGTCGCCGCGAGCAGGTTCTGGAGGTCGGCGGAGAGCTGGCTGAGTTCCTCGACGCGGTGCCGGTTCTCCTGGTTGACCGTCGCCAACTCCTCGTTCATGCTCTGGAGTTCTTCCTTCGAGGTCTCCAGCTCTTCGAGGGTCGAGCGCAGCTCCTCGTTGGTGCTCTGCAGTTCCTCGTTGGAGGCTCGCATCTCCTCCTGGCCCGTCTCGTACTCCTCGATGACATGCTGGAGTCGTTCTTTGTAGAGACTGAGCTCGGTCTCGAGCTCCTGCGCCGTGGCGGTGACGGCCTCGTTGCGATCTTCACGCTGGGCGCCGTCCGCCATATCGAGTTCGTCGAACATGACGAGCATGAAGCCTTCGAGGTGCTCGCCGGCGGGGCGGACCCGGAGCAGCACGCGGGTGGGCTCGCCATCAAGCACGAGGTCGATCGGCTGGGAGCGGGCGATCTTCTTGCCGGCGGTCGCCGCGTGCACGACGGCGCGGAGCTCGATGCGGAGGGGCTCGCGGACGAGCTTGAAGATGCTGTTGGTCGGTTCGCCGCCCGGCATCTCGAGGTATCGCCCGGCCGAGGACGAGTAGTGCACGATCTCGTGTCTCTGGCTGATGAGCACGCTCGGCGGCCCGTAGAGCTCGACGACCTGTGCGTGGAGATCCCCGTAACCATGGCGGATGTGCTCGCGTTCTTCTCTCTGGTCACCGGCGGGTTGGATCGTGGAATAGCCGCGGAACTGGAAGGCCTGAAGTCGCGGCTCCCGAGGGTCGACATTCCGGCGCCGGAAGAGCCGGTGCTGCTTGTTCTCGGGCGTGAAGAGTTCGCTCTCATCGATCGATTCGGAGCTGCCGAGAAAGAGCAGACCGTCGGGCTTGAGCGCGTAGTGAAAGAGGGCGGCGGCCTGCTCCTGCGCTTCGCGCTTCAGATAAATCAGCAGGTTGCGGCAGGAGATCAGGTCGATGCTCGAGAAGGGCGGGTCCTTGAGCAGGTTGTGCGGGGCGAAGACGACGAGTTCGCGGAGCTCCTTGCGCACCTTGAGAGCGCCGTCCTGCCTCGTGAAGAAACGGTTGACACGCTCCGCGCCCAGCTCCCGAACGATCGAATCCGGATAGACCCCGTCCCGGGCGATCGCCAGCGAACCCTCGTGGAGGTCGCTTGCGAAGATCTGGATCCGTGGGTGCACATCGTTCGCCCAGCAGTGCTCGAGCAGGAGCATGCCGAGCGAGTAGGCCTCCTCGCCGGTCGAGCATCCGACGGACCAGACGCGGACAGCGTCGTCGGCGTCCTTGCCTGCGAGAAGCTTCGGGAGCACCTCCTTTTCAAGGATCGCGTACGCCTCTCGATCGCGGAAGAACTCCGTGACGGTGATCAGCAGGTCCTCGAAGAGGGCCATGGTCTCGCGCCGGTCATCGCGGATGTACTCGAGGTAGTCGGTGAGCGTCTCCACGCCGCGGATCTGCATGCGTCGCTGTATGCGCCGTAGCAGGGTGGACCGCTTGTAGGCCGTGAAATCGGCGCCGCTGCGGCCCCTGACCTGAGCGAGGATTTTCTCGAGCGCAAGCGATGCGCTCTCCTCCGGGGCCGGCTCCGGGGCGGCGACCGGCACCTTTGCCTTGGTGTTGATGATGCGGACGATCTGGCTCGGGATTTCCGACAGCGGCAGCATGAGGTCGACGACGCCGGAGGCGACCGCCGCGCGAGGCATGCCGTCGCACTCGGCCTCATCGGGCGTCTGGACGATGGTGACGCCGCCGCGCTCCTTGATGCGTCTGAGCCCGAGCGCTCCGTCGGACCCGCTGCCTGTGAGGATGACGCCGATGGACTCGCCGTCGTGTGTGCCCGAGAGGGTGCGGAAGAAATGGTCGATGGGGGCCCGGTCGCGTTGGCGTTCCTCGAGCTTCGTCAGGCGGAGATGGGTATCGACGCTGTTCAGGTTGGCGCCCGGAGGGATGACATAGACATGATCGGGCTCGATCTCCGTGTCCCCGGTGACCTGCAGGACCGGCATCGCACATGTGGGCTGGAGCAACTCCGCGAGATGACTCTCTCGTTCGGGCGAAAGATGGACGACGACGACGAACGCCACACCGACGCGATCGGGCATCGCGGAGAACAGAGCCTTGAGCGCGGCGAGGCCGCCTGCGGAGGCACCGATGCCGACGATGGTGAGCCCGGAGCCACCGGGCGTGCCGCTTCTGGGCGCGGCCGGTGCTTCGCGGCCATCCGTGCGGGTGACCGAGGCTGATTCATCAGAATTGTCAGGCTCTCGGTCGGCGTCCACAAATCCCCCTCATCCGCCGAGCGTATCCTAAAGGGAACTCCCTGTCTGCCGCCCGCAACCGGGTACACAGTTGTCGTGAGGTGCGCTACCTGCTGGCCTTAGTGACTGTCGCTTCGCGGCGGTGGCGGGCCGCGGGGCGCCCTGCCACCTCCCGTCCGACCGGGTCCAGTGGCGGGGGCCGCCGAACAGTTCCGAGCGGGGAGCTTTCCCAGTGATGGGACTGGCCCGTGTCCTCGCCCGTGTCCTCGCCCATGCGTCGGGACCGGCCGCGGGGGAGTGCGGGGCGGCTGACTCTGGCCAACTCGTTCGCCCGCGACTTCCCCCGTGTTCCCACCGGCAGGGCGACTGGGCGGCCGATGCGGTCTTGCGATCCGAACTCGGTGACTTCGTTGCCCAGCGTTACTATCGAACACATGAAGATCACCGCCGAGAGCAGGCCTCGCTCCTGCCCGCCAGCACAGCAGACCGGTCCGTGCGCTGGTGCGATCCGCCTCGCGCTTGCCATCGGCTGCTTGTGCGCCGCACTCGTCGGCTGCGAGCGTCGCGGTGTTGAGACGACCGAAGTGCCGAAGGGCATCGAGCGTGTGCCCGAGGAGACGCAGACGGTCGAGCGACCGGCCGATGAGGACGATCGCGCCGCGACGACGAGCGACGCCGAGCCTTGGGCCACGCCCGAAGGCTGGACGCGGGACGCCGAACCGCGGCCCATGCGGCTTGCCACCTATATGGCACCCGACGCCGATGGTCCGGTCGAGGTCGCCATCAGCCGCTTCCCCGGCCGGGTCGGGGGTGAACTCGCGAACATCAACCGCTGGCGCGGGCAGATGGGTCTGCCGCCCGTGGACGCGACGGGGCTCGAAGGGGTCATCACCCGCTTTGACGCACCGGGCTACGACGGCTATGAGACGCGCATCGACTCGCCGCAGGGCACGATGCTCGCCGCGGGCGTGTACGACGAGTCGGCCGACCAGACCTGGTTCGTCCGGACAACAACCACCGACGCCGCCGCTGATCGGCTGCAGGACACCGTCTTCGGCGTGGCCCGCTCGATCGCCGGGCTGGACGGCTAGAGTCGCCCATGCGGCGATTGATCGAACCGCTCGCGTCGCTCCGGCTGACCGTGACGCTGCTCACGCTCGCCATGGTGCTGATCTTTGTCGGCACGATTGCCCAGACAACCCTTGGTGTGTGGCAGGCGGTCGATGCCTACTTCAGGTCATGGGTGGCGATGGTGGATCCGGGGCTGTTCGTGGCCTCTGTCGACCTCGGGCCGGTGATCCCCATCCCCGGCGGGCTCACGATCACGGCGTTGCTGATCGTCAATCTGCTCGCTGCCCACGCGATGCGCTTCAAGATGAGCCGCAAACGGATCGGCATACTCGTCCTGCACGCCGGTCTCATCGTGCTGCTCGCGGGCGAGCTGGTGACCGGCTTCGCGGCGGACGAAGGGCTGATGTCGATCGACGAGGGATCGAGCAGTTCGGTCGTCGAGGATGTCCGCGAGGCTGAGCTGGCCTTCATCGATCAGAGCCACGCCGAGCACGACCGGGTGGTCACGATTCCGCAGTGGATGCTCGCGCGGGCCGCCGTGACGGGCAAGCCCATTGTGACCGAGGAGCTTCCGTTCGAGGTGCGTGTGGAAGCGTGGTACCCGAACGCGGCGTTGTTCCACGCCCACGGCGACGCCCGCGCGACGGAGGGCATCGGTCTGGAAGCCCGCGCCGAGCCGAAGCCGCGCGTCGCCGGTGCCGACGGCTCCCGTGCGGATACGCCGGCGGCGTACATCACGCTCTTACGCGACGGCACGCCCCTGGGCACCTGGATGGTGTCCGCTGCCCTGACCGAGGCGCAGCGCATCGGTACGGGGGATGCGGTGTGCGGGCTCGCGCTCCGCTACCGGCGGGCCTACCTGCCGTTCACGATTCATCTGAAGGACTTCCGCCACGATACCTTCACGGGGACGAGCATCGCGCGGAACTTCTCGAGCGACATCCGTATTGTCGACCCCGAGCACGCCACGGACCGCGAAACGCGCATCTGGATGAACAATCCGCTGCGCTACCGGGGCATGACCTTCTACCAGGCGTCGTACAAGCCCGACGGCTCCGGCACGGTGCTCCAGGTCGTGCGGAATCCCGGGTGGCTCATGCCCTACATCGCCTGCTCGCTGGTCGCCGGGGGCATGATCGTCCACTTCGCGATGAGCCTGATCGCGTTTCTCCGCCGTAGATCGAAGTCCGTTGGCGGTGAGGGGCGCGTGGGCACCGGCGCGACCCGGCGGTTCTGGCCCTGGTTCGTAGGGCTCGCGGGCGTGTGTATCGCGTGCACTCCGCTCTTGGGACCGGCTCCCGCGAGCGCTTTGGATACACGCGCCTTCGCGGAGTTGCCCGTTTCCGCGGGCGGGCGGATCAAGCCGATGGACACCGCGGCTCGCTCGATGCTGATGGTGGCTGGAGGGCGACAGGCGGTGTCGGCCGAGGACGGTCCCGTGCCCGCGCGCCGTTTCCTGCTCGATCTCATCGCCAACCCCGACCGGGTCGCGGGCCTGCCGGTCATCCGCGTCGATCACCCGGATCTGCTCGCGATGCTCGGGCTCACGCCGGAAGACGGCGGCCGGCTCTCGCTCGCACAGATTGAGCCGCGATGGGAAGAGGTCGCGGCGCAGGCGCAGCGGGCCGCGGATGTCGAGCCGCGCGACCGCGATGGCTTCCAGCGGGCGGTGCTGCAGCTTCACCGGCGGGTGAACACGCTGCTCGCGCACGCCCAGATGCGCGAGCCGTTCGCGATCCCGCCCCTGTCGCCCGACGCGGAGTGGCGGCCCTTCCACACCGCGTTTCTCGACGACCACGCGGGCGACGACCCGCACCCGAGTGTTGCGTATCTCGTGGCGATGATGACCGCAGCGAATGAGGGCGACGCGAGCGGCTTCAACAGCGCGGTTCGGGCCTACACCGAGTTGCTCGAGGCCTCTATGCCGGAGGTCATGCGGAAGATGCGGCTGGAGGTGCTGTTCAACCGCGCGTCACCGTTCTCGGGGGCCGCGGCGGTGTACCTCCTCGCGTTCATGGGGGTGTGCGTCTCGTTCGCGCTGCGGACACGGGGCGCGGGCGGCGTGATCGCCGAGCGCCTGCGGGTCGGGTCGTTCGCGCTGCTGTGCGCGGCCGTCCTGGTTCACACGGTCGCGATCGGGCTGCGGATGTACCTTCAGGAACGCCCGCCGGTCACGAACCTCTACTCATCGGCGGTCTTCGTGGGCTGGGCTGCGGCGCTCGCGGGCGTCTTCATGGAGCGCCTGTTCCCGCTCGGTGTGTCGATCCTCGGGTCGAGCACGATCGGGGTGGGCACGCTCATCGTCGCCCACAATCTCGGGAGCGACGGCGACACGATGGAGATGATGCAGGCGGTGCTGGACAGCAACTTCTGGCTCGCGACGCATGTTATCACGATCACGCTCGGGTACTCCGCCACCTTCCTCGCGGGGACGATCGCCGCCGTCTACCTCCTCGCCCGCACGCTCACCCGGTGGGTGACGCCCGAACGCGAGCGAGCCCTGATCCGCATGGTGTACGGCGTCGTGTGCTTCGCACTCCTCCTGAGCTTTGTGGGCACCGTTCTTGGGGGGATCTGGGCCGATCAATCGTGGGGGCGGTTCTGGGGATGGGACCCGAAGGAAAATGGCGCGGCCCTCGTGGTGCTCATCAACGCGATCATCCTGCACGCCCGTTGGGGGGGGATGATCCGGGCTCGTGGTATCGCGGCGCTCGCCGTCAGCGGCAACATCGTCACCGCGTGGAGTTGGTTCGGCACCAACATGCTCGGCGTCGGGCTCCATTCATACGGCTTTATGAACGGCGCTTCATTCTGGCTTGGTATGTTCATGGCCAGTCAAGTCGCCATCGCGGCGCTCGCGGCACTCCCCAACCGGGCCACGCGAGCGGAGGCCGAGGGCGAAGAAGCCTGATCCGGACCGCTGGGAAGGTCACGCGTGTCGGACACACCCGCCACAACGCCCCCGCCCGTCAAAGGACGAAGCCGCACCGTCCCGTTGCTGGCGGTCGTCACCGCAGGCGTGTTCGGAATCCTCGGTGGCCTCGGCGCGTTCACCTTCGGCTACGGCGACGGCGCCGCCTATCTGACGAACAACCCCGCCGCCTGCGCCAACTGCCATGTCATGCAGGAGCACTATGACGCGTGGCAGAAGTCCAGCCACCACGCCGTTGCGAGCTGTAACGACTGCCACTTGCCTCACGATTTCGCTGGCAAGTGGATCACGAAGAGCGACAACGGCTTCTTCCACTCGCTCGCCTTCACGACCGGCGACTTCCATGAGCCGATCCAGATCAAGCCGCGCAACCGCCGCGTGACCCAGGCCGCCTGTCTGTACTGCCACGCCGACTATGTCGAGCACATGCTCCCCACCGAGCCGGGCGGGGAGATGCTCCTCTGCGTGCACTGCCACGGCGATGTCGGCCACGCCGGCCGCGAATCGGGCTACGGGGACAGAGATTGAAGCCTTTCGAGGGGACGACCATGCCCAGCACACCCAGCGCCGCGACCGAACGCTCCCGCTCCACCAGCAACCTGGCGAGCAGGCCCGGCCGGGTCGCGCTGCTTGCCCTCGTCTTCATCGTCGCGGTCGTCGGCACGCTGCTCGTGACTTGGGTGCTTATCACCATGTTCGGCCACAAGCAGGCCGCCCGCCGCCCCTTCCTCCGCGTGGTCGAGGTCAACGAGATCAGCACCGACGCCGAGCCGTGGGGCCGCAACTGGCCGCACCAGTTCGATGGGTGGAAAGCCACCGCCGGCGACCGGTTCTACGGCGGCTCGAGCGCTCTCCCCGCGAGCAAGCTCGATAAGCAGCCGTGGCTCAAGCGTCTCTACGCGGGCTACGCGTTCAGCATCGACTACCGCGAGGCGCGCGGGCACGCCTACATGCTCTACGACCAGGGCGTCACCGAGCGCATCACCAAGAAGCCCCAGGCCGGCGCCTGCCTGCACTGCCACGCCTCCAACACCGTGATGTACCGCATGGTCGGGCTCGAGGCCATGGGCGCACCCACCGACAACGACGCCCTCGCCGCCGGCTTCAACATGCCCGCCGTCATGCGCGGCTTCGAGGAAGTCAGCCGCATGCCCTACGACGAGGTGCTCGCCCTCCTCCGCGCCGCGCCCGACGGCACGCCCGGCGAGAACGAGCCGGTGGTCCCGCAGCCCCCGCTTGGCGGCTTCACCGGAGAGTTCGCCGGCCAGCCCGTGCCCGAGGACCACCCCGCCGCCATCCACGGCGAGGCCCACCCCGTCTCCTGCATCGACTGCCACGACCCCGAAACGATGCAGATCCGCGTCACGCGGCCCGGCTTCATGCGTGGGATCGCGATGCTCGCCGAGAGCGACGAGCCCGTGCCGCACCTGCCCAGCCTCGAGAGCTGGCGTCGCGGGAAGCGCGACACGCCCTACGACCCAAACCAGCTCGCCACCCGGCAGGAGATGCGGTCCTTCGTCTGCGGCCAATGCCATGTCGAGTACTACTGCGCCAACAAGATGACCCTCGAGTTTCCCTGGAGCAACGGGCTCAAGGTCGAGCAGCTCGAGCAGCACTGGGACGAGACCAAGTTCCCCGACGGCTCCGACTTCTACGACTACGCCCACGGCGAGACGGGCGCCAAGGTCTACAAGGCCCAGCACCCCGAGTTCGAGCTCTGGAGCCAGGGCATCCACGCCCGCAGCGGCGTCACCTGCGCCGACTGCCACATGCCTTACGAGCGCGAGGGCGCGATGAAGGTCAGCAGCCACGATGTCCGAAGCCCCCTTTACAACATCAACAACGCCTGCCAGCAGTGCCACAACGACGACGAGGACACGCTGATCGAGAAGATCACAACGATCCAGGACCGCCACATGGCCCACATGGAACGGGCCGCGGCCGCGATGACCGACATGCTCGACGCCATCATGGAAGCCAAGGCCGCCGGCGCCAGCGAGGACACGCTCAAGCCCGTCTACGACCTGCAACGCAAGGCGATGTGGCGTCTCGACTACATCAGCAGCGAGAACTCAAAGGGCTTCCACGCCGCCCAGGAGGCCGCCAGGATCCTCGGCGAGTCCATCGACTACAGCCGCCAGGCCCAGGCGATGGCCCTGCGGCTCCGCGCCCCCGAGGCCCCGAGCACACGCGACCTCCCCACCGAGCCGGTGCAGGGCATCACGCCGACCGACAAGGCCCCCATCACGCCTGCTACCGACCCTCTCGAGGAGATCATCGACAACGGCTGACCGACCGCCGAAACACCGCCGCGCTCCCGCGTGAGGGAGGTCCCATGACAAGTCCGCGAATCGCCGCCGTCCTCATCGCCGCGAGCCTCGCCCTCGCCGCACCCGCACAGGACGGCCCACCGCCGCCCGTGGCCAACCCGCCCGCGCTCAACCCGCCATCCCCACAGCCAACGCAGGACCGTCCCCTCGGCTGGCTCTCAGACCCAAACGAACCACCCGAAACCGCCCTCGACGCCCTCGTGTCGGGCAAGATCAGCCTCGACAACAACCTCCGCATCGAACTGGCCGACACGACCAACCGAGATTCCTCAACCGCCATCACCAACAGGCTGCGCCTCGGCTATGCGACCAAGCCCTTCCACGGCTTCAGTGCCTTCATCGAGATGGAGAATGTCGCAACGCCCGATGCCGGCAACTACTTCGTTCCCCAGACCGGTGACGGCTCGCCCAGCCGCACACCCGTCGCCGACCCGCCCGGCACCGAGGTGAACCAGGCGTTCGGCCGATTCAAGACGAACTCGATCGGCGACTCCGGTATCACGCTCGACATCCAGGCCGGCCGCCAGCGCATCGTCCTCGACGACGCCCGCTTCATCGGCAATGTCGGCTGGCGACAGTTCGAGCAGACCTACGACGCCGCGAGCCTCCGCACCAACGCCGGTGTCGATACCGTCACCGTCTTCTACGCCTATGTATGGGGCGTCCAACGCATCTTCGGCCCCGACGGCCCGAACCCCGACTCCGACGCGCACCTGCTCCACATCGCCTACAACGCGGCGCCCGAGCTCACCATCACGCCGTTCGTCTACCTCCTCGACTTTGGAAACGACGATCCCGCTAACTCAAGCGACACCCTCGGCATCCGCCTCACCGGCGACCTCTGGCGCGACGCCGAGGCCGATGCCGATACCTACGCCGACTACGAACTGACCTACGCCCACCAGTCCGACGCCGGCGCCAACCCCACCGAGTATGACGCCGACTTCCTTGCCGCCCAGTTCCGCGTCACCCGCGAGGGGCTCGGCCACCTCGTCGCCGGCTACCAGTTCCTCGGGAGCGACGACGGCCGCTTCGCCTTCCGCTTCCCCCTCGGAACGAACCATAAGTTCCAGGGCTTCGCCGACAACTTCCTCGTCACGCCAAACGCCGGCCTGCAGGACCTCTACATCGGCGTCGGCACTGACCTCCTCTGGGGCGTCCGCGGCTCCATCACCTACCACGAGTTCTGGACCGACCAGGGTGGCGACGACCTCGGCGAAGAGATCGACCTCGTCGCCACCAAGCAGATCACGCCCACCTGGTCCATCCTCGTCAAGGCCGCCTTCTACGACGGCGACAACGGCCAGCCTGACACCACGCGGTTCTGGGCCCAGACCACCTTTAAGTTCTGAAGACCGATCCTTGTCGGCCACCGGATCCTTCGACGATCACCGACCATACGGTCGGCAGACGGTGATAATCGCGGTCGACGGTATCGCCGAGGTGGGACTCGACCGTGACCGGCGAGGCTTGCAACACCAAGGTTCTTACATCGGACAACGAGGTTCCTGTCCGGACCGACCGACGCCGCGGGCTGCGCGAACGGTCCCTCGTGACATTCGCTCGTTCCGGCTATACTGGACACCGATCAAACTTGGCTTGCCATGACCAAACAACCCTCGCCCGACAGCACGACCGCGTGGATCCAAGATCGGCTGGACCGCATCGCCGCGGGGCAGGATCACACGGTCGTCCGCGATGAACTCCTCCGGCGAGCGAGCCAGCGGATCCACGACCTGGTGCGGGCGGCGATGCGGAGTCGGCCGGACCTCGGTCGCTGGGAACAGGACGAGGATGTACTGCAGAATGTGCTGCTCCGTGTCGACCGAGCGGTCCGCGACGCCAGACCGGCAAACCCCGGCCAGTTCTTCATCATCGTGGCGCAGCATGTCCGCTGGGCGACTATCGACCTTATCAGGCATCACTTCGGGCCCGGGGGCCAATCGTCGCGACACCGCACGGCTGAGATCGATGCCGACGGCGTATCGGCCGATCCGACGAGCCCCAGGAACGGCCCGGCGATCGAACGGATCGATTTCATACGGCTGCACGCGGCCGTGGACGGGCTGCCCGCCGAGGAGCGGGATGCCTGGCACCTCTTCGTGTACCTCGGGCTGACGCAGGACCAGACCGCCGAGCACCTTGGGATCTCGCCCAAGACCGTGCAGCGGCGGGTGCGTTCGGCGCGCCTGCAGCTTGCCACGCGGCTCGATGACTTCCGCTCCGTGTGAGTGGTCTGGCCCGACACCAGAGTGTTCACTCTGAGGCGAGCACCTGATTCACCGCCAGCCCAGACCCGGGCGTCGCCGTGTACCGGCTGATCACGCCGGCCTGATCAATGACGGCGATCTGTTCGCCGTCCGCGGTGAACCATACATCCACGGCACTCGTGAGATTGGTCTCCAAGGTGAGCAACAGCTGGCCCTTTCGCGTGTCATACAGACGAAGAGCAGTGCTGTCCGCGAGCGGCGGGCGGAGCGTCACCGCGACTCTCTCCCCCGCCGGCCCCATCGCAACTCGGCGGGGGCGCACCGCGTCCATGTCGAACCGAACATCGCGTCGCTTGCCCGCATGCCAGATGGTCGCTTGCCCGTCCGGCCGCGTGAGCATCAGCCGCTCGCGCGTGATAGAAAGAGCTACACCGGGCACCGCAGGCGGTATATCGAGCCGGGCGGGATTCCAACCGCTGTCATCGATCGCCCCGAAGCGAATCCCGCCCTCGTGATCGATCGTCGCAACAGTTGTCCCGTCGTTCGAAATCGCGCACGCGGCCGGAAGTCTTTCCATCGGAACGCAGAGCGGCCGCCTCAGGTGCTTCGCAGTGATGATCAGAAGCCCGTCGGCGTGAACGACCAACGCTGCATCGTTCTGCGCCAAAATGGCGAGCGGCTGCCCGCCGGCCGCTCGGCGGATCTCGGCGTAGACATCGTCACGCCCGGTCATCGCAACGCGAATCCTTCCTGCATTCTGCTTGCCGGGGAGATCGGACCGACCCGCGAACCCCAGCCTCGCCGGCATCCCACCGACAGATCGCGGGGAATCTTCGCCGTACTTCCAGACGCGGACGGTTCCATCGGTCGACGCGCTCGCGGCCAATCGTTGCGTGGGGTGAGCGGCAACGGAGTACGCCCGCCCCGTGTGCCCGTACCGGGACTCGAGCGGGACAAGGTCCGGCAGCCGGAAGCAGGCGATCGCGCCCGAGTGCGTCGCCCCGAGGAGCATCGAGCCATCAGGCATGGCCGACAGCTCTGCGATCGGGTCATTCATGCGCACACTTTGAACGACGGCGAACGCGCCTCCGCGTCGAGACACCTCGGGCGCGAGGAGAAAGAGCTCGCCCTCGACGCTTGCGGCGGCAACGGAAGATCCATCTGGCAGGAGCTCGATATCGTGGATCCGGCTGGCGCAGAGCATCTGCGTCGCGATCGTCATCCCGGTGCGCGAATCCACGACCGTCACCGACCCGGATTCATCCCCGAGCCACGCGGTCTCACCGATACGGGTCACGGCAAACACCGGCGACGCCGCCTCACGCTTCCAGAGAAGTTCGAGCGTGCCCGTCGTGTCCACCACGGTCCATGCAGACAGTTCGCCCCCGCGTGAAGCCGCGACCACAGTACGATCGTCCACGAAAGCAACGCGGACGACGGGGGCGTCCCCTTGGGCGATCGATGCCCGCGATTCGAGCGTGTCGGCCACCATCACCTCGAAATGACCGTCGGCAAGGCCAACGGCGAGCCACCGGCCATCGGGCGAGAGATCGACGCTGTACGCGTCCGCCCCAAGGTCCCGGCGATGGCTTGGTCCCGTCTCGGTAGACTCGAACCTCGCCAGCGTGCCTTCCCGGCCCACCGCGTATAGCGAACCCGCCGATCGATCGAAACGGACACTGTACATCTGTCGGCCGAAGTCATGGGTCGCCGCGCTGCTGTCCGCAAGGTATCGAAGGTACCGGGCCTCCCAGCCCGCGTGCTCAGTCGGCAACCGGCCGAGCAGGCGCTGAGCGACGACCGCGTCGCCGGTGAAGACCGCCGCGCTCGACGCCTGCAGCGTCGCGACATACTGATCCCATCGCGCGGCCTCCGCGGCCGCCTGCGCACGCTCGGCAAAGTGCTCGGCCCGCCCCTGGGCCTCGACGGCCCGCACGAATCCCAGACTACTCAATCCCGCGGCAACGAGAAGCGACGCCGCCACTGCAACACCCGCGCCCACGAGCGTTCTATTCCGGCGTATGAACTTCCTGGCCCGGTACGCGGCGTTCTGCGGACCCACGCTGAGCGGTTCGCCCTCAAGGTACCGCCGGAGATCGGCCGCGAGATCGGAGCAGGTCGCGTACCGCCGATCCGGCTCGAGCTCGAGGCACTTCATGACGATCCAGCTGAGCTCTCGCAGAGCACGCTGTCGGCGGGCAGATTCGCGTCGCTGCGAGGCGCCGCCGGTCCCTTCCGGCCGCAGCCGGGACACGAGCGAACGAGGCGCCACTTGCCGCATCCGATTCTGCAGGTCGTGCACGGACAGCCGATCGTCCCCGGTCCGCTGATACGGAAGTACCCCCGCGAGAACCTCGTACAGCATCACGCCGAGGCTGTAGATGTCCGCGCGTGTGTCGGCGTCCTCGTCGTGGACGCCCAGTTGCTCGGGGCTCATGTAGGCGGCCGTCCCGACGAACTCACCCTCCCGGGTCATCCGGGTATCCACCGCGTTCACCGGATCGGTAATCCGCGCGATCCCGAAGTCGATCACCTTGGGAACAGGCCCCGCCTCGGTTTCCATCACGATGACATTCGCGGGCTTCAGGTCCCGGTGGATCACGCCCTTCGCGTGCGCATGCCCGACCGCGTCGCACACGGCGAGCAGCAGCGACAACCGCTCGCGGATCGACAGCTCGTGCGCCGAGCAGTACTCCGTCAGCGGACGCCCCTCTATCAGATCCATAGCGAGATAGGGCACACCGTCCTCGGACACGCCCGAGTCGAGCACCGAGGCGATGTTGGGGTGTCGCACCAGCGCGAGCGCTTGCCCCTCGGCGGCAAAGCGGGCCCGCCCGGACGAACTCCCCACGCCCCGACGGAGCAACTTGACCGCCACCCGCTCCCTGTGGCCGTCCGTGCGCTCGGCCTCGAACACGACCCCAAAGCCGCCCTCTCCGCGTTGACTCAGCAGGCGGTACTTCCCGATGGACGCACCCGACGCCGGCGTGGCGTCCCATTCCTGTCCTACGCCGCTCGATGCGCCCGAGTCGCCGACACCGAGTGCCGCGGTGATCACCTCAAACACGGCGATGCGATGACAGAGAGCGTCCGCGAGAGACCGGTCATCGCCACAGAGCGCAGCCGGCTCGAGCTCACGGCCAACGGCTCGCGCCGCCTCCCACGCCTCGAAGACCTCCTGCAGCCTCACCTGGTCCACCATTGCCCGACGCTCCTCGTGGAGGAGCGTACCGGAACAGGGGCAATCCGCCAACACGATCGTCGCGCGGCCGGCTCGCGTCAATCGCTTCCAAAGGTCCAAGACCCAAGGCTTGGGTGGGCGGGCGGGATGAGCTCCCGGTACCACGCGGCGAGCAGGTTCTCCAGCGGATCAACGCTGATCTCGGGCGAAGCGGCCATATCCGCACGAAGGAGATTCCTGCGTTCGCCGGTGTCCTCGGCGATGTCGAACACGAGGTTCCCTCCGGCCGCGTCAGGCCGGGCGATGAGCTTCCGATCGCCGAGGCAGACGACCCCCTCGTCCCGGTCGTGCCAGCGCCAGAACAGCGCGTCGTGCGGCCGGGTCTCGATCTCGCCCGCGAGGTACGGGCGGAGGTCCACGCCGTCGAGCGGGTGCGTCGGGCGGACCTGGGCCTTCGCCGCGGGCCCGGCGGCCTCGACGATGGTCGCGGCGATGTCCAGCGAGCTGACGGGGAACTCATAGGTGGAACCGGGCTCCGCGACGCCGGGCCAACGGATGGCGAAGGGGACGCGGATGCCGCCCTCGAAGGGCTGGCTCTTATGCCCGCGTAGCGGCGTGTTGCGCGAGGCGTTGTTGGTGGCGCCCCCGTTGTCGGAGAGGAACACGACGATGGTGTCGTCGGCGAGCCCTCGCTCGTCGAGGGCGTCGAGGACGCGTCCGATTCCGTCGTCCATCGCGCTGACCATGGCGGCGTAGGTGCGTCGGCGCGGATCCTTGATATCCGGGAACCGGGCGAGGTACTCCTCGGTCGCCTGCATCGGGGTGTGCGGCGCGTTGTAGGCGAGGTACAGGAAGAAGGGCTCTTCCCTGTCACGATCGATGAACTCGACGGCGCGGTCGGAGAGCTCGTCGGTCAGGTACTTCGTTGTTGCGACACGCTTGCCGTTGTCGAGGAGCTTGGTGCGGTACCACGCCCACTTCTCGCGTACTTCGGAGAGATCTTCGAGCGTGAGGTTCTCGGGGAAGTAGTTGTGCCCGCCGGTCAGGAACCCGTAGAACTCGTCGAACCCGCGGTCCCTGGGGTGCAGCCCGGGGTAGGTCCCGAGGTGCCACTTGCCGATGGCTTTTGACTCGTAGCCCGCCGGGCGCAGCAACTCAGAGATCATCCGCTCGCTGCGTGGCACTCCGTTGGGAATCGACGGATCCACCGTCGGGTTGTTCCCGCAGCCGAAGCGATCCTGGTACCGCCCCGTGATTAGCCCCGCTCGGCTCGGCCCGCAGACGGCCCCGGTCACATACCCCTGCGTGAAGCGGACGCCCCCCGCCGCGATGCGGTCAATGCCGGGCGTGGGGATGTCCTCGCACCTCATAAATCCCACATCGGCGTAGCCGAGGTCATCGGCCACGATCAGCACCAGGTTCGGACCGCGCGATCCCGTGTCTGCACGCTCCGCGCCCGCGCAGCCCATCAGTACGCACACGAGCGCCGCAAACATCATGCACCGAGCCATCACGCGGCCCTCCTTCGCTCAATCCTGATCAGCGATCGGCTGATACACGCGGATGTAGTCGATCTCGTACCGGGCGGGGAACTCGGTCGCGGACGGGTCGCCGCCCCGCGTCCCGCCGATCGCCAGGTTCACCAGCATGTAGTGCGGCTCGCGGAACGGGTTGGTCCCGTCGGGGTTGAAGGTCCGGTTCACATCCACGCTGTTCAGCAGCCGGTCATCAACGAAGAGCCGGATCTCGTCTTTCGTCCACTCCATGCGCCAGATGTGGAACTCGTCCGACCAGGCCTCGGCGTCGCCCGAGTCGTCGAGCTCAGCAAGCGGCGTCCGCGTCGCGTCCCACACCTGCGCCCATCGCCCACCCTGGGCCTTCCAGCACGCGTTGGCGAGCAGCACGCCGTCGTAATACTCCATGATGTCGATCTCGCCGCAGCCGGGCCAGGGCCGGGCCGAGCCGAGCGTCCACCACGCCGGCCAGAGCCCGGGGCGCGTGTCGATGCGGGCCCGCATCTCAAAGACGCCGTACAGCCATTCGTGCTTGCCCCGCGTGCGCAGTGACGACGAGGTGTACTCCGCGAACTCCCGGCGGACCTTCCAATCGGTGGACCCCGCCTCGTACCCCGGGTTCGCCACCCGCTCCCGCCGAGCTTCGATCACGAGCATGCCGTCACGCACGAAGGCGTTGTCCTCCTGGTACCACTGGAGTTCCTCGTTTCGGCTGAACCCCTCCTCGAAGCCCCAGGTCCCCGGGTCGGGCCGCCCATCGGTCTCAAACTCACGCGCCCAGACCAGTTCGTGCCCAGGCGGGGCCGCGGCGGCAGCCGACGACGCACCGGCGGACGACCCCGTCCCCGCGGCACACCCCGCAAGCAGTACCGCGAACAAACACGCACAAACAGCTCTCAGCATGCGTCTACTCCATGACTACGCGCCGACCAGAAGCCCGCCGATCCCGGAAGTATAACGCTTAACCAGCCACGGCGAGCAGTCCTTGCCCCGGGCCGAAGCCTCGTAGACTCACCGCGTGCCCGCCGAACACACCGACCACCGTGAATCCGCCATCCCCCGGCTCGTCGACGAGTACGGCGGCCAGCTCTTTCAGCTCGCGTACCGCTTCTGCGGCGATCGCACCGAAGCCGAGGACCTCGTCCAGGAAGTCTTCCTGAGCGCCTTCAAGTCATGGGACACCTTCCGCGGGGACGCTGATCCCAAGACCTGGCTCTACCGCATCGCCGCCCGCGCGTGCCAGCGGATGCACCGCAAGCGCTCCGGCGAACCCGACCGCCTCGAGTCACTCGACACGCCTCTGCCCTTCGGCGACCCGCTCATCGCGCTCGTGCCCGCGGACCAGCCCGATGCGGTCCAGCAGCAGATCAAGGCCGAGGCCCGCGAACGCCTCGAAGCGGCCATCACCGACCTGCCCGACGAGTTCCGCGTTCCGCTGATCCTCAAAGAACTCGTCGGCTTCAGCGTCCGCGAGATCGCCGGCATCCTCGACCTCGAGGAGGGTACCGTCCGCAGCCGTGTGCACCGGGCACGCCTCAAGCTCCGCGCCGCGGCCGACGCGGTCATCCCGCGCTCCCCCACTCCGGCCCCGCCACCCGCCTACGAGGAACGCGTCTGCCTAGACCTGCTCAACGCGAAGCAAGAGGCCCTCGACCGCGGCGTGCCCTTCACGGGCGAGGTCATCTGCGACCGCTGCCGTTCGGTGTTCGCGAGCCTCGATCTCACCCAGGACATTTGCCGCGATCTTTCCGCGGGTGAACTGCCCCAGGGCCTACGCGAGCGACTGATCGAACGCCTCGGAAAGTGACCCCGGCCCTCACCGCACGCCGGCCACCCGCACGCCCCGCCGCTCCAAAAGCGACCCCTCCGCGAGGTACAGCCTCACGAGGGCGATGCGGTACTGAGTGATCGCCTCCACCTCCGCGATCTCCGCGGCGAGCTGGTCCCGCTGCGCCTGCGACACAAGAAGCGCCGTGCTCGCCCCCACCTCGAACCGCTGCTGCTCGGCCTCGGCCGTTTCCGTCGCGAGCCGCCGGGCCGTCGCGCTCGCGGCGATCTGCTCCCGCGCCCGTCGAGCGTCATTCACCGCGAGCCGCACATCCAGCTCAACGACCTGCTCCAAGTTGCGAAGCGAAGCCCTTGCTTGCTCCCGGCTCGCCACCGCCTGCAACTGCCGCCCCACCGCTTCCGACTTGCCGAGCGTTTGCGTCAGCGACAGACCGGCCGTGAAGTCATAAGTCGAGGACTCGAGGTCCTCAAAGGCGTCGGGGAAGGTATCGGCGAAGCCCGTCTTTCCGAGCGCGATGAACAGGTCCAGCCGCGGCAGCAGCCCATTCCGGGTCCGCACCACCTCGAGCCGCCCCTGTTCGACCCGTAGCCGCGCCTCGCCCAGGTCGGGCCTCGCCCGCAGCGCCAGCTCAACGCGTTCCGGGATGTCGTCGAGCGTTTCGTCGACCTCCGCCACCGGCTCGGACACCGACCGCACCGCCCGGTCCGCGGCACCGAGAGGCGCGTTCATCAGCCGGAACAGCCGCAGCCGCGCCGCGGCGAGCGCCGCCCGGGCGTCGATCAGCGCCGCCTCCCGCAGCGCCACCTCGCTCCCCGCCGCGGCCGCCTCAGTCCGGGGCAGGTCGCCGAGCTCGATCCGCTGTTGTACCTGCTCGAACTGTTGCCGCGCCACCGCGAGCGACCGCTCGAAGATCTCGATCGTCCGCTCGGCGAGCAGCTGCTCCCAATACGCAACCTCCGCGTCGGCCACGAGCGCCTCGGTGAACCCCCGCAGCTCGTACAGCGACGCCCGCGTGTCCAGCTCCGCAAGCCGCACATCGACGAGGTTCACGGCCGGTCCGAACCCGCGCAGCAGCGACTGCGTGACGGTCAGCCCGACCCGCGCGGTCTGCTGCTCGGGCGAGCGGTTCGAGATCGACCGCGTCTCGGTCACGCCGAGCTCGATGTCCGTGCCGGTCGAGAGCCGTTGCCGCACGCCGACGCCAACTAGCCCGCTGTCGCCCTCCACGCTGAACTGGTCCTGCGTTGCCCGCGCCGTCTCGACCACCCGCTCGCGGCCGAACTCCGCGTCCGCGAAGATCTCGGGCTCGAATTCACCCCGCGCGATCGTCTCGAACGCCCCCACCACCGCCGGCGTCAGCTGCGCAACATCGAGATCCCGGTTTTGCCGGAGCGCGAGCACCGCCGCCTGTTCAACCGAGAGCTCGATCGGCCCATCGACGGTGAAATCGGGCAGCCCTCCAAACCCCGCATCGCCCTCGACCACCTCGGGCGTCCGCTCCTCGTCGTACGGCGACGCCTCGTTGGCCCGAGCCTTCGCCTCCTCCCAGTCGGGCCGGAACGGCGCGAAGTCCGTCCCGGCGCACCCCGCCAGCACGGCACCGCCCGCCATTCCGAACCACGCCGCACACCGCCTCACGCCGACTCCCCACCCCGGACGGACCCGATCGTCGCGCCGCTCTCGTCCACCGGCTCCTCCGCGTGAAACAGCGAATACACCGCCGGCACGATCAACAGCGTCGTCAGCATCGAGCTTGTCAAGCCCCCGATCACCGCTCGCGCCAGCGACGCCTGCGCATCCGCGCCCTCGCCGATCCCCAGCGCCAGCGGCAGCAGCCCCAGGATCGTCGTCAGCGAGGTCATCAGGATGGGCCGTAGACGCCGCCGCCCGGCCTCCGCGATCGCCTCCTGCGTCCGCATCCCCTCGTTCCGCCGCAGCTGCCCGGCCTGATCGACAAGCAGGATCGCGTTGTTCACGACGATCCCGCCCAGCATGATGCACCCGATGTAGCTCTGGATGTTCAGCGTCGTGTCCGTCAGGAACAGCGTCAGCACCACGCCGATCGCCGCCAGCGGCACGGACATCATCACGACCAGCGGGTCCCGCAGCGACTCGTACTGGCACGCCAAGACCATGTACACCAGTGCCAGCGCCATCCCGAGCGCGATCAGCAGTTCCCGCGTGCTCTCCCGCTGCTCCTCCACATTCCCCGCGAGCGTCAACCGGTACCCGGTCGGCCTCGGGATCTCCGCCAGCTCCGCCTCGATGTCCGCGGCGACCGCCGCGAGGTCGCGCCCGGCGATGTTCACCGACACCGTCGCGATCCGCTGCTGGTCCTTCCGCTCGATGATCGTGGGACCCCGCCCGCCCTCGGTCCGCACCAGGTTCCGCAGCGCGATGTCCTCCCCCGACCGCCCGCGCACCGTCAGGTCAAGCACCTCGTCGATTGTCAGCCGCTGCGCATCCGCGAGTTGCACCAGGATCCGGTACGAGTTGCCCTGGCTCCGGTACTCGCCCGCACGGCTCCCGGCGACCGCCGTCTCGATCGCCTCGGCGATATCCCGCACCGACACCCCGAGGTCCGCCGCCTTCAGGCGATCGACCAGAACCCGCTGCTGCGGCACGCCTTGGTCGTTCGAAGCTTCGGCGTCGGTCACGCCGTCCACCGTCACGACGCGCTCAAGCACGCGGTCCGCGAGCGCACTGAGCGTGTCCAGTTCGTACCCCGTGATCTCGATCTCGATCCCCTCGTCGCCCCCGAGGATCCGGTCGAGCAGGAACTGCCCCTGCGGCGCCCGCGTGCGGATCTCCATCCCCGGGATCTGCCCGTCCAGCCGCTCGCGGATGTCCTCGGCAATCTCCGTGTTGCTCCGAGCCCGCTGCGACGCCGGGACCAGCGAGATCCGAAGCTCGCCCGTCGCCCCGTCGTCAGGGTCCCACGAGCTCGCCCCCACGCTCGTCACCCACGCGACGGCCTCCGGGATCGCCTCGATGACGATCTCCTCCATCACCTTCGTCTGCTCATCGACGAGGTCGAGCCGCGTGCCGATCTCCATCTCACCGGATACCCGCACCTCGCCCTCGTCCGAGGGCGGGATGAACTCCGCCCCGAGCTTCGGCGCCAGGTACAGACTCCCCCCGAGCAGCGCCAGCCCGAACGCGATCGTCGCGATCCGCCGGTGCAGCACCCACCGAAGCAAGTCGCGGTACGCCGTATCCAGCGCATCGAACGCCGCCGTCGCCGCCCGCGCGATCTTGCCCGGGTGCGCCTTGTCCGAGGCCTTCACCAGCTTCGACGCCAGCATCGGCACCAGCGTCAGCGACACGATGAGCGAGCAGATCAGCGCGAACACGATCACATACGCCAGCTCGCGGAAGAGCACCCCCGACACCCCTTCGATGAACACCACCGGCAGGAAGATCACCAGCGTCGTCAGCGTGCTGGCAACCAGCGCCCCCGCGACCTCCGTCGCCCCCTTCACCGCCGCCGGCTCCGCCGGCAGCCCCCCCTCCGTGTGCTTGCGGAAGATGTTCTCCAGCGTCACGATCGAGCTGTCGACCATCATCCCCACGCCGAGCGCGAGGCCCCCGAGGGTCATCAGGTTCAGCGTGAACCCCGCGAAGTAGATCAGCGCAAAGGTCGCGATCACGCAGATCGGGATCGCCAGCGAGATGACCACTGTGCTGCGGATGTTCCGCAGGAAAAACAGCAGCACCAGCACCGCGAGCCCGCCGCCATACAACACCGAGTTCGCCACATTTTGGATCGACCGCTCGATGAAGTTGCCTTGGTTGATCACCGGCACGATCTCGATCTGCGGCAGATCGCGGTTCACCCGCTCGATCTCCTCCAGGATCGCGCTCGACACCTCCACCGTGTTCGCATCCGCCTGCTTCCGCACCGCCACCCGCATCCCGAGCCGCCCGTTCACCCGCACGATCCGCGTCAGCCGCTCGAAGGTGTCCCGCACCTCCGCGATCTGCCCCAGCGTGACCGGCGCCCCCTCCCGCACCGCGACCACCGTGTCCCGGATCTCATCGAGCGAGCCGAACTCCGCCGGCGCCCTGAGCGTGACCTCGTAGGTCCCGCGCTCGATCTGCCCGGCCGGCAAATCCAGGTTCGCATCGTTGATCGCCCCGAGGATCTGGTTCAGGGGAAGCCCGAGCGCCCGCACGCGCGCCGCGTCCAGCTCCACCCGCACCTCGCGGTTGTACCCACCCCAGATATCCACCTGCGCCACGCCCGGCAGCCGCGCGAAGCGGTCGCGTACCTGCTCCTCGATCAGCGTTGTCAGCTCCACCGGATCGAGCCGGCTCGACACTCCGAGCAGCACCACAGGGAAGCTGTTGACATCGAACTTCCGCACCTGCGGGCGCGTGATGTCATCGGGCAGCTCGTCAATCTCGTCCTCGAGCCGGCTCCGCACCTCGGTCGCCGCCTCGTCGACCCGCGTCCCCCACGCGAAGGTCACCCGGATCCGCGTGTTCCCCTCTGACGAGCTTGAGGTCATCTCCTCGACGCCCGGCACGGTCGCGAGGATCTCCTCCATGATCTGCGTCACGAGGCGCTCCATCACCTCCGGGCTCGCGCCCTCGTACTCCGCCGACACCGTCAGCGTCGGCATCTCCACATCCGGCAGCAGATCGATCCGCACCTGCCCCAGCGACACGATCCCCAGCACCACGACGATCAAAGCGACCATCGTCGTGAACACCGGCCGATGCACGCTCGCCCGAGGCAGATTCATCCGTCCCCCACTCCACCAGCAGCGCCCGCCGCACCCGCCCCATCACCCTCCGCCGTCGTCATCTCCGCCCCATCGGCGTCCACCACCCGCACCGCCGACCCATCCTCCAGCAACTGCTGCCCAAGCGTCACCACCCGCGCCGCGCCTCCGCCCAGCCCCTCACCCTCCACCTGCTGCGTCTCGCCGTCACGGATGCCGAGCGACACCTCCACCGCCCGCACGCTGTCCTCCCCGTCCAGCACGAACACCAGGTCCCGCTCATCCCGCCGCACCAGCGCCCGCGCAGGCACCAGCGTCGCGTCCGACACGCGATCCAGCACCGCCCCCACCCGCACGAACATCCCCGGCTTCAGCGCCGCATCCTCGTTCGCGACCCGGATCTCCACCCGCGCCTGCCGCGAACCCTCTCGGAACACCGGCGCCACCCGCGCCACCTCGCCCCGCAAAACCCGCCCCGGGTACGCGTCCGTTTCAAGCCGCACCGCCTGCCCCGCCTCGAGCAGCGCATAGTCCCGCTCGGTCACGAAGATCACCGCCCGGATCGGGTCCAGCTCGATGATCGCCAGCAGCGGCGTGTTCGCCGAGACCGTGTCCCCCTGCTCCGCATACCGCTCGGCCACCACCCGCTGCCCGTCCCCACCTTCCCAGTCCGCCGTGATCGAGGCGTACCCGAGCCGGATCCGTGCCGAAGCAAGCGCCGCCTCCGCCCGAAGCACCCGAGCCTCCGCCACCTTCACCGCCGCCCCGCGCGACGCCTCCGCCGCCCTGGCCGTGTCGAGCTGCGAGTCCGACGCGATCCCACGCTCGTGCAACGCCGTCACACGCTCGTACTCCCGCGTCGCGATCCCCGCCTCGCTCTCCGCCTCCGCCAGCCCCGCCCGCTCGACCGCCAGTTCCGCCTCCGCCTGGGCCACCGCCTGGGCGAACTCGTCCGAGTCCAGCCGCGCCACCACCTGCCCGCGCTCCACCACATCCGCGATCTCGAGAGGCAGGCTCGCTACCCGACCGGGCACCTTCGGCGCGACCGTCAGCCGCGCCGTCGCCTCCAGCGTCCCGCTGAAGACCCGCCGCTCCTCGATCGGCCCCACCTCGACCGCCGCGACCTCCACCGGCACCGGCCGCTGCTCGCGTGCCGCCGCCACCTCCTCGGGCCCCGCGTTCAGCTTCCGGATCACCAGAGCCCCCGTCCCCGTCAACACGAGGGCGAAGACCACGACGGCGATCCAAAAGGCAACACGACGCATCCGGTGCGAACTCCCCAAGCGGCCCACCCGAAAACCCGAACCGCCCACCAGCGTAGACGAGGACCGCCCGGTTCGCGTTGAACGGCCCCACCGATGCGTCCGACCTGCCGCACCCGCCATTCGCCCCGCACCGATCCAGTTTGCATCGGGCTCAGCGCAAAAAAACCGTGGGCGCCACCGAAAGCCGCAATCAGTGGCGCCCACGAGAAATGGCAGAGGAGCAGGTCAGGCCGGGCCTCAACGAGGCTCGGCCCAAAGACGAGCCTCGATTACGGGCAGCCGCCCGCGAAGAGGTTCAGGAACGCCGAGATGTCGGCGAAGGTCAGCTGGCCGAACGGGGCCGCGATGTCGGCCGCGTTGCAGGGCTGGGGCGGAGCCGAGCCTTCGGTCAGCGAGATGTTGTCCCAGAACAGGGCTCCGGAGACCTCGCCGAACTGGATCAGGAGCGGGGTCACCTGGGCCTGCGTCGTACCGGCCGGCGCGATGGCCGAATCCGAGTACTGCGTCCACTGGTCCTGCGGGTTGCTCGAGAAGTCGTGAGCAGGGATCACCAGCGAAGAAAGGGTGTTCCCGCCAGCGTCCTTGAAGTCGATGATGAGCAGCGGAAGGTGCCCCTCGTCAAAGGTCAGCGGGTCACCGTCGTCGACCTGCTGCTGGATCGCGTCGGCCGACGGCGTGTAAGTCCAACCGCTCAGCGTGTACTCCGAACCCGCGTTCAGACCGGTCACGACCTGGAACGCACCCGTGTCGCTCTGCGCGCCGGGGATGAACTGGCCGAAGGTCTTCAGCGAGACGGCACCGTCCTGCGGGGGGACCTCGGGGGACAGGCCGCTGCCGAAGGGCGGATCGGCGAAGGCGTTGTTGAACACGCCCCACGCCTCGAAGATCAGGAAGCCGGAGCCCTGATTCTCGAAGCTCGGGTTCACCAGAAGGTTCTGGGCGGAAGCGGTACCGGCGATCGCCGCCAGAGCCGCACAAACGATTGCGTTCTTCATCTTCGATCTCCTGCCAGGGATGCGCGATGCACTGACTCAAGGCCACGGACGAATGTCCGTAACAGTTTCAAATGATAGCGGCCAAAGACCGCGATGCAACCCCTTTCAGACGGGTTTTGAACCCGAAATCTGGATTGCCCATCTTCACCAGACCGCGAATGCGCGACCGCAACAGTTACGGGCAACCCGCCAGGTACGCCGACAGAAATGCCGAGATATCGGCGAAGGTCCACGCACCGAAAGGTGCCGCCAGATCCGCCTCGGGCTGCTGAGCATTGAAGTACACCAGGAACCCGCTGATGTCCGCGAAGGTCAGCTGACCGAGCGGCTGAATGATGTCCGCCGGCCCGCACCGCCCGTCATCGGGGCCCGAGAACTCGATCCAGTCGAAGTTCCAGTCGCCCTCCTGGGCAACCAGCCGCACCACCTGCGGCCCAGCCGACCCGAAGGTCACCTGCCCAGAAACCTCGGTCCACTGCTGCCAACCGCCCGTCGCATCGAAAGTCACGCCGTCCGAGATCGGCGACCCGCCCTGCGACAGGGAGAACGCCCCGCCATTGCTCTCCGAAGCGACCCGAGCGGTGAAGGTGTACTCCCCCGCCGTCGGGACATTCACCGTGTACTCAAGGAATTCCCCGGTCCGGATCCACCCCACATTGAACCCGCCCGCGTTCGCCTCGATGTCCACCTCTTCCATCCGGTACGCGTTGCCGAGGTTGGAGGCTTCGGTGTCCTTGTAGGCGTCGTCCGGGTAACCCTCGTCGAAGTCCTCGGCCTGAATGCGCCCGGGGATCGCCGCCGGCGCACCGTTGAACGGCTTCTGCACCTCGCGCGTCACCCGCACCCAGTCGACCTGCATCGATTGCGGGAACACCGTCGACGCGTCCGGCGGCCCCGGGAAGTTCCCCCCCACCGCCACATTCAGCAGCATGTGAAACGCCACATCGAACGGCGGGCGCCCGAATCCCGCCGGCTCGTTCTCGCTGAACCACTGCCCCGAAGTCCGCGTCAGCAACTGCTGATCGTTGAAGTACCAGGTGATCCGCCCGGGCTCCCACTCCACAGCGTAGTTGTTGAAGCTCTGCGACAGGTCGAAGCCCGGGTTGAACCCCGTCCCGAACGACTGGTTCCGCGGCCAACCCCCGCCGTAATGGATCGTCGTGTACACCCGGTCGGCGATGTTCGTCGACTCCATGATGTCGATCTCGCCGCTCGCCGCCCACCCGCCGTAGGGCGAACCCGTCGGCAGCATCCAGAACGCCGGCCAGTACCCCGCGCCCGAAGGCAGCTTGATGCGAGCCTCGACCCGACCGTAAGTGAAGTCGACCTTGTTCAGCGTGCGCAGCCGCGCCGAGGTGTAGCTCGCCCCCCCGACATTCTCCCGCTTCACGAGGATGTTCAGGTTCCCGTCCTGCACGAACGAGTTCCCCGACCCCCCGGTGTAGTACTGCAGCTCGTTGTTGCCCCACCCCGTCGGGAGGCCGTACGCCTCGCCCCGACCCACCTGCCGCTCCCACTTCGTCGTGTCGAGCTGCGTCCCGTCGAAGTCGTCGAAGAACACCACATCACGCTGGGCAAACGCCACCGAACCGGCCGACACGGCCCCCGCGGCCGCCAGCATCGAAACACATCGCTTGAAGTCGCTCATCGTCGTCATCCCCTTGGTACGCCTCTGTCGGCTCCCTGTGCCGGCCGCTGGCCTCTGCGCCCGCGACCCCGCAACGGTTCCAACTTTCGGACCCGCCGCGTGCCCCCACGACGGCCTCGCCGGATCAACGGCGAAAGCGGTTCCGTAACTGTACCGAAAACCCCGCCCCGCGGCACGGGAAACGGCCTGCTTTCCAACGATTTTCGCCTGAACCGATCGGCCCAAACGCAACCCCCGGCCCGCTTCCGCTCCAAGCCCGTCAGGCTTTGGCCCCGTCACTCCTCGACCCCGTCATTCCTCCACGAAGAACGGAAGGTTCGCCGTCGCCGCGGCCCCGTTCCCGTCCCGGATCGTGATGAACACCCGGTACGCCCCCGGGGAATCCGGGGTCCGCACAACGCCCGTCAGCCCCGCGCTCCGCACCGTCAGCTCGGGAAACTCCGGGGGCCGCCGCTCACGGTCCCCGCCCGCCCGCCGATCCGTCGTCTCCGCGACCACCAAGTACTCGACCTCCAGCGTGTCCCCATCCGGGTCCGTCGCGTCGACGCGAATCTCGAACTCCTTGCCGGCCTCCACCCGCTTCCGATCAAGCCCGCTGCTCACCCGGTTGATCACCGGACAGCGGTTCTCGGGCCACTCCCCGGTCCACCCCTTCGAGATCACATCCACCGCCCCCACCTTCTCCCCGGTCCGCAGGAACATCCCGAACCAAGTCGCCGTCGTCTCCTGCTTGTCCCCCCACAGGAACACAAACGACCCCAGGCACCGCCCCGGGATCTCGCTCTCGACCGCCTGCTCGTACCGCTCCGCGTACTGCTGAGCCTTCACAGTGCTCGTCGGCTCGATCGGCGCCCCCCAGTCGGTTGAGGGCGACTCCCAGTGCCCCGTCGGCCCAAACTCCGGGATCACATAGGGCCCGTCGTACCCCTCCTCCAAAAGCCGCCTCGGCACCGACGACGCCCCGCCATAAGCGTTGACGCCGATGATGTCGATACTGGGGCACATCCGCTTCACCATCGCCCCCTTCCCGTTGTAAATCTCGGCAAGGACGGCCATCGTGGGGTGGTTCTGGTCGAGCGTCTTGATCAGCTTCGCCGCGTCCTCAACCGACCGGAACGCCTTCTCCCAGTTGTCCGACTGCAGCTCCACCTCGTTGCCGACGCCCCACAGGAGCACCGCGGGGTGGTCGCGGTACTTGCGCACGATCCGCTCGACCTTCTCGAGCTGGCGGGCCCTGCTCTCCGGGTCGTCGTAGTCGAAGCCGTGCCGCTCGTGCCCGAGCCAGATGCCGACGCACACGCCGACCCCCAGTTCGTGCGCACGATCGAGGAGCTCATCGATCCCCTCGCCGTCCCAGGTCCGGATCGCGTTCCCGCCGTGCTTGACCAGGTCCTCAAGGTGCCCCGGCCCGCCGCCGCCGGCCCCGCGGATCACGAACGGCTTTCCGCCGCGGGTCAGCGTCCAGCCCTCGGCCGTGCGCTCGACGCGGACCGGGATCGCACCGGATGCGGCCACCTTGTCCTCCTTCCGCCCCTGGGCCGAGGCGCACGCCACGAGGCTCATTGAGGCGAGGAGAGCGAGAACGATGATGCTCTTCATGACGGATCCCCGGGGAAAACAAAGGGTTATCGGGCTGATCGTTCGCCGGCCCACCAGAACCGATGCGTGGATCGACCCGTAACTGTACCAAGGAGCGCTTCGTGAAAGCGCCACCAAAGGGCGGTAATCGCTGGCCGAGAGGACCGATTTCACCCGAGAAGAAAGTGGTTTCACAGAATTCGGACTGGCCTCTTGAAGTTTGTCTCACGGTCCGCAATACTGATCGGAACAGTTACGACAACCGGCCCGCTGGTGCGTGACCTCCCCGGCGAGCCCAGAATATACGAGGGCGTGTCATGCTGAACACCACTGCACAGAACCGATCGGTCCTTGGTCGGGTCTCGAGCCGCGTGCGGTCGACCCAGAACATTCACCGGGGTGCCTTCACCCTGATCGAGCTGCTGGTGGTCATCGCGATCATCGCCCTGCTCATCGGCATCCTCCTGCCCGCCCTGGGCAAGGCCCGGGAATCGGGCCGGGATGTCCTCTGCAAGAGCAACCAGCGCCAGCTGGTCACCTCAATGCTGACCTACGCCCTCGATTACAACGGGAGGTTCCCCCCGAACTTGGGCGATCCGACCACGGTCGTCGATCCCGAGAACGGCAAGCGGCAGATGCGCTGGTTCGATGAGAACCGCCTCGGCAAATACCTGCCCAACTTTGATAAGACCAACCTCTCGCCGGGCAACGCCCAGAACCGGAACATCACCCTCGGCGGAGGCGTGATGGTCTGCCCGAGCCACCCGGATGGCGGCCGGTCGTACTCGATGAACTACTGGGGTTCCTCCGCTTCGGAGATCATCCCGAACTTCTCGACGGGCACGATTCAGACGCTCGCTCCGGGCACCAATCCCGCGAACAACCGAACCTACAAGAAGGGTCGCGCGTTCGACAGCGCCACCGATTTCGGCAGCGATGTCATGCTGATCGCCGAGGCGTGGGCCCCCTACGGCACGGACAACCCTGATTCGACCTTCAACCTCCAGGGCAAGATCACCTACTTCACCTCGGAAACCATCGGTGCCGCCGAGCTGCCCGGGCGTCGCTTCGGCGCGGGCCAGGGCGTCGACCAGCGTCCGTTCGAGTTCGGCGGGATCGGTAACATCACCGCCACCGAGTTCAAGGGTGGCAGCCTCCTGCCGACCGCGTACATCCCCTACTACCGTCACCCGAAGCAGCTCGACGACACCTACGCCTTGGACGGCGGGGCCAACATGGCCTTCGTGGACGGCCATGTCGATCAGTACGACGGCCGTGACCTGTTCGACCCGGAGACCGAGGCCAGCACCTACAAGGTCCTCTGGTCGCTGATCGACCGCCAGCTCGAGAAGGGCCTGACGGACAACAACCCGTAAACTCGGTCGCCCGGCGATCGGCAACGGTGCGTGGTCCGGTGAACGGTGTGGGTGCGTTTCGAAGGAGTCGACGATGGCCTCGGTCAGGAAGCTCGCGGACAAGCTCGGGGTCTCGGTCGCCACCGTCTCCCGCGCCCTCAACAACCACCCCGATGTCTCGGAGAAGACCAAGCAGCGCGTCCTCGAGGCCGCCCGTTCCGTCGGGTATGTCCCGAGCGTGGGCAAGCGGCCCACGAATGTCCTCGGCCTGATCTACCCGGGCGAGGCCGTCGAGATCGAGTTCGGCGGCTTCGAGTCCGCGATGCTCAGCGGCATCCTCCGCGGGGCCAACGAGCGCGGGTACGACCTGACCATCATCGCCCTCGGACGCGACCTCCACGCGTCCGAGGATTTCACGCAGCTCTTCCACCGCAAGGGCGTGCGGGCGGCGATCGTCCGCGGCATCGACACCTCGCAGCAGCTCGCCGAGCGCATCACGGGCGAGGGCTTCCCCTGCGTTCTCCTGGCCGACCGCTCCGAGGACAAGGCGGTCAGCTACATCGACTCCCAGAGCCGGGCGACGACGAAAAGGGCCGTGGAGCACCTGATCGAGCTGGGCCACACCCGCATCGGGCTGGCGATCCACAACATCCTCGACTCCGACCACATCGACCGCGAACGCGGCTATGTGGAGGCCCTGGAGGCCGCCGGCATCCAGCGCGAGGAAGCCTTGACGGTCCGCGCCCCCGCAAACAACCGTGGCGGTGCGATGATGCTCGACCGCCTGCTCGAGCTCGACGAGCCGCCCACGGCGATCTTCTTCACCAACCCGATGTCCACCGTCGGCGCCCTGCACCGCTGTCTCCAACTCGGTGTCCGCGTGCCGCAGGACCTCTCGGTCATCGGCGTGGACGACGCCGAGGTGCGGCTGCAGAGCTACCCGGCATTCAGCGCGGTCTGTCAGGACGCGACAAGGATGGGGCTCGAGGCCTCCCGCCACCTCATCCGCAGGCTCGAGGGCGAGATGGACGAGACGCCCATCCGCCTGCTGCACGAGACCACATTCAACCTGCATGACAGCACGGGACTGAAGCCCATGACGAGGCTCCACCTCGACAAGCAGCGGCAGCTCGTGCGCGTCACCTGACGCCCGCGCATCGGCGTCGGACCGGACCGACGAGGACAGCCATGACACCAGCGACCGTGGGCACCCGCCCCGACACGACCAAGCCGGCGACGCGAACGAACGCAGCGCCGACCGATGCCCCTACGGACAACCTCACCAACGGCCGCTTCTCGGTCTTCGAGGACGCGCCCGCCTACATCATCGATGGTGCCGAGGGCATGCCGCCCTTCCTGTCGACCGTCGTGACCGACGCCGACCTGTGGCTGTATGTCTCCTCGTCCGGCGCGCTCACAGCCGGTCGCGGGTCCGCCGACCGCAGCCTGTTCCACTACGAGACCGACGACCGCCTGCACCGCATGGGCGGGCTGACGGGCCCGGTGACACGCATCACGGTTCAGGGCGAGACGCCCTGGTTCCCGCTCGACCCGCGAGGAGCGCCCGAGGGCTGCACGCGGCGGATCGTTCGCGGCGACCAGGCCTCGTTCGTCGCGTTCGAGGAGCACCACCCGAGGCTCGGCCTCACCTTCCGGCACGGGTGGTGGCTCAGCGAGACGCACGGCGTCGTGCGGCGCAGCTGGCTCGAGCGCGACGCGGGCCTCCCGCCCGTCGAGATCGAGCTCGTCGACGGGCTGATGAACCTCATCCCCGCCGGGATCCCGGTCGAGCTGCAGCGCTTCGCGAGCACGCTCGCCGACGCCTACACCCGCTGCGAGCTCGACGCGGGCTCGGGGCTGGCGATCTACGCGCTCGAGTCGCGCATCACGGACAAGGCCGAGCCCGAGGAGCCGCTGACGGCCAATGTCGTCTGGCATTCGGGGCTCGACAACGCGGAAGTGTTCCTCGACGAGGAGGCCTGGTGGCGGTGCCTCCGCGGCGCGGACACGCCCGAGCCGGTCGCCCTGACGACGGGCCGGCGCGGCGCGTACCTGTGCAGGGCACGGCTGAGCGTTGACGCGTCGACGCCCGCGTGCTGGGCGATCGTGGGCGATGTCGACCTCGACCACGCCCGGATCGACACGCTGCGCGGGCAGCTCCGCTCGGCCGTCCCCGCGCCCGCTGATCTCGCCGGCGCGATCCACGCGGACACGGCCCGACTGACGCGGCTCCTGGACAACGCCGACGCCTCTCAATGCGGCGCCGACCCTGCGCAGATCGCCTACCACCGCTGCAACACCCTCTTCAACGCGATGCGCGGCGGCGTACCGGTCGATGGCTACCGCGTCGATCTCGCCGACTTCACCCGTTTCCTCGAGCGTCGCAACACGATGGCCGCCGAGGCCGCCCGCCCGATGCTCGCCGAGCTGGGCGGCGAACCGACCATCCAGGATCTGCACGCGGGCGCCGAGAAGACCGGCGACCTCGACCTGCAGCGCCTGTGCGCCGAGTACATGCCCCTCACCTTCGGCCGCCGCCACGGCGACCCGAGCCGCCCTTGGAACACCTTCAGCGTCCGCGTGCGCAACGACAAGGGCGAGCGTGTGTGCGGATACGAGGGCAACTGGCGCGACATCTTCCAGAACTGGGAAGGCCTGTGCCTCGCGTACCCCGACCTGCTGCCGGGCGTGGTCGCGATCTTCCTGAACGCGTCCACCGCCGACGGCTTCAACCCCTACCGCCTGACCCACAACGGGATCGACTGGGAATGCCCCGACCCCCACAATCCCTGGGCCAACATTGGCTACTGGGGCGACCACCAGATCGTGTACCTGCTCCGCCTGCTCGAGCGCCTGCACGCCTGGCGCCCGGGCATGCTCGAGTCGGCGCTCGACGAGCCCGCCTTCGCCTACGCGAATGTGCCCTACCGCATCCGCTCGTTCGACGAGATCAAGGCCGACCCCAAGGCCACCATCGCCTTCGACACCGAACTCGATCGCGAGATCAAGCTCCGCGAGCGTGACTACGGCTCCGACGCACGGCTCCTCGCCGGCACCGACGGCCGCGTGATCCATGTCACGCTGCTCGAAAAGCTCCTCGTCCCCGCGCTCGCGAAGATCAGCAACATCGTGCCGGGCGGCGGCGTCTGGATGAACACCCAGCGCCCCGAGTGGAACGACGCCAACAACGCCCTTGCCGGCAACGGCGTGTCGATGGTCACCCTCATGCACCTCCGCCGCTACACGGAGTTCTGCATCAACCTCCTCAGCGAGCACGACCACGGGGCCATCACCCTCAGCTCCGAGGTCGCCAGCTGGTGCGACCGCGTCCTCAAGGTCCTCGTCGAGTACCTCGAGCACACCCAGAGCGGCTGGGTCATGGACGACGCCGAACGCTGGACAGTCACCACCGCCCTGGGCAGGGCGTTCGAGCGATACCGTGCGTCGCTCTACGACGCCGGCATCGGCCCGCGGCGCGAGTACCCCACCCGCGTGGTGACCGATCTGTTCCGCCTCGCCCGCCATTACTGCGACCACGCCATCCACGCCGCCGAACGCAAGGACGGGCTGTTCCACAGCTACGGCGTCCTCGAGCGGCCCGATGGCAAGCGGGCCGCCGTCCGCTGGCAGCCCGAGATGCTCGAGGGCCAGGTCGCCGCGCTCAGCTCGGGCCGGCTCTCGGGCGAGCGAGCCGCCGACCTCGTCGATTCCATGCTCGACAGCGGGCTCTTCCGCCCCGACCTGCAGACCTTCCTGCTCGCCCCGGTGCGCGAGCGGCAGTCCTTCCTCGACCGCAATATCGTGCCCGCCGAGCACGCCGCCGACGGCTCACTGCTCGCCAGGCTCGCCGACACCCGCGCCGAGTCCATCGCGCGGCGGGACAGCGCCGGCCGCGTCCGCTTCGGTTCGCACATGAACACCGAGCGTGACCTCCGCGCCGCGCTCGAGCGCCTCTCGCGGCGCGAGGGCTGGCACGCCCCGATCACCGCGGAGCGCGACGCCGTGCTCGCCGCCTACGAGGCCACCTTCCACCACTCCCTGAGCATGGGCCGCTCCGAGCAGATGCACAAGTACGAGGGCATCGGCTGCGTCTACTGGCACATGGTCTCCAAGCTGCTCGTCGCCGTGCAGGAGAGCGCCTTCGACGCCCTCGACCACGGCGCTCCGCAGATCACCATCGACCGCCTCCGCACCGCGTACCACCGCGTCCGCGACGGCATCGGCTTCAACCACGCGCCGCGCCACTTCGGCGGCTTCCCCTTCGAGCCGTACTCGCACTCGCCGCTCCATATCGGCGCCCAGCAGCCCGGCATGACCGGGCAGGCCAAGGAAGGGCTCATCGCCCGCATGGGCGAGCTCGGTGTCCGCGTCCGCGCCGGCGAGATCCGCCTCGACCCGGTCCTGCTCCGACGCGATGAGTTGGTCACCAAGCCCACGCTCTGGCGATTCATCGACGCGACCGGCGAGCAGCGGGCCGTCGAACTCCTCAATGGCGAGATCGGCTTCACCGTCTGCGGCACGCCCTTCGTCCTCATGGTCAACGGCACCCCGGGCGTCGAGATCCGCCTCCGCGACGCGGCCGCCCACACCTCCGACGGCCTGACGATCCCGAGCGAGTTCACCACCGAGATCGCTCGCCGCTCGGGCCGCATCGAACTCGTCCGCGCCATCGTCCCGGAAGCGATGCTCTACACCCGCGAGAGCTGACCCTGCTCGCCGTCCGCCGGCTCAACACGCTCCTCGCCGCGAACCCCGTCCCGGGGAGGGGCGATCGCCCCGCCCGGCTTCGGTCTTCCCCCGGCCCACACCGACCGGCTACCCCGCGCCCCCGTCAAGCCCTGCCGCGATGCCGTCGATACCCGACCGAGAACCACCCCGGTCGGAGACCCCGATGACCACCATCTCGCTCCCGCAGGCCACCCCCGCCGCCGCCCCGCTGCCCCCGCAGAAGGAAACGACGGTCGGGAACTACTTCGTCGCCAACTACCCACCGTTCGGGCACTGGCGGACCGACCGCGTCGACGCGTTCCGCGACGCCCTCGACCGTGACCCCTTCCCGGGCAACGAGCTCGGCGTCTACGCCCACATCCCCTTCTGCCGCAAGCGGTGCCACTTCTGCTACTTCCGCGTCTACACCGACAAGAACTCCTCGGAGATCCGCCGCTACCTCGACGCCATGGTCACCGAGCTCCGCACCCTCGCCGCCCGGCGTTTCATCGGCGGCCGCACGCCGAGCTTCGTCTACTTCGGCGGCGGCACGCCCAGCTACCTCTCGCCCGCCCAGTTCGACGACCTCACGGCCGACATGAAGGCCATCCTCCCGTGGGACGACGCCCGCGAGATCACCCTCGAGGCCGAGCCCGGAACCCTCAACCAGAAAAAGCTCGAGGCCATCCGCCGCATGGGCGTCACGCGGCTCAGCCTCGGCATCGAGCACTTCGACGACCGCCTGCTCGAGCTCAACGGCCGCGCCCACCGCAGCAAGCAGACGCTCGCGGCCTACGAGGCGGCCCGCGCGGTCGGCTTCCCCGAGATCAATGTCGACCTCATCGCCGGCATGCTCGATGAGACGGACGAGTCCTGGCACGACACGGTCCGCCGCACGATCGCGCTCGAGCCCGACACGGTCACGATCTACCAGATGGAAGTGCCCTACAACACCACCATCTACCAGCGCATGAAGGAGGAGAACGCCCTCGTCGCCCCCGTCGCCGATTGGTCCACCAAGCGTCGATGGGTGAACGAGGCCTTCGCCGAGTTCGTCGCCGCGGGCTACACCGTCACCAGCGCGACCACCGTCGTGAAGGACCCCGCGAAGAACCGCTTCGTCTACCGCAACGGCCTGTTCAACGGCTCTGACATCGCCTCGGTCGGCGTCTCCGCCTTCGGCCACATCAACGGCGTCAACTACCAGAACGAGCACGACTTCAACCCGTACATCGACGCCGTCCGCGACCGCGCCGGGCTGCCCACCTACCGCGCCTACCCGCTCTCATTCGAGGAGCGCTACATCCGCGAGTTCGCGCTGCAGCTCAAGGCCGGCCGCGTCCGCACCGAGCCGTTCACGCAGAAGTTCGGCGAGGACCCCCGCCAGCGCTTCGCCTCCGCCCTGCATGTCATCGACGGCATGGGCATGCTCGCCCGCGCCGACGACGAGGCCATCGAGGTCACACGCGAGGGCCTGCTGCAGATCGACCGGCTGTTGTTCGAGTTCTTCCGCCCCGAGCACCGCCAGGGACGCTTCGCATGACACCCGCCGCCACGGCCGACGCCGAAATCGAAGCCGGTAGAGCCACGCTCCCGACGGGTGCCGACTACATCGCCTCGCTCGACGACCACCGCGCGGTCTACCTCGACGGCGAGCGTGTCCGCAACATCGCCCACCACCCGGCTTTTCGGAACAGCATCCGCTCCATCGCCCGGCTCTACGACGCCTTGCAAGGCGAGCGGGCCGCCGAACTGATCGTTCCCTGCGACACCGAGTCCACGCGACCCACCCACGCGTTCTTCCTCGCCGCACGCTCGGCCGACGACCTGCGAGCCGCCCAGCGGGCGATCGCCGGGTGGGCACGGCTCACCTACGGCTGGATGGGCCGCACGCCGGACTACAAGGCCTCGCTCACGACCACGCTCGGGGCCAACGCTGACTTCTTCGGCCCCTACGCCGACAACGCCCGCCGCTGGTACGCCCACGCGCAGCAGCACCTGCCCTTCCTGGGCCACGCCGTGGTCAACCCCCCGATCGACCGACACCTGCCCGTCGACGACACCCGCGACATCGCCGTCCGCGTCGTCCGCGAGACCGACGCCGGCATCGTCGTCTCAGGAGCCAAGGTCGTCGCCACCTCCGCGGCGATCGCCAACCACTGCTTCATCGGCCAGACGCCCAACACCGCCGCCGATGACCCCGACATGGCCACCTCGTTCATCGCGAAGCTCGAGACCCCCGGCATCGCTCTCATCTGCCGAAACTCGTACGAGCTCGCCGCCCGCTCCCCGTTCGAGTCCCCCCTCGCCGCCCGCTTCGACGAGAACGACGCCATCATCACCTTCAACGAGGCCCTCATCCCCTGGGAAGATGTCCTCATCCACCGCGACCCCGAGCGCGTCGCCCAGTTCTTCCCCCGCTCCGGGTTCGTCAATCAGTTCCTCTTCCACGGCTGCACCCGCCTCGCCGTCAAGCTCGACTTCATCGCCGGCCTGCTCGCCAAGGCCCTCCGCGTCACCGGCGGACACACCTCTCGCAGCAAACGAGCCCTCCTCGGCGAGGTCATCGCCCATCGCCACGCCTTCTGGTCGCTTTCGAACGCCATGGCGAGCACCCCCGACCCGTGGACCGATGGCTTCGTCCTGCCCAACCACGACGCCGCCCTCGCCTACTGCGTCCTCGCCCCCGACGCCTATCCCCGCGTCCGCGCCATCGTGCACCAGATCGTCGCCTCGGGCCTCATCTACCTCCCCGCCTCCGCCGCCGACCTCGACCACCCCGACACCGCCCCACTGCTCGCCCGCTACGCCCGCGGCTCCGAAGGCATCGAGCACCGCGACCGCACCAAGATCATGAAGCTCCTCTGGGACGCCGTCGGCACCGAGTTCGCCGGGCGGCACGAGCTCTACGAACGCAACTACGCCGGCGGCTGGGAGTGCATCCGCCTCATGGTCGAGGCCTCCGCCCGCGGCCGCCGCAAGCTCGACGCCATGGAGGCCCTCGTCGACCAGTGCCTCGCCGACTACGACGAACAAGGCTGGATAAACGACAACTGGATCCACGACCACCCCAGCACCGCCGCCGCATGAACCCCCACCACACCCGCCTCCGCGACCGTCTCTACGAAACCTTCCGCGGCCGCCCCACGCCCCTGCTCTCCGCCGACGACTACACCATCCCCGGCGCCTCTCTCTGGTCGGGCGCCCGGCTGTGGGTCAAGGCCCTGCGCGCGCACGAACTCGCCCCCGGCGACCGCGTCCTCCTCGCCCTCCCGCGTACGCCCGCGTCCGTCATGGCCACCCTCGCCTGCTGGTGGGAAGGCCTGACCGTCTGCCCCGTCGAAGTCTTCGACCCCGCCCTGCTCGATGCCCTCGACGCCACCCTCGCCCTCGCCGACGCCGACCACCCCTCCGCCCTCCCCCGCGCCCGAGACGAGCACCCCGCCCGCCGTCGAGCCGCCCCGCACACGACGCATACACCCCGCTCCCCCGACCTCGCCCTCATCCTCCCCGGGAACGGGCCCGTCCCCTTCCAGACCCTCGCTAATCTCCCGCCGCGCACGATCACGGGCATCGACCCCGTCGACCTCCGCGAACCCTGGCACACGCACGCCGGCCTGCTCTCGGCCGAGCTCGGCCTCTGGCCCGCGCTGCTCGCGGGAGCCATCGTGCGGGTTGCCTACGCAGGCCGCCCGATCGCTCACCGCGCCCTCGCCGCGTAGCGGGAGGCGTGGGGTGATGACCCGGCTCCGCACAGGGGATCGCCTGATCCAGACGATGAAGTCGCCCGCTCCGGACGCACCCGATCGCCGGCGCACGCTATTGCATCTCAAGCACGACCGGGGCTTCTCCGATTTCTTCATCGCACGCAAGGCCCGACGCCCGCCGATCCGCGCGGGGCCGGAGCCGGGAGTCGGGTGCTGCACCCGGTGTTGTCCGTCCTCTCGAAAGGAAGCCAAAGCATGAACACCGACACCGTCGAGAGCCTGGAGATGCAGCTCCGCTCTCTCTATGAGGAGCGCGAGTTCCTCGCCCAGAAGTACGGGATCTCGTCCGCCGAAGAGGTCGTCTCCATGGTCTCGAACCTCGAGGCCCAGCTGCACGACTTCTACAACAAGTACGGCAGCGTCGACAGCGACGACAACTCGGGCATCATCCTGGGCCGCCTCAAGGAGCTCAGCTCCGCCCTCGATCCCATGTACTCCCAGAAGTCCGTCAGTTTCACATTCGAGAACAACCGCCCCGTCCTCCGCGCCGAGTGGACCGAGCAGCTGAACCAAGGAGACGCCCAGTGAACAGCATGATGAGTGCCCCCGCCGGGACCTTTGTCCCCAATGAGCTCTTCCCGATGCTCGGGAACCTCTCCCGCAACGACGCCGATTCCTGCGACTTCGGAATCATCCAGCTCGATGACTCGGGCAAGGTGATCATGGTCAACCGCTACCAGTCCGAACTCGGCGGCGTCCCCGTCTCCCAGTTCGAGGGCCGCAACTGGTTCACCCAGATCGCCCCCTGCACCAACAACGGCCTCGTCTTCGGCATGTTCAAGAAGGGCGTCGCCTCGGGCAACATGAACACCGTCTTCCCCTACACCTTCACCTTCAAGATGAAGCCCACCAATGTGAAGATCCACTTCTACCGCGACGCCAACTCGCGGAAGAACTTCGCCTTCGTCGCCCGCGCCTGATCCGACCGGGCACACCGCCCGACCAAGCGATCGCGCACGCTCGCCCCGCCGAGGCACACACCCCGGCGGGGCGTCTTTCTGCGCGCACCGAAACTGCCCCCCGGGTACGCTGAGCCCTCCGCCGAAGGAGAGTGCCGCGTGGTCCCAGCCCGAGTCTGCGCCCTGCTCTGCGCGTGCCTGTCGGGCTCGGTCGCGGCCTTCGCCGATCAGCCAGAGACCGCCCCACGCGTCGACCTGCGCGGAAACGAGGGCGGTTCCACCGCGCTCGCCCCCGATCGCGCCCGCGACGGCCTCGCCTACCCCGTCGCCCGCGTCCGCCTGGCGTTCCCGTTCGACCACCCGGCCGCGCCCGACCTGACGGCGCTCGCCGATACCTCCGTCCGCCTCACGCCAACCCCTCAGGGCTGGATCGCGCCCCCGACGCCCGACGCGCCAACCGTCCCCATCCCCCTCGACCACGAGGTCGCCGACGCAGGCGACACCCCGCCCGTCCTCTTCGGCAGCGCCGTCGCCGCGATCACGCGCCACCTCCAGTCCCGGCTCGCCGCCGACCCCGGCCTCATCGGCCACCTCGTCATCCCCGACCCCGCCCAGATCGACCCGGCAACCAACGAAGACCTCCGCCCCGAACAAGCGACCGACCTCACCATCTTGATCTACCTCGCCACCGTCGCCGACACGCGCACCATCGGCTTCGGCCGCCGCCTGCCCACGGACGCCCAGCCGATCAACCACCCCGCACACGCCCGCATCCTGGAGCACACGCCCCTCGCCGCCGGTGACCTGCTCGCCCGCCCGCCGATCGACCGATTCGTCGCCCGCCTCAACCGCCACCCGGGCCGGCGGATCGAGACCGCCGTCGCGCCCACCGGCGAGCCCGGCCAGGTGTCGCTCGACTATCTCATCACCGAGGCCAAGCCCTGGACCGCCTACGCCCAGGTCGCCAACACCGGCACCCGTTCGACCGACGAGATCCGCATGCTCTTCGGGGCCCGCCACACCCAGCTCACCGGCCACGATGATGTGCTGACCGTCAACTACATCACCGCCGAGTTCGACGCGACCAACGCCGTCGCCGCCAGCTACGCCCGCCCGCTCGATGATCTGGGCCGTCTCACGCTCACGATCGACGGCGCGTGGAACGAGTACACCGCGAGCGACATCGGTCTCGGGCTGCAGGCCCTCGAGGGCGAGGGCTACGACGCCGGCGCCGAGCTCGCCTTCGAACTCGCCCATCTCGGCCCATCCGGGGCGGGCTTCCTCCACGCGTTCGCGGGCCTGCGCTACCGCCGCATCAGCATCGACAACCTGCTCGCGGGCGTCGAGGGCGAGACCGACCTGCTGCTCGCGACCGCCGGCCTGCGCTTCAGCCGCTCGACGCTCACCAGCGACACGACGCTCTCGGGCTCGGTCGAGGTCAACCTGCCCACCGTCGCCGGCACCGACGAGGAGGACCTCGTCTTCCTCGGTCGCTCCGACGCCGATGCATCCTTCGCCGTCTTCCGCTTCGACGCCGCCCACTCCTTTGCCCTCGAGCCGATCTTCGACCCCGGCGGGTACGGCGGCGAACGCGGGCCAGGGGCGATGTCCCTCGCCCACCGCCTCACCGTCTCCGCCCGCGGCCAGTACACGCCCGAGCGGAGGCTCGTCGCCAACCTGCAGGCGATCGCCGGCGGGTTCTTCACCGTCCGGGGGTACGAGGAGGCGATCGCCTCGGGCGACTCCGCCCTGATCGCCACCGTCGAGTACCGCTACTCGATCGCCTCGGCCCTGCCGCCCGCCGAACGGGCCGGCTCGTTCCTGGGTCGCCCTTTCCGAACCGCTCGCCAAGAGCCCTACGGCGCGGCCGACTGGGACATCGGCCTCCGCGCCTTCGCCGACCTTGCCGTCATCGACAACAACGACCGCGCACCGGGCGAGGCCGACGAGACCCTCCTCGGCGTCGGCGTCGGCATCGATGCCCGCCTCTGGACCAACCTCACCGCCCGGGCCGATCTGGGGATCGCGCTCTCGGATGCCCGATCTCAGACCAACCCAGCGAATCAGGGCGATACCCGGCTGCATTTCGCCGTCATCGTGTCATACTGAGGGCGAATCCCACCATGAGCACCACACCCACAAAGCCGCCCACCCCCCTGCTGCTCGCCGGCACCGCCGCGATGCTGTCGCTGCCCGCGCTGCCCGCGCTCGCCGGCCCGGACGGCACCACGGTCGCCCAAGGCTCGGCCTCCGTCGCCCGCGACGGCGCACTGACCACCATCACCGCGGCCGACGGCGCGATCCTCAACCACCAGTCGTTCAACATCGCGCCGAACGAGACCGTCCGCTTCCTCCAGCCACACGACGCCGCCCGCGTCCTCAACCGCGTCATCGGAACGGACCCGTCGCTCATCGAGGGCAGCCTCCTCGCCAACGGCCGCGTGTACCTCGTCAATCCAAACGGCATCTTCACGGGGCCGGACGCGATCGTCCGCACCTCCGCGTTCATCGCCGCCGGCGCCCACATGGCCGACGCAGACTTCCTCGCCGGCATCGACCGCTTCACCGACGCGAACGGCGTGGTGGTCAACCAGGGCCTGATCGAAGCCGGCGAGGTCGTGCTCTTCGGTCGCACCGTCGCCAACCTCGGCACGATCAACGCGCCGGGCGGCACCGTCGCGCTGCTCGCGGGCGAGAACCTGTACCTCAAGCCGGGCGACGGCGGGCCCATGGTCCAGATCGTCGAGCTCGACGCGGCCGGCCCGCCCGAGCGCCCCGCCGAGCCCGTCGGCCCGACCCTCGCCGCGGGCGATATCTACTCCATGGCCGTGTGGCACGGCGGGCGCACAGCCGCGAGCCGCGTGCGCGCGCAGGCCGCGGATGTGCGCCCAATCGTCAACACCGGAGACATCCGCGCGCGCACAAACGACGGCCAAGGCGGCGACATCCTCCTCGCCGGCCCGACCGTCCGCGTCTGGGACGGCACCCTCGACGCCAGCGGAACCCATGGGGGCGGCACGGTCCAGATAGGGGCGCGGCCCAATGGCGCGGCGCCGCTGAGCTCCACCGTGCACACCGAGCCGGGCGTCGTCGTCCGTGCCGACGCGACGGAGCGGGGCAACGGCGGGTCGATCGAGCTGTGGTCGAGCGATATCACGCTCGCCGCGGGCGATTTCTTCGCACGCGGCGGGCCGCTTGGGGGTGACGGCGGGTTCGTCGAGACCTCGAGTATGGGCGGGCTGCTCGCGGACGCGGGCGTGGATGTCGGCGCAACTCTTGGCCGGGCGGGGACCTACCTCATCGACCCGGTGGATGTCCTCATCACGACGCGGGCGCTGGCGCTCGACAAGCTGGGGCAGCTCACGAACCCAACGGGCGAGCCGGTGCTGAGCATCGTGCTGGTCAACCGCGTGCAGCAGGCGCTGGTGACGGGGAATGTGGAGGTCAATACCGCGTTCAGCCGTGGGGCGGGGAACGGGACGATCACGCTCGATATCGAGGACCCGGTCCGGTTCGGCGCCGAATCGGTGCGGTACACGCTGCCGGGCGCGCGGACGCTGACGCTGCGTGGGCATCGGGATGTGCGCGTGCTGAGCCCGATCGCGCCCGATGGGGTGAGCTCGCCGTTAAACCTTGTGCTGATCGCGAACAGCACCTTTGCGGAAGACCCCGATCCGGATCCTTCGACCGGTGATGTGCGGCTGGCGGCACCGGTGCGGCTGTCGGGCGGGACCTTCACCTCGTCCGGGGTGAACTTCAACGGGACTCTCGGGCTGATCACGGCGGCGTGGGCGGACCTGCAGCACTCGGGGACGGTGACGCTGGGGTCGGATGTGGTGCTGACGGGCGTGGGACCGGGGGGGAACGCGTTCCGTGCGACGGGGACCTCGTTCACGCTGAACGCGGGCGTGCCCTTCTCGATCTCGGGGGGCGGTGGGATCAGCCTGTCGTTCAGCAATTCCGTGAGCATCGGGAACGGGGCGCTGCTTGACCTGGGCAACGCGTTCAGCATCACGGGTACGCAGACGGTGACGCTCGGACGCGATGTGAGGACGACGGGGGATCCGATTACGATCGAGGGAACGGTAACGCTGACGGGTGGGGACCGGCTGTTCCGGAGCAATTTCAATGCGCTGGGCGCCCCGGTCACGCTCGGGGCGATTGAACGGGGAGCGGGGGACGCCGGCGGGCTGACGGTGCGGGCGGGGAACGGCGCGGTCGTGCTGGGCGATGCGGGGCAGGTAAACGCGCTGTCGTTCGCGACAATCGAGGGGGCTTCGGTGTCGGTCGGCGGGGTGCGAACGACCGGGGCGCAGAGTTACACGGTGCAGAACGCGGAGCTGCGCGGGGGGACGCTCGAGACCTCGGGGGCGAACCTGGCGATCTTCGCGCCGACGCGGCTGCAGGGGACGGCCGCAGTCCGCACGGCGGGGCCGATGGGCGGGGGGACGATCACGCTCGGGCCGGTGGACTCGAACGGTGCGGGGAACTGGGGGTTCACGATCGACGCGGGGTCGGCGCCGCTGGCGTTGACCGGGGACATCGGCGGGCTGGCGGCGCCGCAGTCGCTGACGATCAACGCGGGGACGATCTCGGCGGCGTCTCTCGTGACGCTCGGGTCGCAGAGCATCACCTCGACGGAGACGACGCTTCGCGGCGGGATCGTGGCGTCGCTCGTTGGCGGGTCGATCACCTTCAACGGGCAGGTGAGGCTGAACAACGGCGTCTCCGCCTTCACCGCCGGGAGTACGGGCGACGACCTGAACTTCGTTGGCACGATCATCGCGCCCGGGGTGGGGCTGGCGCTGAACGCGGGCTCGAACGGGACGGTGACCTTCCTGAGCGGGGCGGGGGTCGTCGGCGGGGAGCTCGGGCGGCTGGATGTGTCGCTGGCGGGGATGACGCAGCTCGCGGGGGACATCCGCACGCTTGGCGGGGTGCGGATCGGCTCGCCGCTTCGGATCGTGGGCGGGTCGTCGGTGATCGATGCGCGGGGCGGGACGACGGTGATCGCGGGCGATGTGACGGGGGCGGCGGGGCTTGCGCCGACGCTGAGCTTCGCGTGGGAGGGGACTGCGGGCGTGCAGCTCATCGGGAGCACGCCGGTGCTACGGACGCCGGTGACGATCACCGGGGATCTCGGGGCGACGGGCGGGGACAGCGAGACCTTTGCTTTCGGGTCGGTGGTGTTCGGCACGGACACGCCGGGCGGGGCGATCCCGACAACAGCGTCGGTGGTGTTCTCCAGCGTGGAGCCGGGGCAGAACGGGCTGTATGACGCGGGGGCGATCGATCTTGGGCGGGCTTTTACGATCCGGGCGCTCGACTCGATCTCGTTCGGTGCGTCGCGGAAGCTTCTCGTGTTCGGCTCGGCGGAGTTGCACGCCGGGGCCGAGGGGCGGAGCGGCTCGATGCTGCTCGGGGATGTGGTGACGGTCGGGGACCTGGCGCTGCGGTCGACCGGGCCGGCGGGCACGATGGCGTTCCGCTCGCGTCCGGCGAGTTTCATCGAGTCGCCGGCGACGGAGCTGGACCGGCTGGCGGGCGGGGGCGGCGTGCTGACGGCGGACTCGGGTGTGGATGTCGTGGTGGGCGGGAACCTGAGCTGGGCGATCACGAGCGGGACGGGGGCGCCGACGCAGGGCGGGGGGCCCGGCGTGGTGCTCGCGGCGGCGAACCCGGGGCTGTCGCCCGCGGGGAATGTGCTGTCGCTGGGTTCGCCCGTCACGGCGGCGCTCTTCGCGGGGCAGGGGCCGACGACGACGGGGCGGCTGTTCTCGTATGACCTGTCGGCGATCGCGGTTGCGGGGCCGGGCGGGGGCGCGGGCTCGACGGGCGGCGGGATTTCGGGCGGGGCGGGCGGCGGGACTTCCGCGGGCGGCGACGCTGCTGGCGCGGTAGTTTCGGCGAGCATCGATCCGGCGGAGGCTCGTGCGACGGTGGAGGCGGAGCGGGCGTTTGCGGCGGTCGGTTCGGCGACGCGGGTGCTCAGCGATGCGGATGCGCTCGCGGCACTTGGTATCGTGCTGACAGATGACAGGATCGCGGAGCGCGTTGCTGCGGATGGCGGCGCGATCGTGGTCGTCGATCAGGCTCCGTTTGGCGGCGTGGACGATGAGCAGCCGTACCGGGTGTCGACGCGGCGTGTGAGCCGGACAGCGGCGGCGGCGGCTGCGGATCGCTTCCGGGAGCTCGTCGCGGGGACGGGGGACCTTGAAGCGCTTGCGGATTCGCTCGCGGCGCTCGGGCTGACGGAGGGGGAGCGGGGGCTGGCGCTGGCGCGGGCTGAGCGGGCGATTGGCGAGTAGCGGACTGCTTCCTTACGGTCGCGGCTCGTTTGGTGTCTTCGTCAGTTGTCTTCCGAATCGTCGTCTTCGTCGGACTCGGCTTCGGGCTCTTCCCAGGGTTGGCCGGTCCAGGACTCGAAGATCGCCCGTTGCAGGTCGGTCGGCTCATCGATGCGCTCGAGTTCGTAGTCGCCGTAGGGGGACTCGGCGAGGGTGAGGGTGACGGTGCGGAGGCGGTCGTGGTGGAAGTAGGTGAGCGTGATCTCGTCGCCCGGGGCGTGGTCCTCGATGAGGTCGGTGAGGTCGGCGGTGCCGATGCGCTGGCCGTCGATGGCGAGGAGGCGGTCGCCCGCGACGAGGCCGGAGCCGAAGGCGGGGCCGGCTTCGTCGATCGACGCGACGACGCGGTCGCCCGCGTCGGTGCGGGTGGAGATTCCCAGATAGGGTTCGTCGTCGGTTTCGTAGGTGAGCTCGAGGCCGGCGACGGCGAGGGCTCCTTCGAGGGGGAGGGGGACGGTGCCGTCGATGTGGTCGTCAAACCACTGGTCGAGGTTCTCGCCGGCGATATCGGCGGTGACGCGGCGGAAGTCTTCGGGCGTGTAGCCGCCTCCGGTCCAGGGGAAGCGTTCGTTCATGGCCCGCATGACATCGTCGAGTGAGCGGGCGTTGTCGGTGAGCTCGCGGATGCGGAGATCGAGGCAGAGGGAGGCGAGGGCGCCGCGGCCGTAGAAGTTGACCATGACATTGTTGCGGTCGGCGTGGCGTTGGAGGGCGAAGAGGTGGATCCAGGCGTCCCACGAGGACTCGGAGAGGCTTTGGCGGTTTCGGGCGAACTTGTTGCGGGTGGCGCCGACGCCGGAGGCGATGCGGTCGATGTACTTGTCGAGGTCCATCTGGCCGGTGCGGGCGAGTGTGAGGTCGTCGTAGTAGCTGGTGGTGCCCTCGACGATCCAGAGGTCTGGGGTGTAGTTCTCCTTCACGAAGTCGTAGGGGGTGATGCCGGCGGGGCGGAAGTTCTTGACATTCCATGTGTGGAAGAGCTCGTGGGCGACGAGGCCGAGGAAGCCGGTGTAGCGGTCTTCGTCGGTGAAGACGCCGGGGCGGGTCTGCATGATGGTGGAGTTGAGGTGTTCGGTGCCACCGCCGGCGCCGGGGTAAATGTGGACCATGTAGACATAGCGCTCGTAGGGGACGGAGCCGAAGATGGCGACCTGCTCGTCGGTGATCTTCTTGAAGTCTTCGATGAGTTCTTCGGGGTCGTAGCCGAGGGCTTCTGGGGAGTTGTTCTCGGGGTCGGCCCAGATGGTGATCTCGTGGGGGATGCCGTTGGACTCGAAGTGGTAGATGTCGAGCTCACCCATTTCGAAGGGTGAATCGGCGAGGATGTCGTAGGTGGGGCTGAGCCAGGTGTTGGGGGCGGAATCGTCGGGCTCGAGGCCGGTGGCGATGAGCCAGTTGTCGGGGATATCGGTGATGCGGACGGTGTGGGGTTCGTTTCGTCGCGGCTCGTTGTAGACGAGGACGGCGGAGGCGTCGAAGAAGCAGTGGGTGGAATCGAGGTAGCGGGTGCGGTCGTCGCGAGAGTCGGCGAAGACGGCGTAGTCGAGGGTGACAGTGCCCGGGGCGGTGGTGTCGACGCGCCAAGTGGTCTTGTCGGTCTTGCGGACGGGGAGGGGGTCGCCGGCGGCGTTTCGGGCGGTGACATCGCGGACGGTGGAGGCGAAGTCGAGGATGACATAGCGGCCGGAGCGCCAGGTGGGGAGGGTGAAGTCGACGGGGCCGGGGGCGGCGTTGTTGAGCGTGGCCTCGACGCGGAGGAGCTGGGCGGGGGCATCCTTGAGGGAGACGGTGTAGTCGATGGCGGTGGGCTGAGCGTGTGCGCACGCGGGGAGGAGGAGGAGGGCGAGGCTGAGGATGAGTGGGCGCAAGGGGTTTCTCCGTGGGTTCGGTGTGCGCGCGAACACGCCGAGGGTACTGCCCTCGGCGTGCGCGTGGCAAGCGGGATGTCTGGCTGCGGATTTAGGGGCAGCCGGCGCTGAAGGCGGCGAGGAAGGCGGAGATGTCGGCGAAGGTGAACTGGCCGACGGGGGCCGCAAGGTCGGCGGCGGGATCGGAGGCGTTGAAGGCCGCGAGGAAGGCGGAGATATCCGCGAAGGTCAGGCTATTGAACGGCTGGGCAAGGTCCGCGGCGTTGCAGCCGAGGATGGGGTCGACGCACGAAAACTTGGTGGCGCGGAAGTTGTCGATGCCGGCCTCGACGACGCCGCCCGGGTCGGGGTCGGCGGCGATGAATCGGACGCGGACCTGGTCGGTGGCGATGGAGGGGATGACATCGATGGTGTAGGTGCGCCAGGTGGCCTGGGTGTTGGAGATGGTGTCGACGCCGAGCCAGCTGCCGCCGCCGTTGGTGGAGATCTCGAAGGACAGGGCGTCGCCGGGGGCGTTGTTGGTTCCGTCGTACCAGTAGTCAAAGGTGATGGTGCCGCCGCCGGTCATATCGATGGCGGGGCTGGTGAGGATGGTCGATCCGCCGTCGATGTCCTCGTTGACGGAGTTCCCGGTGACGAAGCACTGGCCGGAGCCGTCGGAGTCGGTGGGCGGGTCGTTGCGGCCAAAGTTGCCGGGGACGCCGCGGTCCCACGCGCCGGTGGCGGGGTTGCCGGAGACGGTCCAGCCCTGGTCGGTCTGGAAGTTGTCGGCGAAGGGCTCGACGAACTCGCCGACGCCGGCGGTGAAGGTGGCGGAGGGGGCGTCCTCGGGGAGCGTGATGACGGTGCCCTCGATGGTGGAGGCCTGGATGTAGTACTCGAAGGCGTCGTCGCAGGCGAAGGCGGGGAGGGTGGCGTCGAAGTCGTTGCCGGAGACGGGGGCGAGGGGTGAGGGCTGGAAGGGGCCGCCGTTACGGCTGACAAAGAGCGTGGGCGAAGCGGGGTCGAGGGTCTCGACGCCGTTGATGAAGCGGACGCGGACCGGGGTCTGCACGCCGGGGTCGACGAAGTCGGGTCGGCCGTTCGGGAAGTCGCCGGAGAGGGCGACGACGGTGAGGGTGAAGTTGCCGGGGTTGACATCGAAGAAGATGTTGTTGGTGGGCTCGACCTTGATGCGGGCGGTCGAGGTGCTGATGGCGGGGAAGGTGACGAAGTGTGAGCCGTCGTTGGGAGTGCCCGAGGCGAGGGTGATGGGGAAGGTCTGGCCGCCGTCGGTGGAGAGCAGGATGTTGACGGTGGCGGCGTTGATGGGCGCGGCGGCGGTGCCGTTGACGGTCCAGGTGACGGTGGTGCCGCCGCCGAGGTCGGCTCCCGCGGCGGGGGCGGTGACATCGAAGGGACCGGCCGAGCCAACGACATTGAGGGCGACATCGTCGGTGGCGATGCCTCCCTTGCCATCGCGGGCGACGACGCGGAAGTCCATGGTGCGGGTGAGGGTCGGGAGCTTCTCACGGATGTTGGAGATGTTGGCGAGGGTGTTGGAGAGCTGCGGGAAGAAGCGGAAGGGCTCGGTCGTGGGGTCGAAGGACTTGAAGAGCGGGCTGGAGCCGTTGTCGGACGAGTTCAAGGCGATCGCGGGGCCGAGGTCGCGCTGCTCCCAGGCGTAGGTCAGGTTGTCGCCGTTGGGATCGGAGCCGGTGGCGGTGAGGACGAAGGGGGTGCGGGTGGGGATGGCGAAGTTGGGCCCGGCGTTGACGACGGGGTCGGCGTTGCCGGTGCCGGAGGTGGAGGCGCAGGAGTTGGCGAAGCCGGTGACGAGGTTTCGGATCTCGGCGATGCTGACGGAGTGGAAGTGGGCGTCAGAGACATTCTGGGTGTTGTCGGATCCGCAGATGCCGGCGTAGGCCATGATGGTGTTGCCGGAGCCGGGCTCGTAGGCGGTGGAACCGTTGCGGTTGCCGCCGGAGCATGAGCCGGAGACGCCGTTGAAGGTGTGGTTGGCGCCGAACTGGTGGCCCATCTCGTGGGCGACATAGTCGACATAGAAGACATCGCCGATGGGGCTGTTGAGGCCCGTGAGGCCGCGGCCCTTCGAGGATCCGCAGACGACGCCGAGGCCGGCGACGCCGCCGCCGGATGTCTGGAAGAGGTGGCCGATGTCGTAGGCACCGGAGCCGATGGCACCGTTGATGACGCTGGTGATGTTGTTGAGGTCGCCCGAGTTATTCGACCAGGGGTCGGTGCTGGGGTTGGTGTAGATAAGCAGATCGTTGTTCGCGACGAGCTCGAGGCGGACGGAAACATCGGTCTCGTAGATGCCGGTGACGCGGTTCATCGCCGTGACGACGGCGGCGAGGCCGGAGGCGACGGTGCCGCCGTGGAACTGGGTGTAGTTCCCGGTCACGGCGACGGCGGCCTGGTAGGTGCGGAGCTGCTCGCCGATCAGCAGGCCGTTCTCGCCCGGTGCGATCGCGTCGAGGACGGCGGCGGGGGCGGGCTCGTTGAAGTTGCAGGACCACTCGACGGGGCGGTTGTAGTCGCGGCGGTAGTAGCTTGTGTAGAGGGCGTTGTTATCGGCGTTGTAGCGGTCGATGTACCACGAGCCGTTGGGCGTCCGGACCTGGGCGTCGAAGCCGGCGGGGGTCATCGTGAGGCGGGCGGTGGCGAAGGGGTCGTCGATTCCGTAGGCGACATAGGTGCGGATCTCTGGGAAGCGGGCCTGGAGCTCGGGGGCCATGACCGGGGCCTCGACGACGCGGAAGGCCTGGGTGTTGCCGTCGGGGTCGGGGAGTTCGAGGATCAGCGCATTGGCCGGGCGCCCGGGGACCTGCTCCATCGGGGCTCGGGCGAGGGCGGCACGCATGGCGGCGGGATCGATGCGGACGGCTCGGTAGGCCTGCGGGCGGACCCAGGGCTCGGCGGCCTGATCGGCGGCGGTGATCTGGTCGAGCGGGCGGAAGACGCTCCCGGGTGCCGCGATATCCGCGGCCGACGCGTGGACGGAGGCAACGAGACCGACGCAGGCCGCGATGACGCGGCTCTTCAGCTGGCATGCACGCACGAACATCCCCTTCGTGATTTTCGGGTTGTGTCAGAACAACTCCGCGGACCTCTTCCCGAGCCGGGCCCCACGAGACCCGGGACGGGCAAGGTACCCGGGATCGGGCCCGGATGAAAGGGCGGCGCGAGGGGAAGGCTGACGGCCGGGACCGTCTGGGTCAGGTGGCGCCGCCGATGCCGAAGCGTTTGCGGAGCTTGGCGGCGCTGGCGGTGATCTCGACGCGTTCTTCCTTCTTGATGCGGTCCGCGTTCTTGAGCATCATCGCCATTCGGTTATTGCCCTTGAAGCGGTCGCCGTGGCGGAAGAGGAAGTCCCAGAAGAAGACATTGAAGGGGCAGGCGTCTTCGCCGGAGCGGGCGTTCAAGTTGTAGCGGCAGTTCTCGCAGTAGTTGGACATGCGGGAGATGTATTTGCCGCTGGCGGCGTAGGGCTTGGTGCCGACGACGCCGTGATCGGCGTGCTGGGACATGCCGAGGGTGTTGGGGTTGCTGGCCCAGTCGACGGCGTCGACGAACATGGCGAGGTACCAGTCGGCGACCTGGCGTGGGTGGACGCCCGCGAGCATGGCGAAGTTGCCCATGACCATGAGGCGGGGGATGTGGTGGGCGAAGCCGTGGTCGAGGACGGTCTGGACGCAGTCCTGCATGCAGGCCATGTCGGTGTCGGCGGTCCAGTAGAAGTCGGGGAGGTTGCCCTGCTGGCGGAGGCCGTTGCGGTTGGGGTACTCGGCGCCCTGGGTCCAGTAGACGCCGCGGATGAACTCGCGCCAGCCGAGCCACTGGCGGACGAAGCCCTCGACGGCGTTGAGGGGGGCCTTGCCTTCGTGGTAGGCGGCGACGGCCTTATTAACGCAGTCTCGGGGGTTGAGCAGTTTCAGATTGCCGGATGAGCTGAGGAGCGAGTGGTAGAGGAAGGGCTGATGGGTCCACATCGCGTCCTCGTACTTGCCGAAGAGGCGGAGCCGGTGCTCGACAAAGTCGTCGAGGGCGCGGCGGGCCTGGTCGCAGGTGACGGGCCAGCGGAAGTCGTCGAGGGAGCCGTAGTTGTCTTTGTAGCGCGAGTCGACGAGGTCGAGGACTTCCTTGGTGATGTCGGTCGGGCGGGGGGTGTAGGGCTTTGGGGGGTTGGGCGTGGTCTTGAAGGCGTCGCGGTTGTCCTTGTCGAAGTTCCACTCGCCGCCGACGGGGGTCTTGCCGTCCTTCTCCATCAGGATGTCGAAGCGTTTGCGTTGCTCTCGGTAGAAGAACTCCATCGTGAGCTGCTTGCGGCCCTTTGCCCATTTCTCGAAGCGGTCGAGGGGCGTGAAGAAGTGCTCGTCTTCGTGGATGTGGACGGGCAGGCCCGGGTCGTCCTCCCACGCTTCGACGGTCTTGAGGACGCGCCACTCGCCGGGGTGGACGCAGTGAATCTCTTCGGGGCGGAGCTTGGCGACGGCACGCTTGAGCTCGGTGTCGAAGCTGTGGGTGTTGTGGGGGGCGGTCGCGGTGACGTAGCGGACGCGGTGGCCGGTGTCGGCGAGGTCGGCGGCGAAGTGCCGCATGGCGGCGAAGAAGAGGGCGGTGCGCTGCTTGTGGGAGGGGACGACGGATTGCTCTTCGTCGGTCTCCATCATGAGGACGGCGTCCTTGGCCTTGTCGATCTCGGCGAGGGGGCCGAAGGAGCGGTCGAGTTGATCGCCGAAGACGACGATGAGGCGGCGGGCCTTCTTGGTGTCGTTGAGGGCGGGGAAGGCGGGCATGGGTCAGGTCCCGGGGGTGGCGAGGGGCGTGGCGTGCATGAGCAGGAGGAGGGCGAGGGCGGAGCGGGCGGTCCAGGCGAGGGCGCGGACGAGGTCGAACCGCATGAGGCGGCGGTGGGCGACGGGGTCGAAGCCGTGCTCGAGCTTTCGGTGCTGCGGGACGGCGCCGGCGAAGGTGGCGAGCCAGACGATGGCGAGGAGGGCGAGGCCGAGCCAGGCGAGGGCAAGGTCGATGCGGTCGTCGGAGATCGTGACGATGGCGAGGGCGGTCGCGAGTTCGAGGAGCATGATGGGCGGGATGAGCGGCGCGGTGCGGCGGAGGTGCTCGCGCTGGAAGGCGCGGTAGTGGTCCTCGCCCGCTCGGGCCGCGGCGGCGAACATGGGGTAGTGGACGGCGTGGACGAACCAGTCGAGGCCGGTCATGAGGAGCGTGACGGCGGCGTGGGTGGCGAGGAGGGCCGGGACGAGGTCCGGCGTGGTGTCGGCGATCGAGGGGCCGCCGATCACGCCGGGGCACCCGTGGGTGAGGGTGTGTTGGTGCTTGTGTTGGCGAGCTCGCAGTAGTCGGGGCGGTCGGCGGCGGTTTCGTGGGTGTAGGCGCGGATGATCTTCTCGTCGCGGATGAGGAAGGCGCCGGGCATCTGGAAGCCGTCGCCGGCGAGCTTGCCGACGAGGTGGCCACGGATGGTGGCCGTGAAGCCGCGGAGCCAGACCTTGGGGCCGAAGAGCTGGCTCCAGGAGCCGCGGGCGAGGTTGAAGCTGCGGTAGAGGCGGCGGTCGGGGTCGGAGATGTGCGGGGTGCCAGCGAGGTTGTAGCGGGCGAGCACTGTGTCGAACTCGTCGGGCGGGGACATGTGGACGAGCGCGAGTTGGGTGCCGTCGGCGTCGAGGCGGGGCTTGGCGTCGGCGAGGTCGGCGAGGGCTTCCTTGCAGAAGGTGCAGCCGGCGTGGCGGAGGAAGACGACGAGGGTCGGGGCTTCGCGGGAGAGGTCGGCGAGGGTCGTGCCGTTGCTGGTATTCGCTTCACGCATCGCGGAGGCCGGGTCGGTCGCGTCGGCGGGGGTGCCGCGGGTGTTGGCCTTGACGGCGCCGAGGAGGATCAAGGCGAAGGGGACCCACCAGAGGAGGTCGTTTGTCGGGATGGTGACGCCGAACTCGGGCGGGACGGCGGCGACGAAGGGGAGCGACCCGAGGCCCAGCCAGCCGGCGACGACGCCCGAGGCGTAGCCGATGGGGCCGAAGAGCTTGCCGAGGAAGCCGACGAGGACGATGGGCCAGTGGCGGAAGGGGTCGGCGGCCGCAACCCAGTAGCCGACGCCGTAGACGCCGACGATCATGCCGACGCACTGCCAGATGAAGGGGTAGGTGGGCTCGGCGAGTCCGGTCAGATCGAACAGCCAGCCGGGGTAGAGGACGGTCAGCAGGCCCCAAACGATGTTGTAGACAGCGGCGGCGCGGAGCCAGCCGGTCATCCAGCCAGGGGCGGCGTTGTCATCGAGCACCAGCTTCATGGGGTGTTCATCGGCCTCGCGGAGCGGGGTGCGTCAGCCCTTGCCCTTGATCGCGGCGAGGCCGCCGTCGATGCCGATGACCTGACCGGTCACCCAGCTCGACTCGGGGCCCAGCAGCCAGTCGATAGCGGGGGCGGTGTCCTCAGGTCGACCCAGCCGGCCAAGCGGGTGCAGGGCTTCGCTAGCCTTGCGGGCCTGATCGCTCGAGGTGAGCCGCTCGGCCATGGGCGTGTCGACGAGGCCCGGGGCGATGCAGTTCACGCGGACGCCCGAGGGGGCGAGGCTGGCCGAGGCGGACTGGGCGAGGGCGATGACGGCGCCCTTCGCGGCGGCGATGACCTCGTGGCTGACGAGCCCGGTGCGGGCGGCGCAGCTCGACATGAGGACAATGCTGCCGGCGCCGGCCTTGCGCATCGGCTTGCTGGCGGCGCGGACGAGGGCCATCGCGGTCTTGACATTCAGGTCCATCGTCTGGGCGTAGTCGGCTTCCGAGACGGTGTGCACGGGCTTGATAACGATAGAGCCGGCCATGTTGACCGCGCCGTCGAGGCGGCCGAAGTCGTCGACAACGGACTGCACGAGTTCGTCCACGGCATCGAAGCCGGTCGCGTCGCACACGCGCGTCTCGGCGCCGGTCTCCGAGGCGTACACCTTGAGCCGGCCCTCATCACGAGACGCGGCGATGACTCGGGCACCGCGTTCGACGAGACGGCGTGTCAGGGCGGTGCCTTGGCCGCCGGCTCCGCCGATGAGGAGATAGACGGGTGCGGATTCGTTGGTATCGGGCTTGCCTTCGGACATGGAGACCTCCGTGTCCGTACCGGTTCGGGCACGGCGCGGCGGCCGATGCGGCGGACGGCGTGGGCGACCGATGAATCCGGGTTCAGAAATCGTCGGTCGGCGGCGCGGGCAGGGCGTCGGGCTGCTTGCCCATCGGCCCGAACCAGAGGAGGCAGAAAAGCGGCCAGGCGAGCCCGATGACCAGCCCGACGCCGATGCCGATCAGGCTGGTGACGCCCTGCGACGCCCGCTGCTGGTCGACCTGCTGGGCGATCTGCTTGCCGAAGTCGGTCTCGCCGTGCTGCTCGAGCCAGGCGTCCATGGCCTGCTGCTGAGCGACTTGGCCGTGCATCTGTGCGTACACGCTGTACCCCGTCGCGAGCACGCCGAAGAGGGCGTAGACGAGATGGAGCGAGCGGCCGTTGGCGCGGCGACGGATGGTCTGGATGCCCGCGATGAGCAGCAGCAGGTTCAGCGAGAGACTGATAACGACCGAGACGATGAAGATCGCATCGGGCGGGGGCGAGAACGGCGGCGGCGGGGTGTCGCCGAGCTGGGCGCCCATAAACGCGGTCATGATCGGTTCCGAGGCGAAGGCCATGCCGGTGCCCACGACGCCACAGAACAGCGACAAGCTGGCGAAGATGATGCTCAGGATGCCGACCACCTTGGGCCAACCCGGGCGTTCGGCCTCGAGCAGGTCGGGGTCGTCCTGGTAGGGGTCGGCGTCGAGGTGTTCGTCTGTGTTGTGCGGCATGATCTTCCCCAGTTTCGCGCGGAATCTCGGCGGCGGGCCTGTCTCGCGGGATTCCCCCCGCGTTTACATGATAAATCGGCGATCGGCTGGCCGCTTCGGGGGTTTGGCCCACCTTGGGATAGCGAATTCCCGTTACGAGATTCGAGATCGAGAGGGGCATCTTTCATGCGTTTGGCAACTCTGTGTATGTTCGGTGTCGCGGTCGCCGGGTCGGCGGCGTTCGGCGCCGTGTCTTCGACCTTTGACAGCGACGATGAGCAGTGGAGCACGCTCAACGACGCTCAGGGCTTCACCTATGACGGTGGCCTGGGCCAGCCGGCTGGGGCCATCCGGGCGAGGGATATTGGGGATGGCCGGATCTGGTACTTCTCGGCGGCGCCGAAGTTTCTCGGAGACCAGTCGGCCTTCGTCAACGGCTCCCTGAGCTGGGACATTCTGGGCATCACCGGCAGCCAGACCTCGATCAGCGACCGGGCCGATGTGATGCTGAGCGGCGCGGGCATGACCCTCGGCATCGACGCGGATGTGCAGCCCTTGAACGGGAGCTGGACCTCGTGGGGCGTGACGCTCGCGGCGGGCGACTGGTTCGTCGTGAGCAGCGTCGGAAACGGGACGCTCAGCACGACCGCCGCGTCGCAGGCCGACCTCGCGATGGTGCTCGGCGATCTCGACGGCCTGTACATCCGCGGCGAGTACACCAACGGCTCGGACGCGGCGGCCCTCGACAATGTGCTGCTCGTGCCGGCCCCCGCGGCGCTTCCGCTGCTCGCGATCGGTGCGGCCGGCCTTCGCCGCCGCCGCTGATCGCTTGAGAGTTCCCGGCCGACCTGAAATCAAACCTCCGTCGCATCGCGGCGGAGGTTTTTCGTTACCCGCTTCGTGGGAACCGCGCGACGCTTTTGTGAGTTGCGGCTCACGAAGCAACCCCCGTCGCGCCGTTCGCTACCGAGTGGCGCTGCGGGCTTCCGACGGGTTTATCGACAAAGAGGCAGGCGACTGGCACGGTTAGCCGTCGGCGTTCAGTGTTGGGGAGGACAGATCACTTATCTCGAGAGGAGATCCCCATGAACATGAAGATCTGGATGACACTGATGGCCGGCTCGGTCGCCGGCACGGCTGCGGGCGATGTGACCGCGACCTTTGACAATGACCTTGAAGGATGGACCACCATCGGCGACGCGATGGAGGTGACCTGGGAGGACGCGATCGGGCAGCCGCCCGGCTCGATGCAGGGCACCGACGACGATGTCTCGGGCACGACCTGGTTCTTCTCGGCGTCGGACGATTTCCTGGGCGACCAGTCGCTCGCGGAGTCGGTGAGCTACGACATCCTCGGCGTGACCGGCAACCAGGTGTCGCTGGATGGCGCCGATGTGATGCTCGAGGGCAACGGGATGCAGATCGGCATCGAGTTCGGCGTGCAGCCGACGATCGACGGCTGGACGAGCTGGAGCGTCGACTTCACCGAGGGCGACTGGCAGACCGTGGACAGCCTGGTGAACGGCTCGCTCTCCGGCAACTCGGTGAGCCAGGCGGACATCGATGGCGTGCTCGCGAACCTTGAGGGCCTGTACATCCGCGGCGAGTACACCAACGGGCTGGACTCGGCGGCGCTCGACAATGTCAACCTGTCGGTGATCCCCACGCCGGCGACCGCGTCGCTGCTTGGCCTGGCTGCCCTCGGGCTGCGCCGTCGGCGGTAACCGAACGCCCGCGATCCGCGGGCTGGGTCGAGGCTTCTTTCGGAGTCGCTTCTCTCAGAGCTGGGCGAGGAATCGCACATCGTTCTCGAAGAGCATGCGGATATCGGGGATGCGGTAGCGTCCCATCGCGATCCGCTCGATGCCGAAGCCAAAGGCATACCCGGTCCAGACTTCCGGGTCGATGCCGCAGGCGTCGAGGACCGCGGGGTCGACCATCCCGCACCCGCCCAGTTCGACCCAGCCCGCGGGCTCGTCGGGCTTCAGCGCGATCTTCATGTCGAGCTCGGCCGAGGGCTCGGTGAAGGGGAAGAAGCTGGGGCGGAGGCGAATGTCGGCGTCCTCGCCGAAGTAGGCGCGGGCAAAGCTGAGCAGTGTGGTCTTCAGGTCGATCATCGAGACGCCACGGTCGATGTACAGTCCTTCGATCTGGTGGAACATGAAGCTGTGCGTGGCATCAACGGTGTCGGGGCGGTACACGCGACCGGGGGAGATGACCTTGATCGGGGGCCCCCACCCCTTCGCGACGGCGTCCTCCATCGTGCGGATCTGCACGGTCGAGGTCTGGCTGCGGAGCATGCGCGGGGCGTGGGCGGTCGCGGGGTTGTCGACATAGAAGTTGTCGATCGGGTCGCGGGCGGGGTGCTCGGCGGGGATGTTGAGCTTGACGAAATTGTGCTCGTCGTCCTCAAGCTCGGGGCCCTCGGCGACCTCGAAGCCCATGCGGCCGAAGACCTCGGTCAGCTCATCGATCACGCGGCTGATGATGTGGCGGCGGCCGAGACGCGCGGACTGGAGCTGGCCGGGCTCGGTGATGTCGAGCATGGGCCCGCTGGGTGAGGCAGACGAGCCGCCGAGGGCCAGCTGGCGGGACTCGAAGCCGGCTTCGAGGGCGAATTTCACCTCGTTGAGCCGCTTGCCGACCTCGGCCTTCTGGTCCTTGGGCACATCCTTCATCAGAGGCATCAGGGCCTTGAGCTTGCCCTTGGAGCCCAGGTAGGCGACACGCCACGCTTCAAGCGCGGCGGCGTCGGCGGCGGCGTTCAGTTCGCCGAGGGCGGTCGATTCGAGCGTCGCGAGGTCGTCGAGCATGGGGGCATGGTAGAGGCGATGCCCGGGCTTGGAAAACGAACAGGGGCACGCCGTGGTCGGCGTGCCCCTGGGTGTGGTCGTATCGATAGGCGAATCAGCTCTCGCTGGACTCGTCGTTCGTTGCCTCGGACGGGGCCGGCTCGGCCGGGGCTTCCTCAGCGGCGGGCTTGCCAGACGCCGCGAACTCCTTGCGGAGCTTGGCGGCAAACGCGGTCCGCTTGTCGGCCTGGCGGCGACGGCCTGACGGGCGGCCACCGATCTCCGGGCCTTCCTCGGCGCCGACGAACTGCATCACCACGATCTCGCCGGCGTCGCCCAGGCGGTGACGGCCCAGCTTGATGATGCGGGTGTAGCCGCCGTTGCGGTCATCGAAGCGCGGGGCCACATTCTCGAAGATGTGGCGGACGAGCTTCGGGGCCTTGCGCAGCTCGCCGTAGCGGTTGCGCTCAACCTGATCGGCGGGGGGAACATCGAAGAACTGCCCGGCGCGCTCGCGGAGGCGGTCGACCGCCTCGCGCTCCTCGTCGGTGGCGTTCTTCGGGATGTGCGACCAGGCGAAGGCCCGGCGGTCGCCGCCCAGCATCGAGACCACCTGCCGGCGGGAGTGCAGGTCGCCCTTCTTGGCCTTGGTCACGATCTTCTCGACGAACGGCTGCAGGGCCTTGGCCTTGGGCAGCGTCGTCGTGATCTGGCCGTGCTCGAATAGGGACGCGGCCATGTTGCGCAGCATCGCCTGCCGGTGGGACGAGGTTCGCCCGAGCTTGAATCCTGCCTTGCGGTGACGCATGACGATTCTCCGAAACGAAGGGCGCTCAGTCGGCCCGGGCCATCTGGTATCCCTCGGGCAGTTCCATGCCGAGGTCGAGTTCCATGTCCTGAAGCTTGCGCTTCACTTCCCGCAGGCTCGTGCGGCCGAAGCTGCGGAGCTTGAGGAGTTCCTGGTCGCTCTGCGTCACGAGCTGAGCGACGGTGTCGATCCTCGCTGATTCCAGGCAGTTGCTCGCACGGACCGAGAGGTCGAGCTCGCTCACCGGCATGTTCAGCTTGCGGATCAGTTCCTCGTCCACCCCGGCGGCGGCGGCGGCCTCGTCGGAGACGCGCTCGTTGCCGAGCTCGAAGTACTGGACGAAGGGGTTCAGGTGCTTGCGGAAGATCTTCGCGGCCTCGACGAGCGCCATCTCGGGCGTCACGGTGCCGTCGGTCCAGACCTCCATGACCAGCTTGTCGTAGTTCGTGCGCTGGCCGACGCGGGTGTCCTCGACGGCGTAGCGGACGCGCTGCACGGGCGAGTAGATCGCGTCGAGCGGGATCAGCCCGACCTCCTGCTCGTCCTGGTCGTTGTACTGCTCGCTGGCGGGCACATAGCCGCGGCCCTTGCCGACATGCAGCTCCATCTCGAACGCGACCTCGTCGGTCAGCGTCGCGATGACCAGGTCCTTGTTCACGATCGTGATCGCGGTGTCGGCCTCGATGAGGTCGGCGGTCACCTCGCCCGGGCCCTGGGCCGCGAGCTTCATGGTCTTGGGCTCATCGCCCTCGAGCTTCACGACCAGGCTCTTGATGTTCAGGATGATGTCGGTGACATCCTCGAGAACGCCCGGCAGGCTTGTGAACTCGTGCTCGGCGCCCTTGATCTTCACGCCGGTGACGGCCGCGCCCTCGAGCGAGCTGAGCAGCACCCGCCGCAGGCTGTTGCCAACGGTGGTGCCGAAGCCGCGCTCGAACGGCTCGATCGCGAAGCGGCCGTACACATCCGAGCGGAACTTGGGATCGGCGGTGACCTTCGAGGGGAGCTCAAGCCCGCGCCAGCGAACACGCATCATGGTCAGAGTCCTTCCGGCATCCTGCCGGTGTGCAGCGGAGGCCTTGGATCGAGCCTGTCACCCGCCCGGCTCACGGGTCCGCCCGCCCCGCTGCCGGGCGTGCGTCCCTTCTTGCCGTTCGGGCCGGGCGCCGCATCGGCGACGCCACTTCCGATTCATTGCCCAGCGGGCGACCCGAGGGTCACACGCGGCGCTTCTTCCTGGGCCGGCAGCCGTTATGCGGCACCGGGGTGTGGTCCTCGACCGCGGTCACGCGGATGCCGGTGGAGACGAGCCCCTGCACGGCCGACTCGCGGCCCGCGCCGGTGCCGGTGACCTTGACCTCGACCTCGCTCATCCCCATCTTGCGGACCTTCTGGCCCACCTGCTCCCCGGCGCGGGTCGCGGCGAAGGGCGTCGACTTGCGGGCGCCCTTGAAGCCGATCGTGCCGGCCGAGTCCCAAGCGAGCGTCTCGCCAGAGGTGTCGGTGATGGTGACGATGGTGTTGTTGTGCGTCGCCTTGATGTGCGCGATCCCGCGGACCACACCCTTGCGAACCTTCTTCTGCTTCTGCTTGGCCATGAGAATCGATGCTCCGGTCCAGGCTCGGGCGAAGGGCCCGTAGCGGACAAGCCTTTAGCCCTTCACGCCCTTCTTGCCGGCGACCGTCTTCTTGCGACCCTTGCGCGTGCGGGCGTTGCACCGCGTGCGCTGGCCGCGCGTCGGCAGACCCGAGCGGTGGCGGTCACCCCGGTAGCTGCGGATATCCCGCAGCCGCTGGATGTTCTGAGCCACCTGCCGACGCAGCGCACCCTCGACCAAAAAGTTCGAGTCGATGATCGAGTTGATCATCGCGATCTGCTGCTCGGTGACCTCGTTCGCCCGGATATCCGGATCGATCTGGGCCTCGGCCAGAATGTCGCCCGCGAACTTCGGACCGATCCCGTGCACATACTGCAGTGCATAGAGGATCTTCTTGCGGTCCGGAACATCAACACCTGCAATACGCGGCATCGGTTACCCCTGCACCTGCTTGTGCTTCGGATCGGCCTTGCAAATCACCCGCACCTTGCCCTTGCGGCGGATGACCTGGCACTGGTTGCAGATCCGCTTGACGCTTGCCTTGACCTTCATCGCACACCCGCCCCGCCCCTCGGGCGGCTGCTCGTGGTTTGATCTCGATACGACATCCCGCACGGCGGCGCACAGCCTCCGGCGCGGGGAGAAGCCTAGACCGCCCGGCGCTCCCCGTCATCAGGCAAGCCCCAGCCATTTCGTGAATCGCTCGGAAACACCACCGATCATACTCCTATCGGGGTCAGCACGCGGTGCCCGGCCGTGGTCACAACCACCGTCCGCTCCTCCCCCGCGACCGGGGCCCCGGTCCGGGTCACCAGCGTCCACCCGTCGTCGAGGCCGACAAGGTCGAGCGGTTCACCCCGGTCAGCAACCACGGGCTCGATCGCCAGCACCATGCCGGCCCAGAGCACGAAATCCCGAAAGCCACTCCCGGGCACGAGCGGGCATGCCGGCATCTCGTGCAGCGCCCGGCCGATCCCGTGGCCGTCCAACCCCGGGACGAGCGACACGCCGGCCCGCCTCGCCGCGTCGCGGGCCGCCGCCGCCACCTCGGACCACGCCCGCCCGGGCCCGATCGCGTGGACCGCCGATCGAAGTATCTCGCGGCCTGCGGCGGAGAGACGCCCAGCCTCAAAAGCGTCTCGTCCCCCCACCACCGCCGTCGTCGCCGCGTCCGCGAACCAGCCATCCAGCTCGATGCCGAGGTCGAGGGTCACGAGGTCGCCTTCGCGGAGCAATCGGTCGCTCGGCACCGCGTTGGCCGCCTCTTCATTCACGCACACGCACGCACGACCGGGGAACGGCGGACCGGCTCCGTCGCGGTGCCCGTGGAACGCTGGCCGCCCACCTCGCTCGCGGACGAACGCCCCCGTGCGCTCGGCCACCTCGCGCGTCGTCTCGCCGGGCCGCAGCGTGTGGCTGATGGAGGCCAGGGCGTCGGCGACGAGCGAGCCCGCCGCGGCGATCCCGTCCACCTCGGCGGCGGTGTAGATCCGTACGGGCAAGGGGGGCGCTTCCCCGTTCCGGCGCTCAGCCGCGCGAGCGAGGCGCCTTGCCCATCTCGTCGGAGCCGCCCAGGAAGCCGGCGTAGTTCCTCATGAGCAGGTTGGCCTCGACGCGTTGTAGGAAGTCGAGCGCGACGGACACCACGATGAGCAGGCCCGTGCCGCCGAGGAACTGCGTCACGACGAAGTCGATGTTCAGGCTGCGGTTCACCACCATCGGCATGACGGCGATGATCGACAGGAACGCCGCTCCGACGAAGGTGATGCGCTCCATCACCGTCTCGAGGTACTCGGCCGTTCGCGGGCCCGGACGCAGGCCCGGGATGAACGAGCCGTGGTCGCGGAGCTGCTTGCTCATCTCCTCGGGGTTGAACTGCACGGTGATCCAGAAGTAGCTGAAGAAGAACACCATGCCGATGTACAGCAGGTTGTAGGGGAACTCACCCATCATGAAGTTGTTGCTGAGCCACTGGGTCGCGTTGAACCACCACCCGCCGGCGACGGCGTCATCCCCAACGAGCGACGCGTTCCGGGCCTGGTCGTGCAGCGCTCCGAAGATCACGCTCGGGAAGATCATGAGCGAGCTGGCGAAGATGATCGGCATCACGCCGCCGTGGTTCACCCGCAGAGGCAGGTAGCTGCGCTGCCCGCCGAAGACGCGGCGACCGCGCGTGTGCTTGGCCTGCTGCACCGGGATGCGCCGCTGCGCGACGGTCATCACCACGCAGCCCGCGACGACCAAGAGGAAGCCGCCCAGCAGCATCGCGAGGCCCAGCCAGCCGATCTTCGTCGGGTCGCCCGGCTCGAACTGCCCGTAGACCGTCATCACCGCACCCGGCATGCCGGTCAGGATGCCCGCCATGATGATCAGGCTGACGCCGTTGCCGATGCCGAAGCGGTCGATCTGCTCGCCGAGCCACATCAGGAAGGTCGTGCCGGCGGTCAGGGCCGTGACGCCCATCACCCACCACAGCGGGTTGTTCGCCCACTCGGGGTAGACCATGCCCTGCCCGCGGATGAACGCGAGCCAGCCGATCGCCTGGATCAGGCAGAGCCCGATCGTGGCGTACCGCGTGTACTCCTGGATCTTCTGCTGACCAGTCGGTCCTTCTTCCTTGAGCCGCTTCAGGGGCTCCCACACCCCGCCCAGAAGCTGGAAGATGATCGCCGCCGAGATGTACGGCATGATGCCCAGGCCGAAGATCGTCGACTGCCCGAACGCACCGCCCGAGAAGATCGAGACAAACGACGCGACGCGACCCGCCGCGTTGCCCTCGGCCGAGGCCCGCTCGAAGAACTCGCGCAGCACGCCCTGGTTCACGCCCGGGAGCGGGATCCAGAAGCCGATGCGATAGACCGCGAGCATGCCCAGGGTGAACAGGAGCTTGTTGCGAAGCTCGTCGACCTTGAACACATTGACGATGGTCTGGAAGACATTCATGCCGCGGGAACTCCCCGGGGGTGTGGGGTCTGGTCACAGGCCGGCCACCGCGGGGCCGGCGTCGACCCCGCCGCGGGAGAGCCGACGCGGTCAGTTCTTCTTGAGAACCTCGCCGCGTGCGGCCGCGTCGGCCTTCTTCTGCTGGAACGCACGCCGCTTGGCCTTCTTGGTCTGGTTCTTCGGGGCCCGGTCCTCGGCATTGCGGTCAACGCCGCGGACGCGGTCACGCCGCGTGCCGAGCTCGTTGACCTTGCCGCCCGCGCCCTCGACGAGCCGGCGGACCGAGTCGGTCACCCGGTGCACCTCGATCTCGTACTTGACCGAGAGGCTGTCCTGCCCCTCGGGCAAGGAGCCGAGCACCTTGATGTCGCGGCTGTCGTCGCGGACCAGACCGGCGGCGACCAGCGCCTCCGGCGTGACCTTCCCGCCCGACTTGAACGCGTCGGACTGCAGCAGGTCGCGGAGGTTGATCGTCCAGAAGTGCTGCGTGAACGCGCTGTTCGAGAAGCCGAACTTCGGCATGCGCCGGAAGTAGGGCATCTGGCCACCCTCGAACTGGATGCGGCGGCTGTAGCCGCTCCGCGAGCCGGCGCCCTTGTGACCCCGGCCGGCCTGCTTGCCCGTGCCCGAGCCCTGGCCGCGACCGATGCGCTTGCGGTCCTTGTACTTGCCGGCCAATGCGGTGATGTCGTGGATCATCATGGCGCTGAATCCTTGCTCGTCCGTTCGCACACCCGGGCCCGCGTCGAGACGCCCGCCCGAGGTCAATTGTTAGCTGCCGCTCGCGCTCGGCCCATCGCCGGCCGGCTTGTTCTCGCCCGAGGCCTGTTGCCCGGACACATCCCCGCCCCCACCACCTCCGCCGCCGCCGCCGTCGCGACCGCGACCCGGCCCGCCGCGGCCACCCCGGCCGCCGCCGCCGCGTCCGCCGCGACCGCCGCGCCGGTCCTGGCCGATCGTGTTCGTCGGGCCACGCATCTTCTCGCCCGTGGTCTTGGGCATGAACCGCTGCCCGCGCTCCACACGCTCCTCGATGTCGGTCGTGCTGATCTCGACCCCGCGGAGCTCGGCGATGTCCTCACGCATGCGGAGCTGCCCGACGCCCTCGAAGATCGCCTTGATCACATTGAGCTTGTTCGTCGAGCCGTAGCACTTGGTCAGGCAGTCGGTCACGCCCGCCATCTCCAGCACCGCGCGGACCGTGGCCCCCGCGACGACGCCCGTACCGGGCGAAGCCGGGATCAGCCGCACCTTGCTCGCGCTGAACCGACCCTCCACCTCGTGCGGCACCGTGGTGCCGATCCGGGGAAGGCTGATCATGTTGCGACGGGCGACCTTCTGCGCCTTCTCGATCGCGAGGGGCACTTCCTTGCTCTTCGCGTACCCGTACCCAACCTTCCCGCGCTTGTCGCCAACGACGACGAGCGCGCCGAAGCTGAACCGCCGACCGCCCTTCACCGTGGCGCTGGTGCGGTAGATGTTGACCGTCTGGGATTCGAGACTCGTTGCCTCGTCGAGCATTTCCGCCATGGGTACACGCTTCCGCTTCGGTTCGCCCGCTGCCGGGCGCTGTCCGTGGTTCCGTTCGACCTACCTCAGAACTTCAGTCCGCCCTCACGGGCCGCGTCCGCGAGCGCCTTCACACGCCCGTGGTACTTGAAGCCCCCGCGGTCGAACACGACCGCCTCGACGCCCTTCGCCTTCGCCCGCTCCGCGAGCCGGGCACCGACGCCCGCGGCCGCGGCCGCGTTGCCAGTCCCGTCGCCCGCCGCGTCCTTGTCCCGGGTCGACGCAGCCGCGAGCGTCACGCCCGCCATGTCGTCCACCACCTGGGCGTAGATGTGGTTCAGCGAGCGATACACGCACAGGCGGGGCTTCTCGGGGGTGCCGATCGCCCGCTTGCGGATCCCGATCCGCCGACGCACACGACGCTTTGCCTTGACTCGTTGCTTGTCCATCGTCGCTTGCCTTCCATGCCGACCACCCGGATGCGTCCGGGCCGGCCGATCCACCGGGATCACTTGCCGAACTGCTTGCCTTCCTTCTTGCGGATCACCTCGTCGGCGTACCGCACGCCCTTGCCGTTGTAAGGCTCGGGCTTCCGGCGGGCACGCACGGACGCGGCAAACTGCCCCACCGCCTGCTTGTCCGCGCCGCTGATCGTCACGATGTCCTTCTCGACCGCCACGCTCACCCCGGTCGGGATCGGCGCCATGATCGGGTTCGCGAAGCCGACATTCAGCCGCAGGATCTGCCCCTGCACCGCCGCCGTCCAGCCCACGCCCACGACCTGAAGCTTCTTCTCGTACCCCTTGGTCACGCCCTCGATCATGTTCGCGACCAGCGCCCGGGTCGTGCCCCACAGCGCCCGGATCTTCCGGTCACCCGCGATCTTGTCGTCCACGGTCACCGAGACCTCGCCGTTTTCCACCGCGACCGCCACCTCCGGGCGATGCGTGAAGCTCAGCGTGCCCTTCGGGCCCTCGACCTTGATCAGCCGGTCCGCGACGCTCACCTTCACGCCGCTGGGAACCGTCACGGGCTTCTTACCGATACGCGACATGGCCTGTCCTCGTCTTCCGACTCCCGGCGGCTCGCCGGGGCGGGGATTCCATTGGCCCGGGGCGAACGCCGCCCCGAATCGTTTCTACTCGGGCAAACGCTCTTACAGCACCGTGCAGAGCAGCTCGCCGCCGACCTTCTCCTCGCGGGCCTTGCGGTCGCTCATCACGCCGCGGCTCGTCGAGACGATCGCGATACCAAGGCCCTGCAGCGGACGCGGGATGTCCCGCATCTTCGTGTACACACGCCGCCCGACCTTGCTCTCTCGCTTCAGCTCGTGGATCAGGTGCTCGCCGCGAGGGCCGTACTTGAGGTGGATGTTGAGCTTCCCGCTCTTCCCCGGCTCCTCGAGCACCTCGAAATCCTTGATGTACCCCTCGTCGCGGAGAACCTCCGCGATGCCCCGGCACACCTTGTTGTTCATGCACACGACATGCTTGGCCTTGTTCCGCGAGGCGTTGCGGAGCCGGGTGAGCATGTCAGCAATGGGATCGTTGATCGCCATGAGTCGTCGCTCCTCCGGTCCTTACCAGGACGCCTTGCGCATGCCCGGGATCTTCCCCTCGAGCGCCAGCTTCCGCATCATGATCCGGCTGATCCGGAACTTGCGGTACACACCACGGGCACGCCCCGTCAGCTCGCACCGACGCACGATCCGCGTCGAGTACTTCGGCGTCTTCCTGCTCTTGGCCACCTGGGCTTTCGTCGCCATCCGCCGTCCCTTCCGAACCGCCGAACCACCGGCGGGTCAAGTTCCTGTCGCTAACCCCGTCAGCTCGTCGCCCGAGCCCGCTTCTGCTCCGGCTTGCGGAACGGGAAACCCATCTCGTCCAGCACGAACTTGCTCATCGCAGGAGTCGAGTTGCTGAACCCGAGGTTGATGTTCATACCGTGCGTGAAGGTCGCCGAAGCCATGTCGATCTCCGGGAACACGCCCTGCTCGGTCAGCCCGAACGAGTAGTTCCCCTGCCGATCGAACGCCTTGTCCGGCAGACCGCGGAAGTCCTTGATACGCGGCGTGACCAGGTTGATCATCCGGTCCAGGAAGAACCACATCCGCTCCCGGCGAAGCGTCACCATCGCCGCCGTCTCGTACCCCTCGCGGACCTTGAAGTTCGAGACGCTCTTCTTCGCCGCGATCATCACCGGCTTCTGGCCGCTGATCTTCTCGAGCGTCGCGAGCACCTGCCCCTTCACATTCGCCGGGATCTTCGTCCCGTCGAGGTGACGGCCCATGTTCACATTGATGACGATCTTCTCGAGGCGCGGCTGCGCCATCCGGTTCGTCACGCCGAACTGCTCGGCAAGCTTCGGGCGGATGACCTCGTCATACGCCGTCTGCATGCGGGGCTTCTGGGCCACCATGGCCTCGGCCGCCGCCTCCGGGTTGTCGACCTTCTTCTTCTTGTCCTTCGCCATCGCTCAGGCCTCACACGCTGCCGACGGGGACGAGCCCCGATCGTCGATCAACCGGTTCCCGCTCACCCCTTCGGGGCGCTGACCGCCCCGAGTTCCTTGCCGCCCCGCGCCGCGACGCGGACCTTCTGACCGTTGCCCTTCCGCTCGAAGCGGACCCGGGTCGGCTTCCCGTCCACGACGGGGCTCACATTGCTGATGTGGATCGGACCCTCGCGGGTGATCACACCGCCCTGCGGGTTCAGCCGCGTCGGGCGCAGGTGCTTCGTCCGCAGGTTCACACCCTTCACGATCACCCGGTCCTTCTTGGTGTCGACGCGGAGGATCTCCCCGGTCTTCCCCTTGTGGTCCCCGGCGGTGATCATCACCGTATCGCCGCGCTTCACATGCCGAGCCATCACACCACCTCCGAAGCCAGCGACACGATCTTCATGTAGTTCCGCTCGCGCAGCTCGCGGGCCACAGGCCCGAAGATACGCGTGCCCTTGGGGTTGCCCTCGTCGTTGATCAGCACCACCGCCGAGCTGTCGAAGGCCACATACGACCCGTCCTTGCGACGCGTCTCCTTGCCCGTCCGCACGATCACGGCCTTCGACTTGTCGCCGGCCTTGATGTCCGAACCCGGCAGCGCCTTCTTGATGCTCACGAGCACCCGGTCGCCGACGCCCGCCGTCTTCCGCGTGAAGCCGCCCGAACGCGTCGAGCCGCCGTACACGCGGATGATGTAGGCGATCTTCGCCCCCGAGTTGTCCGCGACCTCGCACCTGGATTCTTGCTGAAGCATCGCTCGGCCCCAATCAACGCGTCCCGCCGTTTACGGGCCAGGACGCGAAGGTCAACTCTCAGTCACATCCGACCCAGACCATCCGCTCAGACGACCCGAACCTTCTCGATCACCCGCACCAGCCGCCAGCTCTTCGTCTTGCTGATCGGCTTGCACTCGGCGATCTCCACCTTGTCACCCAGCGACGACTCGTTGTTCTCGTCGTGCACATGGATCACCGTCCGCCGGCTGATGTACTTGCCGTACTTCGGGTGCTTCGCCCGGTAGGCGATGACCACCTTGCGGCTCTTGTCCCGCTTGTCCGACTCAACCACGCCGATGCGGGTCTTCGTCTGACCGGTCTGCCCATCCGCCTGGTTGTTCTCGACGCCGTCGGTCATCGATCGTCCTCGTCTGGTCGGCCCGCCCAACCCGGGCGGCCCGCTCGCTTGCTCGCGCCTCAGGCGCCCGCCTTCGCACCCCGCCGCACCGTCTGCTCCGTCAGGAGACGGGCGATGTCCTTGCGGATCTTGCCGTACTGGCTCGTGTCCTCGACCTTGTCCGTCACATGCTGAACGCGGAGCGTGTACAGCTTCTCCCGAAGCCGCTTCAGCTCGATCGTCAGCTCCTCATCCTTCAAAGCCCGCACTTCGCTGCCGGTCATTCGCGTTACCCCTCAGCTCTCAGGCCGTCGTCCGCCGCGTCACGAAGCGGCACCGCACCGGCATCTTCATCGCCACGCGAACCAGGGCTTCCTTCGCCCGAGACTCGCTCACACCCGCCAGCTCGTAGAGCACCGTGCCCGCGCGAACCCGCGCCGCCCAGTAGTCCACATCCGCCTTGCCCTTACCCATGCGGGTCTCGAGGGGCTTCTTGCTGATCGGCTTGTCCGGGAACACCCGGATGAAGATCTTGCCCTCACGCTTCAGCACGCGCTGGATCGCGATACGACCAGCCTCGATGCAGTTGCTCTTGAGCCAGCAACCCTCGAGAGCCTGAAGACCGTAGTCGCCGAAGGCCACATAGTTGCCCTTCGTCGCGTTCCGCTCGCGCACGCGACGGAACTCCTTGCGGAACTTGACTCGCTTGGGCGTCTTGTAAGGAGGCATCGTCTAAGCCCTCGATCCGTTTCGCGTAAACGCTCGTCCCGTCGTCCGTCCAATGATCCAACTCGTGATCCAACGAGTGATCCCGACCAAGTGACCCCGCTCAGCGGCGCCCGCGGGCACGCGCCCGACCACCCGCCGCATCACTCGCCACCTCGTCCTCGCGAACCTCGGACCCGTACTCGCCCTTGTAGATCCAGGTCTTCACCCCGATCTGGCCGTACGCCGTCCGAGCCTCCGCGAACCCGTAGTCGATGTTCGCCTGCAGCGTGCTCAGGGGAAGCGAGCCCAAACGCACATCCAGGGTCCGGCTCATCTCGGCCCCGCCGAGACGACCCGAGATCTGGATCTTCACGCCCTTCGCGCCCACCTGCATCACGCCCTCCGCACGCATCTTCACGACACGCCGGAAGCTCATCCGCTTGCTCAGCTGCTCCGCCACGCTCTCCGCGACGAGCTGCGCATCCAGGTCCGGCTGCTTGATCTCGTGGATCGAGATCGCCACCTTCCGGCCCGTCATGTACTGGAGCTCCTCGGTCATCCGGTCCACCTCGGCGCCCTTCGGGCCGATGACCAGGCCCGGGCGGGCCGTGCGGATGATGATCTTCAGCTCCTCGCGCGTCCGCTCGATGTGGATGTCCGACACCGCGGCGTTCGGCGGCGTCCGGTTCAGCCGGCGATCGAGGTACTCACGAATCCGCTGGTCCTCGACCAGGAGCTCACCGTAGAGAGCCTTCGGCGCGTACCACCGAGAGCGGTGCGCCTCGGTGATACCAAGCCTGAATCCGAATGGCTGTGTCTTCTGACCCATAGCACGCTTCCCCGGCCGCTTAGCGGCCGTTCCGCTCCTCGAGACCAACCGTGATGTGACTCGTCCGCTTCAGAATCGGGTGCGCACGACCGCGGTCCTTCGGCTGGAACCGCTTGATGTGCGGAGCCCCGTCAACCCGCACCTCCGCGACCACCAGGCGGGACAAGTCCGCCCCGGCCTCCTGCGCGTCCGCCGCCGCCGCGTCCACGGCCTTCAGCAGGTTCGTCGAAGCCCGCTTCAGGCTGAACTCCAGCTGCGTCTTCGCATCATCCACATGCCGCCCGCGGATCAGGTCCACCACCAGCTTCGCCTTGCGAGGGCTCCCCCGGTGATGACGAACCTGGCTCACGAACCGCGCGATGTCCTTCACCTCGCAGCCCACGGCGCCCGCCAAACGCTCCATGTCCGTCTTCTTGCAACGCGGGTGATCCCGGCCCTGGAGCCAGTTCTTCACCGCGCTCACCGCGCGAGCCCCGGTCAGACCGGTCCGCTCAACGGCCTCGGCGAGCTGATCAACCGTCAGCCCGGCCTCGGCGGCGCGCCTGCTCAATTCTTGCGGTCGAAGCTTCACGACTCGGCTCCCATGCCCAAGCGACTCAGCGCTTCAGGCCTTCCTTCTTGTTCGTGTGCCCGCGGAAGGTCCGCGTGTTGCTGAACTCACCCAGCTTGTGGCCGACCATATCCTCGGTCACGAACACATCGTTGAACACCCGCCCGTTGTGCACCTGGAAAGTGTGCCCCACGAACTCCGGCACGATCGTGCACCCGCGGGCCCAGGTCTTGATGGGGTCGCGGCGCCCGTCCGCCTCCATCTTCTCCACCTTCCGGTAGAGCTTCTCATCAACAAACGGGCCCTTCTTCAGACTACGGCTCATCGCTTCGCTCCCACAAAGGACCCGCTCACTTCAGCTGCCCGTAACGCTTGCTCTTACGACGACGGATGATCAGCTTCTGGCTCGGCTTCTTCCGATCACGCGTCCCGCCGCCCTTCGCGAGCGTGCCGGACTTGCTCACCGGGGCACGACCACCCTTCGACCGACCCTCACCACCGCCCAGGGGGTGCGTGTGGTGGCTCATCGCCACACCACGCGTCTTCGGCCGACGACCACGCAGACGGTTCAAACCGGCCTTGCCGATCCGCCGGTTCTGGTGATCGGTGTTGCCGACCTGTCCCACCGTCGCCCGGCAATCCAGCAGCACCCGCCGCATCTCACCGGAAGGCAGCATCAGCGTCGCGTACGCCCCCTCCTTGTTCATCAGGCGGGCGTAGCTGCCGGCCGAGCGGCACATCTGACCGCCCTTGCCCCGCTGCAGCTCCACGCAGTGCACGCTCATGCCGAGCGGGATAAACCGAAGCGGCATCGTGTTGCCCGGGTTCGGCTCGATCGCCGACTCCGTCGAGCTCAAGACCTTCGCCCCGTCCTTCAGCCCCACCGGCGACAGGATGTACCGCTTCACGCCGTCCGCGTACTCAATCAGCGCGATGTGGCAGGTCCGGTTCGGGTCGTACTCGATACCGACGACCGTCCCCTCGATCCCGTCGCGATCCTTCCGACGGAAGTCGACCAACCGGTACATCTGCTTCACGCCGCCGCCGCGGCCGCGAACAGTGATCACGCCCTTGTGGTTCCGGCCGCCCTTCTTGGGCTTCGGACGAAGCAGCGACCGCTCGGGGCGGTCCTTCGTCACCTCGGCGTGAACATTCACCGAGGCGTTGCGCCGGCCGGCGCTGGTGGGCTTGTAGACGCGAATCGGCATATCGCTGTCTCACTTCAAAGGGACGCTCGCAGCATCCCGACTTAATCAATCCAAAGCTACCAACCGACGCGGGGCCCGTCTCGGGCCCGGACGGGCCCGACTAGAACAACTCGATACTCTCGCCATCGCGAAGCCGGACCGTCGCCGTCTTCAGCTGCTTCTCACGCACATACCCGTACTTCAGACGCTTGAGCTTCCCCTTCAGGGTCCGCGTCTCGATGCCCTCGACATGCACGCCGTACAGCTCTTCGACCGCCGCACGGATCTCCGTCTTCGTCGCCCGGCGATCCACCTCGAAGGTGTACCGGCCGAACTCGTTCATCGCCTCCGTGCTCTTCTCGGTCAGCACGGGCTTCTTCAGGATGTAGATCGGGTTCACTTCCGCAGGCATGGCTTAGCCCTCCCCCCCGCCGCTCGCGGCGCCCTGCTTCTTCGCAGCCCAGGCAGCCGCCTTCACGGAGTGGCCGCGCTTCGGACGCGGCTTCGTCTCTTTCGTCGACTCCACCCGACCCTTCGGCTCGACCTTTGCCGACTTGTCGTACTGGGCGCAAGGCCCGCTGAGCCACGCCTCCAGCTCCGACTTCTCGATCACCAGGTACCGGTGGTTCAGCATCTCGAACGCCGTCAGCTGGTCAGCCCGGCACAGCGAGACGCCCTCGACATTGCGGGCACTCTTGCGAGCGTTCCCGGCCTTCTCCAGGTCACCCGAGAGAGCAACCAGGGCCGTCCCATCCACGCCGATCGCCGCCAGGAATGCCTGGAAGTCCTTGGTCTTCGGGCTGCCCATCGCGAGCGAATCGATGACCTTGACCTCCTGCACCTTCGCCCCACCCTCGGCCTCATGGCCCAGGAGCTTCGCGAGGAAGGCGTTCAGGTTCGCCTTGCGCCGCATCTTCTTGGGCATGTCCAGGCGGAAGTCCTCGCGAGAGCGACGCGAGCTCTTCCAATGGCCACCACCCCGGAACTGCGGAGGACGCTTCGAGCCGTGACGAGCACGACCCGTGCCCTTCTGCTTGTACAGCTTCTTCGTCGAGCCCGACACCTCGCCGCGGTTCAGGCTGCGCGCCGACCCCTGGCGAAGGTTCGCGTGGTACATGACATACGCCTGCTTGATCAGCGCGGGGTTCACCACGCCGCCAAGGAGCGCTTCGTCGATCGTCATGTTCCCGGCACTCTCGCCGGCCATCGTGTAGACGGGGACATCCATCAGTCTGCTCCGCCCTGACGCCTTCTCGCCGCGAGCCGCCCCGGTGTCGGGCCGCCTCGGGCGCCTCGCCTACTCGGCCGCCCGTGTCGCCCGCGGCGGCCTGTCCCGAGGGAGGCTCGCGGGTCCCCCGAGAGCAACGCTCCCGGGTCGGGTCGGCTCGAGATCGACTCGGCCGTCCAATCGTCCAGGGTCACACGCCCCGGACTCGATGCCATGTCGTCCCCGGCGGTTTCGGTCACCCGACCTGCCGGGCCCGCGAGCAGCAAGCGCTCCCCGCGGACAATTCCCAAGGGCCCCGCCTTCGGGACCCAACCAAAACGGCCCCCGATTAGGAGGCCGCCTCCGCCGCCTTCGCGGCCTTGCCCGTGTACAGACGCGTCGCCGTCCGAACCATCACGAAGCCCTTGTTCGGCCCCGGCACCGGCCCCTTGACCAGCAGCAGGTTCCGCTCCGCGTCCACCCGGATCACATCGAGGCTCCGCACGGTCACCCGCTCGTCACCAAGATGGCCCGACATCCGCTTACCCTTCTTCGGCCCGCCGGCACCACCACGCCACGACGCGTGACCACCGATCGAGCCCGGCGAACGGTGCTTCCGCTCCACGCCGTGGGTCGCGAGCTGGCCCTTGAAGCCCCACCGCTTCATGCCACCCGCATACCCCTTGCCCTTGCTCCGCCCCACCACATCGACGAACTTCACGCCCTCGAACGCCGCGACGGTCAGCTCCTGGCCAACCTCGAACGCCGAAGCCTCGTCCTCGCTCAGACGCAGCTCGCGGTGATGACGCTTCGGGCCCACCCCGGCCTTCGCGTCATGCCCGATCATCTGCATCGTCGAGTTCCGCGGCTTCATGTCGCCGTAGGCGAGCTGCACCGCGGAGTACCCGTCCTTCTCAGCCGTCCGAACCTGCGTCACAACGCAGGGCCCCAGCTCGATGACGGTCACCGGCACACTGACACCACCGTCCGTGAAGACGCGGGTCATGCCGATCTTGGTTCCCATGAGCATCGCGGTCATTGCTTACGCCCCAGCCCTTCTCAGGCCTTGATCTTCACAAACACACCCGCCGGGACCACGAGGCGGTTCAGCGCCTCCACCGTCCGAGCGTTCGGCTCCAGGATGTCGATGATCCGCTTATGCGTGCGGATCTCGTACTGCTCCCGGCTCTTCTTATCGATGAACGGACCACGGAGCACCGTGTACCGCTCGATACGCGTCGGAAGGGGCACAGGGCCCTTCACCCGGGCGTTCGTACGCTTCGCGTGGTCCACGATCTCCCGCGCCGACGCGTCGAGCGCGATGTGGTCGTAGGCCTCCATACGAATCCGAATGCGTGGTCCGTTGCTCATGCCCGATGCGTCGCCGATCTGGTGACACGCCGTAACGCGTCAGGGGTGCCGATCCCTTCCGGCCATCGGCCGGCTCGCCAACCCGGTATCCCTCAGACTGTTCCAAGGGACCCGGAACGATCATCAAAGTTGTTCGCTCCGCCGAACCTGTTCGCCCGCCTCGATCACTCGACGCGACCACGAAGCCGTCTCCGGTGGAGCCCGGAAGCGTAGAGCCCAACCAGCCAGTGTCAACCGCCAGCATCAAAGGACCTTCACATCGCCGCAACATCTTGATCATTCCCGCCACCAGACCCCCATCCCCACCGCGTACCCTGACCCAAATGCCCACGATCCCCAGCTCCACCGCGCCCGCACACCCCCAAACGACCAAGCACGCCCAATATCTGGGGCCCACAGCCCCCCAGCTCCCCTACCGGTTCTTCCACCGGTTCCTCGCCCCTCTCCTCTCCTTCCTCCTGATAGCCCTCCCCGCCGCCGCCGCCCCCCTCCGCCTCGCCGATGAGCCCGTCCGCCTCGACACCGCCGGCGTCTTCGTCCGCGTCCCCGAGGGCGCCGCCCTCGAGTCCCGCACACTCGGCGCCCAGCAGGTCACCACCGTCCGCCTCCCGCAGGGCCTCGGCACCATCGTCCTCCAGGCCCGCCCCCTCCCCGAGAACGAGCCCGCACCCGCCGCCGACGAGTTCACCCGCCGCCTCGCCGCCCAGCTCCTCGCCCTCCCCGACCCAGGGGACTTCAACCCCGACCGCGACCGCCCCTCCACCGCCGCGGGCGCTTTCCTCGGCCCCGGCCCCCGCCTCTCCTCCCCCGCAGGCCCCGTCCGCCCCCTGTACCTCCGCCTCCGAGGCCGCGCAGAGGACGCCATCATCGAGCGCGGCATCGCCGCCTTCATCCCCGCCCCCGACCGCGTCGTCCTCATCGACCTCCTCTCCTCCCCCGACCGCGCCGCCGACGCCCGCCAGACCTTCGAGGCCGTCCTCTCCTCCGTCCTCGCCCGAAACCCCGAAGCCGCCGAACGCACCTCCGAGATCGAACGCCGCCAGGGCGCCGCCCTCCTCGCCTCCATCACGCCCGAACGCTTCGCCGAGGTCATCCGCTCCGCCGACCCCTACTTCGAACGCCTCTACCGCCCCGCCGACGGCGCCGCCGCCCCCGAAGAGGTCGGCTACCGCCGCACCGCCGCTCGCCCCGGCTTCAGGGGGGAGGTCGCCGGCAAGCCCAGGGATCGCTGGGCCCGCTCCGACAACGACGAGGGCACCATCGTCACCGTCGACGCCCGCCTCCTCGGCGACAACGGCCAACGCATCGACTCCAAGGCCATCTACTTCCTCGACCACTCCCGCCGAGACGAAACCTGGGCCGTCCAGATGTCCGTCCGCGGCGACGGCCCCACCACCACCTGGACCGAGATCGGCGCCCGCGAGGGCCGCAACCTCACCGTCAACATCGCCCAGGGCACCACCGCCCGCCGCTCCGTCAACCCCTCCATCCGCGTCGAGGGCTACCTCAGCCGCGTCGAGGCCATCCTCCTCCCCCGCCTCCTCGCCGAAGCAGGCGAGCCCGGCGAGTTCACCTTCGCCTCCTACGACTCCCAGCGCGAGGGCGTCGTTGAACGGACCGAGGTCTTCGAACGCTCCCCCGAGGGCTGGACCCTCCGCACAACCTTTGAAGATGGGCGCGCGCAAACGACCGTTGTGCGCCCGGACGGCGCGACCGTGCGCACGACCCTCGACTCCGGCCTCATCTGGGAGCCCATCGAGTTCGACCGCCTCTTCCGCCTCTGGAGTTCCAAGGGTCTCCCCGTTGATTGACCCCACGGCCGTCCGAAACCACCCCACCACTCACGATTTCGCTACCCTGCCGCGATGATGCTGCACGGAGGTCTGTCCATGTCGAATCGTTGCTCGCGCCTCGCCGTTCCCTCGCTCGCCCTCGGCCTCGCCCTGCTCGCCGGCGGATGCTCTACCTCGCTCGACGCCATCCGCGGCGGCCCCGCCTACGCCGTCATCGACGGCAAGAAAGCCCCCGTCCCCGACATCGACATGGGCGACGAGGCCACCCTCGTCCGCATCTACGAGGAGGGCACCGCCAACTCGCAGGTCATGGCCCATCTCGAGAAGTACGCCGTTGACATCGGCCCCCGCCTCACCGGCTCGGCCAACCTCACCGAGGCCGAGCTCTGGTCCGTCGAGCAGTTCGAGCGCTGGGGCCTCAAGAACGCCCGCCGCGAACGATGGGGCGAGATCGCCGCTCAGTTCGATCGCGGCCAGTCCGTCGCCGAAATCGTCGCCGAGAACCGTCGCGGCGAGATGACTGTTGAACGGCCCCTGCAGTTCACGACGCTCTCGTGGACGGGCGGCACCGACGGCCCCATCACCGGACCCGTCATCCGCATGCCCGAGACGCTCGAGGAGGTCGACCGCCGGGCCGACGAGCTCCGCGGCGCCTGGCTCCTGGTGCCGCCGATCTACGGCGACCGCGCCGGCGTCCGCTCCGTCGGTTTCCAGATGCGCGAGCGCACCGAGACCCGCCACGCCATCCGCACGGGCGAGCTCGACCCCTTCGACCCCGCCGTCATCGCCGAAGCCCAGGGCGAGGGCGAGGGCGCCGAACGGCCCACGCCGAAGCCCACGATGCCCGAGGGGCAGAGCACCTGGGTCGGCTCCTTCAGCTACCGCGGCAGCCCCCTGCCCACCACGCTCATCCTGCAGCGCGACGCCGACGGCAACATCACCTCGGGCACCTTCTCCATCGAGCAGTTCCACGCCGGCCCCATCGAGGATGTCGAGCAGCAGGGCGTCAACCTCTCCTTCGGCTGGCCCAACCCCATGGGCAAGAGCACCGTCGACCTCTCGCTCAACACCGACGGCGCCCTCGTGGGCTCCTCGGGCGACGGGCAGTACCCGATCCGCCTCACCTCCTCAGAGTCGGGCGACCGCGCGACCGCCAAGGAGCTCGCCAACACGCCCGAGACCGCCTTCGAGACGCCCGAGCAGGTCCTCGCCCATGTCCTGGAGCGCGACCCCGCGGGCTTCATCTCCACCTCCAACGACGAGCGCGTCTGGACCACCCGCACCACCGCCTGGATGGAAGCAGAGGCCGCCGACCTCCCGACCGATGTCGAAATCAATGTCCGCCGGTCCGACTACGACCACATCAATTCCCTGCTCGCCGACCAGCAGGAGGTCCTCGTCCGCGTCGACCTGCCCCACTCGATCACCCCGGGCCCGATCCCGCAGTTCAATGTCATCGCTGAGATCCCGGGCACCGAGCTCCCCGAAGAGGTCGTCATCGTCTCCGCCCACCTCGACTCCTGGGACGGCCCGGGCAGCCAGGGCGTCGTCGATAACGGCACCGGCTCGGCCGTCACCATGGAGGCCGCCCGCCTCCTGAAGGCCGCCAACGCCAAGCCCAAGCGCACCATCCGCTTCATCCTCTGGACGGGCGAGGAGCAGGGCCTCTGGGGTTCGCGGAAGTATGTCGAGAACCTGAGCGACGCCGAGAAGGCCCGCATCAGCGCCACCTTCGTCGACGACGGCGGCACCAACTACGAGGGCGGCCTCCCCGCCGCCAGCAACATGGTCGAGTACCTCGCCGCCGCCACCGCACCCACCAACGGCCTCTTCTTCTCCGAGATCGACTACGCCGCCGCCATGAGCGACGACGACCCCGACAACGACGAGATGGCCGGCTACATGAATGTCAACATCCGCAACACCGGCCGCAACCTCGAGACCCACTCCGGCTCCGACCACGCCCCCTTCAACCGCGCCGGCATCCCGGGCTTCTTCTGGGACGAGGTCGGCCGCGCCGACTACCGCTACGGCTGGCACACGCAGAACGACCGCATCGATCTCGCGATCGAGGAGTACCTGATCCAGTCCGCCGTCAACAGCGCCATGACCGCCTACCGCCTCGCCAACGCCCCCACCCTCCTCCCCCGCGACCCGGGCCCGGAAGAGGGCGAAGATCAGGCCAACGCCAACTAAAGCAACTCAGCAAGAACTCAACCCCCCGACGCCCCGCACAACGCGGGGCGTTTCTCTTTCCCGACTCTGCCACTCCCCCACCCACTACACTCACCCCGATGGCCACCGAACGCCTCATCTCTCCCGCCGCACCCCCGCCCGATTCCCCCGCCGCCGCGGTCGAGCGCGAGGTCTCCCACGCCCTGCGCCCCCAGCGCATGGGCGATTATGTCGGCCAGCGCGACCTCCTCGAGCGCCTCTCCATCGCCGTCGAAGCCGTCAAACGCCGCGAGGAGCCGCTTGAGCACCTTCTCCTCCACGGCCCCCCGGGCCTCGGCAAGACCACCCTCGCCCATGTCGTCGCCAACGAGATGGGCACCGCCCTGCATGTCACCTCGGGCCCCGCCCTCGCCCGAGGCACCGACCTCGTCAGCGCCCTCACCCGCGTGCAGCCGGGCGACATTCTCTTCATCGACGAGATCCACCGCCTCCCGGTCGCCGTCGAGGAGTTCATCTACCCCGCGATGGAAGACTTCCGCATCGATGTCTCCCTCGACACCGGCCTCAACGCCCGCACCGTCCAGATCAAGCTCAAGCCCTTCACCCTCATCGGCGCCACCACCCGCGCCGGCCTCTTGAGCGCCCCCCTCCGCTCCCGCTTCGGCATCGCCCACCACCTGCGCTACTACGACGAGAACGACCTGCTCGCGATCCTCCGCCGCAGCGCCGGCCTCCTGAACATCGACACCACACCCGCCGGCGCCGACGACGCCCTCCGCGCCATCGCCACCCGCGCCCGCGGCACCCCCCGCATCGCCAACCGCCTCCTCCGCCGCGTCCGCGACTACGCCGATGTCCGCGCCGACGGCCGGATCACCCCCAAGGTCGTCGACGCCGCCCTCACCCTCGAGGGCGTCGACGCCCTGGGCCTCGACGAACTCGACCGCAGCTACCTCAAGACCATCGGCACCACCTACGACGGCGGCCCCGTCGGCCTCGAGACCGTCGCCGCCACCATGAATGAAGACGCCGGCACCCTCGAGGATGTCGTCGAGCCCTACCTCCTGCAGATCGGCTTCCTCGCCCGCACCCGCCGCGGCCGCATGCTGACGCAGGCGAGCGCCGACCACCTGGGCCTCCGCCCGCCCGTCTCGCGCGAAGACGCTTCTTCCGAGCTCTTCTAAGCCTCAACCCCGATGGCCGATGGCCGGTCCCCGATCCCCACCGCCCCCGCCGCCCCTCAGGGGCGGCTCACTTCTTCGTCGCCGTCATCGACTCCCGCGTCGTCTCTTCCAGGAAGAGGATGCACCCGCACGAGACGCACCGCGTCAGCTCCCCGTGGCTCAGCAGCGCCGACATCGTCTCCACCGGCAGCGACATCATGCACGCCCCGCAGGTGAACTCGTGGCGTTTGCGGTCCTGCACCTCGATCGGCGCCATCGCCTCGTCATCGAGCCGCTCGACCAGCTCCTCGTAGGTCCCCATCACCCCGTTCGGCACGCCCTCGACCAGCTTCACGCGCTCCGCCTTCAGCTCGTTGAGCTTGTCGCGGATCTCCGCCTCCCGCTGCTCGCGGTCCTGCTGGGCCACGCCCTTGACCTTCTCCCGCTCCCCCGCGGCCGACTCCAGCTCGCCCTTGCGGGCCTTCAGGGCGTCGACCTTTTCCATCAGCTCGAGCGCCTTGCCCTCGTGCTCGGCCTTCTGCTCCTTGTAGGTGTTCATCTCCGTGAGCAGGGCCTTGTATTCCTTGTTCGTGCTCGCCGCGTTCATCCGCTCACGCAGACCCTCGATCTTCTCGTTCAAGCGCGCCGCCTCGCCCTCGGCGTCGGACGCCTCGGCCGTCATCTGCTTGAGCTGTCGATCGATCGTGGTCCGCTGAGAGCTGATCGTTTCCAGGTGGCCCACCTGCTCACCGTAGAACCGCTCCGCGGCCCGGAGTCGCGCCTGCAACCCGTTGATCTGCTGGTCCACCCGAAAGACGCGAAGCAACTGGTCCGTCACGGTCATGCACAGTCCCCGTGGTCCCGCGCCCGCCGCCGCCTCGGATCCATGCACGACGCCGGGTCAGGCCTCTTCTAAAGGCAGTCTAGCCACTCCCGCCCCGCCGCGGACACCCCGGTCCAGAAACAGTCCCACTTCTCCTCCACCCACTCCCCCCACCCAGCCCCTGTTCAGCTGGGCCACGCCAGGATCCAGAACGCCAGCGGCGCCACCAGCAGCACCGAGTCCAGCACATCCAGGACGCCCCCGAACCCGGGCAAGCTGTGCCCCATGTCCTTCCGCCCCGCGTCCCGCTTCAACAGGCTCGCCAGCAAATCCCCGAACTGCCCCACGAACGCGAACACACCCCCGCACACCGCCCCGAACCACAGCCCCACCGGCCCGATCCCGGCCCCCCACCCGTCCGTCTCGTTCAGGATCCACACCCCCACCGCCCCGATCACCGCGCTGAACGCCACCCCGCCCCAAAGCCCCTCCCAGGTCTTGCCCGGGCTGAGCCACGGCGCCAGCTTGTGCTTGCCGATCGTCCGCCCCGTCGTGTACGCCCCGATGTCGCATGACTTCGTGACCAGCAGAACCCACAGCAGCACCCACGCCGTGTGCTCGCGACGGATCGCGCACAAAAACCCCAGCAGCACCCCGATGTACGCGTACGCCAGCAACGCCCCGCCCGCCGCCGCGACCATCCCCTCCACCTGCTTGTTCCGCGCGTAGTACGCCAGCGACCCCACAAGCACCAGGCCCATCGCCGTGTGCGCCGTCATCACCCCCGTGAACGCGTCCGCACCGGTCGGGCTCACGGCCGTCAGCAACAGCCCCACCACCGCCAGCCCGCAGGTCAGCACCGTCGATGCCGCCACACCTTTCTCACGCAGGATCCGCCCCAGCTCCCGCGCCGCCATCACCCCGAGCAACAACAGCACCGGCACCAGCACCAGCGCCGGCGGAAGCGTCGCCGCCTGATCAAGGAACGGGCGAGGCCACCAACGCGGCGCCGCCAGCCCGTCCAGCCACTGGTCCAGCCACATAGCGCCGAACACCAGCGCGACAAACGCGATCCCGAACGGCAGCCGCAGCTTCAGCACACCCCGTCTCCAGCCTCGCTCCCCGCGGGTCCGTCCATGCCCTCGTCGCTCTCCAGCCCCCCGAACCGCCGCACCCGCCCCGCATACGCCCGCACAGCCTCCCGGAACGCCTCGGCCCCGAAATCGGGCCAGCAGGTGTCCGTCACATACAGCTCCGCGTAGCTCACCTGCCACAGCAGGTAGTTGCTCAGCCGCATCTCCCCCGCCGTCCTGATCAGCAAATCAGGATCCGGCAGCCCCGCCGTCGCCAGCCGCCCCGCGAACGCCCGCTCATCGATCGACTCGGGGTCAATCACCCCCGCCGCCGCGTCCCGCGCAAGGGCCCGCGCCGCCGCCACGATCTCCGCCCGGCTCCCGTAGTTGATCGCCAGGCACAGCGTGCTCCCCGTGCACCCCGCCGTCGCCCCCACCAGCCCATCGAGCGCCGCCAGCACCTCCGCCGGCATCCCCTCCCGCTCGCCGATCACCCGCACCCGCACATTCTCATGCACGAGCCGATCGCGCTCGCCCTCCGCGTACGCCGTGCAAAGCGTCATCAGCGCCTCGATCTCGTCCTTGGGCCGCTTCCAGTTCTCGCTGCTGAAGGAGTACAGCGTCAGCGCCTCCACCCCGAGCCGCCCGCACTCCTCGACCACCTCGCGCACCGCCCGCACCCCGTTGCGATGCCCGAAACTCCTGGGGAACCCGCGCTCCCGCGCCCAACGCCCGTTCCCGTCCATGATCACCGCGACATGCCGCGGAATCCGCTCGGGGTGCACATCGGGCAGGTACCGCAAAGGGTCCGCCCCGGGCACGCGCCGCCGGATATCCGCGATCGCCGCCGCCACGGCCGGGTCGTCCATCGTGGGCCAACCCGTCCGCACGCCCGCGCCGAGCCCGCCCGTCCCATCAGTTACGCCGCTGGCCTTCGTCATACCCATCAATCCACGATCGTCTGCGCCCGGTCCGGTCCCACGCTCGCCACCTTGACGGGCACGCCCACCACCCGCTCGATGAGCGAGAGGTACGCCCGCGCCCCCTCCGGCAGTTCGTCCCGCGCCGTCGCCTTCTCCGCGATGTCCGCCGGGAACCCGGGAACCTCCTCGTACACCGGCTCCACCCGCACCAGGTCCGCCGCGTCCGGCGGGAACCGGTCCGTCACCTTCCCGTCGATCCGGTACGCCGTGCACACCTTCAGCGTCTCGAACCCGCCCAGCACATCGAGCAGCATCACCGCCAGCTCGCTCACCCCATTCACCATCGCCGAGTAGCGAACCGCCACGAGGTCAAGCCAACCGCACCGCCGCGGCCGCCCCGTCGTCGTCCCGTACTCCCGCCCGCGCTCGCGGATCCGCTCCCCGTCCGCGTCAAAGAGCTCCGTCGGCATCGGCCCCCCGCCGACGCGCGTCGAGTACGCCTTCATCACCCCCACGACCCGGCTCAGCCGGTGCCCCGGAACACCCGTCCCGGGCCCGATCCCGAGCACCGACGCGTTCGAGCTCGTCACGAACGGGTAGGTCCCGTGGTCCACATCGAGAAGCGTCGCGTTCGCCCCCTCGAAGAGCACGCTCTTGCCCTCGCCCAGCATGTCGTGCAACAGATAAGTCGTGTCCACGATCCGAGACTTCAGCGCCTCGCCCCACGCGAGCGCCTCCTCCGTGATCGCCGCCGCGTCGAACGGCTCCCACTGCACCCCCGCCGTCGCCGCCAGCCCGCGGAACAGCGCGTTCTTGATCGAGCACGCGATCGCCACCTTCTTCCGAAGCTCATCGGGCCGCAGCAAATCCCCCACCCGCACCCCCGTCGCCCGCGTCACCTTGTCCGCGTACGCCGGCCCGATCCCCCGCCGCGTCGTCCCGATCTCCTGGCTCGTCCCCGCCCCCACCCGCGGCCCCGTCAGCCCCACCTTCAGGAGCTCCTCCCGCAGCCCGTCCTCGGCCTTGTGATACGGCAGCACCACATGCGCCCGGTCCGACACCACCAGCCCCGAGGTATCGACCCCACGCTTCGACAGCCCCTCCAGCTCCTCAAGAAGCCGCGACGGGTCCACCACCACCCCGTTCCCCACGACCGCCCGCGTCCCCGGGTGCAGAATCCCCGACGGCACCAGGTGCAGCGCAAACCGCTCACCCTTCACCACCACCGAGTGACCCGCGTTCGCACCCCCGTTAAACCGCACCACCGCGTCATGCTCCGACGCGAGCATGTCCACGACCTTCCCCTTGCCCTCATCCCCCCACTGCAGCCCCACCACCGCCGAGCACCGCCCGCCACGCGCGAAATCCGCCGTTTGCCGCCCATCGCTCAACGCCGCTTCCCCTTTCACCGGGCACGCCCGGCCTCTGCCGACGCGGACGATACGCACCCCCACCCCGCACCCCCACCCCGAAACCCAAGCCATCAAGGCCCCCAGCCCCGAACCTTCTCGGACTTCCCCAGCCCCCCCATCCGTGCCCCCACCCCCCTCACCGGCCCCATCCACCCCCGCACCCCGCTCCCGCCGGAAGTCCCACCCCCCAACACCCGATGTCCGCCCCGGAGGCGTGCCGGAACCAACCACCCCGGCCGGAGCACCATGTCGGATTCCATGACCGTCCGCATCATGTGCCCGAACCTGGTCTGCCGCAAGATCCTCGCGGTCCCCAAGACCGCGCGCGGCAAGACGGTCCGCTGCAAGGCCTGCGCCACCATCATCCGCATCCCGCAGGAAAAAGACGCCCAGGCCGACCAGCCCCAGTCCGGCAAGAAAGCCGGCTAACCCGCGTCAAAGCGGCGGCTGCTCCTCGTCGTCATCATCCCCAAAGTCAAAGTCGAACTCCACGACGCTGCTGTCGTCCGGGTCCGAGCTCAGCCCCACATCATCCATCAGCCCGCCGCCCGTCTTCGGGCTCTCCCCCGCCGCGCGTGCCGCACCCACGCGGCCCACCTTCGTCGGCTCATCCGCGTCGTCGTCCGACGACGAATCGCTCTCCATCGGCTTCCCACGGCGGTGCATCTCCGCCGCGTCCACCACCTCGGGCTCCCCATCCACCCTCACCACGAACACCAAGGGCCCCACCGTCAGCACATCCCCCGCCGCGAGCGGCACCGACCCCTCCACCTTCTGCCCGTTCACAAAGGTCCCGTTCCGAGACCCGAGATCACGCACCGTGAGGCTGTCCCCCTCCTGCGTCACCTCGCAATGCCGACGCGACACATCCACCGCCGGAACCCGAAGGTTGCAGTCCGTCTGACGCCCCACCACCGTCCGCGGCCGACGCAACGGCACATTCGACGAACGACCGTCCTGCTGAACCCGGACCAGTACCACATCCACGGGGGCTACCCTTCCGCACAAGTGCCGCCCAGGCGTCGAGACCTTCCCGCAGGCAGTGACGCCCCTTCGGCCCCGGACCCTAAGCGTGATACACGATAGATCCCTCCCCATCCTCACGCAACGCCACGAAACCCCCAACCCAAACACCACCCCCACCGCCCCCACCACCCCCACCTCTCACCCCCTCCACACCCTCTCCCGCTCCCCAAACGCCCGCTCCCTCTACATCCACATCCCCTTCTGCTTCCACAAGTGCCACTACTGCGACTTCTACTCCATCGTCGACCGCCAGGACCGCCAGGCACCCTTCACCACCCGACTCATCGAAGAACTCACCGCCCTCGCCCCCAACGGGGGCCAACTTGACACCATCTTCGTCGGCGGCGGCACCCCCACCCTCCTCCGTCCCGACCTCTGGCAACAGCTCCTCGCCGCCCTCCACACCCTCTTCCACATCACCCCCGACACCGAGTTCACCGTCGAGGCCAACCCCGAAACCATCACCGCCGAACTCGCCCAGCTCCTCGCCGCAGGAGGCGTCAACCGCATCTCCGTCGGCGCCCAGTCCTTCAACCAAACCCACCTCAAAACCCTCGAACGCTGGCACGACCCCGCCAAGGTCGGGGCGGCCATCGACCTCGCCCGCGCCGCCGGCATCACCCGCCAATCCCTCGACCTCATCTTCGCGATCCCGGGCCAAACCCTCGAAGACTGGGCCCACGACCTCGACACCGGCCTCGCGCTCGGCACGACGCACCTCTCCGCCTACAACCTCACCTACGAGCCCGCCACCGCCATGACCGCCCGCCTCCACAAGGGCGAGTTCAACCCCACCGACGAAGACCTCGAGATCGACATGCTCGAACTCCTCGTCACCAAAACCACCGCCGCCGGACTCGACCGCTACGAAGTCTCCAACTTCGCCGCCCCCGGCCACGAGTGCCAACACAACCTCGCCTACTGGCGACAGCACGACTGGCTCGCCGCCGGCCCCAGCGCCTCCGCCCACCTCGCCGGCCACCGCTGGAAGAACACCCCCAACCTAAGGACATACCTCGCCGACTACCTCGCCACCAACAACGCCGGCGTCCCCCCCATCACCGACCACGAACCCCCCGACCCCCGCCGCGCCCTCGCCGAGAAAATCATGACCGGCCTCCGCCTCAGGGAAGGCCTCGACCGCCAAGCCCTCCTCACCGCCGCGAACACCATCGACCCCGCCACCCACGACCGCCTCGCCCAGGCCATCGACACCCTCGACACCCAAAGCCTCACCACATCCGACCAAACCCACCTCCGCCTCACCCACCAAGCCCTCCTCCAAGCCGACGGCCTCGCCGCCACCCTCATGCACGCCATCGATCCCTAAGTCCTCCCCCGTTACCAACGGGGGAGGTGGCATCGCAAAGCGATGACGGAGGGGGTCCTCAACCGGTGCCACTGCCGGCTCGCCCGCCAGTGCCGTCCGCTAGATCAAGTTCAGACACCGCCGCCACCCCTACAAGAACGCGGGAAGCACCGCCACCGCAACGATCGCCGCGCACAGAACGCAGAACGCGACGATCGCGACCCCGCACCCGAAACTCCCCCACGACTCAAAATCAAGCAGCAAAGCCGCCTTCAGGCGATCAGCAATCCGACGCACCGCATGCTCGTGCGCCGCCGTCGGACCGCCCCACCGCCGGTAGTTGTAGTTCTCGCCTTCGATCTCCACGATCGGGTTCTTCGCCGCACACTCCGGACACACCACCGGCTTCCGGCTCGCGTCCGCCCCGCTCAGGTCGTACCCACACTCACAACACACGGGCGGGAACACCTGATCACCGGGACGACGCCGAGCCATGCCCGATCCTAACCCACCACAAGCACACCCCGCCCCAGCCCCTGCAACACCCCCCGGCGCCCCCACCCGCCGCAAAGCGGCGCGTCGGGCCGAAACCACCACCCATCCCCGTCCCACCGAAATCGCCCATCCCACCCGACGCATCCATCTTAAAGGGGGTGGGTGGGGTGCGGGGGCGCCGCCCCCGACTCAGCAACATCACTCCGAGAACGCCGCGACAAACCCCACCACATCCGCCCCATCCAACACCCCAAACGGCTCCGCCAGATCCGCCCGCCCATCCCCCGCCACGAACGCCCGCGCAAACGCCGCCACATCCGCGAAGGTCAGCTCCCACCATGGCTCCGCAAAGTCCGCGACACTCACAGGTATCGACGCGAGCCGAAACGACAAAAACTCCTCCGCCACCAGCCCCGGCCCGCTGTCGTTTACGCTATCGACCCGGCATGCAGAACGGCCATCAATCGTTGATGTGACCGTCGACCCAGCGCGTGCTCCGCTCCACGACCGCTCCCGCTCCTCCCCAAACCGCCCCAGCGTCTCAAACCACTCGCTCCCCCCGCTCGTCGTATCCTCCAGCCCCCAGGGCGTCAGCACATCCGCGTACGCCCCCACCGGGATGTCCCACGCCGCCTCGATCTCATCGAAATCAGGCACACCCGTCGACTGATCCCACCCGATCCCGGCCGAGGTCTCGCCGCCCTCGTCCGGGTACCCCACCGCCGGCGTCACATCGCTCCGGTGCGTGTACACCCACCAACCGCCGGCGCCAGCCCCGTACCGGTCCGGTTCGTAGTGCACCGCCTTCATCCACTCATCCATCGTCGGCAGGAAGTACCGCGCCCCCGGCTCACGCTCACGCGGCAAATCCAGCACATCGAGCGAGTGAGTGTACGCCCGCATGTCGTACGCCCCGGTCTGCACCTGCGCAAACCCATCCGGCCGCCCGTTGTGCAGCCAGTTGCAGTAGTACGCCGCGGCCGCCCACGACACCCCGCCCGTCGGCAAGAGCCCGTTCTCCGGCGGGATCACATCCCAGGTCCACGAATCGCCGAGCCCCGTGATCCCCCCGCCCCAGTGCACCGGCTCGAATAGAAAGAGCGCATCCTGCAACTCACCGATCGCCGTGAAGAACTCCGCGAGCTGCTCCGACCGCATCTCCTGCCGCGCGATCCGATACGCGTAGTCCACCCCCCCACGCCCGTAGGTGTAGTTGAACATGTCCGTCCCCGTGAACGGCGCATTCCCCAACGCCCCGATCGTCACGAAATCCCACCCATGATCCCGCCCGTCAAGCCCATCCCCCTGCCCGACCGCCACCCCACCGATCACACCCACCACCGTCAACGCCGCAATCTTCATAGCAACCACCTCCCAACCCCCTATCGGCCCACCGCACGCACCGACTCCCGCTTGCCGCTTGCCGTTTGCCGTTTGCCGCCTCCCCGATTCCCCACTGCCCATCGCCCCCCCACCCCCTACTTCTCCGGCACCCCCAGCCCAAGCCTCCCCAAAACCTTCCGCAAGTCCTTCGGCATCCCGCTCCGCACATCGAGCTGCTCTTCCGTCACCGGATGCTCGAACACCAGCCGGTGCGCGTGCAGCGCCACACGCGTGTGCGCCCCCGCCACCCGCTTCGGCGAGTACGCCGCATCCCCGAGCAGCCCCGCACCCACCGACGCCAGGTGCACCCGCACCTGGTGCAGCCGCCCCGTCACGGGCCGCGCTTCGAGGAGCGCCCCCAGCTCGTTCGACTCCAGCGTCCGGTACGCCGTCACCGCGGGCTTGCCGCCGCGGTCGATCCGCGCCAGCTTCTCCGAGGTGTACTTGTCCTTCCGCTTCACTTCCTCGATGATCGCCCGCTTGATCACCCCCTCGGTCTCCCGAGGCGTCTTGTGCACGATCGCCCAGTAGTACTTCCCCACCGCCCGCGTCTCGAACTCGGCCCGCAGCCCGTCGTACGCGTCGGCCGTGAGCGCGATGATCACGAGCCCGCTCGTGTCCCGGTCGAGCCGGTGCACCAGCCCGAAATCGCGGGCCTTGCCAAGGTTCTGCAGCCGGTCCCCGTACCGGGCAAACAGCCCGTTGAGCAGCGTGTCGTGCTGGTGCCCCACGCCCGGGTTCGTCACCACGCCCGCCGGCTTGTCCACGACGACGAGGTGCTCGTCCTCGTGCCGCACGCCGAAGGTCACCCGCTCATTCGCCTCGATCGACAGCACCGACATCCTCAGCCCCCCCTCGCCCCGCCCGTGCCATTCGTTCCCCCACCGCTCACACACGCCGCGTGATCGAGATACCACCGCAGGACGCCCGCAAGCGGCCGCAGCGACTCCGGCGCCGCCGTCTTCGCCAGCCGCCGCACCGCCGCCCCGTGCTCCCCGATGCCCAAGACGCAGATCAGCCGGCTCGCCCGAACGAGGTTGCTCGTCAGGCTCAGCGCCGCATCCCCCTCCACCCGCGCCGGCTGCACCAGCCCCCGGTCCGTCAGCCCCTCGTCGTGCACCCCGTCGAGCGTCCCCCCCTCGTCGACCCCGAGCACCACGCAGTCCAGCCGGTCGTGCCCCTTCTCCCGCCACGCCAGCGTCTCGAGCAGTTCCTTCTCGTACCGCGCCGCCCCGTCCGGCAGATGCGGCCGCATCGCGTGCACCTGCCGGGCCGGGATCCCCGCGTGATCGCCCAGGAGCTCCCGCACCGCCCCGATCGTGCTCCGGTCGTCCTGCTCCGGCACCGCGACCTCGCTGGTGACCCACAGGTGCGTCCGCTTCCACGGCAGCTCGCGGTACTGCGGGTCCGTCATCAGCCGCATCGCCAGCCGCTGCGCCGCCCGCCCGCCCGACATCGCCAGGTGAAAGTCCCCGAACGCCCGCACGCAGTTGCTCGCCTGCGTGTACAGATCCGCCGCCACCTCGTCCAGCAGGTCCTCCAGCGTGGGCCGCACCACCACATCCCCCGGCAGCGGCGGCGCCGGCGGCGACGAGGGCTCAACAAGCTCTGGCGGGGGATCACCCGGGAACGACATCGCCCTATTGTGCCCGGCCCAACCCCCCCGAACCACCCGAGACCCCGAATCCGCCCCCTGCCCCACCCCCCCCGCCCCCGGAGTCCCCCCAGCGTGCGAACGACCGCCCGGCTCATCGACGCCAACGCCAACCGCTGCCGCGAGGGCCTGCGCGTGCTGGAGGATGTCGCGCGGTTCACCCTGAACGACGCCGGGCTGGCCGAGGAGCTGAAAAACCTGCGGCATGTGGTCACGGCGGGGGTTTCGGCGCTGCTGCCGACCGACCTGGGGCTGGCCGAGCGGGACGCCGAGGGGGATGTGGGCCGCGAGGTCTCGACCGAGGGCGAGCGGGTGCGGCCCGACCTGCGGGCGGTCGCGGCGGCGGCGGCCGGGCGGGTTGGGGAGGCGCTGCGGGTGCTGGAAGAGTGCTCCAAAGTCTCGGCCGGGGAGGGGGTTGCGTTCGAGGCGGCGCGGTACCGGGCGTACGACGCGGGGGCGCGGGTGCTGCAATCGCTGGTGCCGACGGCACCGCAGTGGAAACTGTGCGTATTGATCACCGAATCGCTGTGCCGCCGGCCCTGGTTGGAGGTCGCCGAGGCGGCTGTGGCGGGCGGGGCGGACTGCATTCAGCTGCGCGAAAAAGAGCTTTCCGTGCGCACGGTGACCGATCGCGCGCGCGCGCTGCTCGCGGCTGTGCGCACGAAGGCGACGGTCGTGATCAACGATCGGCCCGAGGTTGCGCTCCTCGCCGGCGCGCCGGCCGTGCACCTCGGGCAGGCCGATCTGACCCCGGCCGAGGCGCGGGCGATCGCGGGGCCGGGGCTGATCGTCGGCGTGAGCTGCTCGTCGCCGCGCGAGGCGTTCCGGGCGGTGCGGGACGGGGCGAGCTACCTCGGGCTGGGGGCGATGTACGCGACGGCGAGCAAGGCGAACCCGTCGGTGCGCGGGCCGTCGCTGATCGGCGAGGTCATGAACGACCGGGAGGTGGCGACGCTCCCGCACCTGGCGATCGGCGGGATCTGCCCGGAGAACGCGGGCGAGGTGGTGCTGGCGGGGGCGCGGGGGCTGGCGGTGAGCTCGTGCGTGTGCGGGGCGGAGGACCCTGAGGCGGTGTGCCGGGCGCTGGTCGGGGTGGTGGACGGCGCGGGAACGCGGTAGCCCGTACGATCTCGGCATGCCGATCGAATACAAGGAACGGGTGCTCCCGAACGGGCTGCGCGTGGTGGGCGAGGTGGACGCGGCGGCGCACTCCGCGGCGGCGGGGTTCTTCGTGCGGACGGGGGCTCGGGACGAGGCGCCCGAGCTGATGGGGGTGAGCCACTACCTCGAGCACATGATGTTCAAGGGGACGGTGAGCATCACGGCGGACGCGCTGAACCAGCGGTTCGACGCGATGGGGGCTCGGAACAACGCGTACACGACGAGCGAGATGACCTGCTTCCACGCGCATGTGATCCCGGAGCGCGCGGGCGAGGTGGTGGACCTGCTCGGGCAGATGATGCGGCCGGCGCTCCGGGATGACGACTTCAACACGGAGAAGGGCGTCATCCTGGAAGAGATCGCGATGTACAAGGACAACCCGTTCTTTGTTCTCTACGAGGAGACGATCGACCGGCACTACCGGGGGCACCGGCTGGGGCATCGGGTGCTGGGGACGACGGAGACGATTACCGATCTGAAGCGCGACGCGATGATGGGGTACTTCGCGGACCGGTACTCGGCGGACAACTCGGTGGTGAGCGTCGCGGGGCGGGTCGACTTCGATGCGGCGTGCGAGCAGATCGAGCGGGTGTGCGGCGGGTGGAAGGCGACGGGGGCGACGCGGGACACGGCGCGGCCCGAGACCGGCGCCGGCGGGTTCAGCATGACGGACGCCGGGCTGAGCCGGGTGTACATGCTGGGGCTGAGCCCGGCGCCGAGCGGGCAGGACGACCGGCGGTACGCGGCGGCGCTGGCGAGCCAGGTGCTCGGGGCGGGGGACAACAGCCGGCTGCACTGGGCGCTGATCGATACTGGCCGCGCGGATGAGGCGCAGGCGGCGTACGACGGGCACGACGGGTGCGGCGACTTCTTCGTCTACGCGAGCTGCGAGCCGAAGCGGGCGGACGAGGTGTGGGAGACGCTGGTGAAGGAGGCCCGGAACTTGTCCGAGTCGCTCGACGAGGACGACCTCGTGCGGCTTCGGGCGAAGGTGGCGACGGGGGCGACGGTGGGCGGGGAGCGGCCCAACGACCGGATGCAGCGGCTCGGGCGGCAGTGGATGACGAAGCGGCGGTACTTCAGCCTGGAGGAAGAGCTGGGGCTGATCAACGCGGTGACGGTCGATGATGTGCGGGCGGTGCTGGCGGAGTTCCCGATCGAGCCGACGAGCTGGGGGCGGTTGGGGCCCGGGTGAGTTGTCGGGCGAGGTTGGTTGATCGGCCCGACGCGCCCTTCGGGCGGGTCGGGGCACCGGGGAGCGGGTACCGGGCGATGGGCGATGGGTCGTGTCAGGCGGCGAGTCTGGGGGTGAAGGCTCTCACGAGGTTGCCGCCTTCGCCTCTGGCGGCTTGCAGGGCCTTGGTGGAGGCGGCGGTCAGGCGGTCGGCGGTGCCGTAGAAGTCGAAGGCCTCGCCCTCGGCGCAGGCGATGCCGATGGAGACGCTGATGACGGGGCCGGTGTCGCCGGGCTTGGCGTCGGGGAGCCAGTTGCGGGCGACCTTCTCGACATGGGCGCGGAACTCCTCGGCGACGCGGGCGGCATCGGCACGGAGGGTGCCCGGAAGGACGACGGCGAAGGAGGCGGTGCCGAGGCGGCAGACGACGCCCCCCAGTGGCTCGAAGTGGTTGTTCAGTGTCGCGACGCAGGAGACGACGGCGTCGTCGGCGGCGGTGGAGCCGTGGAGGCGGGCCGTTTCGGCGATGCCGTCGGCGGCGACGGTGGCGAGGGCGATGGGCTCGCCCTTGAGGTGCGCGTCGCGGAAGCTGGCGCGGACGACGGCGTCGAAGCCGATGCGGTTGAGGGCGCCGGTGAGCGCGTCGGCGTCGGAGGACTGCACGATGCCCTCGAAGCGGTTGAGCGAGAGGGACTCTCGCTTCTCGCGCTTGGCGAGGGTGAGGAGTCGCTTCTGGGCGTCGTTGATGACGGCGTCGGTGTTCTTGTAGCTGCCGGTGTCGAGGCTGAAGAGGCCGGTGAGCTCCTTGGTGCCGGCGTTGATGCGCTTGAGGATGTCGTCGGCCTGGGACTCGGTGAGGCGGAACCACTCGCGGAGGCGCTTGTAGAAGACGCGCATCGCGGGTGCGGGGTCGTCGGTGGTGAGGACATCGTGGGCGAGGTTGCCGGCGGCGACGGCCTTTGCGGTCTTGGCGTGCTCGCTGGGCGAGGCGGTGGGCTTGGCGTGGTAGCGGATGGGGATGGTGAGCTGGAGGGGGAGCTTCCAGCGTTCGGCGAGCATGGCGCCGATCTCGGGGTGCTGGAGCTCGAGGCAGGCGAGCTCGGCGCGGCAGAGGCGGTTGTGGTCGTTTCCGGAGTCCTGGAGGATGCTCAGGTAGTCGCGGTCGAGGGCCTTGAAGAGGGCGACCATGCCGATGTCCTGGAGGAGGCCGGCGAGGAAGGCCTCGTCGGCGCAGTCGAGCTCGGCGGCCTCGGCGATGACCTTGGCACCGACGGCGGTGAAGAGGCCGCGTCGCCAGTAGCTCTGGAAGTCGAACCCGTTGGCCTTGGAGGTGTCGACGGCGGAGACGAGGCTGAAGCCGAGGGCGAGGGTCTTGACGGGCCCGAGGCCCAGCATGACGAGGGCCTTCTCGATGGTGGCGCAGGGCTGGCGGAGGCCGTAGAAGGAGGAGTTGACGGTTCGAAGGATCTTGGCGGCGAGGCCCTGGTCGCGCTGGATGACATCGGCGAGGTCGTCCATGCGGACCTCGTCGTTTCCGGTGAGTTCGATGACCTGTGCCGCGACCGCCGGGAGCGACGGGAGCGTGGGGCAGGAGAGCACATTCTCGAGCAGTTCTGAGTTCATGTCTTATTGCCCTTGTCGGTCGGTGCGCAGCGGTGGGCGCGTGCCGGGTCTCGCCACCGGTATCGGTTGCTGCGGGGGCGGCGCTGAGGGTGAGTGGGCGGAAGGGGCCTGAGAGCGGGCGTTATGGGCCGGCGGTGCCGGAGCGGTCGAGGGCCGCGAAGAAGGCGGCGGCGCTGGCGGGCACACGCCCGATCCGGGTGGTGGCCCAGGCGTGGAGGAGGCGGACAGCGCGGAGGACGGCGGGTGTGGGCGCGTTTGGGGGGGCGTCGTCGTGCTCTGCGATGTGGCGGAGGAGGTCGACGGTTTCGCGGCGGACGCGCCAGGGGCCCGGGGTGGGGGTGAGGGGGTCGTCGCGTTGGGCGCGGGTGAGGGGCTGGGGCCCGGGATCGGGGATGAGTCCGCCGGCGGCGAGGTCGAAGCCGAGGGTGGCGGCATCGGGAAGTTCACCCCCGGTTTCGGCGTCTCGGTCGAGGCGGGGGGCGAAGCCGGTGTCGGTGAGGAGGGCCCACTGGAAGCAAAGGATGGTTTGGGGGGCGGCGGCGGGGTCTCGGAGGGCGGTCAGGAGGTCGGCGAGGGCGTGGAAGGCGCGGGGGTGGGCGTCGTGGGTGTCGAGGAGGTGGGCGGTGAGCTCGGCGGCGTAGAGGGCGGTGTTGAGGGCGGGGAGGGCGCGGCGGAGGTGGGCGTGGGGGTCGGTGAGGTCCCAGGAGCCGAGGAGGTCGAGGTCCTTGGCGGGGCGGGGGTAGAGCTGGATTTCGGCGCGGGTGAGGAGCTCGACGCCTCCGGAGAAGCGGGATTTGGGGCGTTTGCTGCCCTTGGCGAGGGCGCGGACGAGGCCGTGGCGGAGGGTGAGGAGGACGACGGTCTGGCTGGTTTCTGACCAGTCGTAGTGGCGGAGGCAGATGGCGTCGTCGGTCTCTGGGGGCACGGGGTGATGGTTGGCGGGGTCGGGGGCGGGCGCGGGGTGCTGGGGGCGGGTATCGTTGCGGCCATGCGTTTCGAGCTGATTGACCGGGTTGTGGAGCGGACGGATGAGCGGCTGGTGGCGATCAAGCTCGTCAGCCGGGCGGAGGAGTATCTGCAGGACCATTTCCCGACCTTCCCGGTGCTTCCCGGGGTGATGATGCTCGAGGCAATGGTGCAGGCGGGGCGGGAGCTCGTTTCTGGGCGGCTTGAGGCGGGGGCGGCGCCGTTGGTGCTGGGGGAGGTGCGGGCGCTGAAGTACGGGAAGTTCGTGATGCCGGGGGCGTCGCTTCGGGTGGAGGTGGGGCTGCGGGGTGAGGTGGGGGCGGATGGGGCGTGCGAGATCGATGCGAAGGCTTTTTTGGTTGAGGCGGACGGGAGCGAGGGGGGGGTGGCGGCTTCGGGGCGGTTGAAGCTGCGCCCGGCGCGGGGGGTGGTTGGGGAGGTGGGGGAAGGTCCGGGAACGGGTGCGGGTGGAGCGGTACACTAGAGGTTCTTCCCGTGGCCGTCGGGTGATCGGCGGGGCGGGGGATGGTTTGGCAGGGCTGTTTTGCAGGGCCTGTTCCGCAGCAGTACAGGGGTCATGATGGATCGCGATGAGATCTTCTCCAAGGTTCAAGAGGTGCTTGTGGACGCCCTGGCGGTGGACGAGGACGAGGTGACGCCGGAGGCGACGATCTTCGGTGATCTCGGGGCCGAGTCGATCGATGTGCTGGACATCGCGTTCAAGCTGGAGCAGGCGTTTGGGTTCAAGATCGCGCAGGGGGAGCTGTTCCCCGAGGGCGTGATGAACGACCCGGCGTATGTGCAGGACGGCAAGGTGACGGAGAAGGGGCTGGCGGAGCTGCAGGGGAAGATGCCGCACTTTGACCTGGACAAGCTGAAGGATGACCCGCGTCTGGAGACGATCCAGAGCATCTTCACGGTGGAGACGCTGGTGCGGTTTGTGGAGCACAAGCTGGCGAAGGCGTGAGGGTGTGGGGCCGGCCCGGGGGGGGTCCGGCTCCGGGGGGACCGCCCCGGGGGCGGGGCGGCTCGCTCCTGCGTTCCGAGATCTTACGATCGCGGCTCTGATTGTGGGTGATGGCTCGGTCGCGCGGCGGGTGTGATGGGGGTGCTTCTTGCGGTGGATGTGGATTGATCGCGTGGTGGAGCTGGAGCCGGGGAAGCGGCTTGTGGCGATCAAGAATGTCTCGCTTGCGGAGGAGCATCTGCACGACCACTTCGAGGCGGTCGTCGGGGCTTCGGGCGAGGTGCTGCGGCCCGCGATCCCGGTGATGCCGGCGAGTCTGATCCTCGAGGGCGTGGCGCAGACGGCGGGGGTGCTCGTCGGGCACGCGGAGGGGTTCAAGCAGAAGGTCGTGCTCGCGAAGTGGAGCAAGGCGTCGATCGATCGCGAGGCGGGGCCGGGGTGCGTGCTTCGGTACTCGGCGGATATCACGCAGATCAGTGCGCAGGGGGCGAGCTGCGAGGCGACGATCGAGATCGCGGAGCCGGTGGCGAGCGGGGCACCGGTCTTTGAGCGGATCGGTTCGGCGTCACTCATGTTCAGCCATCTGGATCAGAACATGGGCGGGCAGAAGTTTCCGGAGCACAACTTCGTGTTCGGGGAGGGGTTTAAGACGCTTTTGCGGACGAGTGGGGTTGGGGTGTGAGGGGACTTGGGATCGGCCATCGGCCATCGGGGTTGGTGGCGGGGCAATGGGCAGTGGGCAATAGGCAATGGGATGCGTAGCGGGCGCTGAGCATCCCTCGCTTGCGCTTCGGGCTCGTTTTGCGGGTGCGGGTGTGGTCGGTTGATCGCACGGCTTGCCCTTTGGGTCAAGCCGTGGCACCCGTGGGGTGGGTGGTTAGTGAGCGAGCTTCTTGCGGACGAGGCGGTCGAAGAGGTGTTCGGGGGCGGGCGTGCCGGTCCAGAGTTCGAACTGGGCGGCGGCTTGTTTGACGAACATCTGGACGCCGTCGATGGTGCGGCAGCCTCGTTCGCGGGCGGCTTTGAGCATGGGTGTTTCGATGGGGTTGTAGACGGTGTCGAAGAAGACGGTTTCGGGGGTGATATTGGGCATGTCGGGGATGGGGATGGAGAGGGCGGTGGGGTCGGGGCCGTTGGTCATGCCGAGGGGGGTGCAGTTGATGTAGGCGTCAAGGCGTGCGGAAGGTAACTGGTCTATCGGCTCCGCCGTCGCTTCGCCGACCCAACTGCCACCGGGACGACCGTACATTGATGCCGCATCGTTGATCTCAGTCGCGAGCGCTTCCGCTCGCTCCGCGGTGCGGTTGTATAGCGTCACCCGTCCGCCGCGAGCAACAACGACATACGCGGCCGCGCGAGCAACGCCGCCAGACCCAACGATGCCCACGGTGTGGCCGCTGATGCGCGACCATTCGCTGAGCAAGATGGCAATGATCGCCTCCGCATCGGTGTTTGAGACCCCGACATATGTCGGGCGGTCTGACCCCTCCACATCAAGTGTGTTAGCGGCCCGCGTCGCGATGACAACATCGCTTGGATCCACAGCAATCGCTCCCGGGAGGATTGGCCCCGCCGCGTGCTCCTTGTGCGGAATCGTCACGCTCGCGCCCGTGAAGTCGAGACTCGGGTGCTCGATCAACGCCCCGACTGTCGCCTTAAAGCTCGTGTAGCTCGCTTCCTTGTCGTTCTCGTCCGCTGCGATGGGCAGTGGCAGGTAGACGCCGTTGTGGCCGACTTCGGCGAAGCCGGCGTTGTGGATCAGCGGGCTCATGGACTGGGTGACGGGCCAGCCGATGACGCCGTAGAGCTTGGTGTCCTTGTCGATGGAGCGGAAGCGGTAGAGGTTCAGCATGTCGTCCAGCGTGGGTTGGCCGGGAGCCGTGGCGGTGGTGTCGCGGAGGGACGCGAAGGTCAGGAAGCCTCCGAACTTGGGGGCGAGGACGCGGGACATGAGGCCGAACTCGCCCATGCCGAGGGCGATGGTGGGCTTCTGGGCCTCGGCGAGGATGTCGAAGAGCTCGAGGTTGTCTCGGAGTGAGCGGGCGCGGAAGGCGACCTTGACGACGGCGGCGGCGGGCTCGGCGTAGGCGGCGGCGAGCTTTCTCGTCAGGTCGGCGGGGCGGCCCTGGAAGTCGTGGGTGGAGAGGATGAGGCGGGTGGAGACATCGCGCTGCTGCTTGTGGTGGGCGACGCAGAGGTTGATCTTCTGGCGGAGGTTGGCGCTTCGGGTGTAGGCGGCGAGTTCGACATCGAGGTAGGCGGGGGGGGAGGGGCTGGCGGCGGTGAGCTTCTCGAAGAGGGCGATGCGGTCGGCGTCGTCGCCGTCGTATTCGCCGCCTTCCCATGTGGGGCGGCAGGTGAGGATGACGGGGAGGGGGCTGTGGGCGATGAGGTCCTGGAGGGCCTTGACGAGCGCGGCGTCCTCGGCGTCGGAGCCCGTTGAGCCGTCGAAGCAGCGGTCGATGCGGAACTCGACGAGGTCGGCGCCGTGCTCGGCGGCCTGGACGGCGTCGGCGAGGGCCTGGGCGGGGGAGTCGACGAAGATGGGGACGCAGAGGAGGGTCATGGCCCCGAGGGTAGTGCGTCCTCAACCGCGGCGGCGCCGCACGGCGAGCAGGGTCACGGCCAACGGCCCGAGTGCACCGGGTGCGGGGATGATCCGGAACGAATCGAGGTCGCCCCGGATCGAGTACTGCACGCCCTGGCTTGTGTCGACGCTCAGGATCGAGAGCCCGCCATCGAGGAATGCGGGGGTAACGGGGGCGGCGGGAAGTTGGTCGCCGATGGTCCCCGCGGGGAGGACCACACGGAAGCTGCCCTCGTCGCCGCCGATGCCGTAGACATAGCGGAGGCGTTGGGTTGGTCCGAAGGACTCGAGGATGAGGAAGGGGCTCGGGGCGAACTGTGCGAAGTCGAAATCCTCGCCGTCGACCACGATCGTGGTCGCCACTGACTCCCACACGAGCCCGCCGCCTGCTGGGAAGGGCTCGATGATCTCTCCGTCGGGTGTGTAGAAGTCATCGAGGTTGTAGGCGATGCGTGCGGACCAGCGGTCGCCGACCTGTGTATCGGCGAGGTATCCGGGGGCGCTGCCCCAGTTGACCTCGGTGATGGTCCCGCCGAACTCGATGGAGAACACCTCGCCCGCGGCAACCGAGGACGCGAGCACGCACGGTACGAGCACCCGGATCATGACCACCTCCCATTCGCTGTACTAAGTGTGCCACGGATTCGCGGGAATGACAGGCCGAGGAGCGCCGGCCGACCGCACTCTTCACGGAGGGTTCGCACGAGGGCCGTGCGGTCAGCGTGCGAACACGGTTCGGGTTCGCCGGTGCTTGACGCGTTGCGCGGTAACCGGCGTTGCAGGCGGGACCCGCAGCATGAAGACAGTCTCATGACAGGGGCGGGTACTCGGGTGGTTACTTTGCCTAATCTAGGGACCTTATGAATACGCTCACCATCGTGATTGCCGTCGCCGTGTCCTTGGTGCTTGCTGGTTGCGGGGGGGCGATCCGGGCGGGGTGTGATGGGGAGAGGATTCCGAAGGAGGCGCTCGGGGACTTTGAGTCGGCGCCGCGGCCTCGGATCGGGAGCTTGCCGTTTCCGAGCATTGTGAGTTTGTATGCGGAGGCGGACCCGGCGGAGCTGGGGGGGCATGTGTATCGGTCGGGGGTGCCGTTCGAGGGGATGGGGGAGGAGGGGCGGGGGATTTTGTACACCTGCCGGGCGGGGTTTGTGGATATCGCGCATGTGCGGAACACGGTGGACAATGCGGCGCACATTTACGCGCGGGTGTTGTACGCGGTGGAGCATGGGGGGAGCTGTGTGCGGTTTCGGTTGGCGGAGCCGAGCGTGTATCGGGTGGAGGTGTCGTACCCGGAGGCTTGGTACAGGCTTGGGGCTGAGGAGCGGGCGGCGCTGGCGCGGGAGGTGGCGATCCGGGCGGCGACGATCGCGGCGCACCGGAGCATGGCGTGGCACGAGCTTTTGACCTGGTATGGGTGGAAGAGCACGGGGATTATCTCGGAGGAGGGGTCGGCGTTTACCTATGAGGACCCGGTGAGCCACTCGGTGGGGGAGATCGTGGCGGAGCGGGCGCTGATGGCGGCGCCGGGGATGGACGCGGGGGCGTTTGGGGAGGCCGTGACGGTGGCGATGGAGGAAGTTCTCGCGGAGCTTGGGGCGGTGGATGTGGAGACGGGGCGGGCTGTTGTGGAGAGCGTGAAGGGGGAGTGGTGGTCGTCGTTCAGTGCGGAGGAGCACCATGTGGCAGGGGCGGGGTCGCTTCGGGTGGAGCCGCGGCTGGTGGAGGGGGTTGAAGCGTGCGACGGGGCTCGGGTGCACCGGTTTCGGTTGTATGACCTCGATGAGCTGAGCGATCATGCGGCGGCGCCGACGATGCGGATGTGGATTGATCCGCGGGTGGGGCAGGAGGGGCGGATCTTGGATGATCTGGCGGAGGCTCGGGGTTTGGAGGAGCGGCCCGACGAGGTGGAGGTGGAGCGGGATTTGCCGTTGCTTTTGGAGCGGGTGCGGCGGGAGATGGAGGAGAGGAACGGGTGAGCCGGGCGACGGCTTACCTGCGTCGGCGAGCGGCGTGCAGGCCGGTGAGGGCGAGGAGGGCGGCGGTCGTCGGGGCGGGGATGATGCGGGCGGAGGTGATCGTGCCGTTGACATAGCCGTCGTAGTCGTTCTGCAGCATTCCGCCGGAGAGGAAGGGCAGGGGGCCGAGGTCTCCGGGGAGGCGATCGCTCAGGAAGCCCGGTGGCAGGCTGATGCTGGCCCGCATGTAGAAGGGACCGGTGCCGCCCCGGAGCCTGAGGGTGGTCGCGTCGGGGGGGAAGGGGATGACCAACTCGCCCTCGTTGTAGGTGATCACCCTGCCATCGATGGTCATGATGATTTCTTCGACCCATTCGAGGTCGACGATGTCGTAGTCGGCGGGGCGGGCGGGGTCGTAGGTGACGCGGAATTGCCAAGGGTCGCCGGGCTCGAGGGGGCCGCCGATGTTGTCGAGGGGGGTGCCGTGGATCATGGTGACGGTGCCATCGAGGATGAGCGTGACCTCGGCGGCGGGTGTAAGCGAAGCCGGAATCAGGATGAGCGCGGTGGCGATGCGTCGCATGGCTGGCCTCCGATGTTGGCGTGCCTCACCATCCAGTGTGACACGGGCATCGGGGGTGTGCGAGATCCTGAGGCGAGGTCAGGAGGGATTGTTTTGCGGGTTCGCACGGCGTTCGCGGGCGAAGAAGATGAAGTCGGTGGGTGGGGGCGGGGCGCCGAGTTTGGCGAGGAGGGTGGCGCACTGGCCTCGGTGGTACATGGAGTGGCCGTAGAGGTGCTGGAGGATTTCGTCGACGGAGTTCTGGAAGCGGTCGCCCTGTGAGTTTTCGTAGGTGAGGACGCGGGCTCGTTCAGAGTTGTCGAGGCGGGCGGCGTAGGCGGACCACTCGGCGTGGGCGGTGTCGAGGTCGGCCTGGATCTGGTCGAGGGTGGGGCTCTCGGGCCAGACGGGGGGCGGGGGGCGGCTCTCGATGCGGGCGAGCCAGACGCGGCGGGCGGCGGTGATGTGGGCGAGGAGGGTGAGGAGGCGGGCGTGGTCGGGGGCGGTTGTCGGGGGGAGTTGGCGGGCGCGGTTGATGAGGGTGGTCATGGAGTTGAGTTCGTAGGTGAGGAGGGTGGGGAGGGGGAGCATGGGTTTACTCGTGCGGCCAGACATTGGGGCCGTGATTCGGGATGAACCAGTACTGGGTGTTGCCGCGTGCCTTTGGGGACCACCAACGGATGAAGTCCTGTTCGCGATGCGGTATGCGGATTGAGCGGGTTTCGAGATCGGGCGTCGGATAGGCGTTGTCGAAGAAGTTGAACTGACTGATAGTGTCCGTTTCCCACCATCCGGGCTCGATGTCCTCGCGGAGTTGGATGAGCCACACGGCTTGTTGGTTCGTGGCAACCATCATCTTCATCGGTGGCCAGAGAATATAAGTCGGGGGATTCCAGCGGTTGCCGTCTTCGTTCAGCACTTCGAGGAGCACGGTGTCTTCTCGCGCAGGCGGGAGACTGTCGCCGCGGGGCGTGCCGCCGACGAGTGCTGTTGCCTCGCGGATCGCGGTGGCCAGCGTCGTGCGTTGATTATGCCAGGTTGCTCGCCCCTCGGTCGCGGAGACGATGATCCAGAAGGCAAAGAGACCAAAGGGACCAAGGATGAATGTTCCACAGGCGAGGCCGCCGGCGAACCAGTACCACCGGGATCGGCGACCATCGGTTGGGTTGGGCTTGCCTTCTGTCATGGCGGCCTGCATTTCACGGGAACTGAGAATCAAGAACTCTTTCTTCGAATTGTGAGGTCCAGTGCGTGTCCGTGCCGCAGGCGGACCGTCGTTCGCAGTCGAATGTGACATTGGGCCAGTCCACTTCGGTCGCGTCGGGGGGGACGACAGGCCAGCGACCGCCAGGGAGTGATTGCTCAAACACCACGAACGCCGTCCAGCCGCACGGCGAGGCCGCGCACTGGTTGGCTGGATCAATGCCCCATGTCGACGCTGATGACGAGTCGAAGTGCCATCTGAGAGGCGGCCATACGAGAATAAACTTGCCGTTGGCGGCGTGGACAGTGATGAACCGGTCCGGCTCGGCTGGCGTGCGAGGCGGCAGCTCTGGACCGGTCGTACCTTCGGTCATGTGGCGGATGGCGGCTCGCAGGCCGAGTTCCAAGTTGCCCTCGACGCGATCGACCTCGATTCGAATATGCACTGCGGTTCCGAAGAGGAACCCCAGATATGCCGCTGGAACGAAGCCCGCGACGAACACCACCATTGATCCTCGCGTGACTCGGCGTTTCACAATTCTGCCAGCCTCCGCGCGGTTTCCTGTTCCATCAAAGCCTCGACGATGGGGGCGAGGTCGCCGGCGAGGGTGGCGGCGGTTTTGAATTTGGTGGTGAGGCGTTGGTCGGCGGTGATGTCGTCCTGGTAGCGGTAGACGCGGACTTTTTCGGAGCGTTCGCCGGTGCCGATCTGGGCCTTTCTCGCGCCGGCCCGTTCGGCATCGGCCTTCTGGCGTTCGGCTTCGGCGACGCGGGCGGCGAGGAGGCGGCGGGCTTTTTCTCGGTTCTGGTGCTGGCTTTTGGATTCCTGCATGCGGACTTCGATGCCGGTAGGCAGGTGGACGAGGTGGACGGCCGTTGCGACCTTGTTGACATTCTGGCCGCCCGGGCCCTGGGCAGTGGTGACATGCTCCTCGACCTCCTTGGCCCAGTCGATGTTGACCTCGACGGCTTCGGGCTCGGGGAGGACGGCGACGGTGGCGGTGGAGGTGTGGATGCGGCCCTGGGTTTCGGTCGCGGGGACGCGCTTGACGGAGTGGACGCCGGCTTCGAAGGCGAGCTCGGCGAAGACGGCCTCGCCCCTGATATTGACGACGGCGTGGCGGATGCCGCCGACCCCACCATGTCCGGCGTCGGTCTGGGCGTCGAGGGTCTCCCACTGCCAGCCCTTGGTGGCGGCGTAGCGCTCGTACATGTCGAGGAGGTCCCGGGCCCAGAGGCCGGCCTCGTCGCCGCCGGCGCCGGCGCGGACCTCGAGGATGATCGAGCCGACGCGGCGGTCGTCGGAGTTGACGAGGGCGGCCTTGACGCGGTCGATCTGCTCGGCGGCGCGGGACTCAAGCTTCGGGGCTTCGTCCTTGGCGAGTTCGACGAGTTCGGGGTCGTCGCCCGCGGCGATGGCGGCGCGGTACTCGGCGGCCTCGGCGAGGAGAGCGTTGTAGCGGGCGTACCCCCCCACCACTTCGTCGAGGGCGGCCTTCTTGATGGACAGATCGCGGACCTTGGTGTGGTCGGCGAGGGTTTCGGGGTCCTCGAGTTGTTTCGTCAGGGCGGCGTGTTGTTGGGCGAGCTCGTCGAGCTTGCTTCGGAGGGCGTCCGGGAGTGGGGCGAGGTCTGTCGGCATCGGACGAAGGGTACGCGGGCGGGGGCTATGCTCGCGAAGGCCGGGGCCTTTGTGCGAAGGGGATTCGATGCAGGACGGGTACACCTGGCGTTCGCGTGGGGAGCGGACGGCGACGCTGCCGTTGTGGGACGACGGCTCGGACGGGCGGACGATCGACCTGCTGCTGCCGGAGCGGGTGGACCGGGACGACCCGCCGATGACGGTGGTGGTGCTGGCGGGGGGCGGGTACGGGCGACGGACCTGGCACGAGGGGCCGGGGACGGCGCTGTGGCTGGCGATGCACGGGTTCGCGGCGGTGGATGTGCCGTACACGACGGCGGAGGACACGCCGCCCGGGGAGCCGGTGCGGGGGCGGGCGCTGGCGGATGCGTGCCGGGCGGTGCGGGTGGTGCGCGATCACGCGGGTCAGCACGGGCTGGGGGCGGGGCGGGTGGCGGTGCTCGGGTATAGCGCGGGGGGGCACTTGGCGGGGTCGGTGGCGCTCCTGCACGCGGAGACGGACGGGAGTGACGCGCTTGCGGACGCGTGGTCGGGGCGGCCGGAAGCGGCGGCGTTGATCTATCCGGTGGTGTCGATGGTGCCGCCCTGCCATGAAGGGAGCGTGCGGAATCTCCTGGGGCCGGGGGCGCCCGGAGCGGAGCGGGAGCGGCGGAGCTTGCAGACGCGGGTGACGGGGGAGGCGCCTCCGTTGTTCACGGTGTTTGCGCAGGACGACGGGGTGGTGCCGATGCAGGGGGCGCTGGAGCTGGTGCGGGCGTATTACGACGCGAAGGTGCCGGTGGAGGCGCACTTCTTCCCGCGCGGGGGGCACGGGTTCGGGCTTGGGCTGAACCGGGCAGGGGCAGGGGGCGAGCTGGGCGTGTCGCAGTGGCCTGGGCTGCTCGCGGCGTGGCTTCGGGGGGTGCGGGGTTGAGCGAGGGGTGAAATTTGGTGGGGCGGGTCGCCAGAGATGGCGCGTGGAGCGCATCTGGCGTAGCGCGATGGGTCTCGGCGATTGTTTCGTCCGATAGGTACACTCGCCGCCAATCGAAGGGGATGCTGTTGACGCACGCGATCGAAATGACACAGGTGCGGAAGACCTTTGGGAAGAAGGTCGCCGTGGAGGGGCTGGACCTGACGATCGAGCGGGGGAGCCTGCTCGGGCTGATCGGTCCGAACGGGGCGGGGAAGACGACCTCTATCCGGATGATCATGTCGATTCTGTTCCCGGATTCGGGCGAGCTGTCGGTGCTGGGGAAGCGGTCGGCGGTGGAGAGCAAGGACCGGATCGGGTACCTGCCCGAGGAGCGGGGCATCTACAAGAAGATGAAGGTGGGGCAGTTCCTCAAGTACATGGCGCGGCTGAAGGGCGTTCCGGCGGACGGGCTGGCGCGGAAGGTGCGGGGGTGGCTGGAGCGGGTGGAGCTGCCCGAGGTGTGGGACAAGAAGTGCGAGGAACTGAGCAAGGGGATGCAGCAGAAGGTGCAGTTCATCGCGAGCGTGGTGCACGACCCGGAGCTGATCATCCTCGACGAGCCCTTCAGCGGGCTGGACCCTGTGAACATGCGGCTGCTGCGGTCGCTCATCAATGAGCTGCACGCTTCGGGGAAGACGGTAATCTTCTCGACGCATGTGATGGCGCAGGCGCAGGAGCAGTGCGACCAGGTGGTGATGATCCACAAGGGGCGGAAGGTGCTGGACGGGTCGCTGGATCGGATCCGGGCGGCGCACGAGACGCGGCGGATCGCGTTTGAGCCTTTGAATGGCTCGGCGGATGGGGCGGCGGGGGTTGCCGGCGTTGCATCGGTGCGGCCAGCAGAGCGGGGGTATGAGGCGGACCTGGCGGAGGGGGCGGACCCGAGCGCTGTGCTCGCGGGGATCGCGGGGGCGGTGCCGGTGAGCCGGATCGAGGTGCATCGGCCGAGCCTTGAGGACATCTTTATCGGGATCGTGACCGGGTCGGGCGATGGGGTGGCGGACGAGGAGGCGCTGCGGGCTGAGCTGCGCGGTGGGCCGGCGCTCGCTGAGGACGAGGGGGTGATGTCGTGAGCCGAGTGTTTGAGGTGGCGCGTCGGGAGTTTGTCTCGACGGCGCTGACGAAGGGGTTCATCATCGGGGCGTTGGTGCTGCCGGCGCTGATCGTGCCGGTGATCTTCCTGATCGGGTTCCTGATGAGCCGGGCGGAGCCGCCGGCGGAGCAGGGGCGGATCGCGGTGATCGACCCGACGGGGCGGGTCGTGGAGACCTTTGCGGAAAGGATCCGGCCCGAGGCGATCGCAGAGCGGCGGGCGGAGGATGCGCAGGAGGTCGTGGAGCAGACACAAAAGATCGTGGGTGAGGCCGCGGCAGCGCAGGCGGAGCAGGCGGCGGCCCAGGCGACGCAGTCGGCGATCGCTTCGGTGCCGAAGCTGGCGGTGGAGGAGATCGCGGCTGGGGATGACCTGGAGGCGGCGATCGAAGCTCAGCAGGAGCGGCTGCGGCTGCCGGCGGAGCGGGAGGACGCGGAGCGGCTGATCGCGCTGGTGATCTTGGATCCGAATGCGGTGGAGCCGAGCGGCGAGGTTGAAGAGGGTGAGGCGAGGTTCGGGGCGTACGAGATCTTCATCCGACCGAAGCTGGATGCGCGGACGACGGGGGAGATCCGGCGGAGTCTTTCGTGGGCGATCGTCGAGGAACGGTTTGAGGCGGCGCAAATGGACCGGGGGGCGATCGCGGAGTTGTCGCAGGTGAGTGCGCCGGATACGCAGGAGGTGACGGAGACGGGGACGCGGGACGCGGCGATCGGGCTGAACATGCTGCTGCCGTTCGCGATCATGTTCCTGCTGTTCATGGGGGTGATGACAGGCGGGCAGTACCTGCTGACGACGACGGTGGAGGAGAAGGGGAGCCGGGTGGTGGAGGTGCTGCTGAGCGCGGTGAGCCCAATGCAGCTGATGTTCGGGAAGATTCTGGGGCAGATGTTCGTGGGGCTGAGTCTGCTGCTCGTGTACAACAGCCTGGGGATCGTGGCGCTGATCGTGTTCAACCAGCTGGACCTGATCTCGGCGGGGACGATCGGGTGGATGCTGGTGTTCTTCCTGCTGGCGTATGTGATGTTCGCGTCGTTCATGGCCGCCATTGGTGCGGCGGTGAACGAGCTGCGGGAGGCGCAGTCGCTGATGAGCCCGGTGATCATGACGCTGATCGTCGGGTTCTACCTGTGCTTCCCGGTGAGCCAAGACCCCGACGCGGGGTACGCGGTGGCGCTGAGCTTCATCCCGCCGGTGAGCCCCTTGGTGATGCTGACGCGGGTGGCGAGCACCTCGCCCCCGCCGGTGTGGCAGCCGGCGCTCGCGGTGGTGATCAACGCGGTGGCGGCGTACGCGTCGGTGTGGTTCGCGGCGAAGGTGTTCCGGGTGGGGCTGCTGATGTTTGGGAAGCCGCCGACGCTTGGTACACTGATCAAATGGGTGCGCATGGCGTGAATGATGGGATGGTCGGCCGGCGCGATCCGGCCGCACCGGTGCGCACGCGGAGCGGGCTGGCGGCGGTGGTTCTTGGGCTTTCCTCGGTGCCGCTGGTCGTGGCGTACGGGCTGCCGGCGATTATCGCGGGGGCGCTCGCGATCCATTGGGGGCACAAGCACGAGCGGGACCTGCGGCTCGGGTGTGTGTCGGCGATGCCGATGCCGTTGGTGCGGGTGGCGCGGTCGGCTGGTCTGTTTGCTGTGATCGCGGGCTCGGTGGTGTTCCTGGTGCTGGTCGCCGGGGCGGCGTTCTTCATCTTCCTCACGAAGGCGTTCGACATCCTGGGCGGGAACCTGATCGAGACGAATCTGCCATGAATGCCTCGCAAGGCTCGATCGATAAGCACGCGTTGTACGAGCTGTGCGTCCAGAGCACGCGGCACCTGGTGCCGTTCCTGCGGGCGGTGCACGGGGGGGAGCCGCGGGTGCTGGGGGAGGACTTCGCGGGGACGGCGGCGTTGTCGCACCACTGGGCGCGGGATGTGGCCGGCGGGCGGGCGGTGGCCGTGGACCTGGACGGGGAGGCGCTGGCGTACCGGGGGGATGCCGAGGGCGTTGAGAAGACCGAGGGCGATGTACTCGGCGTGGCCTCGCCGGTCGATGTGGTGTGGGTGGGGAATTTCTCGATCGGGTACTGGCACAAGCGGGCGGAGCTGGTCGCGTACCTGCGGCATGTGCGGTCGCGGATGAACGCGGGCGGAGTTTTCGTGTGCGACACCTACGGGGGGGAGTCGGCGTTTCTGACGGGCGAGGTGCATCGGGACCACTGGATCACCGGGGACGGGCTGCCGGCGGCGCTGGAGCCGCACCGGGGCAAGCGGGTGCGGTACACCTGGGAGCAGCGGGAGGCGGACCCGACGACGGGGATGGTGACGGATGTGTGCCACTTCCGCGTGATCGATGCGGGGGGGACGATCGACGAGGAGCTGTTCGACGCGTTCGTGTACCGGTGGCGGCTCTGGAGCGTGCCGGAGCTGCGGGACGCGATGGCGGAAGCGGGGTTCGCGCAGAACGAGGTGTACGCCAAGACGGCGGACGCGGTGGACGCGGACGGCAATGTCTATGTGCGTGCGGTGGAGTCGGGGGACGAGCTCGAGGAGAGCTTTATCGTGATGGTGGCGGGCCGGATCTGATGAGGTACGCGCTTCGGTGCCGAAGATGCTCGTACGACATGAGTGGGCACGCGGGCGTCAAACGATGTCCGGAATGCGGGGCCGTGCACAGCCATCTGATCACGCTTCAGGAAGCCGACCGGCCTGGTCCGACGATCCTTGGATTTGGCGTAGCCTCGCTCGCACTGCTCTCTCTCGCATGCTTGCACCCGTTTCTGTCCCTCGTTCCGATAGTTCCAACGCTTGCAGGGACGGCACTCTGGCTCGGGATTCACGCGAGGCGGCGCGTCGACCGCGGAGTTCTTTCGCCGCAGGATGTTGCGGGTTCAGTTACCGGCGTGACATGCGCCGTTGTGGCGATTCTCTTCTGGCTGCCGATGTGTGTTGCGAGTTTGATCCTGTTGCCGTGATGCAAAGCGACCGCGGGCCCCGGGGGGGTTCCCCCGGGGCCCGCGTTCAGGGCCGTGCGCAGCGGTACGCCGAGTTCTGTCCTCGCCGGTGGTTCCCTTCGCCCCGCCTTGACGGGGGCTCTGGGGCTTCGGGCCTGCCGGCGGGGGCGGCCATTTCTCTGCCCGCGTCGTTGCCGACGCGGTGGGGAACTCTCGTTCCCAGCACCCGACCCGGGGTCATTGGCCGGACGAGCCGGACCCCTGCTTGGGCTTGCACGCGGTGGGGTTTACCGTGCCCCGCTCGTCGCCGAGCGGGCGGTGCGCTCTTACCGCACCCTTTCACCCTTACCTGATCCGAGGATGGGCCTCGGCCATCGGCGGTTTGCTTTCTGTGGCACTTTCCCTCGACGCCGGCCTTCCCGTTTCCGGGCCCGTCGCGCCGGGTGGGCGTTACCCACCACCGTGTCCTGTCGTGCTCGGACGTTCCTCGAACGGGACTGACGCCCCGCCCGCGGCCGCCTTGCTGCGCTGACGCGACGATCGTAGCCCGGGGTCATACCCTTTCATCCGGGCCCACAGGGGCGGGCCCGCGAGCCGCGACCGGTACCTTTCCCCCCCCCCACTGTTTCGTTGAGAGGGCCCGTGTGACCGACGCCATCGTGTGGGCCGAACCGGAGCGGGCCTCGTTCCTGCGCCATGTGACCGATGCCGCGGGGCTGCGGGTTGTGGCCGCGGGCGGGCCGAGCCGGGCGCGGGCGGGGGCGACGGCGCACGCGTTTGAGGCGGCGCCGGCGGAGGACCTGCGGGCCGCGCTGACGACGGGCGAGGCGGGGGTGATCGTGATCGCGGACGCGGGGGCCTTCGGGGCGAGCGAGTCGGGGTCGGACGCGGAGGCTGTGCTGGCGGCGGCGGCGCGGGGGGCGTTGGTGCTGTGTTTCGATCCCGTGCCCGCGTCGGCGCTCGAGCTTTCGGGGGCGGGCTGGCTGAAGACGCGGAACGCCCGGCGGCCGGTGGATGGTCTGCGGTTCGTGCCCGGGGCGAGCGATCACCCGGTGCTGGGCGGCCTCGACGATGTGCTCGCGGCGTTCGGGGCGGTGCGGGTGGCAAGCGTGCGGGCAATGAACCGGGCGGAGCACGGGTCGCTTTCGGCGGCGCTGTTCGGGGGGCTGGCGTTGCTGCGGCGGGTCATCGATACGCCGGAGCTCATCGATACGGCCGTGGTGACGCGTGGGGCGGGGGAGCGGCTGGCGACGGATTCACGGCTTCGCGAGTTGCAGGGTCACGCGGTGGCAATGGCTCGGACGGCGGGCGGCTCGGTGGGTCGGCTGTTGGCGAGCGACACGGCGGACGCGTGGGAGCGTTCACTCGAGCTCTTCGGGCCCGCTGGGCGGCTGGTAATCCGTGATGCGGGCTTCGCGTGGCACGACGCGGAGGGGACGCTCGTGGACTCGGGCGAACGAGTCGTGCCGGGCGATGGCGACGCGGCGGTGGCGGCGCTGGCGGACGCCATCCGGCGTCGTGTCGAGCAGTTCGAGCCGGCGGCGGCGGAGCTGACGGAGACGCTGACGCTGGCGTCGGCGGCTTTGCTGAGCGCCCGCACTGGCCAGCCAGAGAGTCCGGCGGCGATCGCGCGGGCGGGCGTGCTGTAGCTCGTCAATGTGGGCTCAGGACCAGTTGGCGAGGTGCCAGTTCTTCTTGCCGCGCTTGATGGCCATGAGCGAGCCGTGGAGAAGGTGGGCGGTGTGGAGGCGTTCGCCCTCGGGGAGTTTGTTGCCGTTGACGCTGACGGAGCCGGCGGCGAGGAACTCGCGGGCCTGCTTTCTGCTTTGGGCGAGGCCGGTTTCGACGAGGAAGTCGACGGGGTCGACGCCTTCGCCGGTGAGGGCGGCCTTGTCGTGGTTGCTGGAGGGGACCTCGGCGAGGACCTCGCGGAGGAGGGGTTCGTCGAGGGAGGCGATGTCGCCGCTGAAGAGCGCCTTGCCCGCGGCCTCGGCCTGTTCCATCTTGTCGGAGCCGTGGAGGACGGCGGTGGCCTCGCGGGCGAGGCGGCGCTGGGCCTCGCGTTTGCCGGGGGCTTCGGCGTGCTCGGCCTCGATGGCCTCGATCTCCTCGCGCGTCAGGAAAGTGAAGAAGCGGAGGAAGCTGCCGACATCGGCGTCGGCGGCGTTGAGCCAGAACTGGTAGTACGCGTAGGGGCTTGTCCGCTCGGCGGTGAGCCAGACGGCGCCGGACTCGGTCTTGCCGAACTTGGTGCCGTCGGCCTTGGTGACGAGGGGGTTGGTGAGGCCATAGACGGGGCCCTGAAGGACGGCGTTCATGGCCCAGGCGTGGCGTTCGTAGGCGGAGATGACGGGCTCGGGGATGCGGTCGCCGAGCGTTCGCCAGTGGGTGACGAGGGCGTCGAGCAGAGCCTTGAGTTTGTCGGCCTGGCCGCGGACATCGACATCGGCGGGGACGGCGAGCTGGCCCGAGCGGAGGCCCTCGGCGACATCGAGGGGGACATCGTCGAGGGAGACGAGGCCGGCGGCCTTGCCCACCTGCAGCAACGCCTCGGTGGCCTCGGCGGTCTTCATCGCGCTCCAGCGGCGGATGAGGTCGGCGCCGGCGACGATGTTGCCGAACTGATCGCTGCCGCCCATCTGGAAGGTAACGCCGGCGGCGGTGTAGAGGTGCAGGAAGTCATAAGCCTGCAGGATCATGTAGCTGAACTCGGTGTAGCTGATGCCCTGCTCGCGGCTCTCGAGGCGTTGCTTGACGCTTTCCTTCTGCATCATCATGTTGACGCTGAAGTGCTTGCCGATGTCGCGGAGGGCCTCGATGTAGCTGATGCGGGTGAGCCACTCGGCGTTGTTGACGACGCGGTGGTCCGGGCCCTCGACATTGCCCAGGACAGCATCGAAGATCGGGCGCTGGGCGGCGACATTGCGTTCGACCTGCTCGGCGGTCTGGAGCTGGCGCTCGGCGGTCTTGCCGGAGGGGTCGCCGATGAGGCCTGTGCCGCCGCCCATGAGGACGACGACGCGGTGGCCGGCCCGCTTTAGGTGCGCGAGGACCATCATGGGGACGAGGTTGCCGATGGTGAGGCTGTTGGAGGTCGGGTCGAAGCCGGCGTAGGCGGTGCGCGTGCCCTCGGCGAGGTGCTTGGCGAGGGCGTCGCGGTCGGTGCACTGGTGCAGGAGGCCGCGCCAGTCGAGCTCGTTGAGGAAGTCGTTCGAAGCCATGGCCCCAGCGTAGGCGGATCAGAACCTGCGGCTCACGGCGGCCTCGGCGGCGATCTCGAGCATCTGGCGGGCGGGGCCGTCGGGGAACACCGCCAGGGCGGGGCGGGCCTCGTCGACGAGGCGGCGGGCGACGGCGGTGGCGGAGGCGACGGCGCCGAGCTCGTCGAGCAGGCCCGCGAGCTCGCGGTCGGCGTCGGGTGTCGCCTGCCCGGCGGCGTTCTCGATCAGGCGGAGCAGGCGGCCGCGCTGGGCGGGGCTGGCCTGGCGGAGGGCGTGGACGAGGGGGAGGGTGAGCTTGCCCTTGGCGAGGTCGCGGCGGACGGACTTGCCGACGGTGGCTTCTTCGCCCATGAGGTCGAGGAGGTCGTCCTGGATCTGGAAGGCGATGCCGAGCTTCTCGCCGAAGGTGCGGGCGGCGGCCTCGACCTCGTCGGTGGCGTCGCTGGCGGCGGCGCCGAGGGCGCCGGCGAGGCCGAGGAGGGCGGCGGTCTTGCGGGCGACGATCTCGAAGTAGGTGGGCTCGTCGAGGCTCCAGTCACCGCGGTGGTGGAGCTGGAGGAGCTCGCCCGCGCACATGACCATGGCGGTGTCGCCCACGGCGAGGGAGGCCTGGCGGCTCTCGACGGTCGAGCAGAGGTGGTAGGCGGAGGCGATGAGGTAGTCGCCCAGGATCACCGCGGTCTCGTTGTCGGTGAGGCGGTTGACGGTGACGCCTCGGCGGCGGATCTCGGCCTCGTCGAGGACATCGTCGTGGACGAGGGTCGCCATGTGGACCATCTCGACGACGGCGGCGAGGCCGATGTGCTCCTCGGTCCAGAGGGCGGCGGCGGCCTCGGGGCCCTCGGCGAGGGCGGAAGCCCCGCGGGGGTGGGCGGCGAGGCCCGTGAGCAGGACGAGCGTGGGGCGGAGCATCTTGCCGCGGTAGCGTTCGATGTGCTTGCAGAGGGCGGCGACGGGGGGGATGTCGCTCTCGAGCTGCTTGTCGAAGCGGGCCTCGACGCGGGCGAGGCCGAGCGCGAGGGCTTCCTGGACGGGGGCGAGCGACTCCGGGATGTCGAGTGTGCCGCGCATCGGAGTAGTCTAGGTGGGGACCGATCACGGGCCCAACCGGGCCCCCGCTGAGAGGAGGCCACGATGCCGAGCCGGAAATCGCCCGAAGTCGACGCCTACATCGCCGCCGCCCCGGAGGCCCAGCGGGGGACGCTCGCGGAGCTGCGGGCGATGATCCGACGGGCATTGCCCGGGGCGAAGGAAGAGATCGGGTCGAGCCGGTTCCCGGTGTACACGGTCGATAACGCGTGGCGGGCGGGCTTCGCGACGCGGGCGAAGGGGCCGATGCTGTATGTCATGGACTCGGCGCTGCTCGACCGGTACGAGGCGGAGCTGGGGAAGCTGCGGTCGGGGAAGAGCTGCATCGAGTATCGGGCGAGCAAGACGCTGAGCGCGGGCGAGCTCGAGGAGCTTGCCAAGCGGATGCTTGCTGAGCTTGCGTCACGCTGACGCGCCCCCCCTATTTCTCGCTGACGATGTAGCAGATGAAGGCGTCGTCGGCCTCGCCGGTCTTGGTGGGCTTGAAGACGCCGTTGCCCTCGCCGGTGGGCTCGCCGTCGTCGTCGAGCTCGTCGCCCTCCCAGTAGACGGTGGTGCTGCTGAAGCCGGCCTCGGAGAGGAGCTCGCGGATCTCGGGGAGCGTCCAGAGCCGCCAGTGGTACTCGAACGCGTTCTTCATCCGCGTCCCGTCCTTGAACTCGAAGTGGATGCGGCAGTGCATGTCGCCCGTGACGGGGGTGAACTTGTGCTGGTCCCACACATAGGTGTACGACCCGCCGCCGGCGGACTTGGGCAGGGAGCACTTGCGCTTCTCCTCGACCTCCTTGAAGGCGTCGGAGCCGCCGTAGAAGTCCTGGAAGAAGATGCCGTCGTCGGCGAGGCCCTCGCGGGCGGCGCGGAAGTAGGTCAGGAGCTCCTGGCGCGTGCGGAAGAGCCAGTAGCTGAAGTTCATGGCGAGGATGCAGTCCATGCCGACGGCGTCGCCCGGCTGGAGGACATCGCGCTCGATGAGGCGGACGCGGGTGCGGTCTTCCTCGGGCAGCTCGCTGACGCAGTGCTCCACGCCCCATGCGAGGGTGGGGCCGTCGATGTCGAGGCCGACGGCCTCGTTGTCCTTGCGGCGGCGGACCCATTCGCAGCTGGTGTTGCCGGTGCCGCAGAAGTCCTCGCGGAGCAGGCGTGCCTTGCGGCCGCGGAGCTTCTTGTAGGTCTTGTCGACGAAGTCGATCTCGGCCTCGACATTCTGGACGGCGGCCTGGTAGAGGGCGTGCCGGTCGGCGGTCTTGGCCGTGAGGGGGGGCTTCTTCTTCGCGGTGGGCTTCTTGGGTTTGTTTCCGCCCTTGGGCTTCGACTTCCCCTTGTCCTTGCCCTTGCCGCCGTGCACCGTCTCCATCACCGCCTCCATGGCCTCTCGTCCGGCCGCCCGGGCGGGGGCCGACTCGATGGTCGCGTTAGTGGACCCGGGGCCGGTCTTGACCGCTCCCTCCGTCTGGCTCTCTGTCATCCGTCGTCCTCCGTGCTCAGGCCCCGAGTCTACCGGCCCGACAGAGAGCACGCCGGAGCCCCGAAACGGGCCTTGGTCCTATAGTCGCCCGCTCGCCGCTTCCGGGGACGCACCCGCGGGGCCGATGGGCGAGCACGAGCCGAAGCCACGCGGGCCGACGCCCGCCACACCGCACAGGGGATCTTGCGATGCGTCTGACCATGGTGGGCACCGGGTATGTCGGCCTCGTGACGGGCGTGTGTCTCTCGAACACGGGCAACGATGTGATCTGCCTCGATGTCGTCGAGGAGAAGATCGCCATGCTGAAGCGCGGCGAGTGCCCGATCTACGAGCCCGGGCTGACGGAGCTGATGGAGAAGAACATCGCCGCGGGCCGCCTGCACTTCACGCTCGACAAGGACGAGGCCTACCGCGACGCCGACATGATCTTCATCTGCGTCGGCACGCCCTCCGACGACCGCGGGCACACGAACCTCTCCTATGTGGACGGTGCGGCGGACGACATCGGGCGGGTGATCAAGGAGCTCGGTGCGGGGGCAAAGGCGAAGACGATCGTGGTGAAGTCGACGGTACCGGTGGGCACGACCTTCCGCGTCCGCGACCGCATCCGGGCGATCGTGGGCGACCTGCCCTTCCATGTCGCGGACAACCCGGAGTTCCTGAAAGAGGGCGACGCGATCCAGGACTTCAACAAGCCCGACCGCGTGGTCGTGGGCGTGGAGTCGGAGGTCGTGGGCGAGCAGTTCCGCGACCTGTACGACCCCTTTGTCCGCCAAGGCCACCCGATCTATGTGATGGATGTCGCGTCGTCGGAGATGGTCAAGTACGCGTCGAACAACTTTCTCGCGACCAAGATCAGCTTCATCAACGAGATGGCGAACCTCTGCGAGGCCTACGGGGCCAACATCAACAAGGTCCGCGAGGGCATGTGCGCCGACAAGCGGATCGGGCACGCCTTCCTCTACCCGGGGCTCGGCTACGGGGGCTCGTGCTTCCCGAAGGACACGCTCGCCTGCATCATGATGGGCGAGCTGAAGGGCGTGAAGACCGATGTCTCGCGGGCCGTGCACGAGACGAATCAGCGGCAGCGGGACCTCTTCTTCAAAAAGATCCTCGCCCACTTCGGCGGCGAGCAGGGCATCGCGGGCAAGACCTTTGCCTTCTGGGGACTCGCCTTCAAGCCGCGCACCGACGACATCCGCGAGGCGCCGGCGCTGACGATCGCCCGCAAGGCGCTCGGCTACGGGGTTTCGTGCCGGGGCTTCGACCCCGTCGCGATGGAGAATGTAAAGAAGGAAGCGCCGACGATCGACCTGTTCGAGGACATGTACGAGGCGGCCAAGGGCGCCGATGCGCTCGTGATCTCGACCGACTGGGACGAGTTCAAGAGCCCCGACTTCGACAAGCTCGCGAGCATCATGCGGGGCAAGGTGATCTTCGACGGGCGGAACCTGTACCGCCGCCAGCAGCTCGGGCAGCTCGGGTTCCACTATTACTCGGTGGGTCGGGCACCGGTGACTCCGGCGTGATCCAAGACGCAGCACCGAATTGAGCGAGCCGCCCCGCCCCGGGGCTGTCTTTCATTGGTCAACCACGACCTCGACATCTTCCATCTCCACCGAAACAAACTCCACCACCACCCCCTCCTTCACCCCCGTCGCCACCACATCCCGCAGCACCACCGGCCCGCCCGGGGCCTCCTCAAGAGCCCGCAGCTCCACTGCGCGTCCCGCCCCCTCGATCCGCACGCCCTCGATCTCCACCCGCCCGAGCCGGGGCGTGCCCTCGTTCGCCTCGCCCGTGCCGCCGCCGGTGTAGCGGAAGTCGACCTGCAACGCCGCCTGCGGGATATCGAGCATCACGCTGTCGCGGAGGACGATGCCCTCGATCACCCCCCCACGCCCCCGCCCGCTCTTGATCCGCAGCCCCCGCAGCGTGCCCTCGAAGCGGCAGTCCTCGATGAGGACATCCCGCACGGACGCCGCCGTTTCGCTGCCGATCGCGACGCCGCTCCGCCCGCCGATGAAGGTGCAGCCCCGCACGACGATGTTCTCGCTGGGCCGGCCCACCCGCCGCCCGTCCTCGTTGTAACCGCTCTTGATCGCGATCGCATCGTCGCCACATTCGATGACGCAGTCTTCGATCAGGACATCGCGGCAGGAGTCAGGGTCGATCCCGTCGGTGTTGGGCGAGTCCTGCGGCGCCTCGATGCGGACGCCCCGGATCGTCACACCCTCGCAGTACACCGGGTGGAGCGTCCAGAAAGGGCTGTCCTTGAGCGTCACGCCCTCGATCAGGACATCAGTGCTCTCGTAGATGCCGACGAGCGTGGGCCTCGCGGCGTACCACACATCGTTCCGCCGGGTCCTCCCCTCGTTCATCTCGGCGTACCGCCGGTGCCGCTCCGTCCGCGGCCCCTCGCTCCGCGTCGGGTACCGCTCCTGAAAGTCCGCCCACCACCGCTCGCCGTTGCCGTCGATGACGCCCTCGCCCGTGATCGCGATGTCGGTCGCTCCGCGGGCGTAGATCAGCGGGCTGGGGCCCCAAAGCTCGATTCCCTCGATCCGTTGCTCGACCGGGGGATAGGCCTCGAAGTCATCGGAGAACTCGAGGACGGCGCCACGCTCGAGCCGCAATTCTACGCCGCTCTTGAGCTCGATCGGCCCGTCACTGATCCAGGAACCCCGCCCGAGAACCACGACCCCGCCGCCCCCCGCCGCCGCGTCGTCGATCGCCCCTTGAATCGCCGCACGGTCCGCGAGGGAATCCCCGGCCCCCGCCACCGAGAGAACGGGCGTCCGGTCTGCGACCCGCCCGCCGGCGCAGCCAAGGCCCACCGCCACCCACACCATCGCCGCCAGCGTCATCCATTTCATGGTCCCGAGCGTACCGGCTCGACGCCTCCGCCGGGGCCGCCGACTCCTACCATGGCCTCCCGATGCCGCACCGCCTCTTCCGCCTCTACCAGCGCAAGCGCGTGATCAACATCAACGCGAATGTTGTCGTCGCGGGGCTGGGCTCGACCGTCATCGTCATGGGCCTGCTGGCCACGCTCAAGCACTACATCGGCACCTCGTGGCCGACCTGGGGCTACACCACCTTCGCCCTCGTCACCGACATCGTCCTCGATGTCGCCATGTTCACCGCCCTGCACTGGATCGCCAACCATTGGCGCCCCTCCCGCGGCGGCTCTGGCAAGGAACGCCTCGAACTCGGCGCCGCCGCCCCCCCGCACCTCGAGGACACGGCCAAGGTGCAGCTCGAGCGGATGGTGCTCTCGCCGCTCTACTACATCATCGCGTCCATCGGCACGGAGCTCGTGCAGCGGGCCGGCCTCCCGCCGTACTGGGCGGTCGCGATCGGCTACCCCGTCGCCCTGCTCGTCACGCGGTCCATCCACACTTGGTGGGGCCTGCGATCCGGCACCTTCGAGGACCACCACATCCGCGCCAAGCGGGCCCGCATCCGCGAACGCAAGGCCCGCCGCATGATGAAGTCGCAGGGCCGCGGGCACAACCCGGACCTCTGAGCCCGGTCAGTCCTCGGCCGCTTCCTCGTCGAGCTCCCGCTCCCCGAAGATCGCGCTGCCGACGCGGACGATGTTCGCGCCCTCCTCGAGCGCGACCTCGTAGTCGCCCGACATCCCCATGCTCAGCAGGTTGAACTTCCCGTCCCCCACGCCGAGATCGCGGATCTCCTCGAAGAGCTCCCGGCAGCGGGCGAAAACGGGCCGGGATTCCTCGGGGTTCTCCGAGTACGGCGCCATCGTCATCAGCCCGCGCACACGCAGGGAGTACATCTGGTCGATCTGCTCCGCCAGCGGGACTGCCGCGGGCACATGGCAGCCGTACTTCGATTCCTCGCCCGAGCAATTCACCTGCACCAGCACATCGAGCTGCTTGTCCGTGTTCACCAGGCACGCCTGCAGTTCCTCGGCGAGCCGCAGCGAATCCACCGAGTGGATCAGCCGGATCTCCGGGATGATCTTCTTCGCCTTGTTGCGCTGCAGGTGCCCGATCATGTGCCAGCGCACGGGCTGATCGGGGCGGAGCTGACGCCGCGTCGGCGCTTCTCCCCCACCGCCCGCCAGAGCAACACCGCCGCCGCCCGCGCCCTCCTCGCTTGCCATCCCGCTCCGAGCCGGCACCCGGGCCTCGCGGGCCACGCTCGTCTCGCCCAGCACACGCACCCGCTCCAGCCACTCCCGGGCCATCGCCGACCGCTGGATCAGTTGCTGAACGCGGTTCTCGCCGAAATCCTCGTGCCCCAGCTCCATCAGATGACGGATGTCCTCGGGCTCCGCGTACTTCGTCACCGCGATGAGGATGGTCCGGGCGGGGTCACGGCCACTGCGCCGGGCCGCGTCCGCGACGCGGCCTCGGACCTCGGCGTACCGCTCGGCGAGCTCTCGGGGGTCGACCATGGGCGTCCTGCTCCTGCTGTGCCCGCCTCCGGTGAGGCTCAAACTCGGCGGGCGTCGCCGCTCCGCGGCTGCCCGTAGCATACCCGCAAACACCTTCCCACAAAGCCCGAACGGCCAGGAGCCCTTTCATGAAAAACGACCACCTCAAGCCCCGCGACGCCGTGATCCCCCAGGGCGAGCCCGCCCCCGACTTCACCCTCCTCACCCAGGACCGCGAGCCATGGACCCTTTCCGGGGCCCTGGAGAAGGGGGATGTGGTCCTCAGCTTCTACCCGATGGCCTTCACCGAGGTCTGCGGCACCGAGATGGAGTGCATCAACAAGGAAATCGCCCGCTGGACCGACAAGGGCGCCCAGGTCGTCGGCATCAGCACCGACAGTTTCGCCGCCCAGAAAGCCTGGGCCGACGCCAACGGCTTCCAGCAGCCCCTCCTCGCCGACATGCACCGCGAGGTCTGCAAGGCCTACGGCCTCTACTGGGCCGACCTCAATGTCACCAGCCGCGGCACCGTCATCGTCACCAAGAAGGACGGCAAGCCCGTCGTGAAGTGGAGCCAGGGCCGCGAGCCGGGCAACGCCTTCAAGCTCGACGAGGTGCTGGGGGCGATGGCGTAACGAGGGCCATCGGGGGTCAGCGCTCGTTGGCGTGGCTGATGCGTTCCTCGATGAACGCATTGACCCGCTGCGCATGCGTCAGATTGATGAGGTGCCCAGCCCCCTCGATGTACTCATCGACCTTGTAGCCATCCCGCCGCAGCACGGGATCCTCGCGCCCATGGATCGTGTGGATCGGCACATCCGGCGGATCGCCCAGCTCCCACCGGCTCGCCGCGAGACACTGCCACTTCAGCGTCTTGCCCGGCATCTCGCGGAGCATGGTCCGTAGCAGGTCCGCCTGGTCTGAGCTGAGTGCGTCCCCAAACTTCACTCGCGGCGAGATCACCCGCACCGCGGCCTCAACCGCCCAAGGCTGCAGGATCGACAGCGGGTGCCGCATCCCCCGCAGCCACGCGGGCAGATCCTGCCCCGTCCGCGCCCCACCGATGACGAACACCCCGCGGACCGGCAGGTGCCGGGCCATCTCGAGGGCGATCATCCCCCCGAGCGACACCCCGCCGAGGTAGAGGGGGGCCTCGCCCGGATCGATCGTCGCGGCAAGCCGCGCCGCGTACCTGTCGAGCGGCTCCCCGGCCTCCGGCTCGATCCACCCCAAGGCCTCCACGCGTGCCGAAATCACCCGCTGCGGCTCGAAGAGCCGCTGATCGGTGCCGAGGCCGGGGATGAGGACGAGAATGGGGGTGGGCATGTGGTTCGGATGGTAGAGGTTCGGCAAGAGCGGTATCTTGCGGTCGGCTCGGCTGAGCGGTCCTCGTGGAGCCGAGATGGGCGGTCGCGTTTTTCTCCGCAGTGCTACGAGGCGAACCGAAGGGTGGACCAGCTGATGGGTACGGTCGAACCGATCATGTCCCGCGAACCGCTCACCCCACGCTTGATGGCGGTTTGTTACGGTGGGATGATCTACGCGCTCTGCGTATTCAGCGCGTTCTTCGCGATATCTCACTTTCACGGGTCCCTCGGCGGCACTGGACTGAGAACGCTTATGCCTTCGTGGGACGCGGGGATCGTTCACATCGCAAGGACGGATCTCGCGTACCGCACAGATCTGCTCTCGTGGGCCGCGCTTCAGTCATTGGTCGTCAGTTTCCCATGCACGATCACAGGCATCTGCTTCGCGATCGCCCTCACTCGACGACTCCCCCGTACGGTGCGCATAACGAAGTTGAACGAGCAGCGGGCCAAGCGGCACAACGCCCGGAGGGCGCTGAAGCAAGGCTTCCCGCCGATCGGGTGGCAGCTGAGATTCAAGCGGGACAAGGCGCGTCAGCGTCGCCTGTTCCGCGTCAACCGCCCTGTCTTTCTGGCTATTGTTGTAGCCGGGTTGCTGCATGTGCTGATCGCGGCCACCGTCTGGTTCGTCCGAGGGCTTCCGTCGCTGACCCCAGTATGAGAGAGCTGCCATGAACAACACCCCCCATGTCCTCATCATCCGCGACGGCTGGGGCGCCAACCCGCACCCCGAGCACGATTCCTTCAACGCCGTCAAGCTCGCCAGGACACCCGTCGCCGATCGGCTCATGGCCGAGTGGCCCTGGACGCTCGTCAAGACCTCCGGCGAGGATGTCGGGCTCGACGACGGCACCATGGGGAACTCCGAGGTCGGCCACCAGAACATCGGCGCCGGCCGCGTCGTCTACCAGGACGCCGTCCGCATCACCATCGCCTGCCGCGAGGGCAAGCTCAAGAACAACAAGGCCCTCACCGACGCCATCAACGCCGCGAAGGCCGACGCCCGCGCCACCCACCTCATGGGCATCAACTCCGACGCCGGCGTCCACGGCCAGCTCGAGCACCTCCGCGCCCTCGTCCAGCTCTGCAAGGACCTCGGCCAGGACAAGGTTTACATCCACCTCTTCGGCGACGGCCGCGACACCGGCCCCTTCACCGGCAAGGGCTACGCCGAACAGGTCGAACGATTCTGCGCCGAGATCGGCGCGGGCCGCGTCGTCTCCGTCGTCGGGCGCTACTGGGCCATGGACCGCGACAACCGCTGGGAACGCGTGCAGCGGGCGTACGACCTGCTGACCGGACGGGGCGACGACCTCCGCCACGCGACCTCCGGCCCAGGCGCCTTCCAGGCCTACTACGACGAGCCCCGCGAGCCCACCATGAAGGGCGACGAGTTCGTCTTTCCCACCGTCGTCGGCGACGACTGGAAGGACACACGCATCACCGACGGCGACGCCGTCATCTTCTTCAACTACCGGGGCGACCGCCCCCGCGAGATCTGCTCCGCCTTTCTCCTGCCAGACTTCCACGGCTCCGCCGAGCTCAAGCCAAGCCCCGACTCGGGCGAGCTCGGCTTCGACCGCGGGCCCAGGCTCGACCTCCGCTTCGTCCTGCTCACCCCCTACTCCGAGCGGCTAGCCGAGCTCGCGCCGGTTGCGTTCCCCAAGCCCGGCCGCCCGCCCATGATCCTGGGCGAGGTCATCAGCAAGGCCGGCCTCACGCAGTTCCGCTGCGCCGAGACCGAGAAGTTCCCCCATGTGACCTTCTTCTTCAACAACGGCCGCGACGAGCCCTTCGAGGGCGAGCACCGCGAGATCGTCCAGAGCCCGAAGGTCTCCACCTACGACCAGCAGCCCGAGATGTCCGCCCGCGGTGTCGCCGACGCCGTCCTCCGCCGCCTCGATGCCGACGACTGCGAACCGCTCATCGTCGTCAATTTCGCCAATGGTGACATGGTCGGCCACACCGGCAGCGTCGAGGCCGCCACCAAGGCCTGCGAAGTGACCGACGCCCTCGTGGGCGAGATCGTCGACAAGGTCCTCGCCAAGGGCGGCTCCGCCATCGTCTTCGCCGACCACGGCAACGCCGAGCAGATGTGGAGCCCCGAGAACGACAGCCCGCATACCGCCCACACCCTCTACGATGTCCCCCTCATCGTCATCGGCGAGCCCTTCCGCGGCAAGAAGCTTCGCGGCGATCAGGACATCCGCGGCTACCTCGACCCCTCCGTCCGCGCCAAGCGCGGCCGCCTGGGCGATGTCGCCCCCACCTCACTCGCCATGATGGGCCTCGACCAGCCCGCGGAGATGGAAGGCCAGAGCCTGATCGAAGGCTGACAGCTCTCGCCGTTACGGCGCGTCGTCCTCGCCCTCACCCTCAGCAGGGGCCGGCGGCACACGATCCGCCAGCGATTCCAGCCGCCGCTCCAGCTTCGCGACGGCGTGGGTCAGCTCGTACACCTGCCGAGACAACTCCGCGAGGTCCGCCTGCGATCGCTCCGCCTTGTGCTCCACGAAACCGAGGGTTTCCTCCAGTCGTGCGAGTCGGTCATGCTCCGGCGTGGTCATGGCATGCTCCCGGGCTGATGCGTCGATCGCTCCGCGGCCGGCGGGCCGGTATGCTCCGCCCGTGCCCAAGCCGCCCACTCATCGACCGTATCTCCTCATCCCCGCGTTGGCGAGTCTCCTCACCGTGACCCTCGCGGCAGCATCGGACGACACCGACGCCGGGCTCACCGGCCGTCTCGACCTCACCCGCCTCGGCGTCACCTGGCAACCCGCCGAAGAAACCGCACCAGCGACCCCACCGGCACGCCAGGGCCCCCGCCTTCCACTCCTCCCCACCCCCGCCGACCCCGCCCGCGTCGCGGCCGGCCCCTCCTTCGGCGAGGTCGGCTACCGCCACATCACCATCTACTCCGGCACCGGCATCGGCATGGAGACCGACGCCGCCATCGACCAGGAGATCGCGGGCAGCATCGGCGTCTTCATCGCCCCGGATCTCGAGGTCAACGGCGAACTCGGCCTCTGGTACTTCGGCCAGGAGGGCGACGACGCGGTCGGCATCTCGACCTCCTTTGTCTTCCGCTGGCACTTCATCCACCGCGAGAACTGGACCGCCCACTTCAACGCCGGCATCGGCCTCATGGGCGCTACCGACGAGGTCCCCGACCAGGGCACTGGCTTCAACTTCATGCCCCGTCTCGGCCTCGGCTTCACCCGCGAGCTGGGCGACTCGGGCACCCGCCTCTACGGGGGCGCCCGCTGGCACCACATCTCCAACGCCCGCATCAACGGCGAAACCCGCAACCCTGATCGCGACGGGATCCTGCTCGAGTTCGGCCTGTCTTTCCCGTTCTGAGCGTCGACCCCGCGTCAGCCCGCCTCGGCCAGCTTCATCGGAGGGCTGGTCAGGTCGGTCGTCACCACACGGTTCCGCCCGCCCTGCTTCGCGGCATACAGGTTCTTGTCCGCGGCCTCGAACCACGCGTCCGGACCGATGTCCGTCGCTCCCGCCGTGCCCGCAACACCGACCGAGCAGGTCACCGCGTGCTCCGGATGCCGCGGCCACCGAACCTCCGCCAGCTTCTGCCGGATCCGGTCACAAAGCTTCTCGGCGTCCTGCGGAGCGGTATCCGGCAGCACGAGGCAGAACTCCTCGCCGCCGAACCGGCAGCACACATCCGATGCGCGGCAAGTGCCCTGCAGCAGCCGGGCCAGCCCCGTGATCACCTCGTCGCCCGCGGGGTGCCCGTAGGAGTCGTTGATCACCTTGAAGTGATCGAGGTCGATCACCGCGAGCGACAACGGATGCTGGTGCCTCGCGGCGCCCGCCACCAGCTCCGCCCAGCGCGTGTCGAAGTGCGCCCGGTTCCAGAGCCCCGTGAGCCCATCGATCTGCGCCCGCTGGGCGAGCATCGTCACCAACGAGTTCAATCGAAGCGCCGACCGCACCCGCACCTTCAACTCGTTGACCTCGAAGGGCTTGGTGATGTAATCCATCGCCCCGAGATCGAACGCAGTCACCTTGTCGTGGGGATCGGACAAACCCGACAGCACGATCACCGGCGTGTTGATCGTCGTCGGCAGCTCCTTCAGCCGCCGAAGAACCTCGAACCCGTCCATCTCCGGCATATCGAGGTCGAGAAGGATCAGGGCGGGTTCGATCTGCACCACCCGCTCGAGCGCCTCGGCACCAGATTCCATGCATTCCAACTGCAGCTGCTCGCCCTTCAGGCGGGCACGCAGCACCCGGTGCACATCGACACTGTCGTCGATCAGCAGCACCGTCGGCGGCTCGGTGTCACCTTGGAACGCGGGAGGTCTCATCGTGCCGATCGGTACTCCGGAAGGACCAGCTTGCCCGCGTTCACACAGAACGCCCATCGGGCCCCTGCGGCAGGGCCCGCTCACACAACGCCGTCAACGCATCCACCTTCGACGAGATCACGGACAGATCCCGCTCGCCCGCCCGCAGCGGCGCTTCAACCTCCGCCGCCGCCTTCGAAATCGACGGAAACCCGTACCCACCCCCCGCTCCCTTGAGCTGGTGGACCCGCCGTTGAAGCTCTTCCGCATCGCCAGCGCTCAGCGCCGTCCGGATCGCACCGATCCGCTCGGGCAGCTCGTCCAGAAACAGGCCGACAAGGTCCGCCATGTCCGGGTCGCCCGCGAACTCGCTGACAAGCGTCGTGTGTTCCGTTGACATCTTCGCGTCCGCCATGACCCGCCAGCCTCCGCTGCGGATATCGACCGATCCACCCCGCCGGTTCACCGCGAATCCCCGCCTCTGGCGTGTTGACCGCCAGCCCGGGAAAATGCGAATGACACCCGACAACGACACATGATCATTCGTCCGGCCAGGACAAACCACCGCCCAAACAGGTGGTTTTGTCTCAGCGAACTCAAAAATGAAATCGGCCCCCGCGATAGCAGGGGCCGGCGAAAGCGGGTGAGCGGATTCGAACCGCCGACATTCACGTTGGCAACGTGACGCTCTACCACTGAGCTACACCCGCAACTTGTCAGTCCCCGGGGCCGGCGAAGGACGCCCGCCCGAGGGACGATCAAAGTAGCGCCGGTCTCGCCGGGAGTCAATCGGCTCGCCCCCCGCCCGGCTTTCGCCCGCCGCCAAACTCGGCCCGGGTCCCGGTGCCCCCCGGCCCGTTATGGGCCCCCGCTCGCCGCCTGCTCCGTCCCCGCAGCCGCCTCCAGGGCCCCCAGCACAGCCGAGGGCGTGAAGCTCGAGATGACCCTCGGCCCGTCCAACCCCGGCCCGAGCACCGCCCAGGTCGGGATGCCCACCCGCCCGAGGTCCGAGAGGAACTGTTCGCCAGCCCGGTTCGACCCCGTCAGGTCCACCTTGATCATCGCGACGCCGGGGTCGCGCAAGACCGACCGCACCGGCTCCTTATCCAGCACCTGCGCCTCGAACACCTTGCAGTTGATGCACCAGTCCGCGGTGAAGTCGACGAACACCGTCTTGCCCTGGTCGAGGGCCTTCTCCAGCAACTCCGGCGAGTACTCGTTCCACACCCCCGCCAGGATGTTTCCCGGCCCCGCCGACTCGAGCGCCGCCTGGCGGATCTCGTAGTCCTGCTTCTCCTGCAGCGTCTTCCCGAGCGAGATGTACACGCCGAGGTACGCGATCACGACCGCGACCAGGCCGAACACGGCCACATTCAGCGGCTTCTTCGTGATGCGGATCGTCTTCCACAGCAGCCACACCCCCGCCGCGATGACCGCGAGCGACAACGCGTAGATGTGCAGCACCTCTGCCGTGAAGGGGTGCGTCTTCACCAGCGCCCGCACCCCCGTCCCGAAGAAGAACAGCCCGAATCCAATGAGCAGCAGCCCCAGCACCTGCTTGACCAGTTCCGACGCCGGGCCCGTGCGCGGCAGCTTCTCGACGAGCTTCGGGAAGATCGATAAGACCAAATACGGCAGCGCCATCCCCACGCCGATCGCCGTGAAGATCACGATCACCGCCGCCGTCCCGAGCGTCGTCGCCGCCGGGATCAACGCACCCGCCACGAACCCGAAGCAAGGCAACCCCAGCACCCCGGTCATGATCCCGAACGCGAACGACCCCGGCACGCTGTCCGCCTTCGGGTTCACCATGTACGCCGCCTTCGGCAGGTTCAGCGAGAACATCCCCATCAGCCCGAGCGCCAGGATCACCATGAGCAGCCCGAGCGGAGCGGTGACATACCAGTAGCCAAAGACCCGGCTCGGATCCGCGAAACTCGTGAACAACGCCGCCGGCACCCCGAGCGCCGCCCAGAACGCCACCACCCCGAACGCCATCGCCGCACCCAGAGCCAGCGTCCGTCCGCGGTGCTCGCCCGCGTGCTGGCTCAGCGTCAGAATCTTGATCGGAATCACCGGCAGCACGCAGGGTGTCAGGTTCAGGATCGCGCCCCCGAGCGCCGAAATCAGCGCCAGTCCGACGAAGCCCCACACCCCACCCCCCGTCGGCAGCGCCAGAATCCCGAGGAACGACCCACCGTCCCCGCCGCTCGCACCGATCTCACCGGCCGCAGCCCCCGCCTCGGCCGGCGCTTTCGGCTCTTCCGCCCCCGCAACCTCCCCGCCCCCCCACTCTTCAAACACCCCCGCGTCAAACCCCGCAAAGTCCCCCTCGCTCGGCAGCCCCGTCGCATCCTCCACCACCTCGAACGACACCCGCCGCGTCACCGTCTCCGGCGCCAGGCAGGTCATGTCATCGCACGCTTGGTAGGTGATCTCAAGCGCCAGCCCGAGCGTCGACCCCACCTCCGCGTCCTCCGCGATCCGCACCGGCACGAACGCCACGGCCCGCCCCGCATAGGTCAGGTAGTCGATCGGCTCACCCGTGAAGAAGAAGTCGACCGGCACCGCCTTCGGCTCGGGCCACTGCACCGGCCCCGCCGTGATCCCGTCTACCCCGTCCGTCTCGATCGTCGTCGGGATCGGAACGAACCCTTCCATCTCTTCCGGCACCACCGGCTTGTTCAGGTTCGAGTGCCACCCCTCGGCATGGTCGAGCACCACCGCCACCACCGCAGTCCCGCCCGGCTCCACCGTCACCGTCTGAGCGTCGGGCCCGACGAACGCGAAGATCTCAACTTCCTTGGGCTGATCCTCCCCAACCCCAAACCCCCTCGGCTGGGCCAGAGCGGACTGGCTCACGCCCACCACCACCCCCAAAAGAGCAACGAGAGACATCGAGAACACCGAAAGCGGGCGGGAACGGGGCATCCGCACCTCCAAAAGGGGGACATCAGTCAGGTTGGCCGTCGGGGCATGCAACCCCCCGGCCTCGCCCGATTGTTCCCGTCCGGCCCGCCCAACGCGGGGTCCACTCTTCAAGCGCCGGCCGCGCGGGGCCCGATAGGGCAGCATCGGGAGGATCCCGGAGGACCGCTGCGCGCATCCCATGGCCGATGTTCTGGACCAAAGCGAAGTTGACGCCCTGCTCGCCGCCGTGGACACGGGGGAGATCGAGGAGGAGGAGCGGTCTACCCACATCTTCACGCGCCAGCACCGCGATCCCGAGTCCCTCGAGATCCGCACCTACGACTTCAAGAGGCCCGAACGCGTCTCCAAGGACCAGATGCGGGCCCTGCAGACCCTGCACGAGGCCTTCGCCCGAAACTTCGGTGCCGCCCTCTCCGGCTTCCTCCGCACAATTGTCGAGGTCAAGGTCGCCAATTGCGAGCAGATGACCTACGGCGAGTTCATCTCGGGCCTCCCCAACCCCACCAGCTTCAACCTCATCGAGGCCGACCAACTCGAGGGCCAGATCTGCCTCGAGATCAGCCCGCTCATCATCTACCCGATCATCGACCGACTCTTGGGCGGCACCAGCACCGACCTCTTCATTCCTCAGCGCCCCATGACGCTGATCGAGACCCGCCTCATCAGCAATGTGACCAACCGCGGCCTCCAGGCCCTGAGCGAGGCTTGGGAGGGCGTCCGAAAGCTCCAGTTCACCGTCTCGGCAACGGAATCGAACCCGCAGCTCGTCCAGATCGTCCCCCCGAACGAGGTGGTGGTCGTCGTCGGGCTTGAGCTCAAGATGTCCAACCGCGCCGGCACGATGAACCTGTGCATTCCTTACAATGTCATTGAGCCGGTCGTCGACGAACTCAGCGCCCAGAGCTGGTTCGCCACATCCAAGCAGCATGGCTCCGCCGAGCTCCAGACCCGCCTCAAGGAGTCGCTCGGTACCGCCGGCCTGAGCGTCTCCGGCACGCTCGCCGAAACCTCGATCACCGTCGCCGACCTCAAGGCCCTGTCGCCGGGCGACCTGATCATGACCGACAAGCCCGCCTCCAGCCCCGTCACGCTCTGCGTCGAGGGCGAACGCAAGTTCCTGGCCCATCTCGGTCAGCATCGCGGCCAGCGGGCTCTGCGTGTCCTCCGCGCCGTCGCCAAGACCGACCGCGTCTGACCCTCGCCCTCGCCGATCGGCACCCGTCCGGACGGGAAACACCCAGCCGGCCCGTTCGGGGACCGGTTGATCCGCTGCCCGCGTGCGATACAGTTATGGCGTGTCCGGCGGGGGTTCCGTCGGCAGAACGGAGTCGTGGTCATGATCTCGGTGCCCAGCGATGTCCGGTGAGGTGTTCCGCGAGTTCGCTCGCGTGCCCGCGGTGCGCGTGGCAGGAGGAGGCCCGATGGGCTGACCCTTGCCGCTCATGACGCCGCGGCCCCTGACCGGGTCGCCACGGGAACCGCGAGCAGACCGAGGCTTGCGGTTTGTTGTTTTTGGGATTTTGAGTCTCGGCATGGGCCGGGCGAAGACAGGTCCCGGCACAGGCCGGGCCAGACAACGAGACATCCAGGCAACCTGACAACTCAGGACCGATTCGAAGAAGGCAGAACACCATGGCCGCTCGCAGCAAGCAGACAGCCGAAGCTCCCGCGGGGATGAACAGCGCCGAGATGCTCCGCATCCTCGACTCCATCGCGCGCGACCGCAACCTCGAGCGCGAGGTGCTCATCGAGGACCTCGAGCAGGCGATGGTTACCGCCGCCCGAAAGCACTTCCAGACCCTCGACCCCGAGGAGTTCCGCTGCGAGATCGACCGCTTCAGCGGCCAGATGGTCCTCTACCGCCACGGCGAGCCCGTCGAGATGAGCCCCGAGGCTTTCGGCCGCATCGCCGCTCAGACCTTCAAGCAGGTCATGATCCAGCGCTTCCGCGACGACGAGCGCCAGTCGATCCACGGCGAGTTCAGCAAGCGCATCGGCACGATCATCACGGGCACCGCGCAGCGCTACGACCACGGCGCGATGCTCGTGCAGATCGACCGCGCCGAGGCCGTCATGCTCCGAAGCGAGCAGATCCCCGGTGAGCAGTTCGCCGCCGGCGACCGCGTCCGCGCCCTCGTGCTCGATGTGAAGGATGTCGGCAGCCAGGTCAAGATCTACCTGAGCCGCGCCCACCCCGACTTCATCAAGCGCCTCTTCGAGGTCGAGGTCCCCGAGGTCGCCGAGCGCATCATCGAGATCAAGGCCATGGCCCGTGAGGCCGGCTACCGCACCAAGATCGCCGTCGCCTCGATCGACAGCAAGGTCGACGCGGTCGGCGCCTGCGTCGGCGTCCGCGGCAGCCGCATCAAGAACATCGTCGACGAGCTCAACGGCGAGAAGATCGACATCGTCCGCTGGAACGAGTCGAGCCAGATTCTCATCCAGAACGCCTTGAAGCCCGCCGAGGTCGCCGAGATCAGCCTCTGCTTCGAGCTCGGCCGAGCGACCGTCGTCGTCCGCGACGACCAGCTCAGCCTCGCGATCGGCAAGCGTGGCCAGAATGTCCGCCTCGCCGCCCGCCTGACCGGCTGGGATGTCGACATCCTTACCCCGGAGGAGTTCAACAAGGGCCTCGAGATCATGTCCCAGACCCTCATGGAGATCCCCGGGATCACCGAGGAGATGGTCGACCGCCTCGCGGCCCTCGGCATGGTCAGCGTCTTCGACATCGAAGAGGTCGGCCCCGAGGTCCTCGCCGCCGAGCTCGAGATCGAGGACGAGGACACCCTCGACGCGATCATGCAGCTCGCCAGCCAGCGGGCCAAGGAGGTCGCCGAGCAGCAGGCCAAGGACAAGGAAGAGGCCGAGAAGCGCCGAGCCGAGGAGCAGGAGGCCGCCCGCCGCCTGCTCGCGGGCGAAGGCGGCGACCTCGACCCCGAGACCGCCGCCGCGGCCATCCTCGGCGCCGGGTCCTTCGGGGGCCCCGCCCCCACCACTCCCACCGACGCCGGCGGCGCCGAGGGCGAGCAGGAAACGGCGGCCGAGGTCACCCCCGACGACGAGGCCCGCGCGGCCGACATCCTCGGCGGCGGGTCCCCGGACGAGCAGAACAAGTCGTAATCACAGGTCGGATTCGGTCGGTTGGCAGTCAGTCAGGTCAGGGAGCGTGCGCCGGGCGGCGTGACGCGTCGAGACGGAGGTTCAGTTGGCGAAGCGCGTGTTCGAGATCGCAAAGGAACTCGGGGTCAAGTCCAAGGCCATCGTGGAAAAGTGCCACGGCGAAGGCATCCCCGACTCGATCATCAAGAACCACATGTCCACGGTCTCGGCCGGCCTCGAGGCCACCATCCGTGAGTGGTTCGCCGGCGGCGACGAGGGCGACGAGCACACCGCCGTCGAGACCGGCGAGAAGGTCGACCTCCAGCGCGCGCGCGCCAAGCCCAAGAAGAAGCCCGCCGCCACATCCGCCGACGACGACGCCCAGGGCGACGACTCCGGCGGCGGCACCGCCACGCTGACCGAGGAAGACGAGTCCGTCGACCAGCCGGCGCAGCCCCTCGCACCCGCCGCCTCCCAGACCGAGGCCCCGGCCGACACGCACACAGCCGCCGAAACACAGGCGCGAGCTCAGGCGCAGTCCGAGGCAGAAGCACAGGCGAAGTCGACCGAGTCCCGCCCGGCCGGTCTCTCCGCGACGCCGCCCACCCAGTCGACGCCCCGGACCGGTGGCCCCGCGCGATCCCCCGCCGCCGGCGACCAGCCGAAGCCCGCCGCCCGCCCGGCGCAGACCCACCCGCCGCGACCCGCGGCGACCGTCACGCCGCCCTCGCAGTCGACGCGCCCCGCGGCCCCCGCCGCCGGTCAGGACGCCGGCGACACCGACACCGGCGCCGGAGAGACGGACGAGTCCCCCCGCGCCCGCCCGAATGTCCCCGAGCGCCCCGATGTGATCAAGCCCATGGGCCGGCAGCTCGACAAGAAGACGCCCGTCAAGCTCTCCGGGCCCAAGGTCGTCCGCGTCGAGGCCCCAGAACGCCTCGAGCCCCCGCGCCCGCGTCGCCCGCGCGACTTCGGCGGCGGACCCGCCGGGCCGATGGACCCCGTGCCCGTGACCGACGACGGCGGACGCAGCCCGCGCCGCGGCGGTGGCGGCGG
>CAZTQV010000004.1:0-192749 GCA_964615815.1 uncultured Phycisphaeraceae bacterium | reverse complement strand
GCACGGCCCGTGCACCCGTGCGCACGAACGCGCCCGGCGCGCGCACGGCTCTCGCGGCTGTGCGCGCGCCGAATCACTCGTCACCCTCCGGTTCCGGTGTCTCCACCGTGCGCACGCCGGCGCTCCCCTCCTCCTCCATCACCCCAAAATCATCCTCGGCCATGACCTCATCGCCGCGCACCACCTCCCGCGCGCAGGTCACCCGCCCCGTCCAATGCTCCACCCCAAACACCGCCCGCCGCCCGTCCTCGCCGACGATCGCCGCGCCCGGCGCGACCACGGCCGACCCATCCGGCAGCAGCACGGCGACCACGATCGTGCGACCCGTGGACTCCGCAAACCTCTGCGCGGCCGGTGGTTCCGGCCGTTCGTCCTCGAAGCCCGGCGGCATCGGCAGCCCGTCGTCGGCGTCCTCGGCGCCCGACGATCGCTCGACCTTCACCCGCGGAGGCAAACGCAGTATCAGTTGGCCGGAGACCGCGCCGTACGCGGGCTCGGGGACGAACGATTCCGGCAAGGGCAGGTCCGGGCCGGGCAAGTCGTTGCCGGGCAGGAGCATGCCCTCGTCCTCGGGCTCCGCGTTCAGCGTCTCCTCCCACGCCTCGGCCCAGTCGCCCTCGATCGGCGTCGCGATCAGTTCGAACGGGTCGTTCGGCCCGCGGCGCATCGCGGTGATGCGGACGGGGACGCCCTTCTCGCGGGCGTCGGCCTGGGCGAGGCGGATGGCGCTCTGGGCTTGCCGGGCGGCTTCGTCGAAGGCCATCGGCGCGAGGCGGCCCATGAGCGCGGGCATGACGAGACCGGTGAGCGCCGCGAGCAGCGCCACGGTGACCAGCGTCTCGAGAAGGGTCAGGGCTCGGCGCATTGCGCCCCCGGTTGGGTCACCCGATCACGGGCCGTCGGACGGGGCGCCGGCGGGCATGTCGGGCATGAAGTCGTCGCCGAACTCGCCGCCCTCGCCGGCCGCGTCGGACCAGGAGGTGATGTCGTCCTCGGTGTCTTCTTCGCCGTCAGGGCCGTTGGACCAGAGGTCGTAGTCCTGGCCGTACTCGCTCTCGCCGCGGTAGCCCCACTCGTTGCCCCAGCGGTCGGTGGGGATGGGGGTCTGGAGATACGGGCCCTTCCAGGGGCTCTCCTCGACATCGGCGTCGGTCTCGAGCAGCTCGGAGTTCCAGAGGACGGCGATGCCCTCTTCCTCGGTGGGGTAGCGGCCCATGTCGAAGCGGAACATGCGGAGCCCGCTCTTGATGGTGTTCATGTCGGTCTGGGCGAGCTGGAGCTTGGCGTCGTCCTGGCGGCTGAAGACGGCGACGCCCACGATCGCGCTCAGGGCGAGCACGATGGCGAGGACGATCAGCACCTCGATGAGCGTGAAGCCCCTGCGGACTGCACGGCGGGCGCGGCGGAACTCAACGGCGCGGGTCTGGTCGGTCATGGTCTGTCGCCCCTTGCTAGTGGTTGCTATCCACGGGAAGTGTATCGCGGAAGGAAACTATCGGTGGGGCGGATTCTCGGGCTTGACTTCGACGGCTTGTTTGCTGTTTGGTGGGCACCAAGGGAAGCCACAGACGGGAGCGAGGGTCGGCCGCAGACGCCCGGGATGAGCCCCGGGCGCGTTGCCATGCCGAGCCCGCCTAACGCGCCCATTTTGTGCCGTTGTATACATCTTTCGCGACAAAGTCGGCGACCCACCACAAGACAAAGAGATCGCAGACATTTTCACTCTCATCCACAGTGATACATATTACAGGGACCGATCCCCACGGGTCAGCCGCAGGATACAGTATATACTGTATATTAAATATATATGTAGTTCTGCCTTCACAATTGTTGTCGATAATAACTTGCTCATCCCGACGCAATCGCTCCGCATCCACATAGTGCGCTTCAAGCGCCACGGAACGCGGACGCTCGGCATTCCGGAACAATCCTTCCGGAGAAAGGTAGGTCGCATCGCTCTCCACGACGTCGCGAACCGGGACTTCACAGAAGTACCCCAGGACATCGCCTGCGATGACTATCGCAGGCGGACCCAGATCATCCTCAACGACTTGTATCGGGCTGCCGAGCCATCTTGATCGGTCATCGTATATCGCTTTGCCCATTTCATACATATCGTAAGATCGATGCCGGCCAGGACCGAGGAGTCTGCTGCTCTTATGCTGCCAAACGAGTCTTTCGAGGTACTGAGGTGCCCGTTGCTGCGACGGGATGACAACCAGTGCCAAGGTGACCAATGCGCCGGTGAGCAGAGCACCCGCGATGATGCCAATCAAGGCTGGTTTCATGGCCAAGAACTTCCATTTGAAGGTTCGCGTGCGTCCATCACTCGGACTTAATGCTATCCCGTTGACCGTTCGCATGAGCCAGCGGCCCGCGGCAGGCCCCGTTGAATGAGCATCTTGCTGGCGAGTCACGACGCAGCACGGTGGCACGGCTTGCCCGGCGTCCAAGTAGTCCGTGGCACCTGCGGAAACAGACCGCAATCGTTCGACGCACCGTTCCACCCGATTGACAAAACCCACCGACGCTCCCGCGCACGCGAAGCGAGCTCCGACAAGGCATAGACGGTGTGGTCGGCGGCGCGGCTCATTCGACGCTTCCCGGAAGAGCCGACGGAATGACCGGCGACATTTCTCTCCGCAATTCACGGATTCTTGCCTTGTGTATCCGCCCTGAACCGGTAACTTAGGGCGTGCGTTTGCGTTTAGTTCGTTACCGAAGAGAAAGCGATCAGTAACATGGCGTGGTTCCGGCGGCTTCGTTGTTCGGCGCGTGGCGTTCTGCGGAGCGCGTGCTTCCTGTGCGTGGCGGCGGGGGTTGCTCGGGCGGAGCCGCCGAACATCGTGCTGATCATCTCGGATGATGCCGGGTGGGCGGACTTCGGGTTCAACGAGGAGGGGAACGGGCAGATCCCGACGCCGGCGATCGATTCGATCGCGGCCGGGGGGCGATGGTTCCCGGCGACCTACACGGCGCCGGTGTGCAGCCCGAGCCGGGCGCGGATGTTCTTGGGGCAGCACCAGCAGCGGACGGGGTACGACAACAACCAGCCGAAGTCGCTCGACTCGACCGACGCGGTGGTCGAGGGGCTGGCGCTCGAGAACATCACGCTCTTCGAGCGGTTGCGAGCGGTCGGGTACCACACGGGGTTCTTCGGGAAGTGGCACCTCGGGACCGAGCGGGACGCGGTGAGCAACGGCGTGCTGGTGGCGCCGGGGAACCTGCCCCCGCGGCACGGGATCAACTACTTCCTGGGGCTGACGGCGGGGCAGCGGAAGTACTTCACCACGACGGAGCGGGACTACATCACCGAGCTCCGCGAGCAGACCCTGGACCCGGTGACGGGGCTCGTGGTCGATCGGGTCGCGGAGAACGACTACCCGGCGATGACCTACATGACGGACCTGCTGGCCGACGAGGTGGCCGGCTACATCACGGACAGGCACGCGGCCGGTGGGCCGTTTCTGGCGGTGCTGGCGTTCACGGCGCCTCACGCGCCGCTGCAGGCGACGGACGCGGACCTCGCGCGGGTCGATGCGCTCGGTGATCCGGGGCTGACCGGGGATCGGCGTGTGTACGCGGCGATGATGATCTCGATGGACGACGGCGTGCGGACGGTGCTCGAGCGCCTGGAGGATCCCAACAACGACGGGGACCCTTCGGACAGCATCGCCTCGAACACGCTGGTGTGCTTCATCAACGACAATGGTGGCCAGACGGTGTACGGGGCGAAGAACCTGCCGCTGAGGGGGAACAAGTCGGACGGGTGGGACGGCGGGTTGCGCGTCGTGATGGCGATGCGGGGGCCCGGGATTCCGGCGACGGGTGAGCGGTATGACGATCCGGTGGATTCGGCGGACCTGGTGCCGACCTTCATGGCGGCGGCGGGTGCACCACTCGGGCCCGATGACCTGACTGATGGCGTCAACCTGCTGCCTTACCTCGATGGAACCCTGGAGGGGCCGCCGCATGATGCGATCTTCGTGCGGGCGGATGATCACACGATGCTCGGGGCGCGGCGTGATCGGTGGAAGCTGACGATCGAGCGGTACGGCGGGCCGTTTCTGTATGACATCGTTGCGGACCCCGGTGAGTCCTCCCTCTTGAACTTCGAGCACCCCGAGATCGCGGATGGGCTCGTCGATGTGATGCACGGGTACGAGGCGGAGTACATGAAGCCTCGGTGGGGCACGGTGAATGCTCGGAATGTCGCGGATTCGTTCGTGTACCGGGCCGGGCAGGTTGGCAGCGCCGCGTGGGGGGCGGAGGGCGCGTGGTCGGTGGAGGGCGAGCCGGGCTCGGTGACGCGGCTGTTTGCGCGGGACGGGTACGCGAACCTTGCGGTGCGTTTCCCCGCGCAGGGCACGGCGTACACGGCGACGAACGATCTGCGGCGCGTGAGTCTGCTGGAGTACTTCGCCAACCGGGTGGTGTTCAGCGGGGATCACTCGGGGGCGGTTGCGAGTGGGGTGACGATCGATGGGGAGCCGTTGCTGCTCGTCGATTCGCTTGCCGGGGAGCTGCCGGCGATCGAGATGGGGATCACTTCGAGTGGGGCGGGGCACCCGGCGGAGATCGGGCTGGAGCTTCGGCTTTGGGACGATCTGATGGTGCGGGGCGCGGGGATGGAGCCGCTGGTGTTGTCTGGCGGGATCGTCGAGGAGCGTGCGGGGCGGTCGGTGGTGTTTGATTCGGCGGGGCCGACGGTGGTTCGCGGGCCGGTCGCTTTGTCGGGGGATGCCGTTGTTGTGCGGGGGGAGATGCGGGTCGATGACGACGGGGTGCTTGCCACACGGGCAGTGTTCGTCTCGTTGGGTGCCTCGCTTCGGCTCGGCGGCGGGAGCGGCGCGAACGCGGACTTTATCGGTAACGCGACGACGCTTGATGTTGCGACGGGTTCGGGGCCTTCGCTCGTGCTGGACTTCGTGGGCGAGGAGGTCGTGGGTGATCTCGTGATCGATGGGGTTCTGCAGCCGCTCGGTGTGTATGGGGCGGACACGCATCCGTCGGTCTTCAGCGGGCCGGGGCGGGTGCGGATTCGTGGGCCGCTGGCGTGTTGCGCGGAGGATCGCGACGGGAACGGGTACGCGGACTTCTTCGACACTCTGGCGTTTCTGCGGGCGTTTGACGCGGGGGCGGGGTGCGGGCCGGCGGTGTCGGGGTTGCCTTCGGGTCTGGCCGTGAGCCACGAGGCGTGGCGGAACGATGGGCCGGCGGGGCTGTGGGCGAATGTGGCGCCGGCTGGGGATGCGGACCTGGTGTGGACCTTCGATCGGACGCCGAGTCCAGTGGAGGCTGCGCGGGGCGCGCCGGCGGTGATCACGCGGGCGTACGCGTTTCCGGAGTCGGCGGGGACCTCGGAGTCGTACGAGGATGTGACGCGTTCGCCGGCGACGATGGAGGTGTGGTTTCGGGCGGAGGCGTTGGAGGGGGATCAGCTGATCTGGGAGATCGGGGAATTTGTGCGGGGGGCCGCGCTGTGGTTGAGCGGGGATGAGCTGCGGCTGGAGGTGCGCAATGGGCAGCCGGCGCCGATTCGGCTGGCGACGACGATCGGGCCGGGGTGGCACCAGGCGGTGGCGGTGGTGAACAACACGGGGAACAGCTACTCGCTGTATGTGGACGGGGAGCTGCGGGCGTCGGCGCCGCTGGGTTCCGTGGCTCGGTGGTCGGGCTTCGGGACGCCCGGACTTGGGCGGGTGGCGTTTTCGGTGGTCGGTGGGCTCAATGTGTCGCCGTTCGAGGGACAGATCGGGATCTATCGCCTGTACCGGGATGCGGCGCTGGGGGAGGCGGAGGTCGCGGCGGCGTATGCGGCGGTGATGAACGCGCTGCCGGGGTGCGATCCGGGCGTGGACCTGGTGGCGGATGGCGTGTTGGACGCGGCTGATGTCGAGGCGCACCTCGATGCGCTCATGAGTTGTGAGAGTTGCGAGCGGGAGTAGGCGGGGCTCAGGGGGTGCTGGCTGGGCGTGTCTGCCACGCATCTTTCGTCAGGGCGTAGACGATGTGGTCGGCGGTGCGGCCGGTTTCGAAGTTGGCGGGGATGATGCGGTCCTTGGTCGCGCCGAGGCGTTCGACGGCTTTCTGGGAGCGCGTGTTGTCGACGCCGACCATGAGGAGGACGCGGTCGACGAAGGTGAAGGCGTGGTCGAGCATGAGGCGTTTGAGTTCGGCGTTGTAGCGGCCTCCCCAGCGGGAGCGGGCGAGGAAGGTCCAGCCGATCTCGAGTTCGCGGGCCTCGGGGTCGTGGGCGTTGTAGCGGCTAGCGCCGATGACCTCGCCTGTTTCGTTGTCGATGATGAGGAGGGCGCCGCCGGAGGCGAGGGTTTCGGTGAAGTACTTGCGGAAGCCGGGGGCGGTGTAGCGGTCGCGGGCGGGGTGCTGCTCCCAGATGAGCGGGTCCGAGGCGACGGCGAAGAGGGCGTCGAAGTCGGACTCGGTGAGGGGGCGGATGGTGAGGAGGGGGCTGGTCAGGGTCGGTTGAAGGGGTGACGGGTCGGGCATGGGGGAGGGTAGGTGGTGGCCGGCGACTGGCGGTGATCGCACTGGCTGAGCAGCAGCCGGTGGTACCCGCGATGTCAGCCCTTCGAGTGTTCGCTGAGCACTACCCGCTTCGCGGATAGTGGCACCGAACCGTCGTATCAGTTGCGGTTGCGGTCGGTGATCCAGTTCTGGACATGGGGCTTGTCGGGGACGGGTTCGAGGGTGACCTCGGTTCGGTAGAGGCCCTCGGACTCGTACTCACAGCTCGCGACGCGGCCGAAGAGGGGGGTGGGGTGTTCGTCGATCAGGTGGACGGCGATGATGACGCGGCGGCCGATGTAGCACATGCGGCGGGAGACGAAGGTGACGCCGGAGCGGGAGAGGCCTCGGGCCCGGGCGGTCCAGGTGGGGCCGGGGCGGTCTCGTTCGTCGATTTCGGCGGCGTCGAGCTCGGCGTCGAAGGGGGAGTTTCGTCCGCCGGCGCCCTTCTTGGCGGTGTGCTGGGGGGCGACGACGATGTTGGTCTCGCCCATGGCGGCGAGCTCTTCGCGCACGACATCGACACCCGCGGGCGGGGGGGGGATGAACACGCTGGCGGCTCGGTCGGCCATGTCGTCGAGGTCCTCGACGGCTTTGTCGGCGTCCGGCCAGTCCTCCTCCAGCGCGGCGGCGGCGGCACGGAGTTCCAGGGCGCGATCCAGGTCGTTGTCGGGTTCCAAAGGGACCCTCCCTCCGTCGTATCGTCCGGGAACGGCTTCGCGGCCCGGGCGCTCTCTCGGGGGGAAGCGTGCGATTCAGTTGCCCCCCGGGCGAGGGGAGAAAGCCCTTCCGGCTAGGCTCGTGGCGTGACAGGACGGACCACCTTGCCGAGGTTGGCGCATGAACAGGGTTCTCGGGCGTCTTTTGCGATGACGGGGTCGGGGCGGGTCGTGGTGCTGGTGAGCACGCACACGCCGAAGCACCTCGCGGCGGTGCTGGCGGGGATCGGCTGGCAGTCGCGGTTCCCGGACGCGGTGTGCGTGGCGTGCGATACGGAGGATGACCGCGTCGAGGCGATCGTGCGCGAGGGTGCGGGGCGGTGGCGCGGGGGTGTGCCGGTGGTGTACACGGCCCGGGGGTTTATGGGGACGGGGCGGGCGAGTCAGAATCGGAACAACGGGCTGCGGGCGTTGGAGGAGTGCTGCGAGCTGCGGGATGAGGACGCGGTGGTTTTCCTCGATGGGGACATCGTGCTGGGGCCGGATGCTTTGAGCGTGCACGCTCGGGCGCTCGCGGATGGCGCGGGGATGGTGTATGGGGGGCGGGCGAATCTGTCGCAGGGGGTGACGGAGAGCACGCGGTGGGACACGATGCCGGCAGACCCGGAGGGGGGGCGGGGGTGGTTCGAGCGGGTGTGGCCTGTTGAGGAAGAAGAGGCGATTGCGAAGCGGGCGCGGCGGTATCGGCGGGCGTTGGCGCTGCGACAGGCGGGGTTGGCGCGGGTGGGCGCGGTGAAGGCGCACAAGCCGAAGGTGTTGAGTTGTCACTTCGCGTGCCGGGTGAGCGTGCTCCGCGCGGTGAACGGGTTTGACGAGGCGTACGAGGGCTGGGGGTGGGAGGACGATGACTTCGGGCGGCGGGCGATGCTCGTGCAACCGGCGCGGGGGCTTGTGGAGAAGCTGGAGACGGCGCGGGCGGTGCACCTGTGGCACCCGAGCCGGGCGCGGGATGCGATGGAGGCGACGCCGAACCGGGCGCGGTTCGAGGAGGGGCTTCGTCGTCAGCGTCGGGAGGGGGTCAGGTCGGCGTGGGCTGACGCGGGGTGGCACTCGGCGCGGGAACAGGGGGCGGTGCGGACGGTTGTGGTCTGCGGCGCAGGATCGACGACGCGAGGCGGGTGAGCCAGCGGGGCAGGCGTGCGGGCTCGGGTTCCACTGGAGGCGGGACGGGGATGCCCTCGAGTTCGGCGTAGCTGCGCGGGGGGCGGGCGTAGAGGTCGTCTCGGCACCTGGGGCAGCGGTGCTGGCGGAGGCCGCGCTCGCCCTGGAGGGGTTTGCCGTCGTAGCCGCAGTGGAGGCACATGCGGCGTGCGAAGGGGTGCGGGACGGGTCGGGCGCGTCCTTTGGGCCGGGCCATGGGGTCAGCGTACCGCGGGTGGCGGCGTGACAAAAGGGGATGTGGATGAGGGTGTGGTTAGCATGGGCTCATGGTTGTGACGCTTGGCGGGCCGCGAGATCGGGAGGGGTGGGCGCGGTCGCTGCGTGTGCTGGCCCAGCGGGGGCTGGAGAAGCACGACGCGACAGGGGTGCTGGCGCGGGCGGCACGGGGGGAGGAGGTTTCGGCGGAGGAGAGACTGGAGGCGACGCGGGCGTTCCGTGATGAGCGGGGGCATCGGCGGGCGGTCGATGGGTGGATCGTGGCCCGCGTACTGCGTGCGGAAGGGTTCGCCGGGCCCGGGGATGCCCGGGCGAGCGCGGATGTGGCTTTGTTTCGGGGGCTGGTCGAGGGGATGGGCGATCCTCTTTCGCTCGTGGCGGAGGGGGAGGGGAGTTTGGTGGCGTTCGATCCGGAGGTGGGGATCGAGCGGTGGACGCAGACGGAGCTGGGGGCGTTGCACGCGTTGGGGGTTTCCGCGGCGCGGGGGGTGGAGGGGGCGCGGGAGCGGGTGCGGGCGGCGGGGCGGTGGCATATCGCGGAGCTGCAGCCTGATAACGCGACGAACCATGCGTGGGCGCTGCATGTGTTTGTCGAACTGGCGCTCGCGGGGGAGGACGGGGCGGTCATCCACGCGCAGACACTGATGCACAACGCGATGGTGGCGGGGGGCGGGGTGCCGGACGCGTTCAGCAGCGTCCTGATGCTCGATGCGGCGCAGATACTGGAGGGCGGCGGATGGCTCGGGTGATGGTCGTAGTGATGGCGCTGCTGCTAGTGGCGTGCGCGCCCAAGGTGACGGTGGAGCGGACGCGGGCGAGCGCGACCTTGCTGCGCGATCGGCAGAGCGTGCTGACGGGGTCGGGGCTGAGCGAGACGAGCCGGCTGTGTCTTCGGATGCTGGACCTCGAGAAGGCGTATGCGCGGGAGCCGGTGCCGACGCTGAATTTGATCCGGGAACGCGGGCGAGTGGAGCCGGACGGGGTGTGGACGATCGCGGCGGCGGAGATGGCGCTGGACACGGCGGAACAATCCGCGAAGCGGGGGCGGGATCGGGCGGATATCAGTTTGTTCCTGGCGTCGGCGCTGTTCGCGTGGGATCAGTTGCAGTGGGACCTGCGGGACCGGGCGGTGGCGCTGGACGGGCGGACGGAGTTTGCGGCGGACATCTACAACCGGGCGGTGGCGCGCTTCGTGAGCCTGACGAACGAGGATTGGACGGGCGGGGAGGAGCCGGCGGTGTACGACGGGCTGGGGGGCGTCTTCCGCGTGCGGGCGACCGTCGGCGACAACCAGATCCTTTGGGACCCGGCGCAGTTCGACTGGTTTACGCCGACGGAGGAGCTGAAGGTCGAGGGGATGCGGAACCATCATCGGTTCGACGCGTTCGGGGCGACGCTGCTGGGGTTTGCCGAGAACAAGCCTGGGCGGGCGGCGGTGGATCCCTTCATGCCGCCGGAGGGGCTGAGCTATCCGGCGACGGCGGTGTTGCGGTTTGGGGAGACGACGCGGAGCCTGAGCTACGCCGTGGATGTGGAGCTGGAGCTTTTCAACACGCTGGGGGCGGAGACGACGGAGGTTGCGGGGCGGACGGTGCCGTTGTCGTCGGATCACACGGTGCCGGTGGGGTATCTCTTTGGGCTGACGGAGCTGGGGAAGGAGGGCGTGGCGGGGCTGACGCGGCCGGACCGGTACCTGGAGCGGGTCGGCATCTACATGCACCAGCCGTACGACCCGGATCGGATCCCGGTGCTCTTCGTACACGGGCTGCGGTCGAGCCCGATTACCTGGAGAGACACGCTCAATGACCTGATGGCGGACCTGGAGATCCGGCGGCGTTGCCAGTTCTGGATGTTCCTGTATCCGACGGGGCTGCCGTTTCCCGCGGCGGCGGCGGAGCTTCGGCAGGCGCTGAAGGAAGTGCGCGACTACTACGACCCCTTGCGGACGGACCCCGGGATGCGTGAGATGCTGGTGATCGGGCACAGCATGGGGGGGCTGATCACGCGGGCGGTGGTGCAGGACGGGGGGGACGAGCTGTTCACGGCGATCCACGGGCGGCCGTTGGCGGAAATGGAGCTGACGGACGAGACCCGGGCGCTGCTGGAGAACCTGTTCTATGTGGAGCGCGACCCGGACATCACGCGGGTGGTGTTCATCGCTTCGCCCTTGCAGGGGGCTGACCTGGCGAAGGGGTTCGTGGCTCGGATGGGTCGGGGGCTGGTGAAGCTGCCGGAGGCGTTTGTGAACGCGTCGCGGGAGCTGCGCGGGTATCGGCCTGAGCAAGGGTGGTGGCACGGAGATCAGGATGATCCGGTGCCGACGAGCATCGATGAGCTGCGGCCGGACTCGCCGACGATCGCGGAGTACACGGCGACGCCGATCGAGATCCCGCATCACACGATCATCGGGATCGAGGGTGATGGTGACCCGCGGGAGGGTTCGGACGGGGTGGTGGCGTACTGGAGCGCGAGTGTGCCGACGGCGGAGAGCGAGGTGATCGTGCGGTCGGGGCATAATGCGCACGAGCATCCGCTGGCGATCCGAGAGTTGCGGCGGATCATTCTCAAGCATCTGAACAGTGCCGAGTTGCAAGGTGAGTGAGCACTACCCGCTGCGCGGATAGTGGCACCGTCATCACCCCCACCACCGCTGGCCCCAGAGGGCGAGGTTGAGGATGGGCCAGGCGATGGTCCAGAGTTCGGCGTGGCGTTCTTTCAGTTCGGCGCGGGCGGTGGGGAGCAGGACTTCCTGGGCGAAGGCGCTGTCGAGGGCGGGGAGGGCCGGGGCCATCCAGCTTTCGAAGGGCAGAGGGAAGCTGGCCTTGGGGCGGGCGATGACCTCGGGGGGGAGGCGGCTTGCGAAAGCTTCTCGGAGCGTGCGCTTGGTCGCGACTTGTGATGGGTCGTCGTGAAAGACGAACTTGTCGGCGAGGGGGAGGGACTCGGCGTAGCGGGCGATGTCGCGGTCGGCGAGGGGGGTGCGGCCCTCGACGCTGGCGAGCATGGTGGCCTGGTCGAGACGGCGGAGAAGATTCGCGAGGTTGATGCGGCGTTGGAGGCGGAGGATGGTTTGGAGGCGTTGGTCGGGCTCGGACGCGTCGGGGAATGCGCGGGCGACTTCCGCGCGGGCGGCGGCGTGGTCGGCTTGGAAGCTCATCGCGTTCAAGTCGCTCGAGGCGGCGGCCTGTGCGTAGGGCTCGGCGAGGAGCAGGGCGTGCTGCTCGGGGGGGATCCAGGTGGCGATGGAGCGGGCGAAGGCGGCGTCGGTGTCGGGGGCGTTGGCCTGGATTTGGCGATAAGCGAGGGTGAGGGGCGGGGCGTAGCCGGCGAAGAGCTCGTCGGCGCCCTCACCCGAGAGCGTGACGACCTTGCCGTCGGCACGGAGGGTGCGGGCGACCTCGTTGATCGCGACCTCGTTGGGCGTGCAGAGGGGCAGGCCGGCGGCGTGGACGAGCTCGACCCAGCGCTCGGCGAAGAGGCTCGGCGTCACGGGGGCCTCGGTGTGGCGGGAGCCGATGTGCTGCGCGACGCGGGCGGCGAATGTGAAGTCCTCGGAGGGGGCGTGGGCGTCGCGGGCGCCGGCGCAGTAGGTGTCGAGCGAGGGCAGAGAGTCCATCGCAAGGGCGGAGATGATGGAGCTGTCGAGCCCGCCGGAGAGAAGGCAGCAGGTGGGGACATCGGCGCGGAGGTGGCGGCGGACGGAGTCGGCGATGAGGTGCTGCGTATCGATCGGCGCGGCGGGGCGTTCGTGCCAGTCGGGCTCGTGGCGGGTGGCGCGGAGCTCGGGGCCGGAGGCGTCGATGGTGAGCCAGACGCCCGGCGGGAGCATCGAGACGCCCTCGAAGAGCGTGCGGTCGGCGGCGGCGACGCGGATGGCGGCGAGGTAGAGGGGGAGCGCGGCCCAGTCGGGGCGGGAGGTGATGCCCGGGTGGGCGAAGAGGGCGGCGGGCTCGGACGCGAAGGCGAGGGCGGTGGCGTTGAACGCGTGGTAGTAGAGCGGCTTGATGCCGAGCTCGTCGCGGGCGAGGAGGAGCGTGCGGTCGCGGGCGTCCCAGAGGGCGAAGGCGTACATGCCTCGGAGACGCGGGCGGGCGGCGACACCCCAGCGGGCGATGGCGTGGAGGAGGGTCTCGGTATCGCACTGCGTGCGGAAGCGGACGCCCTCGGACTCGAGCTCGGCTCGCAGCTCGGCGTCGTTGTAGAGCTCGCCGTTGTAGGAGACGACGAAGCGGGGCTTGCCGGTGGCGGGGTCTTCGAGCACCATCGGCTGGTGGCCGGCGGGCGTGGGGTCGATGACGGTCAGGCGGCGGTGGGCGAGTGCGGCCTGCGGGCTTGAGGGATCGAACCAGAGGCCGGCGTCGTCGGGGCCGCGGTGGGCGAGGGCGGTCGCGATCCGCTCGGCGGACTCGGGGCCGCCGGGGAGGGTGGAGGCGTGGCTACAGATGACACCGGCGATGCCGCACATGGGGGGTGTATCGGGCGGACGGCGGCCCGGGGTGCATCAGGCGGGGCCGGAGTTTGGCCGTGGGCGGGGGCGGGTGAGGGCGGCGCGGGCGGCGGCGCGGGCCCGCTCGCGGGCGTGGCTTCGGCGTTCGGCGAGGGCGCGGAGGTCGGGTGTGGTGTCGGTCTCGTCGACGATCTCGGTGCCGAGAACGGTCTCGACGACATCCTCGAGCGTGACCACGCCGACGAAGGTGCCGCGTTCATCGACGATGGCGAAGAACTGGACGCCGAGCTGGCCGAAGCGGTCGAGGAGGTCGAGGGCGGTGGCGGACTCGGGCATGAAGTGGATGTCGCGCTTGAGGTCGGCGAGGGTGGCGTCGGTCTTGCCGGCGAGAGCGTGCTCGTAGACATCGGGCTTGAGGACGAGGCCGGTGATCTTCTCGGGGTCGCCCTCGTGCAGGGGGATGCGGGTGAAGGGCAGGCGGGGGTGTTCGGCGAGGGTCTCGGCGATCGTGCGGGACTGGGGGAGGGTCATCGCGACGGTGCGCGGGGTCATGATCTGCCCGGCCCTGGTCTGGCTGAGCAGCAGCAGGTTGGAGAGGATGCGCGACTCGTCCTCGTCGATCGCGCCGGCGGCGCGGGCGAGCTCGGCCGTCACGGCGAACTGCTCTCGCGAGACGCGCTCGCCGTGGCCCTCGCGCTGGATGAGCTTCGAGAGGGCGTTCAGCGCGATCACGAGCGGCCATGTGAGCCAGATCATCCAGAGGATGAGGTAGGTCGTGGGCGCGGCGAGGGCGCGGGCGTGGGTGGCGCCGATGGTCTTGGGAATGATCTCGGAGAGGACGAGGATGAGGAGGGTGAGGATCGCCGAGGTGAGGCCGATCCAGGCGTCGCCGAAGACGACGATGGCCTGGGCCCCGACGCCGGCGGCGCCGACGGTGTGCGAGACGGTGTTGAGCGTGAGGATGGCGGCGAGGGGGCGGTCGATCTCGGCCTTCATGCGGCGGAGGGCCTGGCCGGCTCGGCCGCCGCGTTTGGCCATGAGCTCGGCGTCGGCGGGCGTGAGCGTGAGGAGGGCGGCCTCGCAGAGCGAGCAGAGGAAGGAGACGCCGATGGCGAGGGCGAGATAAGCGAGGAGGAGCGTCACGCGGTCAGGGTAGATCGCGCGGGGCGGGCTGGCCCGGCGGCGGGCCTAGGGGCAGCCCGCGGCGAAGGCCTGGAGGAAGGCGGTGATGTCGGCGAAGGTGAGCTCGCCGTAGGGCTGGGCGATGTCGGCGCCGGGGGCGCGGTCGGTGTACGCGGTGAGGAAGGCGGCGATGTCGGCGAAGGTGAGGGACGCCCGGGGGTCGGCGAGGTCGGCGGGGGAGCAGGGGAAGGTGCGGGTCGTGGGGCGGAGAACGGCGTAGTTCGACTCACCCAGACTTACAGAAATGATCGCGTCCGTAGATGATGTGTCGCGGAGCCGAGCGATACGGCCGCCCAAGTCGATCGGACAGAAGCTTTCAATATCGGTGCGTTGCTGGTTCATAAGAAACCAAGCAACAAAATAGGTAAAAGACGAGCTGGGATGATTTTGTCGTCGTCCCTCCACGAAACCGTGGCTCTGAGTAGCTCGGATGGGGCCTGCGAAGACAATATCACCAGCAGGCGTGAACGGCTGCTGAAATGGCTGCCCGGCGGTGTCGAAGCCCGCGACCACAAGCCCGCCGCTGGAGAGAGTCACAAGTAGACGATCTTCTTCCAGGAAGACGATATCTGCGATCGCTGAGTCTACGGCAAACTCACGCCTGAGAAGCACATTGACCGGATCCGACGCGTCGAACACGGCAAGCGTTTGTCCTTGGTGTGCAAAGGCCGCAAGAGCGTCGCCGCTGGCTCGCAGTCGGGCCGACCCGCTATTGATGACAGGAAAGTCGCTCAGCGAATAGGCAGCGACTTCGAACGGCGACGGACCCGCGATGTCAAAGACTCTGAACTGATCGTCGCTCGTCATGAAGGCATATTGGTCTGTCAGTGCTCGGACACCTCCCGGCAGCCCGCCGATGGGGCGAGCCATGTTGGTATCCGAAAGATCGACGAGATCGAGCGGACCCTGCGATGGGAAGCTTGGCGCTGTGTTCTTAGCGGCGATCGCGCGGCGTGTTGTTGGCGTGACATCGATCACGCTGCTGTAGTCTTCGAGCGAAACGAGGATGGACGCGTCGGGGTCAAGATAATCCCACGCCAGCAGCCGGAAAGGAAGCGTTTGGGTGTTGATCACGGCCGTCGTTGCGAGCCCGCCGGACAATTGAACGCCGTTGTCGTGGGGGCGTTCCGGCCGGAGATAGTCGACCACGCGTTCAAGAACCTCGACCGGCGCAATCGGGAGAGCGTACACCGCGCCGCCCGTTCCGACCCCAGAACCCGGGAGTCGAGCGGCCGCAAACATTCGACCGTCCGAGGAGACAAAGGCTGCACGCGGACCGTTCGGAAGCGGGGCATCGACGATGATTCCGGCGTTGTCACCCGCATCGATAACGGCAACGCCGGTGCTCGTCGTCACATAGACGAGATCCGCCTGCGGGTCGACATCGATCGCGTCTGCCGACAGTGGTATCTGGCGGAGGATAGTCGGCGCCTCTGGAACCGTGAGATCGATCACAACGAGCCCGGCCTGCCCGTCCGCGAGGTAGACAACATCGCCTCGAACCGCTGCTTCCCTCGCGTTGAAGGTGTCAACGGTGCTCACGACAACTGGCGACATGGCATCAGCAAGGTCGACGACGGCGATGCCGGCTTCGCCTTGGCACACGATCGCGTAGCGTCCGGCGATCGTCACGGCCCGCACATCGAGCGCTGGCAGCGTCGCCCGTAGAACGGGGCTGAAAGGGAACGAGATGTCATACACATAGAGCCCGGACGAACCTCCTACGACGAGTAGGCCCGACTGCGCAGCGGCGGAGCGCACAAGCCCGGGGGTCGGAACGGTTGCAACGATCGCCGCAGCCGCCGGGTCGGAAACATCGACTACATAGAGGCCCAGATTCCAGGCCGCAACATACGCTGTCGAGCCGACGACCGAAACGGCTCTCGCTCCGATCGCATCCGGCAGGGTTGCAACGATCTGTAGATCGTCGGGCTGCGATACATCGACCACGCCGATCCCGCTGTTGCTAAGCGCGATGACGGCAACGCCCTGCTCCGGCACAGGCTCCATACCGAATAGAGTGCCAGCCACGCGTGTTTCACTGACCGGATCGAACCGACACTGCGGAAACACTGACAGTTCAGGGGTCGATTGCCCCCAAGCAAACGGGCCGAACAGGGCAGCGACAACACATCCCAAGACAGATCGCATCACGCTCCCATCAGACGACTCACTACTCGTGTCTGGTGGTATCCTATCAGATTGCGATCGGTCAACAACCCCGATTCACACCCACACATTCACAATCAACGCCGGTTCCTTCAGCTTCCCGGTCCATTCCCCGATCGAGGTCGTCACCATCTTGACCTCGTACTCCGGGTGCGAGTCCAGCCAGTCGTTGATCTGGTTGTCCAGGAACTCCAGCGAGTCGCCCGTGAGTTTGCAGTGGAAGCTCTTGACATGCACGGCACCGCGATTCGTGCCCGTCGGCTGGGGCGTGCGCTTCCAGTGCTCCTCGCCGTGGCCCTTGGTCAGGGACTGCTCGAAGGCGCGGATCTTGTGGCCCGGCGTCCCCGAGAGCATGTCGGCGGCGCCCGTGTGGCCGCCCGGGCCGGCGTCTCCGCCCGCGGCGACGGCGAGGGGGCCCAGCGGTGGGACATGGTTGATCTTGTCGGGGCCGTAGTTGGGCGGGGTGTTCATCGCCTCGGCGTTGTCGGGCGCGATCGGGATATCGAGCGGCTCGACGGGGACGATGTCGTCGAGATCGAAGTCGTCGTCGTCATCGGCGGCGGATCGGGCCGGCGGAGGCGGCGGCTGCTCGTGCTGATGGGCGTGGGGGTCGTGGTGCTTGTTGCTCCCGAAGGGCATGAGGCCTCCCAGGTTGGATTCCGCGAGCGGGCAGAGGGGCTCGCGTGTGCGGCCGCCGATGGACCCCGGCGGCACGAACGGGCCGAGGAATTCGGCCGGCATCGGAATGTCCCCAGCGTACCGGATCGGTGGATCCGATACCAGAATTCAATCGGGGGACGCGATCAGCCTCGGGATGACGAGTACGGCGGTGTCATCGGGGCCGGTGGTGAAGCGGTAGTCGATGGTCGCGAGATCCCACGCGATGCGGAGGGAGAAAGGAGGGCGCGCCTGAGCTCCCCCCCCCACTACGACGCCCGCGGCGAGCCGGCGGACCTCGCCGCGGTCGCCCGAGACCGGGCCTTCATAGGAAAGGTACCGATCGCGGTGATCCGGGAGCGGGATCGCTCGGAAGGGGGCGAGCAGGGGGCGGTCGATGCGGTGGACGACCCGCCAGGTCGCGAGGCGGTGGGCGGGGGAGGGGGCGTCGGGGGTCGGGAGCGGCCTTTCGACCATCCAGTCGATGTGGGCGGACCCATCGGGCAGGGAGTGGACGAGGAGAACGGTTCGAGGCGATTCCATCGTGGGGCCGATAGCATCGCGGATGGACGGGTCTGGTGCACGGTCGCGCCGGGCCCGGGCTCGGCAGGCAGGAAAGGGCGGTACTGATGCGGACCGATCGACTGGTGTTGGCGGTGGCGGTGAGCGGGCTGGCGATCGGTCTGGCCGGGGGGCTCGCGGGCTGTGAGGGGGCGGGTGGGGGCAACGGCGAGACGCGTGACCTGCGGAGCCCGGGGCGGATGCAGGTCGATGCCAACCGGGCGTACCTCCGCGGCGACTACGAGACGGCGCTCGCGGACTACCAGGCGATCGTCGATCGGAGGCCGGGCAGTGCGCAGGCACACTACGACCTCGGGCGGACGCTGCTGGAGGTCGATCAGCCGATGCGGGCGCGGGAGCACCTGACGGTCGCGCACGATATCGAGCCTGAAAATCAGGCCTATTTGGACGCGCTGGCCGACGCGATGCTTCAGTCGGGCGAGATCGACGAGCTCTTCGGGCTGCTGGAGCGGCGGGCCGAAGAGGGCGACGGGCCGGCGGGCTACCTGCGGCTCGGGCGGGCCGCGCAACGCCTCGGGCTCGTGGACGAGGCCGAAACCGCGTACAAGCAGGCGGCGGCGCTGGAGCCGCAGTCGAGCGCCCCGGCGCAGCGGGCGCTGGCCGGGCTGTACCGCCAGATCGGCGACGAGGCGAAGGAGCTGACGCGGCTTCGGGTGCTGCTGTACTTGGAGCCGAAGGACGAGGCGGTGCAGGACCGGATCGTTGAGCTGGGGGAGATCCCGGGGCCGTCCTTGGCTTTGCCCCCGGAATCGGCGGGCTGATTCGGCGGAATCGTCTTTCCTTCGGCGTTGACGGGGGCGGATTGCTTTCTACCATTCATCCGGATGAACGGATATAGCCGATTCGGGCTGTGTTCACCCGCCGGATGATCATGACGACCGCCAACGGATCCAAATCGGTGCTCGATCGCCTCGGTGCGCTGACCGACGCCGTGCGGCTGCGCATGCTGCGGCTGCTCGAGGTCGAGGAGCTCGCGGTGGGCGAGGTCGCTCGGATTCTGCAGATGCCGCAGTCGACGGTGAGCCGTCACTTGAAGGTGCTGGCCGAGGGTGGGTGGCTTGTGAAGCGCTCGGCGGGCACGGCGACGCTGTATCGGCTCGTGCTCGACGACCTACCGGGCGAGGAGCGGGTGCTGTGGGTGGCGGTGCGTGATCAGCTCGGTCCGACGCCGGAGCTGGATGGCGACGACCGGCGGCTGCGGGATGTTCTGCTCGCGCGGCGCACGGATAGCATGGGGTTCTTCGGGCGCGTCGCCGGTGAGTGGGACGCGTACCGGCACGAGCTATTCGGCGACCGCTTCACCGAGCTCGCGCTGCTCAACCTGATTGATGCGCGGTGGTCGGTCGCGGACCTGGGCTGCGGCACGGGCAATGTGGCCGAGCTGCTCGCGCCCGTCGTCGCGCAGGTGATCGCGGTCGATCAGTCTCAGCCGATGCTTGACGCGGCGCGGCGGCGACTCGAGGGGTCGCCCTTCGCGTGCCGTGTGGATCTTCGCGAGGGCTCGATCGAATCGCTTCCGCTGGACGATCGAAGCGTTGACGCCGTGTGCTGCTCGCTTGTACTTCATCATGTCGACGATCCCGAGGCGGCCATCAACGAGATGGCGCGTGTGCTGCGGTCCGACCGCGGCGGGGGTGTGGCGCTGGTGATCGACATGGTCGAGCACGCACGCGCCGAGTACAAGCACACGATGGGCCATCGCCACCTTGGCTTTGGACCTGAGCGCGTGAAAGAACTGATGATCGACGCGGGCTTTGACATGCCGCGTCTTGTGTATCTGCCCGGGGACCCCAACGCACGGGGTCCGGGGCTGTTCGCGGCGTCGGCGAGGCTGACGCGGCGGGAAACCTGACTCACTTTTGACCCCGGGGCCAAGGCCCCAGCGACAGGGAGTTTCGCATGACGACGATCGCGACGACGCCGATGATGAACACCGACACCTACGAGGCGGGCGGCACGAAGCTGGACTTCAAAGTCCGCGACCTGTCGCTGGCCGCCGAGGGACGGAACGAGATCCGCCTCGCCGAGCACGAGATGCCGGGCCTCATGGCCCTGCGTGAGCGCTACGGCAAGAAGAAGCCCCTGAAGGGTGCCCGCATCGCCGGCTCGCTGCACATGACCGTGCAGACGGCCGTTCTGATCGAGACGCTGGTCGAGCTCGGCGCCGATGTTCGGTGGGCGAGCTGCAACATCTTCAGCACGCAGGACTCGGCCGCTTCGGCCATCGTCGTCGGCAAGGACGGCACGCCGGACGCGCCGAAGGGCACGCCGGTCTTCGCCTGGAAGGGCGAGACGCTGGACGAGTACTGGTGGTGCACTCGCCAGATCCTCAACTGGCCGGACGGCAAGGGCCCGAACCTCATCCTTGACGACGGCGGCGACGCCACGATGATGGTGCTCAAGGGCATGGAGTACGAGAAGAACGGCGAGATCCCGCAGTTCAACGCCGACAAGATGCCCGAGGAGTTCGGCGCGTTCCTCGCCCAGCTCCGCGAGCAGGCCAAGGACACCCCCGAGGGCTTCTGGACCGAGGTCGCCAAGGCGATCCGCGGCGTCTCCGAGGAGACGACCACGGGCGTCCACCGCCTGTACCAGTTCGCCGAGAAGGGCCTCTTGCCCTTCCCCGCGATCAATGTCAACGACAGCGTCACCAAGAGCAAGTTTGACAATGTCTACGGCTGCCGCCACTCGCTGATCGACGGCCTGAACCGCGCCAGCGATGTCATGCTCAGCGGCAAGATGGCCGTGGTCTTCGGCTACGGCGATGTGGGCAAGGGCTCGGTGCAGTCGCTCCTGGGCCAGGGCTGCCGCGTGGTCGTGACCGAGATCGACCCGATCTGCGCCCTGCAGGCCGCGATGGAGGGCCTCGAGGTCGTCACGATGGACGATGTGGTCGAGAAGGCCGACATCTTCATCACCACGACGGGCAACAAGGACATCATCACGCTCGAGCACATGAAGCGGATGAAGGACAAGGCGATCGTCGGCAACATCGGGCACTTCGACAACGAGATCCAGATGGAGAAGCTGATGCGCGACAGCGATGTCGAGCGAATCCGCATCAAGCCGCAGTTCGACGAGTTCCGCTTCAAGAGCCTGGACAAGTCGATCCTCGTCCTCGCCGAGGGCCGCCTGCTGAACCTCGGCTGCGCCACGGGCCACCCGAGCTTTGTGATGTCGGCCAGCTTCACCAACCAGGTGATCGCGCAGATCGAGCTGCACACCAACGAGGCCGCCTACGAGAACAAGGTCTACATGCTGCCCAAGCACCTCGACGAGGAGGTCGCCCGCCTGCACCTCGACAAGCTGGGCGTCAAGCTCACCAAGCTGACCGACGACCAGGCCGAGTACCTCGGCATCCCGGTCAACGGGCCCTACAAGCCCGAGCACTACCGGTACTAAGCCGCTCGCGGGCCCGTGCCCGCCAGAATCTGAATCAACCGCACGAGGCCTCCGGGGACACCCGGGGGCCTCTGTTTCATTCCGGGGCCTCACCTGAACGGGCATTCACCCGGGTACCCCCCCACGCTTCATGCTGCTGCCTGATCCTCTCTACATGTTCAGCAAGACCAAGCCCATCGACCAGCAGTGCATCGTCATCACCGGCTCCACCAGCGGCATCGGGCGGGTCACCGCTCGCATGGCACTCGAGCGCGGCGCTGCCGTTGTCATCAACGCCCGCAGCGAAGAAGAGTGCGAAGATGTCGCCCGCGAGCTCAAGGCCATCTCGAACCGCGTGGAGTGGGTCGCCGGCGATGTCGCCGACGAAGAGACCCACAAGAAGCTCCTCGAGAAGGCACGCGAGCGCTTCCGAGGCGTCGACACCTGGGTCAACAACGCCGGCGTCTCCATCTACGGCCGCTTCGAGAAGGTCCCCGTCGAGGACATGAAGAAGCTCTTCGACACCAACCTCTGGGGACTCGTTCACGGCTGCAAGACCGCGATCGAAGCCATGCGCAGCACCGGCGGCGTCATCATCAACATCGGATCAACGCTCAGTGACCGCTCCATCCCGCTTCAGGGCATCTACTGCGCCAGCAAGCAGGCTGTGAAGGGCCTGACCGACTCGGTCCGCATGGAGGTCGAACGCGACAACCTGCCGATCGCGATGGTGCTCGTGAAGCCCGGGTCGATCGACACCCTCTATCCCGAGCACGCCAAGAACTACATGGATCACGAGCCGACCCTCCCCCCGCCGGTCTACGGGCCCGAGGTCGTCGCCCGTGTCATCCTCCACGCCGCCGAGCACCCGAAGCGCGAGCGTTACGCCGGCGGCGGCGGCCGCGCGATCGGCATGATGGAGAAACTCGCCCCCCGCGCCGGGGACCACCTCATGGAGTGGTCGATGTTCGACCCCCAGAGCACCGACGAGCGGACCCTGCCGAGCCGCCGCGACGCCCTCCACGAGCCGACCCGCGCCGCCGAGCGGGGTGAACTCAAGGGACGCCGCCGCAGCGTCTACTCGACCGCGGGCCGACACCCGGTCGCGACCGCCGGCGCCGTGACGCTGGCGACCGCCGCTGTTGCGGGCTTCGCCGCCGCGGCCCTGATCAAGAACTGGGACCCCAGCAAATCGTGGGACACCGTCAAGGGCTGGGCCCGCTAAGCCACCAGCGGCCAGCACGGTTTCTCAAACCCGCCCGGAGCGTGCGTACTGCGCCGCTCCGGGCGGTTCAGTTTTTGAATGCTCGGATACCGGTTCGTCCCCGGTACGGGGTGAAGCCCCGGGCTCCCGCGGGCCGATGTATCGCTACGCACCGTGCCGGTATGGGGTACCGTTCTCCCCCCGCCGGCACAAGGACCAAGACATGCCCACATTCGACCGTGACATCGCCTACTTCAGCCTCGAGATCGGCTTCGACGCCCACATCCCGACCTACTCGGGCGGGCTCGGCATCCTCGCCGGCGACACCCTCCGGGCCGCCGCCGACCTCGAACTGCCCTATGTCGGCGTCACGCTGCTCTACCGGGGCGGCTACTTCCGCCAGCGCCTCGGCACCCGCGGCGAGCAGGTCGAGGAGCCGACCGCCTGGGCCCCGGAAGAGACCCTCCGCCCCATGACGCCCCGCGTCGTCGTGCCCATTGACGGGAAAGATGTGGTCATCCGTGCCTGGCGCCTCGATGTCTTCGGCGCGGGCGGGTACCTCGTGCCGGTCTACTACCTCGACACCGACCTCCCGGAGAACGACCCCGAGACCCGGCAGCTCACCGCACGCCTCTACGCCGGCGACACGGACCACCGCATCCGCCAGGAGGCCATTCTCGGCATCGGCGGGCGACGCATGCTCCGCGCCATCGGTCACGACCTCGGCACCTTCCACATGAACGAGGGCCACGCCTGCTTCGTCTGCGTCGAGCTGCTCAGTGAGCACCTCTCCCGCGCCGCCGAGCGCCGCGACGGGCAGTCGGGCCATCACCTGGGCGTCCATGACACCCCCGCCCAGCACGGGCTTTCGGACGACGCCATCGCCTCCGTTCGCTCCCGCTGCGTCTTCACGACGCACACCCCGGTCGCCGCGGGGCACGACCGCTTCCAGATCGAACGCGTCCGCGCGATCATCGGGCACCACCCCGTGTTCGAGCGCCCCGACCTCTACGGCGAGGGCTCCACGCTCAACACCACCAAGCTCGCGATGAACTTCTCCAGCTTCTCCAACGCCGTCGCCCGAAAGCACGGCGAGGTCAGCCGCAAAATGTTCCCGGGCTACCACATCCAGGCCATCACCAACGGCGTCCACGCCGCGAGCTGGACCGGCGAGCACATGCGCAAGCTCTTCGACGCCCACTTCCCGGAGTGGCGCCGCGTGAACGCCGACCTCCGCATGGCCACCGGCATCGACACAAAGACCTTGATGACGGCTCACCGCGCCGCCAAGAAGGACCTGCACGCGATGGTCGAGAGCCAGTCCGGCGTGCGCCTCGACGACGACGCCCTCACCATCGTCTTCAGCCGGCGCATGACCGACTACAAGCGGCCCGCCCTCCTGCTCGCCGATGTCGAGCGTCTGCGCTCCATCGCCAAGTCCGCGGGCAAATTCCAAGTGGTCTACGCCGGCAAGAGCCACCCCCACGACGGCCGGGGCAAGGAGATCATCCGCGAGATCTACGACAAGGCCGCCAAGCTCGCGGGCGATGTCACCGTCGTCTTCCTCTCCGACTACGACATCGAGGTCTCGAAGAAGCTCGTCTCCGGCGCCGATGTCTGGCTCAACAACCCCCGCCCGCCGCTCGAGGCCAGCGGCACCAGCGGCATGAAGGCCGCCCTCAACGGCGTCCCCAGCCTCTCCACGCTCGACGGCTGGTGGCTTGAGGGGTGGGCCGAGGGCCGCACCGGCTGGGCCATCGGCGAGGTCGGTGACGACACCCGCTACGAGGACGACACCCACGCCATGGACCGGGCCCACGCCGAGAGCCTGTACCACAAGCTCGAGCACGCCGTCCTGCCCGCCTGGCACGCGGGCGACGAATCCTGGGCCGAGATCATGCGCGGCTCCATCGCCCTCAACGGCTCTTATTTCACCACCGAACGCATGGTCAGCGAGTACGCCCTCCGCGCGTATGTCCGTTGATCGCAGCGTGACCCCGTAACGGGTACCACTGCACCGGTGCCACCATGCGTCGCCCCGCGACGCGTGGTGCCTTTCTGTCACTACCATCCACCCCGATGCCCCCGCGCCCGCGCACCGATGCCGAACTCGCCGCTTGGCGGAAGCTCGCCACGATCGAGGGCGTCGAGCTCGTTGAGCAGGTCGCGGACGGCGCCCCAACCGTCGCCGAGATCACCCGCCTCCGCCGCGCCTGGTCCGCCGAGGAAGTCGCCGCCGCGATCGAGCTCGCCCGAGCCCGTGTCAAGGCCCAGCACAAGTGGCCCGACCGCCACGCCCTCTTCGCCGATGTCCCCGGCATCGAGATGGCCAGCTCCGCGAGCGCCGCCCGCTGGAAGGCCCGCCGCTTCGCCGAGCACCGGGGCACCCCGACCCTCGACCTCTGCTGCGGCATCGGGGGCGACCTGATGGCCCTCGCCGAGGCGGGCCTTGAGGCCGAGGGCGTCGAACTCGACCCCTTCCGCGCGTGGATGGCGACCAAGAACGCCGCCCGCCCCGTTCGCACCATCGACGCCGAATCACTGAACTTCGCCGACACCCTCGTCCACCTCGACCCCTCCCGCCGCTCCACCACCGGCAAGCGCACCATCCGCTACGCCGACATCACCCCCGGCCCCGCCTTCGTCGAACGCGTCGCCGCCGAGGCCCGGGGCGCCGCCGTCAAGCTCATGCCCGGCATCCATCCCAACGAACTGCCCGAGGGCGAGGTCGAGTACCTCTCCGAGAACGGCCGCCTCACCCAGGCCGTGCTCTGGACCGGCGTCCTCGAGACGAACACACCCACCCGCGCCACCATGGCCGACAAGGGCATTACCTTCGCGTCTGCCGATCCTGTCGAGCCCCCCTACTCCCCCCTCGACACCCTGATCTACGCCCCCGACCCCGCCCTCGAACGCGCGGGCCTCCTCGGTGCGTTCTGCCAAGAGCACAACCTCGCCATGCCCCACCCCCACGCCGGCATCCTCACCGGCCCCAACGCCATCGACTCCCCGTGGCTCGCCCGCTTCCGCCTCCTCGAGGACCTTCCCTGGAACCGAAAGCGCGTCAAGGCCGCGCTCCAGTCACACAACGCCGGCATCGTCGAGGTCAAAACCCGTGGCGGCATCGTCGACACCGACGCCGAGCAGAAGGCCCTGCGAGGCTCAGCCGACCGACTTCTCACCCTCTTCATCCTTCGCCTCGGCGACGAAGGCATCCGCGCGATCATCACCGAACGCGGCTAACCCCCGCCCCTGCCCCCCACCCATCGCCTATTGCCCACTGCCCATTGCCCCTCACGGACTGAGCCGCGGCGGATCCCGATCCCGGCTCGTCCCTGAGAACTTCGCGTTCGTCGCCCCCGGAGCATCGATCGGAAACGACCCGTCCCCCGCCGGCCGGTACCCAAGGTCCTCGACCGTCGTCGTCTCCACATGCCCGTCCGCGAAGCTCGCGTTCGTCTTCCCCCCGTGCCGCTCGTGCGGCGCCGACCGCACCCGCGTACCCCGCTGCGTCGGGTCCGCCCGCTCGTCCGTCGTGTCGAGCCGCGGCGGATCGAGCGCGTACCCGTGCCCGCCGAGCGAGAAGAAACGCGGATCTCGTGAGCCGTCCGGAAGATTCGCCGTCCGCAGCGACTCCGCCGCCTGCGCCGCCGTTCCCAGCGAGTCCGCCGCGAGCACCGTCGCCGAGGAATCGACCGACGACGCGAGCACCGGGAAGTTCACGATCCCCGAGGTGTCGTCCGTCCGACTCCGAAACCGGCTGTTCCCAAGGAACTGAAAGTTGTACCCGTACGCATAGTTCCGCGTGCTCGTCCAATCCGGCACCACCGGGCACAGGAAGACATCCGACCCGTCCACCGGCAGCGAGTGTTCGTCCACCCGGTCCTCCGATGCCCGCGAATACGCATCGAACCCCGCCGCCGCCCCGATCAGCGCGAACCACCGCGGCCGATAGTGCTCCCCGTTCCCGAGGGGGTACAGGTTCAACGACTCATCGGCGAACCGCCCCGGCTGGCACGGCGCCGAGATATCCCGGTTCGCGTCCGCGTAGATCTGCCACCCGAGCGCGATCTGCCGCATTCGGCTCGCGCACGAGATCGTCCGGGCCGTCTCCCGCGCCCGCCCGAGCGCCGGCAGCAGCACCCCGATCAGCACCGCGATGATCGCGATCACCACCAGCAGCTCGATCAGGGTAAACCCCGGCGTACGGAATCTGATCCCCTGTTGTGGTTGATTTTGCAGGGCTTTCATCCGTTCATCCGGATATACGGTACAATGCTTCGCCACACGGACGAGGACACCATGCACATCGACGACATCTTCTCAGCCAGGGACACCACGGTCTCGTTCGAGTTCTTCCCGCCGAAGTCTTCGGACGCCGCCGAGTCGCTCTACGCCAACATCGCAGAATTACAGGAACTCCGCCCGAGCTTCGTCTCCGTCACCTACGGCGCCGGCGGCTCCACGCGCGACCTCACCAACAAGCTCGTCGTCCGCCTGAAGGACGAGACCAGCCTCGACCCCGTCCCGCACCTCACCTCCGTCTGCCACTCCGAGAACGAGATCCGCGACATCCTCTCCACCTACGCCAGGCACAACATCGGCAATGTCCTCGCCCTGCGGGGCGACCCGCCGCAGCACCTCACCGACTACGACCGCACCAAGGACGCCTTTAAGTACGCCGGCGAGCTTGTCAGCTTCATCAAGCGGTTCAATGAGTCCGGCGAGCACCCCGACCCCCGCGGCTTCGGCGTCGGCGTCGCCGGCTTCCCCGAAGGCCACCACGACTGCCCCAATCGCCTGCTCGAGATCGACCACCTCAAGGCCAAGGTCGACGCCGGTGCCGACTACATCGTCACCCAGCTCTTCTTCGACAACCGCGACTTCTACGACTTCCGCGAACGCTGCGAGCTCGCCGGCATCAAGGTCCCCATCATCGCCGGCATCATGCCCATCACCAGCGCCAAGGGCATGCGCCGCATGGCCGACCTCGCCCTCGGCGCCCGCTTCCCCGCCCCACTCCTCCGGGCCATCCGCCGCACCGGCGAGGAGCCCGAGGCCGTCCGCCGCGTCGGCGTCCACTGGGCCACGCAGCAGTGCTTCGACCTGCTCGAGCACAAGGTCGACGGCATCCACCTCTACACCCTCAACAAGAGCACCGCCACGCAGGACATCTACCGCACCCTGGGCGTCAAAGACTCCATCGCCCTCGGCCAGTCCGTCGAAGCCGAATAGCGAGCACCGGTTTCAAAACGACAAAGGGGCCCGGCGCACGCGCCGAGCCCCTCTCTATCTCAGCAACGCTCAAACTCACCGACGACGACGCGTCGCCACAAGCCCGCCGAGCGCCAGCACCGCGCCCGCACCCGGTGTCGGCACCGCGAAGCGGACGATCGCCTCAATGTTCGCCAGGCCGTCGAACGACTCCAGGTCCACATCGAGCGTGATGAACCCGTCCTCGCCGAAGCCCACATCGCCGGTGTTGATGACATTGATGTCGTCCAGGATCCACATGCCGTCCGACCCGAGATCGACCGTGTCACCGACCGACACGAGCGCGACGGCCGACGCCAGGTCCGAGGCTGAAACAGCGTAGAACAAGGTCTCCGCCTCGCCACCGCCAGCGTCGCCGTCCCAGACGAACGCGGCCTCGTTGTTCTCGTTGATCGCCAGCCCGTTCGCGTTCCCCTCGAGAACGAGGTTGTCGACCATCATCCCCTCGCGGATCGCGATCACACCGTTGTACGCGATGAACCCGTCCGAAGCCGTCGCCCCGTCCGTGTCGCCGCTGAACAGGTAGTTCCCCGCGTTGTTGATCGAGACATCGTTGAAGTTGTCCCAGTTGTCGCCCTGGCCCGTCGCCGAGCCCTCGGCCGCGACGATCGACTGGTTCACGGCCAGCCGCCCGTCGTTCGCCGTGCTGCCCGCGTTCGCGTCGTTGAACCCCCAGATCACATTCTGGTTGTTCCCGCTGAACTCGAGGTCAAAGTCGATCCCGCCGAACGCCGCCACCGACGCGCCGTCCACGACATCGCCCGCCTTCACGAAGATGTCGATCGACCCGTTGCCCGTCTGCGTGTAGATCATCCGGCCCTGCGTCGAGGTGCCGCCCGCGCCGTCGTTGAAGCCCGACACCCAGTACGCCATCCCGCTGTCCGTCATCCGCGGACGCGAGTGGAAGGTCGAGTTCACATTCGCGGGGAAGCCGGGCGCCGGCGTGTCGTCCACGGCCCGCAGCCCAAACTCGCCCCACACCGCGTCGCCACCGTTGAACGACGGGCTGTAGATGAACTCGCCGTTGTTCCCGATCCCCACCGTGCTCTCGCCGCCGCTCACGATGTCCGGCAGCGCCTGGTTCGTCTCGAACACGACCACGCCGTCGATCACGAACGCCCGACGCCCGTCGTCCAGCGTCGCCAGGTACCCGACCTGCCCGAGCCCGTTCACCGCCGGGGCGCTGAACGCCGTCGCGACCGCGCCGTCGACCGAATCGCCCTCGAGCACCACAGCCGTCGCGCTCACCTGACCCATCGCCGTGCCGGCGAGAACGGACAGCGCGACCGCGCCCAACGCATACTTCTTCGACATCGTGTTTCTCCCTTATCTTCTCCGACGGGCACAACGGACCCGTCCCTCCGGGCAACCCCCGGAACGGCTTTATACCCCAAAGGGACCGAAAACACAACGCAAGCCCCGAAACTACCGCGACTTCGCCGCACCCATCCCCGCCGCTCCGCCCGCCGCACCCACCAGCCGCTCAAAGAGCCGAGCCCCAAGCCCCGCCTCCCCCGTCCGCTCCGGATGCCACTGCACACCCACCCACCACCGCCCATCCAAACGACCAACCGCCCCCACCGCCCCCACCGCCTCAATCACCCCATCCCCCGCCCGCGCCAGCACCGACAGCCCCCCCGCCTCCGCCACCGCCTGGTGATGCTTCGACCGCACCACCCCTCGCGGCAGCAGCCCCTCAAACCCCGCCTCCGGGATCACCTCGTGCTCCGCGTCCCGGTGCAATTCCGCCGTCTCGATCACCTCCGGCAGGTGCTGATGCAGCCGCCCGCCCGCCACCAGCGCCATCATCTGCATCCCGAGGCACACACCCAGCGTCGGCACCTGACGCTCCCAGGCCAGCCGCGTGAGCGCCGTCTCAAACGCCTGCCGATCCGCGTGCACCGGCACCGCCGCCGGGTGCGTCGGTTCCCCGAATGCCTCCGTCCGCGGGTCATCCCCCCCCGTCAGCACCAGCGCATCCACCCCGTCGAGCGCCGCCCCCTCCAGCCCCGGCGTCGGTGCCATCAACACCGGCACACCCCCCGCCGCGACCACCCGCTCCACATACCCCACACCCGCAGCCGCCCGCACGACCCCGTTGTGCTCGATCAGATCACAAGTAATCCCAACACGCACAGCCATACCTCATCATCGGTCCCATTGCCCACTGCCCATTGCCCATTCCCCGTCTCCTCCCCCGTCGCCGACGGGGGAGGTGGCCCGAAGGGCCGGAGGGGGTAAAGCAAAGCCATCGCGAAGCGATGCACCCTCCCCCCGCTGCCCCTCTGCCCCTCACCCACCCACTACCCTCCCCCCATGCGCCCCCTCCCCGTCCTCACCGCCCTCTCCCTCTGCGCCCTCGCCTGGCTCCTCGCCTGGTCCACCGGCGCCCTGTCCCCTTCCAACGCCCCCGCCAACCCCACCACCGACCCGGAAACCGTCCCCATCACCCTCGACCCCGCCGCCGTCACCACCATCGAAGCCACGCTCGACGACGCCACCATCACCGCCCGCCGCGCCGACCGCCCCGCCGCCCGCTGGCTCGTGACCGACGCCTCCTCCACCTGGCCCGCCGACGAGGCCGCCCTCCGCGACACTCTCCGCGCCCTCACCACCGCGCAGCTCCGCCCCGCGACCGAGGCACCCCCCGCCGCCAACTCCTCACTCACCGCGACCACGACCGACACCACCCTCGTCCTCCGCCTCGCCCCCCCCCCGACCGGCGGCCTCCTTCAGGGCACCGTGACCACCAACGACACCACCACCCCCGTACTCGCACCCGCCGCCCTCGCCGACCTCCCCCGCGCCGCCGCCAACGGTGCCTGGCGCTCCCCCGCCCTCCTCCCCCGCATCGAGCCCGGCCCCTCGCAACTCTCCGTCTCAACACCCGAGGCCACCGCCGTCACCCTCCACAAGCGCAGCGCCCGCTGGTCCTTCGACAACTCACCCGCCCGCGTCGACGACGAGGCCGCAACCACCCTCATCGCCCGCCTCACCGCCCTCCGCGCCGCCAACTGGATGCGCCCCACGCCCGGCGATCGAGCCTCCGAACCCCTCGTCACTATCACCCTCACCACCACCCGCCCCCCCGACCAGACCTGGACCCAGACCCTCGAGATCCTGGGCCAGGCCGACCTCGCCGGCCAGCTCGTCGCCGTCCGCGCCACGCTCACAACTGAGTCCGAAACCCCCTCGGAAACTTGGTCCGTCCGCGCCGCCGTCCCCGCCTCCGCCCTCGCCGGCCTCCCCGCCTCCACCGTCCCCCTCACCGACCCCCGCTCCCTCCCCGCCCCGCCCGCCGATGTCGTGCGCATTGATTACGAGGGTCAGTCCTTCACCCGCGACCAACGCCGCTGGCGCACCGCCGACAACACGCTCCTCCCCGACTCCGAAGCCGAGTCCCTCGAGGCCTTCCTCACCCTCCTCGCCTCGCGAAACGCCGAGGTCCTCCCCGCCGAGCCCGAGACCCCCGCCCTCGACGCCCCCACCACCCTCACCCTCCACCTCGCCGGCGACCCCGCCCCGCGCACCTACACCCTCGCCCAACACCCGGGCCGCCTCATCGTCACCGAAGGCACCACCCCGAGGGCCTACCCCGGCGCTCAAGCCTGGCGGCCTTGACCCACGCAAAAAGAAAAGCGGCCCCCTCTCGGGAGCCGCTTCACTTCAAACGATCTCACGCACTCACGGGCATCCCGCCTGGAACGCCGCCAGGAACGCCGAAATATCCGCGAAGCTGTACACACCGAAAGGCGGCGCCAGGTCGGCCGCCCGGTCCATCGAGTTGAACGCATCGAGGAACGCCGAGATATCCGCGAAGGTCAGCACGCCGAACGGCGCCGCCAGGTCCGCGAGGCACCCGCCCGCCCCGCACGACACGCCGAAGACACGGACATCATCAATGGCGGCCTCCACGATCGAGCCCGAACCAAGATCGCTCGCGACGAACTTCAGCCGCACCGTCGAGGTCAGATCGACGAAGTCGCCGACATTGAACCCCGCCTCGATCCAGCCGCCCGAGGTCCCGGCCCCCGTCGGCCCGACCGTCTCCACGAGCACATAGCTCTGCCCGTCGTCGTCCGAGACGAACACCTCGAACACATCGGCGTTCGGCGAAGCGCCCGTCGTGTTCGAGTACCACCGCGCGTACGAGATCGTCGCCGACTCCGTACCCGTCAGGTCGATCCGGCTGCTCACGAGCGAGGTCGTTCCACCATCGACATCGTTGTCGCCGAGCCCGCCGCCGACGCTCCCCTGCCCGGTCACCCAGGCGATCGTGCCGTTCGGCGTGTTGTCGTTCTCCGGCTGCGCCGCCGTGCCGACCGGGTCCACGCGGACCCAGACGCCCGTCGTCGCGTTGTCGCCGGGTGCCCCGGCCGAGAACCCGACCGGCGCCTCGAAGTCGTACAGATCGTCGAAATCCACCTGATCCGCAGCCACCGCCCGGAACACGCTCGAAGACCCAGGCGCAGCTCCACCGGGCGCCGTCACCGTCGCCCCCGACTGCAGATCAAACGAGATGAAATACTCCACCGTCGTCGGGCACGAAGCCGGCGCCGGGAAGGTCGCGGTGAAGCTGTCCCCCACCAGCGGCACCAGCGCAAACTGCTCGAACCCCGACCCCGCGTCCACATGGAAAGTCCCGCTCCCCGGCACGATCGGATCGGCGGCCGACGGCACGATCGAGACGAGCACCGTGTCCCCGCCCGTCGACGACACCAGGTCCGGCAGCCCATCCGGGAACAGGATCTCGAGCCCCGTGACGAACTGCCCGCCCGTCGACTCGATCGCGCTGCGGAAAATGGCGGTCCCGGTCCACCACGAGATGTCCCCGTACACGCTCGTGTTCGTCGTCCCGCCCGACAGCACGCCGGCGATCACCCACTCGCCGCCAAATTGCACCATCACGGGCCCGCCGCTGTCGCCGGGCGCGGTCGTCGCCTCGAACTGCACCCCCACCTGGCTGCTGCTCGGGATCGTGTTCGCCCCGCTCGTGCCGTTGTCGAAGTCCGTCGAGATGATGTTGCTGCCGCCCGCGCTCGCCGGGCTGCCGTACACATCGATGATGTTCTCACCGCCCCAGCGGAAACCGTCCGCCGAACCCCCGTGCCCGACGCTCCCGAGCCCGTTCCACCCGTACCCGAGCGTCGCGCACACCATGCCCTCGAGAGCATCCGTCTCATCGATCAGCCGCACCGGCGTCGCGATGTTCGCCGGCACCGCGCCGTTCAGCACATGGATCGACACATCGCCCCCGTCCAGGAGCGACCCGCTTCCCGCCGGCAGTGTCGACGACTGCACCGTCACGCTGAAGGTCGGGCTGTTCGAGTTATCCCCGAACCGCACCAGCGTCCCCGAACCGATCCCGCAGTGCCGTGCGCTCAGCACGACATTCGGCGCGATCAGCGTGCCCGAGCACCCCCCCACCCGCACGACCGCGTCAAACGGCGCCGCGTAGTCCCGCGACCCCTGCGCCCCGATGGTGTTGTTGATCACGATACGAGGGAAGACCCCATCCGCCGCCTCGGGCGTGCCAGGGGCATAGGTCTTCGTGTCGATCTGCCGCTCGGACAGCACCACACCCGTCGCCGCATCGATCACCGTCTCAAAGTGCGTCGGGCTCGCAGGCTCCCCCCGATCCGCAAGCGAGGTCGTCACCTCCCACGCCAGCCGAGCCTCATCGCCAACGCGGAACCACACCTGCTGAGCAACGGAGTCGATCGCCCGCGGCAAGAACCCCTCCGCAACATCCACCGCCACCCGCTCCGTCACCCGCACCGGCCCGCGACGCAGCACGAGGTTCCGCGTCGAGTCGTCAATGACTTGCGCCACCGTCCCGTCCGGGTTCTCAACGACGAACAGCCGCGCCCCATGCAGCGGCAGCCCCTCGACATACTTCTGGAACACCACCGCGCCCGCCGGCGTATGCCGGTCCGCGTCCACCGGCTCGATCCGAGACTCGCCGAGCAGCATGTACGAGGTGGACTCCTGCCCAGCCAGGTACGCCCGCACGCTCGCCTCATCGGCAAACGCCACACCACCCACCCACAGCCCGCCCGCAGCGGCCACGACGGTCCATCGCATCATCTTCATTCCCGAGACCTCCAGATAGGCCAGCGCCCTCAGCGCCGGTATTCCCGTCAGCAGCCGAGCTCTGGCCCTGACCCTCCCCGCGAGCGAGGCCCACAGTGTAATGGCTCCCCCGCAGTCCGCACCCCCATTCCCCCACGCCCGACCAGATCCGACAAACACCCCCGAACCCACGCCCCCCCGGGCGATACCGGCAGTTTTATGGGGCCATGCGTCCCAACCAAGAAACCCCAGATGGCCGCTCTTCCCTCTCCTCCCCCGTCGCACGGTGGGGCGACGGGGGAGGTGCCCGCGCAGCGGGCGGAGGGGGTAAAGAACAACCCGCGAAGCGATCCTCTCCTCCTTCTCCCCGTGGTGGACGGGGAGAAGCTCGCCCGGTGCCCCGAACCGCCCGCAGGGCGCTTCGGGCAGATACGCCATCCATCCCCTTCACCCCTGTAGACTCCCGACCCAAGCCCCGCACGATGAATCACCGCCCAGCCCGACCGTGCGAAGCGTCACGATCATCCGCTTCATCGACCGCCAGCAAGAGCCCAGCCTCGTGACCCAACAGCTCACACTGATCCTCCAAACGCTGACCCTCATGGCCATCGCGGGCATCATCGCCGGCACCCTGGCGGGCTTGCTCGCATGTGCAGGCCTGAGCCTCCTGCACCGCACCAAGCGCCGACCCGCGGCACAACGACTGCTGCTCGCCGCCTACGCGTTCGCGTATCTAGCAAACGCCGCCATGCTGTTCTTCGCGTACAGCATCGGTGTCCGCGAAACCATCACCTCCGGCGACGCCTTCACAAGGCCACCAGCCGAGACAATCCTCGGCGTGCTCACCCTCTCAACCTACACATCGACCTTCTTCCTGTCCGCCCTCGCCGGCCTAATTGTCGGCCTGTTCTTCGGCTCCGGAGCAAACAAGCAACGCGACAGCACCACCTCCGCGTGGTCACGCCTAAAGGCATTCGCGACGATGAAGCCCGCGAACTAGCGGGAACGCATCTCGCCCCGCCCGAAGGGCGGAATCTCCCCTACCCTCCCCTCCCCATGCCAAAACCCCTCCCCACCAACCCTGCCCACGCCCAACGCCAACGCACCGCCATCATCCTCCTCGCCCTCTTCGCCCTCGTCATCGCCGGCACCGCCCTCGCCGCCGCACTCGGCGCACGCCCCTACTCCGTCGGCGACTTCGGCTGCTTCTACAACGCCGGCATCGCCGTCCTCCGCGGAGACTCCCCCTACCTCCTCGTCCGCGAGGACAACCTCCCCTGCCCCCCCTACACCATCTACGGCGGCGCCTACATCTACCCCCCCTTCCCCGCCTTCCTCTTCGCCCCCTTCGCCCTCCTCGGCTCCCCCCCCGCCGCCCAGGTCGCCTGGATCGCCCTCAACGCCGTCTTCGCCGCGGGCGCCATGCTCATCCTCGCCGATGAAACCCGCAAACGCCTCCGCGCCGCCCCCGACGCCCTCTCCCTCGCCGTCTTCGCCCTCATCCCCACCGTCCTGCTCTTCGACAAGGTCGCCAACCAGTTCGAGCTGGGCCAGACCGACTTCCTCGTCCTCCTCGCCCTCGCCCTGGCCCTCCGCTGGCTCGACCGCCGCGCCCTCGCCGCCGGCGCCATGATCGCCCTCGCCATCTCCGTCAAATATGTCGCCATCGTCTTCCTCCCCTACCTCCTCCTCCGCCGCCGCTGGAAGGCCCTCGCCGGAGCCGCCGCCGCCGCCGCACTCATGGTCGCCGTCCCCATGCTCCGCTACGGCCCCGCCGAAGGCCTGAACCTCCACCTCTACGCCTTTGCCGGCCTCGCCGAGATGATGGGAGCCCAGGTCCCCGAGACCGCCGCCACCATCTTCCCCTTCACCTGGATCCGCTCGGTCTCCATCCCCTCCGCCCTCGCCCGCTTCAGCGACTACCTGGGCCACTCCGACACCCTCGCCTACGCCCTCACCGCCGCCGTCGCCCTCGCCTGCCTCGCCTCCGCCTGGGCCCTCTACACCCGCGCCGGCTTCGCCCTCTTCCTCCGCCCCAAGGTCAAGGACGAGCCCAAAGCCCGCCCCGACCTCGCCCTCCTCACCCTCCTCGAGTTCGCCGCCCTCACCACCGCCGCCCTCCTCTTCAGCCCCCAGACCACCGCCCGACACATGCTCCTCATGGCCATCCCCCTGACCCTCGCCGCAGGCCTCCTCACCGCCGACCACACCCCCCGCCCCCGCGGCCCCATCCTCATCGCCATGCTCGCTTTCGCCCTCGCCCTCATCCTCCCCCCGGGCCAGACCGACTACGCCGAACCCCTCTACGCCTGGCGAGCCGCCTCAGGCCATTCCCTCACCGCCCTCATCCTCCTCTACACCCTCATCCCCTACACCCTCACCCACGCCAAGACCCTCAAACCCCACGCCCCCTGACCCGCCCCTACGCCTTCTTCCGCCCATTGCCCATTGCCCACTGCCCATTGCCCCCCCACGACACCACCCCTGGTACCATCACCCTCCAAACCACCAACCCGGAGCCCCCGATGAAAATCCACGAGCACCAGGCCCGCGACCTCCTCGCCTCCTTCAACATCCCCGTCCCCGCCGGCGAAGTCATCACCTCCGCCGACAAGGCCGCCCACACCTACACCAAGGTCACCAACGACGCAGGAACAAAGCTCGCCGTCATCAAGGCCCAGGTCTTCGCCGGCGGCCGCGGCAAGGCCGGATTCGTCAAGCTCGTCGAGTCCCCCGAAGCCGCCACCGAAGCCGCCAAGTTCATGCTCTCCAACAAGATGGTCTCCCCCCAGACCGGCCCCGAAGGCCTCGAGGTCAACCGCCTCCTCGTCGCCGCAGGCGTCGACATCGCCAAGCGCTCCCAGGTCGGCCTCGCCCACCTCGGCGAGCCCGACCGCCCCGCCGAGTTCTACCTCGCCATCACCACCGACCGGGCCACCCGCCGCAATGTCCTCATCGCCAGCTCCGAGGGCGGCGTCGAAATCGAAGAAGTCGCCGACAAAACCCCCGACAAGATCATCAAGCTCCCCCTCCACCCCCTCATGGGCCTCCAGCCGCACGAAGCCCGCCGCATCGCCTTCGACCTCGGCCTCAAGGGCAAGCAGATCTCCCAGGCCGTCAAGCTCATGTCCTCCCTCGCCGCCCTCTTCGAGAAGAAGGACTGCTCACTCGCCGAGATCAACCCCCTCGTCATCACCCCCCCCACCGAGAACCACCCCGACGGCCAGCTCATCGCCATCGACGCCAAGTTCGAGTTCGACTCCAACGCCCTCTTCCGCCACAAGGACCTCCAGGCCCTCCACGACCCCACCGAGGAAGACCCCGCCGAAGTCGAAGCCGAGGCCGCCGGACTCAACTTCATCAAGCTCGAAGGTAACATCGGCTGCCTCGTCAACGGCGCCGGCCTCGCCATGGCCACCATGGACACCATCAAGCACCACGGCGGCGAACCCGCCAACTTCCTCGATGTCGGCGGCGGCGCCACCAAGGAAGCCGTCACCAAGGCCTTCAAAATCATCCTCTCCGACGAGGAAGTGAAAGGCATCATGGTCAACATCTTCGGCGGCATCATGGACTGCGCCCGCATCGCCGGAGGCATCATCGACGCCGCCCACGAAGTCGGCTTCAAAGTCCCCCTCGTCGTCCGCCTCGAAGGCAACAACTCAGAGGCAGGCCGCCAACTCCTCCAGAACGCCGCCAAAGACCTCCCCACCCTCCAGGCCGCAACAGACCTGACCGACGCGGCGGAGAAGGTCGTGGCGGCGGTGGGGTGATGCTTCCAGATATGGCGGCCCAGGCGTCCAACGACCCCAACAGCTTGTGCCTCGACGCCGCCGGACCTCCCGCTATACTCAATCCGTGAGCCCGAACACCACCCAGCCCGCTCTCCCGTGGCAGTCCACTTCGCCAAACGACGGCCCCCGCTTTGCGGAGTTCTTCGCCGGCATCGGACTCGTCCGAATGGGCCTCGAAGCGGCGGGGTGGCGGATCGCGTACGCCAATGACATCGACGCGGATAAGCGGGCGATGTACGACGCGCACTTTGGCGATGCAGACCGACACTTCGACCTCGGCGACATCCACGGCGTCCGCGGCGACTCCATCCCGGATGTTGAAGTGGCCACAGCGTCGTTCCCCTGTACCGACCTATCGCTGGCAGGCGGCCGCTTAGGCTTTCGCGGTAAGCAGTCGTCCGCGTTCTGGGGCTTCGTTGATGTCCTCAAAGGAATGGGAAGCCGCCGCCCACCGCTTGTGCTCCTGGAGAATGTGACAGGCTTCCTCACCTCGCACGGCGGAGCCGACTTCAGATCGGCTGTTGACGCCCTGAACAGCCTGGGCTACGGGGTCGACGCCTTTGTTCTCGACGCCAAGTGGTTCGTCCCGCAAAGCCGGCCTCGCCTGTTTGTGGTTGGCGATGCTCTCAGCCATGGCATGCAGCACCGGGTCTCAATCCCGTCGCGGCTGCGACCAACGCAACTAAGCGCGTTCATCAATGCAAATCCCGACATCCGCTGGTCATTGGCAGACCTGCCCGAGCCACCCCCGAAGGCGAACACAACGCTCCGCGAGATCATCGAGCCCGTCCCCGACGACAGCGATTGGTGGTGGACGCGAGACCGGGCTGACTACCTGTACAATCAGTTCTCCGATCGCCACAAGTCCGTCGCCGACGAGATGATCGCCAAGCGGCGCTGGTCATACGGCACCGTGTTCCGTCGCGTGCGTCAACAGGCTGATGGAACAAAACGGTCAATGGGCGAGCTCCGGACCGACGGAATTGCGGGCTGCCTGCGGACACCCAAGGGCGGCAGCGGTCGGCAGATCCTTTTCAAGGCCGGCTACGGCCGCTTCTCAGCTCGTCTGCTCACACCCCGTGAGTGCGCACGCCTTATGGGAGCCGATGACTTCATCATCGGTGTGCCATCGAACCAAGCCTTCTTTGGATTCGGCGATGCCGTGTGCGTACCCGCGATCGAGTGGGTTGCACGGAACCGACTCAATCCTTGGCTCGATGCGGCCACCGCGGAATGTGGGCAGCGAAGCCGCCTTCGAGCATAATCGCGATGACTGAACTCGGCAAAGCATTTCAATCGTGGTTTGCGGAACTCAAGCGTCTGAAGCGATATAACGGGCTGCCCGCAAAGGGCACTATTGCCGCTGCGCTCATCGTACTTGAGCGCCTACGCGTCGATTGCGACCTCCGAATGGTAAGCCATCTTGCTCCAGGCGAAGCCCAGATCGCCGGAATGAGCTTGCCAGCTCTTCAGAAGATTCTTGTGCGATATGGAGAGGATCGCCCCTTCCCAAGCGAAGGGGGCCGTACGAATCGGGGCAACAACGCACCAATCAAATTGATGCTCAATGTTCTGGCCGACCACGATGTTTGCAAACTATCCGTTGATGATCGCAACCGGATCATCAACGATCTCCAAGAATTTTTGGTAAGGCAACTTGACACCTATTACGCGCTTGAACGCATCGCATTTGGCTTTGATCCGCAAAAGCCTACGAAGGCAATCGTTTCACAAATCTTGGCGGAAGCGACGAAGCGAAAGTCCGCCGGTATCGTGGCACAGCATCTCGTCGGCGCGAAGCTCGCATGTCGGTTCCCGTCAATTGAGATCGCGAATTACTCCGCGAGCGCGGCCGACAATCCTGGTGGGCGTGCCGGCGACTTCATCGTGAGCGACACCGCATTCCATGTCACCGTGGCACCCACACCGGGCCACCTAAAGCGGTGCAGAACGAATCTTGAGAATGGGTTGGCTTCGTACCTTCTGGTAGTAGAGGCATCACTCACCAAGGCCCATGTGCTCGCCGATCTCGAAGGACTCGCCGACCGAGTTTCAGTTGAATCTGTGGAATCGTTTGTCAGTCACAACATTGCTGAGCTGTCCTCATTCGCAACGAACAACAGCGCATCGACTTGGGCAGCTATTGTCTACGAGTACAACCGGCGCGTGAGCGAAGTGGAAACCGACCAATCCCTGCTGCTCCAAGTCCCTCACCTGCTCAAGCTTCAGCAGTAAAGCTCGGTGCCATGCCCCGACAAATTCGTGGCAAGCCGCGCCGATCAACCCCACACTCCCATCCCAAAGGGGGTGCGGGGGCCCCGCCCCCGCCTCCGCAACCCCACACCTCCCCCCATTGCCCATTGCCCACTGCCCCCCTCCCCCACCCCCAAAACCAAGCACTCCACACCACTTTCACAAAGAACCCCCCCACACACGATTGCGCTTAGGAACCAACCCTCAGCACACATAGGCTCCACAGACCAGGGACGCATCAGCACGGCTCCAACGGGCAGTGGGACCATCCCGCAAGCGTCCCGGTCCACCGCACAGGCTCTCACCGAAGAGCCAGAGAGAGACATCCCATGAAGATCTTCACCGGCGCGATCCTTCTCGCCGCTATCTCCACGCCCGCAGCCGCCCAGCTCGAGCTCGCCACCAACGGCGACTTCGAGACCGGCGACACCAGCGGCTGGCAGTACTTCCCCACCGGCGACTCCACCTTCATCGCCGACCCCGCCGGCCCCCCCTTCGGCTCGTTCAACGGCAACCTCCGCAACATCGCTACCGGCTCCGCCGCCGTCATCAAGCAGGCCAACCTCGGCATCGGCCAGGTCGACGCGGGCGACGAGGTCACCATCTCCTTCTGGGCCCGCGCCTTCAACACCGCCGGCGGCGTCAACTTCGCCGAGTTCTTCACCGAGCTCGACGGCGGGGGCACCTCCTCCTCCCAGATCCTGGGCGGCGCCCCCCTCTCGGTCACCGAGAACTGGCAGCAGTTCAGCTTCATCACCACCGCCGGCCCCGATGCTTCCGGTGGCATCACCCTCCAGTTCACCGCCACCACCGGCGCCAACATCGGGAGCATCTCCGAGCTCCAGCTCGACGAGGTCTCCGTCACCATCGTCCCCGCCCCCGCCGCCGCAACCGCCCTCGCCCTCACAGGCCTGGTCGCGATGCGCCGCCGCCGCTAAGCCCCGAGACCCCGGGCACCAGAGACGAGAGAAGCGAGCCGCCAGAACGCGACCCGCCAAAAACCGATGAGAGATCCGGGCGTCGCGCGCCAACGCACCCGCCGCCCCTTCCAACCCTCCATCCCACCCCCGCGCCCACCCCCACACCGCCCCCTCCGCGGAAACAACGCCGACACCGCTACTGAAACACGCGTGTTTCACGCCGATCCGACGAACTTTCAAAGAAAGCGTTTGCACACGCCCTTTCGCCCGCTAAGAATGTGAAACAGCAGCGTCCATTTTGAAACACCGTGTTTCACGATGACCCTGTTTCCCCTCGTGGAGTGAGACCATCATGACCAAGCACACACAACGACTCGCCGTCCTCGTCGCCTTCGGAGCCGCCGCCCCCCTCGCCTCCGCCCAGCTCACCCACTATGTCCCCTTCAACTTCGGCTACGCCGCCGACGCCGACCTCAACGGCCAGGGCGGCTTCGATCAGGGCTTCGGCGCCAACTTCTGGTTCGACGGCTCCGCACCGGGCGAAGGCTCCAGCATCGTCGAGGGCAGCCTCGGCGGCGCGCCCGGCCTCGACCGCCTCGGCAACCACGCCACCACACCGGGCCCGTTCAACCTCGCGTTCTACACATTCGATCTCGACGGCGACAACGCCAACGGCGAGCCCGAGGACCGCCTCGCACCCGGTGTCCACTGGGTCAGCTTCATCGCACGCACCAGCACCGAAGCCGACTTCGGCGGCCTCTCGCTCGTCAAGTTCTTCGGCCCCGAGATCCTCTACATGGGCAAGGTCGGCGGCAACGGCGGAACCGAGTGGGGCATGGACCCGGGCGGCAACCAGCAGGCCGCCGGTGGCGATGTCAATAGCGACACCTTCATCGTCGTCCGGCTCACCATCGGCCCCGCCGCGAACGACGACACCGCCGAGATGTTCATCAACCCCCGCGTCGGCTCCACCGCCCCCACCACGCCCGACGCATCCGTCAGCTTCAACGAGGACCCCAACGACAACCGCGGCATCGACGAGATCCGCATCGGCGGCCAGAACGGCCCCTTCGCCGTCGACGAGATCCGCATCGGCGCTACCTACGCCGATGTCGCCCCGGGCACGCCGCCCATGAACTGCAACGCGGCCGACCTCGCCGCCCCGTTCGGCAGCCTCACCTTCGCCGACATCACCGCATTCCTCGACGCCTTCAGCAACAGCAACCCGGCTGCCGACCTCGCCGACCCGATCGGCAGCTTCACCTTCGCCGACATCACCGCCTTCCTCGCGGCCTTCAGCGCCGGCTGCCCGTAACCGAGCAGTCCCGCGAAGAGAACACGCGTAAGCGCGCGAGCGCTGAGAGTGCGACGGAGCGCCCAACGCATCTGACCACCGCCCGGACAGCACCCACCAGCGCCGTCCGGGCTTTCAACCTCGTTCTCCCCCCCCACCCCTTTGCCCCTCTGCCCCTCTACCCCTCTGACACCCCCCCCTCAACACCCCCCAAGCCTCAACCCCGCCAACACATCAAAGAAATCCACCACCCCATCCCCATCCACATCCAGCCGCCCCGCATCCACGCCGCGCACCACCCCGAGCCCATCCTCCGCATCAATCTCCCCCCAAGGCAACGCCACATCACCCGCGTGACAGGGCATCCCCGCCCCCGGCACCCACGCCAGCGATCGAGGCGACCCGATCCCAGCCGCCCCCACCACGCTCGCCGCCCCCGTCGCCGCATCGATCGTCAGCAACTCATCGCGACCGGAATCGATCGCGTACAGCGTCCCCGCGTCATCAAACGCCAGCCCCGTCACCGTCCCCGCCACCCCGAGCGACCCAACGCGGACGAAGGGCGCATCAGGCCCCGCCTCCGGATCCACCCGCAACAGCGCATCCAAGAAGAAGTCCACGAGGAACAGCTCCCCCCGCACCGGGTCAAACGCCATCGACGACACCACGCCCGCCGTGTACTCCGCCGATACCGCGCTCGCCGCCCCCGTCACCGGGTCAACGACGTGCACCCGCCGCGTCGCCTGGTCATACGCGTAGTACACCACCCCACCCACCCCACCCACCGCCGCCCGATCCACCGCAAACCCCGCCACAGTCGAGAGCCCCGTCGGCGCGACCGAGGTCAACACGAAGCCCGCCGTATCCACCCGCACAAGATCCCCCGCCGCCACCCCAACGCTGGGCAAGCCCGCCACGCTCACCAGCGCCCGCAGCCCCGGGTCATAGTCGAGCCCCGCGACCGCCCCCTCCGCCGCCACCCGCAGCACCGCGGTCGCCCCCGTCCCCGGGTCGATCGCCAGCCAGTTCACCCGCCCCCCCTGGTTGTCAAAGCACAGCAGCACCCCCTGCCCCCGCACCACACCACCCGCTAAAGCAACAACGACAGCGACAACCCAGACGACCTTCATAACAACCCTTTCAATCTCAACATTGAACCCCCGCCACGCCCAGGAGCAGAGTGACTCCCGGTCACCCCCACCCCACCCCACCCCACCCCGTCCCGCCACCCCCCCGGTGCCACTATCCGCGCAGCGGGTAGTGCCCTCCCCAACCAACCGCCACCCCCGGGCGCCCGACCTTCGCAAAGCGAAGGTCAGGACGAGCCCCATCACGCCCCACCCGCCCCGACTTCGCCCGACTGCCCATTGCCCATTGCCCAAGAAACCACCTGAGAACCTTACCCAAAACCAAACACACCCGATAAATATACAAACACACACCTTGCAGACACGCACTCGCCGCGCGATACTGCCCGCATGAGCGAGCAGACAAACCAACCGACCGTCCGCCCCGAGCAAGTGGCCGCCCTCCTCCACGACCTCCTCGACGGCTCCATCTCCCTCCCCCGCCTCGCCAGCTTCCATGACCTCTCCCTCCCGGCCCTCCTCGACTGGCTCGAATCCCCTGAAACAAGGGCTTTGCTCGACCGAATCCGCCGCGCCACCGACGAGCGGTCGGAGCTCATCGCCACCCACGCTCGCCAGTCCGCCACCGCAGCCTTGGCAGAGCTGGCCGATCAGCCCGCAAACACGCCGACCGAGCGTGAGTCCCGCCGCAAGGCCGCTCAGGCCGTTCTTAAGTGTTCCACCCCACCCCGTCCCGGGACCCCCCGCCACACCCTAAAAACCCCCAGCGCCGGAACTGTTACGAGATCTGCGTCGACCCAGATTTTCCCCGGTGCATTCGTAAAACCGTCGCTCCACATCGGATTGTCCCAAAAAACCAGCCAATTAAGCACTCAACCCGATTCGAAAGGATTTTCACCCGTTTTCGGGCCCACCCCTTGCAATCGGTTTCCGAGACAGTTACGGTACAGCCGCCTCGAGAAGCCAGCCCCGTCAGAGAGGCGGGCCGCGGAGCGTCCGCAGGCGGACGAGGCGAGCACACACGGCTCGATGAGCCAGGGAGACCCAAGAGATGAAGATCACCACCAGCGCTATCGCTCTCGCCGCCATCACCGCCGCCGCCGCCGGTCAGGTCGAGCTCGCGGTCAACGGCGACTTCGAGGCCGGCGACACCTCCGGTTGGTCGTATTTCCCGACCGGCGACTCCGCTTTCGATGTCACCAGCGACGCCTTCGGCGGCTCCTTCGCCGGCGACCTGTCCAACATCGCGACCGGCTCGGCCGCCATCATCAAGCAGGCCAATGTCGGCGTCGGCCAGGTCAACGCCGGCGAGCAGGTCACCATTTCGTTCTGGGCCAAGGGCGAGAACATGGTCGGCGGCGTCAACTTCGCCGAGTTCTTCAGCGAGCTCGCCGGCGGCGGCACCTCGTCCTCCGAGATCCTCGGCGGCGCCCCCCTCGCCATCACCAGCGACTGGCAGCAGTTCACCTTCGTGACCAACGCCGGCCCCGATGTCTCGGGCGGCATCACCCTCCAGTTCACCGCCACCACCGGCGCCAACATCGGCAGCACCTCGCAGCTGCTCGTTGACAATGTCTCGATCCAGATCGTCCCGACCCCGGGTGCCTTCGCGGCCCTCGGCCTGGGCGGCCTGGTCGCCGTGCGTCGTCGCCGCTAATCGCGGGCCGCACAACCTGATCACACACCGGACGCCCGCGAAAGCGGGCGTCCGCTCTTTTTCAACCCCCCACCGCCGCCGCCCGCAGATCCGCCAGCGACACCACCTCCAGCGACCGCTCCCCCGTTGCCTCCAAAACCACCCCCGGCGCCGCCCCCGCCTCCAACGCCTCCGCCCACCGCGCCGCGCACAAGCACCACCTGTCCCCCGGCTTCAGCCCCGGGAACCCCCACTCCGGCCGCGGCGTCGACAGGTCGTTCCCCCGACTCTTGGTGAACTCCAGGAACTCCGCCGTCATCACGCAGCACACCGCGTGCAGCCCCGTGTCCTCCGGCCCGCAGCGGCACAGCCCGTCGCGGTAGAACCCGGTCAGCGGGTCGGTCGAGCAGGCGATCAGGGGGCCGCCCAGGACATTGCGGGGGCGGGCGTCGGTGCGGGGAGGTGTGGCGATCATGGCCGATTGTTCGCGGGTGAGGCCCGTGCGGGCGCGGACGGGGGTAGGTAGCCTCGCGGGGTGAGCGATGCGGGAACGGGTGACGGGGGCGGGGGGCGCGGGCAGCGGTGGAAGCTGGCCGGGTTCGTGGTGCTGTGGGCGCTGCCGATCGCGGTGCTGGCGGGAATGACGACGGGGCGGCTGGCGGGGGCGCCGGCGGACCCGCCGACGAGCGCGGCCGCGGAGGATCCGGGGGCTCTGTCGCGGTACGGGGACTTCTTTCATTTCTGGTGGGCGGGGCGGGCGTTTCGGGTGGGGGCGAGCCCGTACGAGGCGGCCGGTGAGTACCTGTATCCGCCGCTGCTGGCGGCGGCGTTGTCTCCCTTGGCGGATGGGTCGATGCGGGCGGGGGCGGCTACTTGGACCTGGCTGAGCGCGGGGGCGATGGTGTTCGCGTTTGGGGTGATCGCGAGGGCGGTGTCCACGCGGCTTGGGGTGCGGAGGGATGCGGCGTTTGTGCCGGCGGTAGCGGGGTTGACGGTGCTGGCGTGTGTCGAGTTGATCCGATCGGAGCTGCGGTGGGTGCAGACAGACGGCGTTGTGCTCGCGGCGCTGGCGGTGGCGCTCGCGACGGTCGGGCGCGGCGGTTGGCGGGGTGCGGTTTGTGGGGCGGCGATCGGGGTGGCGATCAATGTGAAGTTTCAGGCGCTGGTGCTGCTGCCGTGGCTTGCGTGGCGGCGGCGGTGGGTGGAGTTCTGGTCGGCGTTGGTCGTGGGTGCGGCGTTGCTGCTCGTGGGGGTGCCGGGGCATGGGTGGGAAGCGGGGCTGTCGTACGCGGCGCGGGGGTTTGGGGAGCTTGGTGGTGTCGTTGGCATCGCGGGTGGGAGCGCGGCGCACCCGGTGGGGTGGCATGGGTCGGTGTCGGCGCTGAGCGGGGCGGTGCGGGTGTTTGGTAGTGTCGGTTGGCTGGTGGCGCTTGGGGTCGGCGCGGGGACGGGGTTGCTCGTGGTGCTGATGGGGCGGTCGCTTGGTGGGCGATGGAGCGGGCGGATTGAAGGGGACGGGCGGCGGCTTTTGGTTGTTGAGTTCTGCGTGTTGCTTCTCGGGATGCTCGCGGTGAGTCCGCAGTCGATGAGTCGACACTTTCTATTGATCGCGCCGGCGGTGGCGGTTATTTGGGCGGTCGTGCTGGGTGGGAGGCCAGTTGCGGCGCGTGTTGTCGGTGCTTTGGGGTTGGTGGTCTTGGTTGGTGGGGTGTACCTGCCGCCGGGAGGGCTTGAGGTGTTCGCGGAGGCTGTCGATGCGTGGCAGCGGGTTGGGGGGATGGGGTGGGGCGCTCTGGCGGGGGCGGTGCTGGTGATGGGGGCGGCTCAGTTGGAGGGTCGGAACGGGGTCGAGCGTGGCAGGGCGGGGTCACCCTGATCATCGCGAAGCGAAGATCAGGCGTTGGGAGGCGTTCAGACAGTTCACGAGATCGAATGGCACTACCCGCTGCGCGGATAGTGGCACCGGCTGATGTTCGCGTTGCGAAGACCGGGCGTCCGGGCGAACACACTGACCTGCAGAGCCGGGGCAGTGGCACCGGAATTGGTCATGCGACGCGTGGGGCGAACGCCCACTGCGCTTCCCGCTTCGCGGATCGTGGCACCGGCATTGTCCGGTGAGCGTTCGCGGATGGGCCCGGGGTAGGGCTGGGATGCAGGAGCGAGGTGTGGTCCGGGGCGAATGTGGCGTGGTGAGGAGATAGAGAGGGTTGGTCGATTGCAGGGCCGGCGCGGGCTTCATGAAACGGGGGGTGGGGGAAACCCGTTTCGCGGGAGCGTCGGGTCGGGTATTCTCGATGGGGGCATGCGGTACGGATCGCGGTGAGCGATGCTGGGTGCTGGTGCGAAAATCGGGTCGGTTCGGCAGGCGGGATCGCTCGGGCTCGGGCGCGTGTGCTGTCGTGTGGCTGCCTTGTAGTGCGAGGGTGTCATGGCGACGATACGGAACAAACGGACGGTGCCGGCGGAGGGGCGGCTGGCGTCGGCGCTTCACCCGGCGGCTCGGCTCCTGAGTCATCGGCGGCTTTCGGCGGCGTTCGAGGCGATGGGGCTGCACCTGACGAAGACGGGCTTCTACAGCCCGATCCCTTCGCGGCGGGACTACCTCGGGGAGGCGACGATCGCGGAGTTCCCGCGGCTTGAGATCGATCCCGCCGAGATCGAGGCGCGGATGGGTGGGCTTGCTTCGGAGTTTGCGGACGAGTTGGCGCTCCTGCGTGAGGGGAAGAGCGGGTTGTACTCGCCGCGGAACGGGGCGTTTGAGGATGTGGACGCGGATGCGTTGTACCTGATGGTGCGGGGCGGGAAGCCCGGGCGGATCGTGGAGATTGGGTCGGGGTTCAGTTCGTGCTGCATATTGGATGCCTTGTCACGGAACGCGGCCGAGGGGCACCCGTGCGTGTATCGCATCTGGGATCCGTTCCCGCTGGATGACCTGGTGCAGCACCTATGCGAGGGGACGCTTGTGCGGGCGGGGGCGCAGGGGTTCAGCCTGGAGTCGGCGGCGGAACTCGGGGCCGGCGACATCCTGTTCATCGACTCGAGCCATGTGGCGAAGTACGGGAGCGATGTGATCCACCTGCTGCTCCGCGTGGTACCGAGCCTGCGGGCGGGGGTGATCGTGCATGTGCACGATGTGTTCCTGCCGCACGACTACCCGATGAAGTTCATCGAGCACGACCGGAACTATTGGAACGAGCATTACCTCGTGCAGGCGATGCTGTACAAGAACAGTCGGTACCGCGTGCTGTGGCCGGGGCACCAGATGCATGTGGACCACACGGCCTGGGTGTCCAAGGTCTTCGCGAGCTATGACCCGGCGGTGAGCACGCCGGGGAGCATCTGGTTCCGCGTGGAGGGGTGAGGGACGCTCCCGAGCGATTGGGCGTGGGTGTCAAGATGGGTGGGCTGCTGGGGAGGGGTGGCGACGGGTCCTGAGGGGGCCGCGTGATCTGTCGCGTTTGGGTGTTGCACGCACGAACAGGGTTGCTAGGCTGGGGGCATGCTGAGGTTTCTTTTGGCGTGTTTGCTGGGTCTGGGTACCGGTCTTGCCGCGGCGCGGGGGCCTTGTGATCTTTCGGAGTATGGGCCCGGGGACTCGGTGCGGATCGTTCTTCAGGATGAGCGGGTGTTCCGGATGAAGATCGAGGAGATCTCTCGTTCGAAGATCCTGGGCGATGTGTTTCTCGGGACGGTGAGCTCGCCGATGGAGATTCGTTGCTACGAGATCTACCGGATGGAGAAGATCGCGGATCTCGGGGTGGATGAGGCGGAGGAGGAGCGGGTGATCTCCCCCGGGGATCTGGTCCGGTCGCCCGGTGACGATGAGGACGAGGATGATGGGGCGGGGATCGGGTTCGAGCGGTACATCGCGGTGCCGGTGCGCGGGCCGATCGGGATCACGACGGACTGGAAGGACGATGGGGGGACCATCGCGCCGGGGCTCGACGAGGTCTTGAAGTTCGCGCGGCGGAAGAAGGTGGAGTTGATCGTGTTCGAGATCGACTCGCCGGGGGGGCTGGTGAAGGAAGCCTCGGCGCTGGCGGAGTTGCTGCTGGAGACGGACGAGGAGTTCACGACGGTCGCGGTGGTGAAGCGGTCGATCAGCGCGGCGAACTGGGTGACCTTTGCGTGCGACTACATCGTGTGCGAGCCGGGGGCGACGCTTGGCGGGGCACTGGCGTACCTGTCGGGCGGGGCGACGCCGGAGTTCGACGCGAAGATCAACTCGATCACGGCGGCGGAGCTGCGGTCGATCGCGGAGCGGAAGGGGCACGACCCTTTGGTCGCGGACGCGGCGACGCGGCCCGAGCTGACGGTGTATTGGCAGGATGGGCGGCTGACGAGCGGGGAGGCGCTGCCGGACGGGGCGCGGATGGTGGCGCCGGCGGGGCAGGTGGCGACCTTTGATGCGGCGGACCTGGCGGAGCTGGGCTACCCGACGATGCGGAACGACCCCGTTGAGCTGGCTGGGCTGGCCCGGGCGGATCGGCCCGGGGTGGAGCTGCGGCTGTACGGGAAGTACGGCGATGCTCTGATGGACCGCGAGGTGAAGAAGCTGCACGGGGCGCACGAGAAGCGGCTGCGGGCGATCGAGGATTCGATCGATCTGTTGAAGTCGGCGAGCACGCAGATGGGGATGCTGCGGGGTTCGGCTTCTGCGGCGCAGGGGTACAACCCTGCGGCGGGGCAGTTCTACTACAGCCGGGATACGGGGCGGTTTACCTCGCAGAGCCTGGAGCTTTGGCGGCGGAACCACGATCACGCGATCGGTCTGTGGCAGGAGGTTTCGAACGGGGCGAACCGGCTGTGTCGGACGGGGCGGGACTTTGACCGGTTGGTGAACCGGACGGAGGACTCGGAGGTGTACTGGTCACTGGACCCCGAGTTCAGCGCGGCGCTGGATGCGGTGCGGGAGGTGCACGCGCAGGTGCTGCCGACGCTGGCGGAGGCGTGTCAGTTGGTGTCGTCTGCGGATCGGGCGATCGGGCAGCTTCGGGTGGCGCGGCAGCGGACGGCGCCGTAGGGGAGGGGAAGAGGGGTAGAGGGGCAAAGGGGAAGGCATCCTGATCGTTGCGACGGGCCGAGGGGCCGAATGGCCGACGGGGGGAGATGCTCGCCCGGGGGTCCGTGGTTCGTGGCCTTCCTCGCTGGCGCTCGTCAGACCACGGCACCCGGCCGCAGGGGAGGGGTAGAGGGGCAGAGGGCGGGCGATCGCACGGACCTGGGGAGTCAGGTCGGTGGTGCCGGGGGTATAGCACTACCCGCTGCGCGGATAGTGGCACCGGGGTGGGTGGCACCGGGTCGCGTGGCACCGGGGTGGATCGCTCGTGCTACAGCGTCGCGGCGATGTCTCGGCGGAGTTGTTTGCCTGTGAAGTGGATCTTGTCGGCGGCGGTGTAGGCTCGGGTGCGGGCTTGTTCCATCGTGGGGGCGGTGGCGGTGACCGACAACACGCGGCCGCCGGCGGTGATGATGTCGCCTTCGTTGTTGCGTGCGGTGCCGGCGTGCTGGATGGTGACGCCCTCGACCTGCTCTGCTTCGTCGAGGCCGGTGATGGGGTCGTTCTTGCGGGGCTTTTCGGGGTAGTTGTGGGCGGCGAGGACGACGGTGAGGGCGGGGTCGTCGGACCAATCGATGTCGATCTGGTCGAGGGTGCCGGTGGCGGTGGCGTAGAGGAGGTCGAGGGGGTCGGACCTCAGGCGTGCGAGGAGGGGCTGGCACTCGGGGTCGCCGAAGCGGACATTGAACTCGAGGACTCTCGGGCCGGCCGGGGTGAGCATGATGCCGGCGTAGAGGACGCCGGTGAAGTGGACATCGTCGCGTCGCATGGCGTCGACGGTGGGGACGAGGATGTCGCGCTCGATCTCGGTCATGAGCTCTTCGGTGATGGTGGGCGTCGGGCAGTAGGCGCCCATGCCGCCGGTGTTGGGGCCACGATCCCCGTCGAGGAGGCGCTTGTGGTCCTGGCAGGGGGGGAGGACGGCCATGGTCTTGCCGTCGAAGAGGGCGAGGACGGAGGCTTCGCGGCCCTCGAGGCGTTCCTCGATGATGATGGTTTTGCCGGCGTCGCCGAAGGCCTTCTTGACCATGATGTCGTCGATGGCGGCGAGGGCTTCGGCCTGGGTGTCGGGGACGATGACGCCCTTGCCCTTGGCGAGGCCGGCGGCCTTGATGACATAGAGCTCGTCGCGGGACTCGATGAAGGCGCGGGCTCTTTCGGGGTCGGTGAAGGACTTGCCGTCGGCGGTGGGGACGGAGGCCTGGCGCATGACATGCTTGGCGTAGGCCTTGTCGGATTCGAGGCGGGCGGCGGCGGCTTTGGGGCCGAAGACGGGGCGGGGGCGGTCGGAGTCGAGGCGTTTGGCGAGGTCGTCCGCAAAACCGTCAGCGAGTGGGTCCTCGGGACCAATGACGATGAGGCCGATGTCGCGGCGGTCGCAGAACTGCTGGAGTCGGTAGATCTCGCGCTTGGAGACGGGGACATCGACGGGCTGTGCGAGGGCGGCGATGCCGGGGTTGGTCGTGTCGGTGGCGTAGAGGGTGCCGAGGCGGGGTGAGCGGGTGATGGCCTGGGCGAGGGCGTGTTCGCGGGCGCCGCCGCCGATGAGGAGGACATTGAGGGAGGGGGGTGGAGTCATGGAGGGAGGGTAGAGGCCGAGGGGACTTGGGATCGGCCATCGGCCATCAGGGGGATGCAAAGTTCAGTGGGGGGTGTGGCGTGGCCGATGTGGGGCTGGGCTGGGGGCGAAGGAGCGTGGCTTTGGGAACCGGGCTTGTGCATGTGGTGTTCACGGGGCTGCCCCGTGATCTGGAGCGGTTCGAGGCTTCGCTTCGGGATCTGGATGTGCTGCGGCGGGCGGGGCTGGTGGGCGAGGTGCGGCTGAGCACCTGGGCGGGGGCGGTCGATTCGGCGGCGGGGGCGTTCTGGCTTTTGCGGCGGCACGGGGTGCGGCTGGTGGAGACGCCGGACGAGCGGGATCCGGGGGAGGGGAACATCTGGCGGCAGATGCGGAGCCTGCACGAGGGGCTGGAGAAGCCGGGGCGGATCGGGGATGACGAGCTGGTGCTGAAGACGCGGTGCGATGTCTCGATCGGGCGGCGGTTCCTGGAGGAACTGATCGCGGGGGGGGCGGAGCCGGCGGGGGAGGTCTTTGGGGCGCGGGTCTTCGAGCGGAAGGTGTGGGTGCCTTGGTTCGAGGTGACCAAGCCTTTCTATATGGGGGATGAGTGCTTCTTCGGGCGGGCGGGGGACCTTCGGAAGATCAACCACTTTGCGCGGGAGCTGTACGCGGGGCTGGAGAACCCCGGGTGCGGGAAGACGCATGTGCGGCGGTTCGTGCACCCGTTCCTGTGGCTGGATCCCGCGGTGATGGCGGGGTTTGCGGCGGATGTGGGGCTGTTCCGGGCGGCGCGGTGGGCTCGGCTTGGGCAGCTCCTGCGGACGCCGTGGTACCAGCAGGCGCTGGGGGCGTACTACGCGATCGTGCGGAACTGCTTCAGCGTGGGGACGGGGCGGACGCCGGAGGCTGTGAAGTTCCGGGCGTGGTCGACGGGGGAGGCAACGGTGGATGGGGGGTCGTTCGCGGGGAGCTTTGACGAGCGGTGCTCGTGCCTGCCGGAGGGGAAGCTGGTGTGCGCGTACTCGGTGGAGTGGATCGAGCGGCTGCTGGAGGGGCGGTTCGATCACGAGGGGCCCGAGACGCGGGGGGTGCGGGCGGCGATGGAGCGGGCGCTCGGGGGTCAGGTGGCGGCGGGGGCCGGGGCGCGGGTGGAGAGCGGTGTCGGGGTGGCGGCCTGAGAGGTCATCCCGGTTAGCGGGTGGTGTCCGGCTGGGGGGTTTTTCTCGATTCGGCGGGTTGGGGGACCGATAGCAACCGGGTGACGGTGTGCGCTGAGCAATCTGGCAGCGGGACGGGTCCGGCGGGGGCCGCGGGCGCGGTGGGCGTCGGGGTGTCGCTGTCGGGGTGCTCGGGGGCGGGGCTGGAGGTCGTGCGGCGCGGGGAGCGGGGGTGGGTGCGCAAGACGGCGACGGAGGGGGGAACGGACCGGCTGCTGGCGGAGCGGGCGAAGCTGGCTTGGCTGGCGGGGGTTGGGGGCGGGACCTTTGTGGTGCCGGAGCTGGGGGCGGTGGGTGAGACGGCGGGGCGGGGGTGGTACGAGCTGGCGTATGTGCCGGGGCGGAGCGTAGAGTCGGTCGCGGCGGAGGACGGGCAGGCGGCGGGGCGGGCTCTGGGGGCGCGGCTGGCGGGGGTGGTGTGGGCGATCGGGGACGCTCGGGTGAGCCCGGAGTCGGGCGAGCACGCGGCGTTTCTGGAGCGGAAGCTTCGGCAGACGCTTTCGGTGCTGCCCGGGAAGTGCGCGGGGGCCCCACTGCTCGAGCGGCTTCGGGTGGCGTTTGAGGTGCGGGCGGGGCGGGTGGACTTCGGCTGCGCGGGCGATGCGGCGGGGCGGGCCGGGGGCGGGTGTCATGGGGATCTGGCGCTCGACAATGTGCTCGTTGGGCGTAACGGCGAGCTGGTGCTCATTGACGCGCTGCCGAGCGACTTGGAGAGCGTGTACTGGGATGCGGCGAAGGTGCTGCAGAGCACGCTTGCGTGCTGGGGGAGTGTGAAGGGCGGGGATGTGGCGGTCGCAGGAGGGGGTCTCGTTGCGCGTCGGCCCGGTGGGCTGGCGGCGCTGCATGGGTCGTTTCTGGGGGCGGTGCTGGGCGGCGGGCTGGATGAGCGGGCACTGGCGGTGCACCTGGTGGTGACGCTGGCGCGGGTGATGCGGTATGTGGATGGGGTGCGGCTCGCGGCGCTTCTTGCGGCGGGCGTGGAGTTGATGGACCGGCTCGAGGCCGGGGGAGCGCGGCTGCATGAACCTCTTGATTCCCTGCGCGGGTCGTTCGAGCCGGTACTCGACGGAGGCGCCGAAGTATCTGCTCGCGATGCCGGACGGGCGGACGATGCTGGAGCACGCGGCGGGGTCGTTCGCCGGGTCGGCTGAGCGGGTCGTCATCGGCGTGTTGCGCGAGCACGACGAGCGGTACGGGGTGGTGCGGTTGCTGCGCGGGCTGTTCGAGGGGTCGGAGATCGTGGTCTTCGACGATGTGACGCGCGGGCAGGCGGAGACGGTGGCGGAGATGATCACGCGGGCGAAGGTGTCGGGGCCGGTCCTGATCAAGGACTCGGACTCGGCGTTCACGCCGACGCGGGAGTACCCGGCGAGCGCGAACGCGGTGAGCGTGTGCAGCGCCCGGGAAGTGCGGGGCGTGCGGCTGGATAACAAGGGCTTCGCGCGGCTGAACGAGCAGGGGCAGATCGTGGCGACGCTGGAGAAGCAGATCGCGAGCGAGTGGTTCAGCTGCGGGGGGTACTGGTTCAGCGATGCGGGGGAGTACGCGCGGGCGTTCGCGGCGCACATGGCGGCGAGCGATGGGCGGGAGTGCTACCTGAGCCATGTGATCGACCGGATGATCGGCGAGGGGCGGGCGTTCGTGCCGGTGTCGTGCACGGGGTACGAGGACTGGGGGACGGAAGAAGAGTGGATCGCGTACCGCTCGCGCTTCGGGACTTATGTGATCGATATCGACGGCGTGCTCTACCAGAACGGGCGGCGGCACTGGGCGCCGAGGTGGGGCGAGTCGGAGCCGATCGCGGGGGCGATCGCCGCGGTGCGCGAGCTGAAGGCGCGGGGTCAGTGCGTGGTGCTGATGACGAGCCGGCCCGAGACCTTTCGGGCGGCCACAGAACGGCAGTTGGAATCGGACGGCGTCCCGTATGACCAGCTCGTGATGGGCGTGCTGCACGGGACGCGGTATGTCGTGAACGACTACGCGGGGTCGACGCCTTTCCCGTCTGCGGTCGCGGTGAACACGCGGCGGAACAGCGGTGACTGGGTGGACGCCATCGTGCGGACGAACAGCGAAGGGAGCGGGCGATGAGCGCGGTGAGTTTCGAGCCGGCGGCGATCCGGGCGCGGCAGGCGGAGATCGTGAAGACGCGGGCGGACTTCCAGGCCGGGGGGAAGCGGGACCCAAAGACGATCCTCGGGAGCGACCTGACCGAGGGAGAGCGCTTCGGCCTGCTGGCGGTGCTGCGCGAGCAGGAGCGGCGGGCGGAGGCGGAGGGGAGGCCGTGCCGGTACCTCGAGATCGGCGTGCTGGCGGGGGGGACGATCGACTTTCTGAAGCGGAACAGCCGGGGGAGTGAGTTCACGGGCGTGGACCTCTTCGAGGACTGGCAGCCGGAGGACACGAACACGCATATCAGCGGGTCGTTCCGCGTCGCGGATGTGCAGGCGGCGCTGGGGAACGATGTGCGGCTGATCAAGGGGGCGTGGGCGGATATCGCGCCGACGCTGGAGGGCCCCTTCGACTGCGTGTTCATCGACGCGAACCACGCGTACGCGGCGGTGAAGGAGGACTTCGAGCTGGTGCGGCCCCTGCTGCGGGCGGGGGCGAGTGTGGGGTTCCACAACACGAGCTTCGACCGGGCGCCGGACATTCTGTATGTGGACGAGGACGGGGGGCCCTGGAAGCTGACGCAGGAGCTGCGGCGGGAGCCGGGGCTGTGGATGGAGGTGGAGGTGGACCGGCTTCGGGTGTTCCGGGTGGATTGAGGGGGTCGGGGGCGTTCGGAGAGCCGGGCGGCTTGCCCTGTGGTTTGGTGGTGCGTATTGTTCTTTCCCGATTGCGGGGTGGAGCAGCCTGGTAGCTCGTCGGGCTCATAACCCGAAGGTCGTAGGTTCGAATCCTACCCCCGCTATTTGACATCGCCCGCGTTTGCGGGCGTTTGTCGTTTTTGGCTGACCACGGCTCGGAAACCGGCGGGGGCGTTGGGAAGAATCCGTTCGGCCTGAAGCTTCGATCCTTTGGTAGGTCGCTCTCAAAGCCCCAGACCGAAAGGATGCCCTTGACGCGTCATGTTCTCCGTGCCGTTGCTTTGCTGGTCCCGCTTGTGGTTGCCGCCGTGTTCTTTGTGGTCCGGGCGGATGCTTCAGATGATCACGCGCCGCGGGAGGATGCCGGCGTGAAGTCGGGTGCCGTGCCGCTTCGGGTGATGTCGACCTCCGGGGAGCTTGTGGGGCCGTTCTCGCTCCCAAAGCTGCAGCTGACGGAGGCCGAGTGGCGGGATCGGCTGACCGAGGAGCAGTACCGGATCCTGCGGAACGACGGGACCGAGCCGGCGTTCTGTGGGACGCTGCTCGATAACAAGACCGAGGGCGTATACAGCTGCGCGGGGTGCCGGCTTCCCTTGTTCGCGTCGGGCTCGAAGTTCATCTCGGGGACGGGGTGGCCCAGCTTCTTCGCGCCGGTGGCGAAGGAGAATGTGCTGGAGCACGAGGACCGCTCATACGGAATGGTGCGGACGGAGATCGTGTGCGCGCGGTGTGACGGGCACCTCGGGCATGTCTTCGGGGATGGCCCGGCGCCGACGGGGCGGCGGTTCTGCGTGAACTCGGAGTCGCTTGTATTCACGGCATCGAACGAAGTCGCGAAGCTCGCGGAGGTGAGCGAGGCGGTCTTCGCGGGCGGGTGCTTCTGGTGCGTTGAGGCGGTATTCGAGCCGCTGCGCGGTGTCGTGTATGTCGAGTCTGGCTACGCGGGCGGGGAGGGGCCGGCGACCTACGAGAGGGTCGTGACGGGCACGACCGGGTACGCGGAGAGCATCCGCATCGTGTACGACCCCGCCGTCATCTCTTTCGAGAAGCTGCTCGAGGTGCACTTCGCGACGCACAACCCGACGACGCTGAACCGGCAAGGGGCCGACATCGGCACGCACTACCGCAGCACGATCTTCTACGCCGACGACGAGCAGAAGCAGAAGGCGAAGGCGTACATCGAAGAACTGAATGCGAGCGGGAAGTATCCCGATCCGATCGTGACCACGCTCGAGCCGCTCAAGAACTACACGAAGGCCGAGGACTATCACCAGGACTACGCGGCCCGCAACCCGAACCAGCCGTACATCCGCGGCGTGGCCCGGCCGAAGCTCGACAAGCTCGAGGTGTACTTCGAGGATCTGCTCAAGACGAAGCCGTGACCGCGGAAGTTGTCGCCGCGGGCGTCTCGAAATCAGCGCAAAGAAAGAGCCCCGTCGTGCGTGAGCACGACGGGGCTTCTTGTTTCACGGTCAGGCTGTCGCGATTACGGGCAGCCGGCGCTGAAGGCGCCCAGGAAGGCCGAGATGTCGGCGAAGGTGTAGCTGCCGAAGGGGGCCGCGAGGTCGGCGGCGGGGCTCATGGAGGTGAAGGCGGAGAGGAAGGCGGAGATGTCGGCGAAGGTCAGCGAGCCGAACGGGGCCGAGAGGTCGGCCGCGTTGCAGCCGCCCTGGCCGACGGTCAGGGTGACCGAGCTGGTCGAGAGGGTCTGCTGGTTGGCACCCGGGTCGGTCGAGTAGGTGACGAGGCTGTCGCCGAGGTTGAGGACGACGGCGCCGGCGTAGTCGACGGTGACGGTGTCGCCCAGGGTGGCGCCCGAGTCGATGTTGAGGGTCAGGGTGAGCACATCGATCGGGTCGGTGCTGACGCCGCCGAGGAGGCCACGACCGGCGGCCGCGCGGGCGACGGCCGGTGCGGGGTTGACCGAGCTGGTCGCACCCGAGGTCAGGTCGGCGTTGATCATGGGCGAGCTGGCCGAGGCCGAGGCCGCGGCGTCGCCGGAGACGACGACATTGCCGCCGAAGCCGTAGAAGCCGGCGTCGCCGAAGATGCCGGGCATCGCGCCGGCGGCATCCCAGTCAGCGCTGACCGTGATGGTGACGCTGCCGCCTGGGGCGACATTGGCCGAGCTGGCGGAAACCGAAACCGACGCGCTCTGCGCGTTGGCGGCGGCACCGGCGGCGAGCAGGGTGGCGAGCGCGATAGTCGTACGGGTCATGAGTTCACCCCTCCGGATCTGCGGCCTGTCGGGCCGGCGTGGGCTTGGTCCTCTGTGGTGCGGCGAGGCCGATCTCTTCTCTCAAACGGACTGCCGCGTAAACGCTTCACTCATTGTACTGGATCGGGGGACGACTCCAAGTGCCTTGGCGCGAAAATGCCGGTTTTGGGCAAAAGAAGCGTTTAACTACTCCCACATGTTTCGGCGGTTCCGGTATCCTCCCGGCCCGATCCGGTATCAGGGGCGTCAAGACCCATCCCGACTTCAAGATGCCGGACACCGAAACAGGGTGCCACAGAACCCAGTTGCATGCCCTTCTTCGGACCATCTGAACACCGAACACACGGAGGTATCGGACCATGGCTTGGACGCGCTTCGGGCTGCTCGCGGGCCTCATGCTGCTCGTCACGGGGTGCGCCCGGCCGGAGCGGCCCAATGTCCTCGTCATCATCAGCGACGACGCCGGCTATGTGGATATCGGCTTCGCCAACGATGGCGAGGTGCCGACGCCACGCATCGACCGCATCGCCGACGAGGGCGTGCGGTTCACGAGCGGGTATGTCACGGCGTCCGTCTGCAGCCCCTCGCGGGCCGGGCTGATCACGGGCCGCTACCAGCAGCGCTTCGGGCACGAGTTCAACATGGGCGGCAACCACGAGGCCGAGGGGCTGGGGACACCGGCGTCGGAGCGGACCATCGCCGAGTGGCTGCGTGACGCGGGATACCGAACCGCTGCCTTCGGCAAGTGGCACCTGGGCTCCGTCGAGGGTCTCCAGCCGCTCGACCAGGGCTTCGAGGAGTTCCACGGCCTGCTGGCGGGGTCGCGGAGCTACTTCGCCATGGATGACGATGAGGACTCGATCCAGCGGCTGGTCGAGGGGCGGACGCGGATCGACGAGCCGGACGACCTGTATGTGACGGATTGGATCGGCCAGCGCACGACCGACTTCATACGACGGGCGAGCGCGGGCGACGAGCCCTTCATGGCGTATATCGCCTTCACCGCACCGCATACGCCGATGGACGCCCGGCCGGATGATCTCGCGTGGGCGAAGGCTCACTACCCCGAGGGCACCTCCGAGCGACGCCTCACCTACGCGGCGATGACGCGGGCACTCGATCGTTCGGTGGGCGAGATCCTCGATGCGCTCGACGAAACGGGTGAGGCAGACGACACGCTGGTCTTCTTCGTCAATGACAACGGCGGCGCTACCAACAACGGCAGCGACAACGGCCCCTACCGCGGCATGAAAGGATCGAAGTGGGAAGGCGGCATCCGCGTGCCCTTCGCCATGCGCTGGCCGGCGAAGGTTCCCGGCGGACAGAGCTTCGATGAACCGGTCACGACGCTCGACATCCTCGCGACGGCCGTCGGCGCAGCCGGCGGCGAAGGCGACCGCGGTTCGCTCGACGGTGTCGATCTCGTGCCCTTCGTGACCGGCCGGGCCGGGGGCTCGCCGCATGAGGTCCTGTTCTGGCGTCGCGGCGTCGCGGCGGCGGTGCGGCAGGCCGACTGGAAGCTGATCCGCTCCGAGGGCAACCCGACGCTCTTGTTCAACCTCGCGAACGACCCGGGCGAGCGGAACAACCTCGCGGACACCCGCCCCGAGAAGCTGGCCGAGCTGCTCGCCGAACTCGAGGCGTGGGAAGCGGGCCTCGCCGAGCCCGGGTGGAGCGAGGGCGAGCGATGGGAACGCAACCAGGTGCTCAAGCACCGGATGGAAGTCGACACCCGCGCAGAAGAACGCCGCTACCCGTGAGCAGCGGCGTTCATCGTGAGTCAGGTCATCTTTGGCCCCGTCAGTTGCCGGGGCAGCCCTCGTCGTACACACGCAGGAACGCGAGCGTGTCGAAGAAGTCTGCGACACCGCTGCCGTCGTAGTCGAGGCCACCGTCGATCGCCGCGATGGCGGCCAGCACATCATGTCCGTCCGCCACGAAGTCGGCGTTGAAGTCGGCCGGGCAGGTATCGACCATTACGGTGCCGAGCGGGGCCGTGTCGGACTCACCCGTGTCGCCGTTGGCGGTCACGGTGTAGACATAGATTCCCGGGGCCGGCACGGCGTCGACGAACGACTCGATCATGACATTGCTGGCGACCAGCTCGGGCGTCCCGCCCGGCGTCGTGCGGTAAACATTGAATCCGAAGAGATCGCGGAAGCCGTGCGTATCCCACGCAAGCGCGACCTCGCCCGCGCCGATCGACACCGCCGACCCGCCGCGCGGCGGCCCGGGGGGCGCGCCGTACACCGGCACGAAGCGCCAACGCACGCTGTCCGAGGTCGTGCCGGGCGCCGCGAGTGTGACCGTCGAGGTGCTGCTGCTCAGCCGCCGGTCGAGAGCGGGCTCCTGGATCGCGAACCAGCCGTGCTCGATCTCGACGAGCTCGAACTCCGCGATCGACGACGACGGCCCGGGCGTCTGCAGCTCCAGCCCGCGGCTCGTGTACGCCAGGATCCGCCCGTCCTCGACGGACTCGATGTTGAACAGCCCGGGCGTGCCGGTCGAAACCAGCCGCCACTGGAACCGGTCCGCGGCGTTCGTGCGGTTCCCCAGCACGACCGCGTCGGCATCGGGCGCCCCCACCGTCATGCCGATCCTTTTCTTCGAGCCCTCGTTGTGCAGGTGGTACGGGGTATCCGTGCGGATCTGCGTGTCCGCGTCCCACGCCGCGTAGTAGCGACCCTCGGGCGTCAGCGTCACGCCGTCGGCCTCGAGCATCTCGCCGCGGTTGTCGGAGATGGGGTTCGCCGGGTCGTCCGTGAAGACGAACACGGCGTAGCGGTGCACATACGCCAGCTTCTCCATCCGCCACAGCACCTCGAGGAAGAAGTTGTACACCGCGTCGTCGTTCCAGCTGTTCGTGTTGCTCCAGTCCACGACGGAGAACTCGCTGATCACGACATCCCGGTCCCAGGTGTTGTGCGCGTCCGTGATCCGCTGGATGAACGAGTTGACATTCGGACCCGGGTACGCGTGCATGCCCGCGTAGTCGACACGCATCTCGTCCGCATCGACCTCGGCCATGAAGTCCACGATCCACTCGTCAGTCGCCGGGTGCCCCGCAACCGCAGGCCCGAGCAGCGGCATGTTCATCGCCTCGAGCCGGGGCCACATCGCCGCCGCGGTCGCGACGGGGATGTTCGACTGGTCGGTCTTGTCGGGCTCGTTGTAGCCCATCAGCACGATCGCCTCGCCGTTGCGCAGATACTCCGGCAGGAGCGAGGGCCGCTGCGACCAGTTGAAGCTCCCCCACTGCATGGGCCAGAACTCGACCGGCTCCGAGAACGCGTCGTTCGGGCCCCAATTGTACGCCCACTCGCTCTCGAACGCGTCCGCCAGCTGCGGGAAGCCGCCGTTGCCCTTCTTCACCGCGTGGTCGCGCCGCGTGATCGACCAGGTCTGCCCCGAGCCCGCGCCGCTGCGCTGCGTCAGCCCAGAGCCGTCATCAACGCTCGCCGCGGAGAGGATGTGCCCGGACGCGGCGTTCACGAACCGCACGCCACCCGCGACCTGCTCCATCCGCCACCGCTGCGTCGGCAGACCGTGGTACTCCGCCTCCACGACCGACGCGTCCGCCGCGAGCGAGCCGTCCTGCGGCTCCAGGCAGTCGCCCGTCATGCGGCTTCTGATCCGGTAGGTGTCCGTGCCGACATTCAGCAGCACCTGGTAGTGCTGACTGAGCATTGTCGTCGACGGACGCAGCACGGCCCCACTGCCGCTCTCGCTCGTCAACGCGAGGCCCGCGCCCGCGAGCTCGATCGTGTGATAGTCCGCGCCGTACTCGACGGCACTGGTCGCCTCGCCCGCAATCACGCCCGTGCCCATGGGCCAGCCGAGGCCGTCGTTCGGCGGCAGCGACACGATCTCCCGGACGATCCCGCCGGCATCCTGCACCAGCAGACGCAGGGTCGGCGTCGTCACCGGCGCATCGAACATCACCGCGAGCTCGCGCTGCGTGTTGTTCGCGAAAGTGCCCCCGGGGACATCGACCCACAGCCCGCTGTTCTCGTCGAGCGTCTGGAACCGCCCCCGCGCGATCGGCGCGGCACCGCTCTCCAGCCCGCTGTACAGGTGCACCGACCCGATCTCCACCGGCGTCGTCGTCGCCCGGACGCTGGGCGGGTTCGTCTCCGCGGGGTCGCGAATGTCGAGCGCGATCCACTGGTTCACGCTCGAGGAACTCTGCCAGTAGTCGGCGTCGTTCACGAAACCATCAACCACCGCCCGCCGCGAGGTCCCGTTTGCCGTCGAGCTTGCGGTCGTGAAAGGGATGCGATGCTGACGCGCGAGGTTCGCATTCACCCCCGTGCCCATCGGCGCGGGCGAGGCCGCCGGCGGGAACACCGCCACCTCCTGCACCGTCGCCGTGTTGTCGTTGATGTACACCTGGATCTGCGTCGTCGTGACCGCCGCGCCGAACTCGAACGCCCGGAACCACTCCGTATTCCCGCTCACCGATGCGCCCGGCACCTGGCTGAGCACCCCGTTCGTATCGAGGTACTCGATCCGCATCGTGTCGGCCGGCCCGTCGCGCTCGCCGCCCGTGTACACATGCACGCTGCCGATCTCGGTCGGGCGATCGAAGAAAATGTTCAAGCGGTGCCGGCCCCGCGTCCCCGTCACCCAGCGGTTCTCGGGCCCGAGCTTGCCATCGAGCGCAAAGCTCGCCACGGCCTCGCCGTCCACGGAGCTCCCCGTCGCAAAGCGATACCGCCCCACATTCGCGTCGTTCTGGCCGAACGCGGGCAGGGCCGGGGCCATGCCCGCCACCATCACGAGCGCGGCCGCCGCGGGCAGGTTCGAAACCGGGAATCGAAGAGTAGAACGGCTCGATCGCATCGAAGACTCCGGGGCTGATATCGCGACGGGCAGCGGTGTATCGGACAGTTCGAGGCCCACGCGGGGCAGGTTTCACGCTTGACCATCAGAACCGGTTCTCGGCGGCGCTCAGGCCAAACCCGCGCACACCGGAGAACCAAAAGCGCGAGGGCCGCTTGTCGGCGGCCCCTCGCACAAACGCTTGTTCAGAGCATCCCCAGCCTCACCGACTCAGCGGATGTTCTGGGCGCTGCCGTGACGGAAGGTCTGGCTGCCCCAGCCGACCACCATCCCGGCGTCACGCGTCTGGTTCCCGTAGCCGGAGTTGATCTCGAAGATGTCGTCACCCGAGCGGTCGATATCGGAGCTCTGGCTGCTGTTGTTGGCGTTGTTGTCGCCCTCGTTGAAGAACCCGCCGTAGCTGGTCACATTGAGGATCGAGCTGCCCGCCCACTCGACATGCCCATCGCCGTAGGCCACATGGCCCTCCCAGCCGCCGCGATCCTTCACCCACAGGCTCTGACGCAGGCCGTCCTTCGCCTCCGACCCGCTCGCGCTGTTGTGGTCGAGGTACTGCTGCTCGGTCCGGAACAGCAGCCGGTCGGACATGATCGCCGACATCGCCGTCGACTGGTTCGACCACGCCCGCACCAGCGGCTGGAACACCGGCTGGCCGCCGTCCTGGTTGAAGAGGTCGAGCAGGGCGTAGGAGTAGAACACCGTCTGCATGTTGTAGTTGTACCGGAAGCCGTTCCGCTCCCAGCCGCCCTTCTGGTAGTCCACCCGGCACGGGCCGTCGAGACGGTCACCGCTCCCGCGGGAGCTGTCCACCGAGTACTCGGCCACGCGGTAGTCCGCCAGGTAGAAGGGCGACTCGGCGGGCGACAGCAGCGTTTCCGGCGCCGTGTACTCACCCTGCAACAGAAGGAGGAACCGGGCAGGCACATGCCGCCCCGCGCCACTCCCACTGATCGTCCAGTTGTCGATCGCGCTCGCATCCGTGAACGCCGCGGCAAAGGTCCTGCCCGCACGCTCCACGCCGGGGAAGTTTCCGTTGTTGTCCTCGCTGAAGACCTGGAACGCCTGCACCGTCGAACGCTGGTTCGTCGAGCTCACCAGCTTCCGCCCGGACTCACGGGCCTTGCCCAGAGCCGGCAGCAGGATCCCGATCAGCAACGCAATGATCGCGATGACCACCAGGAGTTCGATCAGCGTGAACGCGCGACGCGTGGCCCGCGAGTAACCGCTTTCGAGTTCGTGCGTCATGATTCAGGCTCCAATCCGGGGTGCGGCCTATTTGGCTGCCGGTGTTCTCTGAGTTATGCGTTTAACTATACCGACGATTCTTTGCCCACGCAAGCGTTATCTCGAAATCGTCCTCGCGATCCAGCACCTCAAACCCAACACCACGATCGCCCCCGCATTGTGCGACGCTCCCCCAAACCCCCGGCTCACAAGGCTATAGGACCATCGGCCGGGGTGTTCGCGTTCGCCGCCCGCCGGCAAGCGATTCCTCCGAAAAAGTATCCGATAACCCATTTAGGGGCCCTCTGAACCGGTGGCAGGACCAAGAATGCACTTGCCGACGCCTCTCAGGCTGAATGCGCTTGCATCAACCCGACGACAGAGGTACAGTCGGGTAGTCAATGGCTTAACTAGACCGAAGTAGCCAGTCAGACTCACATTCACAGACCGACACCGTTCCGGCGGGAGGGATCAGATGCAGCCGCGAATCAGCCCCACAGTCAGCACCATCCTGGCGTCCTTCGCTATGACCTCTCTGGCCCAGGCCCAGGTGCCCATCACCGTCATCAACGGGTTCAACCTCTTTACCTGGAACGCCGGCACCGAGTATCCCGGCGACAGCGTCTGGAACCCCGAGCGCCCCAGCACCGGCTTCCCCGCCGGCCTCCGCTGGATCTGGGAAGAGCGTGACGGCATGAACGCCGTCGTCGCCCCCGATCTCTACCGCGTCTACGACCCCGCCGTCCCCGGCATCACCGGCGCGTACAAGTTCCCCGAGGCCCGCGCCACCACGCTGAACGAAGACGGCTCCGTCCGCACCGCCTTCTCGTGGGAAGACCAGGCCCAGCCCGGCGAGTCCGGCACCTTCGAGCTCTGGTTCAAGCCCGACGACCTCACCGGCACCCATGTCCTCTGGGAAATCGGCGCGACGAACAAGGGCGTCGCCTTCGCCCTTGAGGACGATGAACTCGTCTACGCCGTCGAGGCCAACGACGGCATGGGCGGCAATGTCGCCTCCGTCCAGCACCGCCAGCAGCTCACCGACACGGGCTGGCACCAGGCCGTCATCGTCATCGACCTCGTCTCCTTCCAGATCAAGTCCTACCTCGACGGCAACCTCGTCAACCAGCAGGCCTTCACACCCTCGCCCACCTACCGCTGGACCGGCGGCAACCCCGCGGGCCTCGGCACCCGCGGCAGCGACCCCGCCTTCCCCGACGCCGGCATCGCAGGCGACTCCGTCCCCACGGCCAACCTCACCGACTTCAACGGCATGATCGCCATCCACCGCTTCTATGACCTCGATCTCTTCGACAACGAGATCATGGACAACTACGACGCCATCACCGACGCCGCGGCCGCCGACCGCCGCGCCGACTACAACGGCGACGGCTCCGTCGACGCCAACGACGCGCTCGACTTCCTGAGCTTCGCCGCCGCGTCCAACACCGCCCCCATCAGCCCCTTCCAGTACCCCTTCCCCCACAACGGCGCGGGCGGCGTCCAGACCAACGACCCGGCCATGGACGAGACCTTCACCGGCGACTTCGCCTGGGACCTCGACGCCGGCTTCAACGGCGGCGGCCAAGAGCCCACCTTCCAGTTCCCCGTCGTCAACATCCTCGAGCCCGTGCCCGTCAACGACACCGCCATCCCCAGCGTCCGCCAGGCCTTCCTCCTGAACGGCGCCGAGGGCTTCCGCGGTCCCAAGTTTGAGTTCGCCGACGACACCACCTCGGCCCATGTCCTCTTCTGGCTCCATGTCGACGACCTCGTCGGCAACCACTGCCTCTTCGAGGCCGGCGGGAACGCGCTCGGCTTCTCCATGTACACCATGGGCGACGAGATCATGGGACACATCAACACCTCCGCCAACGACGGCCTCGATGAAGTCACCGTCTCCAGCGGCCCCGGCGTCCTCCAGACCGGGTGGCACCGCTTCGAGATCGTCATCCGCCGCTTCGCCGGCGGCGGCGTCGGACAGGGCTACGAGCTCTACATGGACGGCCAGCAGATCGCCGCCATCAACGACCTCCCCGGCCCCGACGGCGAGTTCGGCACCGCCGACGACATCGACAACTTCTCACCCGCCGGCACCGGCAACTCCAACTTCATCGGCGGCAACCAGTCCTCCCTCGCCGACGATGTCAACTCCATCGCCATCCCCGCGACCCTCACCCAGGACGACCTCACCCCCTTCAACGGCCTCGTCGGTCCCTTCCGCCTCATCCAGAACCAGCCCCTCCCCGCGGACATCGCCGCCAACTTCGCAGCCGACGCCAACCAGAATGTCGTCAACGACCGCGTCGACCTCAACGGCGACGGCTCCGCCGACTTCTTCGATGTCCTCCGTCAGCTCGAGATCATCGACGCCGCCCAGTAACACACGCCGACGCCCGGTGGGAGGGCGAGGTGAACGCACTTGAGAGAGCAGGGGCGTGGCTTCAGGGCCACGCCCTTTTCTTATGCGCAGTGCCCAACCGCCCGCCCGCCCAACCGGCGCACGAAAAAACCCCCGCGGCTCACAGCTCATCGCCGGGCCGCGGGGGCTCACTCTTACTCAGCGATCACTCACCGACGCCGACGACCGGCGCCCACCATCGCGAGCCCGAGCAAACCAGCAGCACCCGGAGCCGGGATCGCCGTCCCCGAGAAGGTGAAGCTGCCAAACTGCCCGCCACCGCCCGCGTAGTTCCCGTTGTCGATGCGGATCTGCTGAGCACCCGTCCCCGCCCCCCGCTTCAGCCGGAACGACCCGGTGCTCTGGATCCGGAACACGAACCCGCTCGAGTCCGCCGTGAAGTCGATCGCCTGGTCGAAGATCGCGTCGAACACGAACACACCCGTGTTCTGGCTCGAGAAGTCAACCGTCGCCGAACCCAGCAGCTGCTCGTTCGCCTCGCCGTCGTACTTATCCGCGTTCGGCCCGCCGCCGAGCCCGTAGAAGGTGAAGGTGAAGGTCCCGTTCACCGTATTGTTCGTCGCGTTCGAGCTGTTCGCCCACAGCGGAAGCGCGATCCCCGTGATCGACACCGCGTCGCCCGCGTTCCACAGGTTCGCAACCTCGAACCCCGCGAAAATCGCGTTCCCGCCGTCCACAACAAGGTCAGCGCCCCCCGTGACCGCCTCATCGATGAGAAGGTCCGGCCCGAGATCGCCCGGGTTGTAGGTGCTGAACACAGCAGCGTTCGCGCCCGCACCGATGAACAGCGCCAGCGCCCCGACGGTTTTCATGCTCGACATGCTCGTCTCTCCTGTCTCGTCTCATGCTCACGCCGGGCCGCTCGTACAGCCCGGCATCTTCTCTCATGCGTTAAGAGGTTAACGAAAGCGCCCCACAAGGGCAACCCCTGAACGGATCAGACCACCCCACAAACCAAAAATCGGCCACACACCCGATCACACTCCGTCCACGCCATCGCCGCACACCCCTAGTTACACGCTTGACTTCCCGCCCGATCTCACTACCGTAAACCCTTACACCACCCACGGAGCCCACCCATGCCCCGCCGCCAAGCCCTCCTCCCCGCCCTCGCCGCCACCCTCCTCACCCTCGCCCCCGCCCAGGCCCAAGCCCAAGCCCAGGGCAGCTTCCGCATCCCAGACACCCTCACCCGCGAACAAGCCGCCCGCTACGAACGCTTCAACAACTTCCAGATCAAGGGCGTCTGCGGCGTCCGAGACCTCGAGCGACTCGCCTCCTTCGGCGTCAACACCGTCCGCGGCTACACCATCCCCAGCGGCGAAGACATGCGACGCACACTTGACGAGGCCCATTCCCTCGGCATCAAGGTCGTCGTCAGCGAGTGGATGCCCCACCAAGGCGACAACAAGGCCAACAACGGCTCCACCTGGACCTACGACTACAACGAACGCGGCGACCAGATGGTCGACAACTTCATCGCCAAGATCGAAGCCATCGGCGACCACCCCGCCATCCTCATGTGGGGCCTCGGAAACGAGGTCCACCTCGACGAGCCCTACCTCCGCACCGTCAACCGCATGTCCGAGGCCGTCCACGCCCGCTACCCCAACCACCTCACCAGCCTCACCATGATCAACGCCAAGCCCGAGCACATCGAGGCCGTCAAGAAGCACGCCCCCGACCTCGATGTCCTCGGAATCCAGAGCTACAGCCCCGGCGCCGTCCGCGGCTCCATCAAGAAGACCGAAGAACTCTGGGGCAAGCCCTTCTACATGTCCGAGTTCAACGGCAAGGGCCCCTGGAACTTCAAGAAGACCGAATGGGGCGAGGCCCTCGACGAAACCGCAGACCACCGCCTCGCCGACCTCAAGGCCTGCTACGAAGCCATCGACGAATCCCCCCTCTGCCTCGGCTCCACCATCTTCGTCTGGGGCCACTTCGGCATGAATCGCCCCACCTACTTCAGCCTCCTCCTCGACGATCACCCGACCTCTCCCGACAAAGACACCCCCGCCACCGACCTCTACATCACCCCCAGCGCCGAGTACATGGTCGAACACTTCACCGGCAAGCCCTTCCCCGGCAACCGCGCCCCCATCCTCACCACCCTCGAAACCACCGACGGCACCAACTGGCTCTCCACCACCCCGGGCACCGAGATCACCCTCAACCTCGCCGCCACCGACCCCGACGCCGACACCGTCACCTACCGCTGCTGGGTCCTCGATTCCAAGCCCGCCCGCGCCAAGGCCATCGCAGGCCCCTACGAGGTCGACGCCACCGGCAACGCCCGCTTCCCCGCACCAAACAAGCCCGGCGAGTACCTCATTATGGCCTACGCCATCGACAACAACGGCGGCGCCTCCGCCAGCACCCTCCCGCTCCAGGTCAAGTAACCCTCACCGCCGCTCACCGCGCACATCCCCGAGCGCCCCGAGCACACCCGACCCCCCACCCCCACCGCCGCCGCCGTCTTCGCGCGCCTTCGCCGCCTTCTGCGGCGCACTCGCCACCGGCCGCTTCGGCTCCGGTGCCGCGCGCTGAGCCCGCACCTCCGCCTTCTTCTCCCGCACCTTTTTCACCCGCGCCGCCCTCACGCCCGCCACACCAATCACCCCAAGCCGCCGCTCCGCGACCTCCAGCAGCAATACCACCGCCGCCAGCGCCGCAAGCCACGGACGCAGCGCCGTCAACCGCACCGCCGCCGGCATCTCCTCCCACACCGAAGCCAGCGTCACCCGCTCCCGCCCACCCGTCCGCTCCGAAAGCCGCCGCAAAACCCGCTCCCCATCGCTCCCCACACCCCCAACCCCCGTCTCCGGCCGATGCTCCGGCGAATACGGCAGCACCGCCGGCGTCAGCGGGATCGTCTTCCCGTCCAGCCGCACCGCCGGCACCACCGTCTCCCGCCCACCCAGGGGCACCGTCAGCGAAAGCCGGTCCGCCGCCGTCAAGGACATCGCCCGCTGCTCCGCGTTCGTCCGCTCCCCGTCCACCCGAAGCGTCCGCACCTCGGGCCGCTCCATCGACTCCGCCCGATCGCTGTACACATCGATCCGAAGCGCCCCCGGCTCCAGCCGCTGCCGGATCACCACATCGTCCCCGACGCTCCCGCTCCCCCCCGCCGCGTGCCGCACCAGGCTCGCGATCAGGCTCCCCGCCCGCGACCACGCGGCGAAATCCCCCGTCCACTGCCCATCCACCTCGCCCGTGTACACCGCGACCCGCCCGAGCCCCGCCTCCCACGCCGCCACCACGGGCGCCGCGTACTCGTCCACCGTCAACGCCCCCACCGTCGCCCCCTCCTTCGCGTAGGTCGGGTTGTACCCCCCGATCGCCGGAAACGCCCCGAGATCCGTGTTCACAAGCGAGTACAACCCCGCCATCGCGCTCACAGGCGTCGGCGTATCCAGGAACGCCCCACGCACCACCGCGAGCGCATCCTGCGCGAAGAGCTGCGGCAATATCCGAGCATCGTTCGTGTACAGCGCCCGCCCCTCCCCCCGCCGCGCGATGTCGTCCAGCAGCCGCGCATCGGCGTCCGCCCGCGTCCCGAGCGCCACCACGCTCACCGTCACCCCCGCATCCCGCAGCTTCGAGAGCAGGTTGATGTAGTCCCCAGGCTCCTCCGCGTCCGCGGCGTCGGCGAACAGCACGATGTGCCGCGCCCCCGGCGCATCATCCGCCGTCAGCATCGCGGCCGCCGCCGTCAACGCCGTGTACACGAAGATCCCGCCCCCGCCCGCCTGGATCCGCCGCAGCGCCGAAGGCACGCCGGGCGACGCCCCGATCGGCTCCAGGTCGGCCACGACCTGCGGCGCCGAGTCCACCGCGATCGCCCCGAACCGGTCGATCGGCGTCATCATCTCGTACACCTGCGCCGCCGCCTCGCCCGCGAGCCGCATCTTCGTCTCGCCGCTCGCGACCTGCATCGCCATCGACCCCGACCGGTCCATCGTCACCACGATCGACGCCGCCAGGATCCGCCGCTCCTGCCGCAACTCGAGAGACACCGGCAGCACCCGTTCGATCGGCGTCCCGAGATACCCCCCCGCCGCGAAGCTCCGCTTCCCGCCCGTCATCACGAGCCCGAGCCCGCGGTCCTCCACCAGGCTCGCCAGCGTCACCGCGCCCACCAGCCCGATGTCCTGGATCGCCACATTCTCAAGCACCACCGCGGAGTACCCCGCCAGCGACGCCGCCGACCAGTCCACCGCGAACGGCGACTTCGCATCGACATTCAGCCCGGAAGCGTTCAGCAGCCGCGCCAACCCGCCCCCGGGCGTCTCCGTCACCACCAGCACCGCCCGCGTGTCTTCGACGCCAACCAGCAGCCGCGCCCGGTTGTTCTCGGGAAGCGCATCGTCCTCCCCCGGCGTCAGCCGAAGCGTGTAGTCCAGCGTCGCCCCGGGCCGCGCCGTATCGCGGAAGCTCAGCCGCCCACCGCCCGCCGGCAGGTCCGCCGTCCCCTGCGCGATCACCTGCCCCGATCGCTCAAGCGTGTACTCGGTCGGCCCGCCGACCGGCGACGCCACCCACGCGTCGATCAGGAACGACTCCCCCGGCGCCACCCGCAGCGGCGCCTCGATCCGCTCCACAGCCACATCCGCCGCCCGCGTCCGCCCGACCAGACGGTGATCGATCGCAACGCCCCGCGACGCGGCCAGCGCCGCCTGCGCCCGTGCGTCGCCGTCCGTCGACCGCCCATCGCTCAAGACGAGAATCCGCGTCGGCATGTCCGCGGGCGCGATCGACAGCGCCGCGTCCAGCGCCTCGGCCAGGTTCGACGCCGACGAATCCACCTCCGCCGCGAAGCCCGCGGGCGCCGCGCCGCCCGAAGCGGCCGTCTCCACCCGCGCCCGCGCGCCGAAACTCACGAGCCCCAGCAGATCGCGCGACCCGCGCGACGCCGCCAGCGTCCGCATCGCCTCCAGGTGCGCCGCCTCCGACCCCGCCGGCATCGAGGCGCTCCGGTCCGCCACCACGATCACCGCCCCACCGGGCGACTCCCGCCGCACCGCCGGGTCCGCGAGCGTCAGCACGATGAGCCCGTACACCACCGCCCGGAACGCCGACAACGCCGGCGTCGGCGGACGCCGAGCGAAGAACGCGAGCGCGAGCGGCACCGCCAGCACGAACCAGATCGGCTGCAGGAAGACCATCTACGCACCCTCCCGCCGGCCCGACCACAACAGCACCGCGTGCCCCACCGCCAGCCCCGCCGCCAGCAAACCAAACAACCATCCGAGCGGCACCGCCGCGCGGTCCTCCGTCTCGATCGCCGGCCACTCATCCTCGTCGTAGCGTGCCAGCCCGCGCAGGTCGCTCTCCGCCGCGTGCGTCGGGTTCACCGCCACGCGATGAATCTCGCGAGCCCCCTCGGCCCCGATCTCGAAGACATGCACGCCCGCCTCGACCACCGGCACATCGATCGGCCGCGCCGACCCCGGCAGCTCCGCCGTCTCCCCGCCCGGCAGCCGCTGCACACCACCCTCCGCGCCGACGCCAACGCTCACCGCCGTCTCCACCGCGACATTCGCCCGCGATGGCCCCGGCCGCGCCGCCGCCCGCTCGGCGATGACATTCCACAGCAACACCGGCAGCGCCGCCGACTCGGCGAGCGTCGATCGTTCGAGATCGACATTCAGCGTCACATCCCCCGGCCGCCCCGGGAACGAGAACGCCACCGCGTCACGCCCCACGAACGCCCAAGCGACGCCGCCCGGCGGCGTCCACGCCGGCTCGTACACCCAGCGGACACCGGCGAGGTCGAGCCCCTCGGCGAGCGGGTGCGAGCGATCGACGAGGTACGGGCCGAGCCGCGTCGCGGCATTGCCCTCGGAAGGCGCGCGGAAGCGGACGGCCCACTCGCCGTCGCGCGGCGCGGCGTCGCCGTCGGTCAGGAAAAGCTCGGTGTTGGCGCTCGCCGGGCGTGCGCGCGCCGTGGACTCGACGGCACGCAAAACCATCGCGTTTGTGCGCTCAGCCGCGAACGCCGTGCGCACGCGCACCGCGGCTGTGCGCACGGGCACAAGCGTCACGGCGTCGTCTTCCATCAGTCGATTTTCCCCCACTATTCCCCCACCCCCGACCCCACCCGCAACCCTCACCACCGCCGCCCGATCGGTCGCTGGAAGCCCCACCCGGAGCGTCGCGCGATCCCCCGCCGCGATCCGCAGCTCCCGCTCCGCGAACGGTTCGACTGCGGCCAGCGGCGGTTGCGGGCCGGGCCACGATTCGGATTCGATCGCGACCGTCAGCGGCGTAACCACAGGCCGGGCAGAGAGATTCATCACTTCCAAAATCAGCTCGTCCGTCTCGCCGTCCGCCTCGGCCCGCAGCGCCGTCATGATGGCGATGTTGGCCGACTCCTCGCCGAGCGAGACCCACCGCAGGTTGGCGGGCCGGTTGAAGTCCTCCGGCGGCGGCGCGTCGGTCAGCACCAGCAGCCTTGCCGAGGGCGCGGCGACCTCCCTCGCGAGCGCCACCGCCCGGCCCAGGTCCGCCGCGGACCGCCGGGCGTGCCAGGACCGGTCGAGCGAGGACAGCGCCTCGGCCGGAAGTTGCTCGGCCGTCAGGACTTCCGGCGCGGGGCCGGCGAGGACGATCGTGAGCGAAGAGGGATCGAGCGTCTCGATGATCTCGTCGAGCCGGGCGCGGGCGCGGTCGCGCGTTGATGTGCCTTCGTCGTCGTTGGCTCGCATCGAAACCGAATCGTCGAGGATGACGACGAGCGGGGCGGCGGCGCGGCCCTCGAAGAGCGGGCCGGCGGCGAGGAGGGCGAGGGCGAGGATGGCGAGGATCTCGAGGAGGAGGGAGAGGGGGGTTTGCAGGTGCTGGAGCTTGCGGCCCGACTCGGAGGGGGTGCGGATGCCTTGCCAGAGCATGAGGGAGCTGACCTCGACGGGGCGGCGGCGGAGGTGGAGGGCGTAGAGCGCGATGAGGGGCGCGAGGGCGGCGAGGGTCCAGAGGGCGAGCGGGGTCGCGAGGGTCACGCGCGGGGCTCCATGAGGCCGGAGCGGATGAGGGGGGTCGCGTCGAGGGTGGTGTCCGTCAGCGCCGCGTCGGCGTCGAGCTCGGCGAAGGCGATGCCCATGGCGCGGGCGGTGGTGGACCAGGACGCGAGGTGGCGGTTCAGGCGTTCGCGGTACTCGGATAGCGCCTTGTCGGTGACTTCGAGGGTGGATCGCTCGCCGGACTCGCGGTCGACGAGGCGGCGGCCCTTCAAGACCGATGGGTCGCGGTCGGATTTCGCGAGGACGCAGATGACGGCAGCGGCGGCGGAGCCGGGGCCCAGTAGGGGTGTGAGGGTGGCGCGGGGCTCTGCCTTGAACATGAGGTCGGTGATGAGGATGCGGACGGCGGGGCGACCGCGGCTCAGGCCGGTTGTGCTCGGGGCCTGGCCTGACCTGGCGTCGAAGTCGAGGGCGGCGAAGGACTGGGGGGCACCCGGGAGCTCGCGTGCGTCCTGGGCGGCGCGGTGGATCTTGGGGCGGAGGCCGGAGCGGGCGGCGGCCTCGGCACAGGCGGCGGCGACGGCGACGGCTGCTGTTGCTTTCTTTGAGCCTTCGAGGTCCATGGAGCGGGAGGCGTCGATGAGGATGTCGACGCGGGGGCTGTTCTCGGCGCGGAAGCGGCGGACGATGAGCTGGTCGGTGCGGGCGTAGACGGCCCAGTCGATGCGGCGGAGGTCGTCGCCGGGCTCGTAGGCGCGGTGCTCCATGAACTCGATGGACTCGCCCGCGCCTGCGCCGAGCCTTGCGCCGGCGGCGGCGTGGGTGAGGGGGACGGTGCGCAGGACGAGCCTGGAGCCGGCGGCTCTGCCGGTAGCGGCGGCGTCCTGCCATCGGTCGGTGGTGGGCGTCATGCGGAGGGGCCGGGTGTGGGCGTTCGATCCGGGTCTGATTCCGCGTCCTGATCAAGAGCGGAGCCGGGGACGGTGACGGGGTCGGGCTGGTCGGTCTCGGCGCGCACGGGGCGGTAGGCAGCGAGCTGTCGGAAGAACCAGCGGGCGTGGAGGAGGACGAGAAGGCCGGCGGCGAAGCTGCTGATGAGCACGCCCATGAGGGCGGCGTCGGCGATATCGCTGAAGATGGCGGGGCCGACGGGGGCGATGGCGGCGGCGACGCTCGAGTACTCCCAGTTGCGCGGGTCGAGGATGGCGGCGGTGACGAGGGGGACGGTGCAGGCGAGGCCGAAGTAGAGGACGGCGATACCCGTGGTCATGCTGTGGCTGAGCCAGCGGCGGAGGAAGGTGTCGCGTGTCCAGACGGCGAGGAGGCAGATGGCGAGGGTGTAGAGGGGGATGGGGAGAATGGAGAAGATGATGGTGTTCTCGCGGCCGCTGAGGCTGATGCCGGTGGCGTCGGTGGTGGCGGCGACGGTGTACCAGGTGGCGATGGTGGCGGTCGCGAGGAGGGTGGACCAGAGGAGGCCGGTGGCGGCGCCGCTCATGAAGAGGACCCGAACGGGGCGGAGGATGGGGTTTCGCGGGATCCGGCGGAGGAGGCGGCTCGCGAACTGTCGGCGTTCGCCGGCGGCGAGTGCGAGGGAGGCGGAGGCGATGAGGGTCCAGATGGTGGCCCAGATGCCGACGGCGTCGGCGCTCGCGGTGTCCACGGCCGTGAAGAAGGCGATGGCGCCGGTGATGGCCCAGAAGGCGGTGGTGTAGGCGCGAGCGAGGACGGCGCGGTCGGTGTGGGTCGGCGCGAGCATGGCGACGGTGAGGACGAAGAGCATGCCGGAGAGGCCGACGGCGATGGCGACGAAGGCGGCGACGCCCTTCCAGACATCGGCGTCGAAGGAGGCGACGGAGACGCCGCCGAAGAAGAAGACGCTCGACATGAGTCCGCCGCCGAGATAGAGGATGGCGGGCACGGCGAGTATGCCGGCGAAGATGCGGAGGATGGCGGAGACGGGCAGGGCGGCGATGGTGATGGCGAGCTGAGCGCAGAAGAGGATGACGACGAAGTCGAACCCGATGATGAAGGCGATGGTCGGGAGGTCGATCCCTCGGAGGAGGTAGGAGACGACGAGGAAGGGTGCGGCGGCGGAGACGAGAAGCGTCGCGATCATCATGGCGACGGCGGTCTTGCCCCAGACGATGGAGGCGGGGCCGATGGAGGTGGTGTAGAGGAGGTCGGCGGCGGCGCCGGTGCGTTCGGAGCCGAGGCGGGCGGCGACATAGGCGGGTACGGCGAGGGTGCAGAGGAGCATGAGGCCGCCGTTGATGGTCATGAAGACCTCGAAGCCGGTGCCGTCGAAATCGTTGGATGGGTTGCCGATGCCGAAGATGGCGGCGCCCGCGGTGAGGAGGAGGAGCGCGACGAGCTCGAGGGCGAGCATCGTGATGATCCAGCGGGATCGGACGGCCTGACGGGCTTCCTTGACGACGATGGGGTTGGCGCGGTCCTCGAGGCGTGCGAGGGTGCGGCGGGTGAGTGCGATCATGTAGCGCTCCCGTTTCCGCGCGTGGCTTCGAGGAACATGCGTTCGAGACCGCCGGAGGCCATGCGGAACTCGACGAGGGGTACGCCCGCGGTGACGAGGCTCTGAAGGAGTGCGGCGGTGCCCTGGTCGTCGGCCTCGATGTCGAGCTCGAAGGCGCGGGAGCCGCGGGCTCGGCAGGCGGTGACGCCGGGCTGGAGGGCGGCGAGGGCGGGGAAGTCCTCGTGGCCTGAGAGCAGGCGGACGAGGATGCGGCGGGCGGCGGCGGGAGCGGGCGTTGCGGCGGCGTTGGTTCCGTTGGTGGCGGCGGGGTCGGCTTCGCCGTGTGCGATGGCGTCGATGGCGCCGGCGCGGATGACGCGTCCGCGTTGGACGATGATGACATCGTCGACCATTTCCTCGAGCTCGTGGAGGATGTGGGAGCTGATGAGGATGGCCTTGCCGCGCTTGGCGAGGGCGACGATGAGCTCTCGGAGCTCGATGCGGGCGTGGGGGTCGAGGCCTGCTGCGGGTTCGTCGAGGATGAGGACGGCGGGGTCGTGGACGAGGGCGCGGGCGAGGCTGACGCGTTGCTTCATGCCCTTGGAGAGGCTCTTGAGGGTTTTCTCGCGGAGGGGGCCGAGGCCGGTGAAGTCCTCGATTTCGCCCAGGATCTGCGAGCGGGCGGGCTGGCGGACGCCGAAGGCTCTTGCGAAGAAGTCGAGGTATTCGTGGACGACGATGTCGCCGTGGGCGGGGAGGGCGTCTGGCATGAAGCCGACGAGCTTTCGGGTGCGCTCCGGGTATTCGGTGACGGAGAAGCCGTCGATGGAGACATCGCCGGTGGTGGGCGTGTCGAGGGTGGCGATGATGCGCATCGTCGTGGTCTTGCCGGCGCCGTTGGGGCCGACGAAGGCGCTGACGCGGCCCGGCTCCATGGTGAAGGAGACGCCGTCGAGGGCCTTGGTGCGGCCGAAGGTGCGGGTGATGTTGTCGACGACGAGCTTCACGGTGCGGCTCCTTCGAGGAGGCCGATGACGATGGTTTCGCGTGTGGGCTCGCGGCCCGTCGCGAGGTCGACATCGATGAAGGGGTCGGCGGCGAGGATGGCGATGTACGCGTTCGCGGGGAACTCGACGAAGTCGCGGTCCTCGGCGGCGTTGAAGAAGCGCTCGATGGCGAGGGGGGAGGGATCGGGCGGGCGGCGGGGGGCGATGCGGGGGAGGTCGTTCGTCGTGAAGGGGAGGAGCTGGACGCGGGCACCGGCGGGGATGTTCTCCGCGGCGTAGAGGGCGCCGTCGGGGGCGGTGTGGAGGAGCCAGGTGATGTCGGCGCCGAGTCCGTTGGTGGCGAAGGGGGTGTTGTTCTCCCGGGTGATGTCGACGCGTTCGCGGCGGGTGGTGTCTCTTCGGAGGATGAGGTGGGCGGGGACGCGGGATCGGACGATGTCGCCGGCGAAGGTCTGGCGTGGGCCCTGGTCGAGGGTGAAGGAGACGGGGGTTTCGCTCCAGCCGTTCTGGCCGATGGGGGTGACCTCGGTGTCGGGGGCGATGGAGATGCCGGCGGAGGGGGGGAGGGGCGCGTAGACGCCCCAGTGGGCGACGGTGGTGGCGCGGTTCTGGGCGTGGTCGAGGAGGGTGAGGGAACGGGAGGTGACGCGGGCGTCGATGCCGTCGTGGAGGAAGCCGAGGGCGAAGATGGCGGCGGCGAAGGTGAGGCCGAGGACGGGGGTGGTGAGGAAGAGCATGGCGCGGCGGCGCATGCGGGCGAGGGCGATAAGGTTGACGGGCCCGATGATGATGGCGGTGAGGAAGAGGAGGGCGAGGATGCCGCCGACGGGCAGTGTGCGCTCGGGGGTGGCGCGCATGGTGCGTTCGGCGTCGGCGAGGTCGAAGCTGTTGAGGCGGGCGAGGGCAGCGGTGCGGAGGAGGCGCATGATCTCGGCGCGAGCCTGGCGGGCGGTGGAGTCGTCGGTCAGGCTGGTGTAGCCGAAGCCGGTGGTGGTGAAGCCGGCGCCCGTGACGGCGGCATTCGGGGCGGTGAGGCCCGGGACCTCGCGCGGGGTGACGCCGGTGCCGACAATGGAGAGGACGCCCCCAGTGCGGGCGTAGGCGGCGAGGGCGTCTCTGACGGCGGGGGTGGCGGCGAGCCAGTCGTCGGAATCGACCATGACCATGGCGTAGCGGGAGTAGGCGAGCCAGTCGGGGATCCAGTCGGCGGTGTCGCGTTCGGCGCGGGTGATCTCGAAGCCCTCGTAGGTGGGGTCGCCCGAGGCGTGGTTCTCGTAGGCGTCGCGGAGGGCGGGGTTCACCTGGCGGGAGGCGAGGACGAGGAGGGGTGTGTTGGAGCGGCCGCGCCAGCGGTTGTTCAGGAGCGGGCCGTGGGCGATGTGGCCCGTGGCGACGCCGTCACGCTGGAGGACGCCGTCGATGGTGACGCGGGCGATGCCGGTGGAGATGCTGGCTGGGGGGACATAGAGGGCGGTGCGGGCGGTGGAGTTCGCCGGGACGCGGAGGGAAGTGGAGATGCGATTGGCGACGACGGACTCGAACTGGTCGTTTGCGGCGAGGGTGAGGGTGATATCGTGGTCGGTCTCGGCGTCGTTGCGGATGGTGATGGGGAGGGCGAAGTAGCCGGTGTTGGTGACGACGCGGGCGGGGGATTCGTCGATGGTGATGCTGACGCGGCCGAACGAGGCCTGGCCGGCGTGGGCGGCGGCGGCGAGGAGAATGGTGAGTGCGAGGGCGGCGAGGCGGGCGACGGCTTGTCGATCAGGCACGGGGGGCCTCCCCGCTTTCGACGAGGTCCATGCCGCGGGGCATGCCGGCGGGGACCTTCTCGACCTCCGCGAGGAGGTCGTCGACGACGGTGTCGGGGGTGATGGCGTCGAAGCGGGCCTCGTGGGAGAGGATGAGGCGGTGGCGGAGGATGGCGGGCGCGAGGGCGGCGATGTCCTCGAAGCCGACGGTGCGGCGGCCCTCGACGAGGGCGAAGCCGCGGGCGACCTCGGCGAAGGCGATGGCTGCGCGGGGGGAAGCGCCGTGCGCGACGGCGCGGCGGACGAGGGGCGTTGCGTTGGGCGAGGTCGGGTGGGTGGCGTGGGTGAGGCGGGCGATGTAGGAGGCGACGGGGCGCGGGATGGCGACGGCGTCGACGGCGGTGAAGAGTTCGTTGAGCGTGGCGTCGTCGGCGACTGGTTCGTGGGCCGGTGGGTTGCCGTGGCGGCGGGTGCGGATGATGGACTCCAAGACCTCGGCGGGAGGCGGCTTGACGAAGAGCTTCATGCAGAAGCGGTCGAGCTGGGCCTCGGGGAGGGCATAGGTGCCCTCGAGCTCGATGGGGTTCTGCGAGGCAAGGACGACGAAGGGATCGGGCAGGGGACGCGTGCGGCCCGAGACGGTGACGCGGCGCTCCTGCATGGCCTCGAGGAGGGCGGACTGGGTTTTGGGGGAGGCGCGGTTGATCTCGTCGGCGAGGAGGATGTTGGTGAAGATGGGGCCCTCGCGGAAGACGAACTCGCGGGAGCGGTCCTCGCGTTCTTCGAGGATGGTGGTGCCGAGGACATCGCCCGGCATGAGGTCGGGCGTGAACTGCACGCGGTCGAAGGAGAGGCCCAGGAGCTTGCCGAGGGCGGCGATGAGGGAGGTCTTGCCGAGGCCGGGCATCCCTTCGAGGAGGATGTGGCCCCTGCTCAGGAAGCCGGCGACGACGAGTCGGTGGAGTTCGTCCTGCCCGATGAGGGTCTGGCCGAGCGCGGCGAGGAGACGGTCGAGCGCGGGGGCGACCCGGTCATCAGGGGTTGTCATTCGTGGCTCCGGCGGGTGTGGGCTCGGGCTCGGACGGTGTGCTGGATCCGGGGCGTCCCTCGCGTTCGAAGTAGGCGCGGACGGCTCGGCGGTGTCGGGGCAGGACGACGGTGTCGCTGGCGTAGGTGGGCCCGGCGGCGGTCTCGTCGATCGCGCCGCCGGTGGAGCCGTCGCCGATCTGGCCGTGCTGGGCGGTGCGGCCGATGCCGGCGAGGGCGGAGCCGGCGGGGTCGAGGTCACCGTCGAGGCGCTCGGGGGTGAGGCCGGCGGTGTCGATGGCGGTCGTCGTGTCCTGGAAAGCGAGTTGGGTGGCGCCGGGGCCTCGGCTGATATTGGGGTTGGAGCACATGGCGAGGAGAGCGGCGGTGGAGGCGCACTGTCCGCCGGTCTTGCACTCGCCGAGGTAGGCGAGGAGGGCTGCGCGGGCGGCTTCGCGGCCTTCAGCGACGCGGGCTGCGTCGGACAGGCGGGCGAGGCGGGCGTTGGCGAGCTTGCCCGCGCCCTCGCACTTGCCGTCGCCGAGCTTCTTGGCGAGCTCCTTGGCGAGTTCGGCGGCGGCGCGGCGTTCTTCTTCGGATAGGTTGGCGTTGGCGGCCTTGGCGAGTTGCTCGAGGAGTTCCTTGCTGAGCGGGCTGTCGCCGAGCGAGGCGGCGAGCTCGGGGACGGCGCTCGCGAGGGCCTCGAGCGTTCCTTCGGGGAGAGCGCCCGCGTCTTCTGCAAGGTGCTCGGCGAGGGCCTCGGCGACGCCGGCACCGGCGGCGGTGTCGGCGGCCTCGGCGATGCCCTCCTTGGCGTCGCGGGCGATCTCATCGGCGAGGCGGTCGAGGGCTTCCCAGGTCTCGGCGGGGCGGCGGGCGTCGGCTCGTTCGGCGACCTCCTGGATGGCGGCGTCGTATTGCTCGCGTTCCTCCTCGTCGATCGCGCCGGCGTCGGCGAGGGCGTCGGCGTTCTTCTCGATGTCCTCGAGGTTGCGGTCGATCGCGAGGGGCGGGGTGCCGGCGAGGAGCGAGGGCTTGGGCGCGAGGGCCGCGACGGCGACGAACGCGACGCCGGCGGCGAGCGCCGTGAGCGTCTTGCGCGACGCGGCTCGGACGCGGAGCGGGGCGAGATCGGGGAGCGTGAGCGGTTCGCCCGACTCGGCGGTGTGCATGATCGTGCCGCCGGCGGCGAGGCGGGCGTCGGCGAGGGCGAGGACGCCGTCGCGCGTGGGCCACTGGGAGAGGGTGCGAGCGGTCGCGAGCGCCAGCACCCCCACCGCTGCCGCGATGGCGACAACAGGGAGGCTCAGGTCGACCCCGACGCCGGCGCGGGCGATGAGAACGGCGAGGCCGACGGCGAAGGCGACGACGGCGGCGGCGACCGCGAGCTCTCGCAGGGCGAGGGCGGCGACGATTCTGTTTCGCAGGGCCGGCCAGCCCGGAATGGGGGTGGCCATCGGACGGGGAGCGGATGCCATGCGGGGTCTCCGGGGTCAGAACGATTCCGGCGGTGCCCGACTCTTGGGATCCTGTACCGGCGGATACCCGGGGCGGTTCGGTTTCTTTCTGATCGATGGTACAAAAACGAACGCCGCGGAGAAACGCCTGTGTGTGGCGCTCAGTCCGCGGCGTTCGCGTTCGTGATCAGAAGTGTCTGTTACTCGTCGGTTTCCGTGCCGCGGTCACGCAGCTTGCCGAGGAGGTAGGCCACGAGGGGCTTCTCCTCTTCCGGCAGCGCGTTGTACTGCGACTCGAGCTGGGCGACGACCTGGGGGAGCATCTCCGGGGGGATCATGGCGAGCTGGCCCTCGGACTGCTTGGCGAGTGCCTGCTGGGCCTCGGTGAGGTCCTCGAAGGCGACCTCGGGGATGGCGGAGCCGGCGTCGGCCTTGGTCTCCTCCGGCGCGGCGGCGTCTTCCCACGGGGTCTCTTCGACGGGCAGGTCGATGTCGCCCATGCTCAGGATCTGGGCGGTCGATTCCTCGATCGCGCCGCTGACGGGCTCGGCGCGGCCGTCCAGGTGCTCGGCGAGGAAGACCTCGGCGACGGCGTTGAAGGCCTTGCGGTTCTCCGGCTTGGCGAAGCCGTGGCCTTCGTCCGGGAAGAGGACATAGGTGACGGGCAAGTTCTTGCGCTGCATGGCCTGCACGATCTGGTCGCTCTCCTGCTGCTTGACGCGGGGGTCGTTGGCGCCCTGGCCGATGAGCAGCGGCTTCTTGATCTCATCCACATGGGTGAGGGGGGACATGTCGCGGAGCTTGCGGCGGCCCTCGGGGGTGCGGTTGTCGGCGACGCGGCGGGTGAAGATCTCGACGATGGGCTCCCAGTAGGGCGGGATGGCCTCGAGGAGGGTCTGGAGGTTCGACGGGCCGACGATGGAGACGCCGCAAGCGAAGAAGTCGGGGGAGTAAGTGAGGCCGGCGAGGGTGGCGTACCCGCCGTAGGAGCCGCCCATGATGCCGACCTTGTCGGCGTCGGTGATGCCCTGTTCGACGGCCCAGTTGACGGCGTCGAGCAGGTCGGTGTGCATGGCGTCGGCCCACTCGCCGTTGCCGGCGTTGACGAACTCCTTGCCGAAGCCGGTGGAGGAGCGGAAGTTGACGGAGAGGACGGCGTAGCCGCGGTTGGCGAGCCACTGGTGGTACGGGTTGAAGCCCCACGAGTCGCGGGCCCAGGGTCCGCCGTGGACGAAGAGGACGGTGGGGAGCGGCTGGTCGGGCTTGGCGTCGCCGTCGGCGTCGGTGCCGACGGGGAGGGTGTAGTAGGACGGGAGGCTGAGGCCGTCGCGGGCCTCGATGACGGCGGTGTGCATCTCGGCGAGGGGGAGGTCCTCGAGGGCGGGTCGGTTGGTGAAGAGCTTGGTGGCGTTCCTGCCGTCGCGCTCGTAGAGGTAGTAGGTGGTGGGCCCGTTGTCGTCGGTGAAGGCGACGATCCACTTGTCGTCTTCGAGGGTGCGGCTGGTGACATTGATCTCGCCCGGGTTGACCTTGCGGAGGGCGTCGAGGTCGCGCTTGATGTCGCGGTCGAGAGTGGTCCACTCGGTCTTGAGGTAGTTGGAGGCGACGGCCTCGACCTCGCCGGTCTTGGGGTCGATCATGGCGCTCGAGACATCGGCCTTGGGGTTGGTGTAGATGACCTTCTCGCGGCCGGTCTTGGTGTTGGTCTCGATGAGGGCGGCGGTGTCGCGGCCGCGTGAGTCGATGGAGTAGAGCTTCGAGCCGTCGCGGTTGTAGCCAACGATGCTGGTGGTCTGGGTGTCGGCGAAGGGGATGTCGTCGAAGGGCTCGGTCTCGCCGGTCTTCTCGTTGATGGTGACATACTCGACATCGCCGGAGGAGGTCATCTCCATGCCGAGGCGGATGTCAAAGTTGTCGTCGACGACGAAGCCGGCGAACTTGGGGTTCTGGTAGAGCATGCGGCGTTCGCCGGTGGCGACATCGACGCGGTAGACATCGTGCAGGGCGGGGTCGCGGTCGTTGATCGAGATGAGGAGCTCGGAGGGGAAGTCGGGCGAGACATGGGCGATGCGGGCGGCGACATTCTCGAAGGGGGTGAGGTCGCGCTCCTCGCCGGTCTTGGTGTTGACGGAGTAGGCACGCCAGTTCTCGTCGCCGCCGCGGTCCTGGAGGTAGACGATGTGGACGCTGTCGGGCATCCAGAAGTACTGGCGGATGCCGCGGTCGTCGTCGGAGGTGATGGGGGTGGCGTCGAGCGGGGCCTTCGGATCGCCGACGAAGACATTGAGGACGCCGTTGAGGGGGGCGAGGTAGGAGATCTGCTTGCCGTCGGGGCTGAGCGAGACGCTGGCCCGGTCGGGGTTGCCGAAGAAGACATCGCGGCTGATGAGGGGGGTGGAGAAGCGGCCGGAATCCTGGGTGGTGGCGGTCGCGGCGACGGTCTCCGCGGCGGCGGCGACACCCGCCGCACCGGCGAGCAGGGCCGGGGCGGAGAGGGCGAGGGTGGCGGCGACAGCGATCGATCGAATGGTGGACATGGGGTCTGGTCTCCGTTTCTGCGGCTTTGGAATCGGGGCCTTCGGCGTGTGGGCCGGCCCTCGGGGGACCCTTGGGAACCTCAGGGTACGCGTTTCCCGGGCGTTCTCACAGGGTGGCGCGGGGGGATCGGCCGGCGGTAGGCTCGGTGCATGGGTCGCTACGCACGCCGGTTGATTTCCTCGGGTTCGCAGTTCGAGCGCGAGATCGGATACTCCCGGGCGGTGGTCGCGGGGGACTGGGTCATGGTCTCTGGGACGACGGGGTTCGACTATTCCGTCATGACGATCGCCGAAGACCTCGCGGCGCAAACCGAACAGTGCCTCGACAACATCGAGCGGGCGCTCATAGAGGCGGGGTCGTGCCTGGGCGACATTGTGCGGGTGCACTACATCCTGCCGGACGCGTCGCGATTTCCGGAGTGCTGGCCCGTCCTGAAGCGTCGGCTGGGGGAGGTCCGGCCCGCGGCGACGATGTTCGAGGCGGGGCTGCAGGACCCGCGGATGCTGGTCGAGATCGAGGCGACGGCGCTGCGGGGGTCGGCGGGGGAGTGACGCAAGCGGACCGGATCGCGACCGCGTGCAACTAGTTATCGGACTGCGCCCCTCTCAACCCGTCCGGGTGCGGCGGGAGCAAATCGTGCGCGCAAAGTCGATGGAAAGGCTTGCACGATATAGCATCAACGCCATAATAACGCTCGGCCCCCCGAGCCTTCATTGCGGAGTTGTCGATCATGTTTAGTCGGTCCTTTCGCCCATCTGCTCGGCTGGTTGCGCTCGCGGTGGTAGGGGGCGCGGCGGGCCTCGGCTCGGCCCAGCCGTATCTGCCCGAGGTGACGCGGTGGACGACGCAGGATGCGCTGGACCCGATCGAACCCGGGCGGGTGGTGTTCGTCGGAAGTTCCTCGATCCGGCGTTGGGAGCAGCTTGCGCTCGACTTCAACGACTACCGGATCGTGCAGCGGGGTTTCGGGGGTTCGCAGTTCGAGCACCTGAACTTCTGGGTCAACGAGCTGGTGCTCGACTTCCAGCCGACGGCGGTGCTCGTGTGGGAGGGGACGAACGACATCACGAGCGGGGAGCCCGGGACGGAGGTCTTCGCGGACTACCAGAGCTTCGTCAACCTGGTGCACACGGCGCAGCCGGATGTTGAGATCTTCTACATCGGGATCACGCCGACACCGAGCAACGGGTCGTTCATCCCGCAGGTGGATACGGCGAACGGGCTGATCGCGGGGATGGCGGCGGGCGACCCAAAGCTGCACTACATCGACCTGCCGTCGGCGTTCAACGCGCTGAACCCGCCGAGCGATCCGGCGTTCCTGTCGCTGTATGTCGATCCGGTGCATGTGAACCGCGCCGGGTACGAGCTCTGGACGAGCGTGGTGCGACCGGCGGTGCAGGCCGTCGTGGCACCGAACCGGGTGTACGCACCGAACCCGCTGACACCGGGTGTGGGCGGGCGGATCCTCTTTGATTTCGGCCCGAGCAACACGCAGGACGGGACGCCGACGGCGAGCCCGGACCAGAACGGGAACCACTGGAACAACTGGCACCCGGCCGAGGGCGAGGTCGCGATCAACGCGGGCGAGCACATCGGCGGGCTGGTGGATTCGACGGGCATGGGGACGGGCGTCGGCCTGGTGATCACCGGCGGTTTCCAGAGCAACGGCATCGTGAACGGCGGGCTGCTATCGCCCGACCCATCGCTGCTCGGGGATCTTGCCGTGGCGACGGCGACGCAGGACTACTTCTTCAGCGGTGCGGACGACCTCAGCGGCGCTGGGAACGACGATGTTCCGGGCGGGTTCATGCTGACGGGGCTCGATCCCGAGCGGGTGTACGACCTGCGGTTCTTCGGCTCGCGGACGCTGGCGAGCGAGACGCGGCGGACGGAGTACCGCGTGACCGGCGCGAACACGGGCGTCGCGGTGCTGACCACGACCGGCTCGAACATCGGATCGAACGGGGCCTACGACGGGAACGACGACACGGTCGCGGAGGTCACGGGCGTCCGCCCCGACGCGTTCGGTCAGGTGTTCGTTGATCTGACCGTGGTCTCCGGGACCTACGCGTACCTGAACGCGTTCGAGCTCTCGGTATCGAGCGTGTCGATCTCGGCCGACCCGGCACCCGCGCTGGTCGAGGCCGGCGGCACGCTGGCCTTCTCGGCGGCGGTTGCCGGGAGCGGGCCGGGCGTGGCACTGCAGTGGGAGCGGGACGGCGTAGCGCTGGTAGATGACGGTCGGGTCAGCGGATCGCAGACGACTGACCTGGTGATCACGGGCGCAAGCATCGGTGATGTCGGCCTGTACCGGCTCGCCGCGACGCTGGACGGAACAACGGTGTACTCGGACACAGCCGTGGGCGGGGTGCGGCGCTCGCCGCTCGGCCCGGTGGATTTCAACAACGACGGGACGGTCGACGCGGACGACGCGCTCGGCTTCCTGCTGGCATTCGACGCGGTTCCCTGAGCCGCATGAGGGCAACGCCAACGCGACCGGCTCGGCCGCGGGGGGAAGGCAAGAAGGAGATGACGATGAACGGTTCGCGCACCATGGCACTGCTGGCGGCGGCCCTCGGCGGCGTCGCGGCGATCTCGGCACCGGCGGCGGGGCAGTCGATCCTGATCGACTTCGGGTCGGCCTCGGGCCTGACGGCGAGCGACGGCGGGAACACCTGGAACAGCTTCACGCCGGGTCAGTTCATCAGGCTCGCGGACACGACCGGCGCGTTCAGCGGGGGCGGCATCCCAGACGGGATCGGCTTCGGCGCGACGACCGGGATCGGGCAGGGCGGCGGCCCCGGCGAGGGGCTGGGCAACCCGGACCCGTTGCTGCTCGGCGACCTCGCGGTGGTCTCGGCGACGGAGGACTTCGTCTTCCGCTTCGACGACGGCTTCGCCGATCCCGAGATCCTCGGGCTCGAGCTCTCGAGCCTCGACCCGAACCTGACCTACACCTTCCGCTTCTTCGGCAGCCGCGTCTCGGCCGAGACGCGCGAGACGCTGTACACGGTGACGGGCGGGAACGGGGCCCAGAGTGCGTCGCTGATCACCAGCGGGACGAACATCGGCTCCGACGGCATGAGCTTCGCGAACGACAACGAGATCGCGGAGATCAACGGGGTCTCGCCGCAGCCGAACGGGACGATCCTGATCGAGGCGCAGGCGATCCAGTCAAGCTTCCTGTACATCAACGCGATGGAGATCCGGATCGAGTCGGATGTGAACATCGCCTTCAACGCGCAGCCGGCGAGCACGGTCGTGGACGCGGGCGGCGTGCTGGCCTTCGCCGCGAGCGTGAGCAGCGACGGGGGATCTCTCGCGCTGCAGTGGGAGAAGGACGGCGTGGCGCTCTCGGATGACGGCCGCGTCAGCGGCGCGACGACGGACACCCTGACGATCGCGCAGGCCGGCCTCGACGATGTCGGCGTCTACCGCTTGGTGGCCAGCGACTCGGGCGCGTCGGCGACTTCGGACGATGCGGTCGGCGCCGTGCGCCGCTCGGCGATGGGCGATGTGGACTTCAACAACGACGGGATCCTCGACTTCTTCGATGTGCTCGATTACCTCGCGGCGTTCGACGCGGCGGTCGGGCCGTAAGGCGTTCTCCTTTGCCTTCTGCGGGGTGGGGCGGGGCGGTGCGGGGTGGGGCGTGGCTTGCCCGCCCCGCGCCGCGGCCCGCGGGGGCGCAGAACTGAATGACGGCGTGCGGGGTCGAGAGGCCGCGATGCCGATTGCGGGGCTCGTGGCCGCCGCGTTGAGAGCCGAGAGCACACAGAGAGAGGACCGAGACATGCAGATCAAGACTTGCGTCGCGGCGCTGGCCGTGGTGACCCTCGCGGGCGTTGCCGCAGGGGAGACCGTGCGGATCGACTTTGGCTCGTCGTCGACGGCGACGGTGAGTCCCGTGGGCGGGGCGTACTGGAACAACTTCGCGCCGGGCGGCTTCGAGAACCTGGTGGACACGGACAACAACGCGACGGGGATCAGCCTCTTCGCGACGACCGGGGTGAGCAGCGGCGCGAACGGCGGGCTGTTCGGGCCGAGCGGAGCGCTGCTGGGCGGGCTCGCCGTAGAGAGCGCGACGCAGGACTATGTCTTCACCGCCGGGGCGACCATCAGTCTCACTTTCGACGGGCTCGACGCGGGTAAGAGCTACGACTTCCGGCTGTTCGGCACGCGGGCGACGGACGGCGTGCGCGAGACGCGGTACACGCTCGTCGGCGGCGGCGGGTCGTCCGTGGCCGTGCTGCAGACGAGCGGCGCGGGCATCGGGGCCGACGGCGTGTACAACGGCAACGACGATGAGACGGCCGACTTCAGCGGCATCACCGCGGACGCGAACGGGCAGATCATCCTGAATGTAGACATCGAGAGCGGCGGCTTCGCGTACCTCGGGGCGCTCGAGTTCAGCATCGTGCCTGCGCCGGGGGCGATGGCGCTGCTGGGTCTCGGCGGCGTCGTCATCGGACGGCGTCGGCGCGGCTGGTTGCTCGGCTGACTCCCTCGCCAGCCGGGCTGGAACACGCCCGGCCGGCGCTTTGCAAGGTTGGTCGGGCCCCGGAAAGGATCGCGATGCCGCTGACCCGTTCGCTCGCTGTTGCCGCCGTCGCCGGGGTCGCCGGTTGCGTGTGCGGGCAGACGACGCTGCTGATGCACTACATGCCTTGGTACGAGTCGCCCGAGGTGCGCGGGTTCTGGGGCAAGCACTGGACGGGGTTTCAGGACCAGCACGACCCGGACCAGCTGGGCCCGGACGGGCTGCCCGATATCTACTCGAACTATCACCCGCTGATCGGGCCGTACGACTCGGCGGACCCGGATGTCCTCGAGTGTCACCTGCTGCAGATGAAGCTGGCGGGCGTGGACGGGGTGATCGCGGACTGGTACGGCCTGTCGTCGGCGGCGGACTACCCGCTGATCCATGAGGCAACGGAGGCGTTGTTTGATGCCGCGGGCGCGTTCGGGCTTGGCTTTGCCGTGTGCTTCGAGGATCGGACGGTCGAGTTCCTCGTCAACTCGGGACAGCTGGCGCCGGGCCAGGTGACCGGGCACCTGTCGTCGATGTTCGCGTGGATGCAGGCGAACTGGTTCGGCGAGCCTCAGTACTTCAGGCGGAATGGCGTGCCGCTCGTGCTGAACTTCGGACCGGTCTTCGTGCAGAGCGCCGGGCCGTGGGACGCCGCGATCAACGCCTTGCCCACGCCGCCGGACCTGTTCGGGCTGCACAATCTGTGGACGCTGAATGGGTCGGAGGGCGGGTTCACCTGGGTGCACTGGTCGGCGTGGGACGGGAATCCGAGCGAACTGACGATCAAGCAGCGGCTGACGGCGATCCACTCGGGCGTGTCTGCGGATCCGAACCGGGTGATCCCGTCGGCGGTGCCGGGGTTCGACGATGTGTATCCGGACCAGTTCTTCCCGTTCCTCGACCACAAGAGCGGGACGACGCTCCGTCAGTCGCTCGAGGCGGCGATGGAGGGGCCCTGGCCGATCGTGCAGCTCGTGACCTGGAACGACTACGGCGAGGGCACGATGATCGAGCCGACGCACGAGTTCGGGTACACCTTCCTCGAGGTGGTGCAGAACGAGCGGCGGCAGGAGCTCGGCGGGGTCTTCCCGTTCTCGCCGCTGGACCTGCGGCTGCCGGAGCGGCTCTTCCGCATGCGGAAGTCGGGCGCGTTCGCGGACGCGGCGCTCGACGGGATCGCGCAGCTGATCGGCAACGGAAATGTCGCCGCGGCGCGGGACGAGATGGATGAGGCGTTCGCGGGGCTGTTCCTGACGCAGCCGTCGGACACAGTCGTCGAGGCGGGCGATACGCTCACCCTGACAGCGTCGGTCGATCCGGCGGCGGGGGCGACGGCGCCGCGGTGGGAGCGGGACGGGGTGCCCCTTGTCGATGACGGGCGGGTCTCCGGGGCGCAGACCGGGACGCTCGTGATCGGCGGCGCTGTGCCGGGCGACGCGGGGGTGTACCGGCTGACGGCGGTGGTCGCCGGGGAGGCGATCGCGTGCGATCCGGCGGTCGTCGGTGTGCGGCGGTCCCCCTTCGGCCCGGTCGACTTCAACAACGATGGCGTCGTGGATGAGGCGGACCTGCTCGAGTTCCTGGCGGCGTCGCCCTGAGGGCGCCGCTCAGAGCGGCTGCGGGGCGGGGGCACCGGTCGATTCGCCCGTGAACAGGCGCGGCTCGTCGGGCTCGATCGTCAGGGGGCCGGCCCACGGCGCGTCGCGTTCGACCTCGAACCAGGCGAAGCAGCGCTCGAGGCAGGGCGAGAGGTCGGGCATGTCGAGGCCGGTGAGCGACGGGCAGAAGTAGCGGCCCGTGGGCTCGTTGTTGATCGTCGCGATCGCGATGGTCTCACCGATCGCAACGCGGCGGTCATAGCAGGCCCGCATGGCGCCGATGGCGGCGGGCTGGGTGGTGCACACAACGGCCCCGAGGTCATTCCCCTGGGCGTTCAGGACATCGTGCATGGCGCGGTGAGCCCGGGAGAGCGGGTCGGAGTAGGCGGGCGCGGGGTCGTCCCAGAGCTCGCCGGTGCCGCCCCGCTTGCGGAGCCAGCCCGCCCACAGGCGGACACGCCGCTCGATCTCCTCGTTGCGGCCCTGCGTGTTCAGGCAGTGGATGCGGCGATGCCCCCGTTCCCACAGGTGCTCGAAGAGCGCGACGATGTGCGCCCCGGCGAACAGGCGGATCGAGGGGACGCCGTGGTCCGTGAGGTCGCCGTCGAGCGCGACGACCTTGGTCTCGGCGGAGGTGAAAACCTTCGAGACGCGGCGCGGGAGCGGCTCGGTGCTCGGGATGACGATGAGCCCGTCGGAGCCCTCGACCGCCTCGCGAACGACCGAGTCGTCCCAGTGGACATACTCGACGGGGCGGAGCTGGATGTCGTGCCCCGCGACCGCGGCCGAGACCGCATGCCGAAGACGGACGAAGTGGGTCGACGGGTAGGCCGGCGTGAGCAGGGACACCCGGAGCTGCCCGCGGCGCCCGAGGGCTTCGGGATGGACCATCAGCGTGCCGTTGGGCTGGCGGGCGAGGACCTTCTTCTCGATGAGCCCGATGACTGCCTTGCGCGCCGTCATGTAGCTGACGCCGAGTTCCTCGGCGAGCCGGCGCTCGCCCGGGAGGTCGCGGAGCATGTACTCCCCCACCTCCACGCGCCGCTGGAGCACCTCCATGACCTCGGTATACACAGGGCGTCGCGGCATCAGGCCTCCAAAGAGACGCGGGGCGTCCGGCGGCAAAGTATAGCACTCCGCTACAACGATCCCGTGTTATTAAGTCACATATGCCCCATTTTCCGGGGGCCTGTTAAGCATTATCGGACTTACGCGCCGCTCGGGCGGTGCAGCGGTCCGTCTCACGCGCGCGGCAGCGGTGCCAGAAAGCGCGAAAATCGGCAAGGAAGTGGATTGCGGGATTGAAAGTGAAGCAGTTTTGCTATAGTCTCACTCCTGAAAGCCCTTTCCCGACGCCAACTCTGGCCGCGAGGTGGACTGATGACACGGATGAGCTGCAGGCCGATGGGTTCCCCGCGTGGGTTCACGCTGATCGAGCTCTTGGTGGTGATCGCGATCATCGCGTTGTTGATCGGGATCCTGATCCCGGCGCTTGGGAAGGCGCGGATCACGGCGAAGCAGCTCCGGAACAACACGCAGCTTCGGAGCATGCACCAGGCGCTGGTGATGCACGCGGGGGACAACCAGGGGTACTACACGGGGTACAACGGTCAGGAGAACCGGTGGGTGGCACCGTGGCTCGGGGATGAGGTGCTGAGTGCGCCGAACCTCGCGGGATCGATGATCGAGCCGCGGTTTGCGGAGATGGTGCGGCTGGAGTTGGCGCCGGCGGAGATCCTGATTCACCCGGCTGAGAAGGACCCGAAGGAGCTGTGGCCTCCGGATCAGTCGATCGGCGAGGACGAGATCTTTGACTTCCGGAACTATTCCTACGCGTTGAACGAGCTGGGGTGGCCCGACACGGTGGGGAACCGGGACTACAAGGATGCTCGCGCGGCTTGGAAGGACACGCTGGACGCGGCGACGCCGGTGATTTCGGACCGGCTGTACCGGCTCGAGGGCGGCCAGCAGAACCAGTGGAACTACAAGTACTACATCGGGATGTTCTCGAAGAAGCTCGGCAGCCTGCAGGTGGGGCTGGCGTGGAACGATGGGCACACGGAGCTCGTGAACGGGCCGGTGGTGACGAACACGCGGTTCGGGCGGATCCACAACACGCGGGACAACCTCTTCAGCCGTGGTGATGATCTGCAGGAAGGCAACGAGCAGACCGGGGTGGTGGCGAACTCGGCGCAGGGGAGCAGCGCACGGTTCAACAGCTACGGATGGGACGCGTCGCAGCCCGAGATCTACTGAGGCGGCGTGCACTCTTTTGGAGGGCTTGATTGTGTCTCATCGTCGCTTGTGCATGTGGAATCCCGGGGTGGCGGCGGTGACCGCGATCGTTGTGTGCCTCCTGGGCACGGTCTCGGTGGCGGCGGCGGGCGAGGACGACAAGCTGGTGCTGATGCACTACATGCCGTGGTACGAGACCCCCGAGGTTTCGGGGCAGTACAACGGGCACTGGACGGGGTGGCGGAAGCAGCATGACCCTTCGAAGTCGACTGCCGACGGGCTGCCGGATATCTGGTCGCACTACCACCCACTGATCGGGCTGTACGACTCGTCGGATCCGGCGGTCGTCGAGTGCCACCTGCTGCAGATGGCGCTTGCGGGGATCGACGGGGTGGTCGCGGACTGGTATGGCATCGGGCGGGCGGCGGACTACCCGGCGATCCACCGCGCGACCAAGGTGCTCTTCGATCAGGCGGAACGGCTCGGGATGCGGTTTGCCGTGTGCTACGAGGACCGGACGATCGAGTACATGCAGAAGCAGGGGCTCGTGGAGGCGTCGGCCCACGGGAGGCATCTCGCGGAGCAGTTCGCCTGGCTGGATGAGCACTGGTTCGGGCGGGACGGATATGTCAAGGTCGGTGGGCGGCCCTTGGTGCTGAACTTCGGGCCGATCTTCGTGAAGGATGGGGACGCGTGGGCGCAGGGGTTGGCTGCTGCGGAGCCGAGGCCGGCGCTGTTTGCGTTGCATCATCTTTGGAAGGGGATTGGAGCGGACGGAGGGTTCACCTGGGTGCACCCCGCGGTGTGGGAGGGTGAGCCCGGGCGGGCGGAGATCGATCGGCGGCTCGACGGCACCTTCCGGTATCCGGCGGACAATCCGGAGCATGTGATCGTTTCAGCGTGGCCCGGGTTTCGCGATGTGTACGACAACCCGCACCCTGTGATCGAGCATCGGGATGGGGACACGCTGCGGGAGACGCTTGCGGCGGCGCTGCGTTCGGAGTCGCCGATCGTGCAACTCGTGACCTGGAACGACTACGGCGAGGGGACGATGATCGAGCCCACGCACGAGTTCGGGTACCTGTTCCTGGAGATCGTGCGGGAGGCACTGGCCGGTGCGCGGGGTGGTGGTGTGAGCAACGACGACCTGCGGTTGCCGGCGCGGCTGCTCGAGCTGCGGCGGTCGGGGTCGGTGGATGGGGCGACGCTGGATGCGATCGCCCGCGCGTTGGCTGCGGGCCGGGTGGACCGGGCGCGGCGGATGATCGAATCGGCGGGTGGGTGAGCCCTTGCAGATGGGAGTGGTCGTGATGCGTTTGACCTGTCGTCGTGGGCTGCTGGCCGCCGGGGCGGCGCTGGGGCTGGTGGTTTCGGTAGCGGGCACGGCTGTTTCGGCGGACGCGCCGGCGTTCATCGCGGAGCGGATCGGCGATGGTGTGGTGCAGTTCCACGCGGATGCGCGGGCGAAGGCGGCGCGGCTGCCGTCCTTCGCGCTCGCTGCGCAGCCGGAGGCACGCGGGCCGGCGATGGGGGTGACGGCGATCCGGCCGGACTTCGAGGTGAACGGTGAGGGTCGCTTCGTCGCGCGGATCTCGATTGAGCCGGGGACGAGCCTGTACGGGACGGGGCAGGTTGGCGGGCCGCTGCTTCGCAATGGGCGGATCGTCGAGACCTGGAACACGGACGCGTACAAGTACCAGGACGAGAACGCGAGCCTGTACACGAGCCACCCTTGGGTGCTGGCGGTTCGTGCGGATGGCAGCGCGTTCGGCGTGCTGGCCGACACGACCTACCGGAGCGAGATCGACCTGACGGACGGGATCGTGTTTCGCACGGATGGGCCTTCGCACCCGGTGATCGTGATCGAGGGCGGGGACCCGCAGGAGGTCGTGCGGAAGCTGGGTGCGCTCACGGGCACGATCGAGATGCCGCCGAAGTGGGCGATCGGGTACCACCAGTGCCGGTACAGCTACTACCCGGAGGATCGGGTGCGGGAGGTTGCGACGGCGTTTCGCGAGCGCGAGATCCCGGCGGATGTGATTTGGATGGACATCGACTACATGGACGGCTTCCGGTCGTTCACCTTCGACAGCTCGGGCTTTCCTGATCCGAAGGGTCTGAACGCCTGGCTGGAGTCGATGGGGTTTGCGAATGTGTGGATGATCAACCCTGGCATCAAAGAGGAGCCGGGGTATTTCGTGTACGACCAGGGGTCGGCGCTGGACGCGTGGGTGAAGACCGCCGGCGGCGAGCCGTTCGTCGGGAAGGTGTGGCCGGGGGATGTGGTGTTCCCCGACTTCACGATGGCTTCGGTGCGGTCGTGGTGGGCGGGGCTGTACGCGGATTACATGGCGAACGACATCGACGGCGTGTGGAACGACATGAACGAGCCCTCGGTCTTCGAGAGCCCGAACAAGACGATGCCGGAGGACAATGTGCACCGCGGCGACGCGGCGCTCGGGGGGACGGGGCCGCACGCGCGGTATCACAATGTGTACGGGATGCTGATGGTGAAGGCGAGCCGCGAGGGGATCATGGCGGCGAATCCGGAGAGGCGGCCGTTCGTGCTGAGCCGGGCGAATTTCCTCGGCGGGCAGCGGTACGGGGCGACCTGGACGGGTGACAACACCTCGAACTGGCTTCATGTCGACATGTCGATCCCGATGACACTGAACCTCGGGCTGAGTGCGCAGCCGTTCGCGGGGCCGGACCTTGGGGGGTTCATCGATGGCGGGACGCCCGAGATGTACTCGCGGTGGTTCGGGTTCGGGGCGTTGCTGCCGTTTGCTCGCGGGCACACCGAGAAGAACAACATCGACAAGGAGCCGTGGGCCTTCGGGCCGGAGGTGGAGGCGACGGTGCGGCGGGCGCTGGAGCGGCGGTACCGGCTGATCCCGCACTTGTACACGCTCTTCGAGGAGGCGCATCGGACGGGGATGCCGGTGGCGCGGCCGTTGTTCTTTGCCGATCCTGCGGATCCGTTGCTTCGGGATGCGGACGACGCGTTCCTGCTCGGGGAGAACCTGCTGGTGGCGGCGGACACGGCACAGGGGCGTGGCAGTCCCTTGGTGTTGCCCCGGAACACCCGTTGGCACGAGGTGGACTTCGACGGGTTTGACGGCGAGCGGGACAGCGTGGACCCGGACCAGGCGAGGCTGTTCGTGCGGGCGGGCGGGATCGTTCCGACGGGTCCGGTGCATCAGCACTTCGGCGATCGCCCGGACCAGCGGGACTCGTTGACGCTGCTCGTGGCGTTGAACGATGCCGGGGAGGCGCGCGGTGAGTTGTACGAGGACGCCGGGGAGGGGTGGGGATTCCGCGATGGCGAGTTGCTGCGGACGCGGTACACGGCGACGCGGGAGGGTGCGTTCGTGCGTGTTCGCACGGAGACGATCGGGGGGCGGATGGCGCGGCCGGGGCGTGTGCTGACGGCCCGGGTGCTGCTGCCGAATGGGGACGAGGTGGTGGCGAGCGGGCGTGACGGTCGCGACCTGCTGGTGCCGCTGGCGTCCTCGGCAGGTGCGGCGACGGCGTCGGTGCGGTAGGCACCACGATGAGCGGCGAGTCGGTGGTCGTGAACGCACCGCTGGTGCCGGGTGGCTGACCGGTGGCGGGCGGGTTTCGGTATCGTGATCCGGTGGGCGATCGTCCTGACAGGTTGAGCGGCGAGCCTGGTGAGGAGCGTCGTGCTCGGCGGGTGCGCACGGATGCTCGTGCGAGCTATGCCGATGCTTCGCTGTACGCGGCGATGATCGGGCTGGGCGAGAGCTACTTGGTGGCGTTCGGGCTTGCGGCGGGTTTGTCGGAGCGGGCGGCCGGGCTGTTCACGCCGGTGCCGCAGTTGGCCGGTGCTGTGCTGGGTCTTGCGCTTCCTCGCGTGCTGGTGCGTGTGGGGACGGTGCGGGGGGTGACGGTCTCGCTCGTGGGGTTGCAGGGGGCGGCGCTTGTCGCGATGGCGCTGGCGGCGGCGATCACGACGCTCGGCGGGGGGCGGGGCGTTCCGCCGGTGGTCTTGTTCTTTCTCGCTGGTGTCTACTGGTCGGCGGGGCTGGCGGCGGGGCCCGTTTGGAACGCATGGGTTTCCGGGATCTTTCCGCGTGCGATTCGGCCGGGGCTCTTCGGGCAGCGCATCCGGCTGCACAACATCGGTGTGATCACGACGCTGGCGGTGGGCGGCATCGTGCTGGACGCGGCCGATCCGGAGACAAACGCCCCGCTGCTCGCGTACGCCATGGTGCTTGGGACGGCGGGGCTGTGCCGGCTTGGGTCGGCTTGGTTCTTGACGCGGCATTCGGAACCTCACCGGCTTCCCCCGGGGCACCGCGATGTGGGGTTCGGTGAGTTCTTTCGGACTTTCCGGCACGATCATGGCGGGCGGCTGCTCGTGTACATGCTGGCATTCGGCTTTGCGACGACGACAGCGGTGCCGTTCTTTGCGCCGTACCTGCTTCGCGAGCTTGGCTTCAGCTATACGCGGTTCATGGCGTTGCTGGCCACGAGCTTCGTGGCCAAGGCGCTCGTGCTCCCTTCGATCGGGGCGTTGGCACGGCGTTTCGGGGCGCGACGGGTCTTGGTCGTCGGGGCGGTGGCGACCGCGCCGCTGACGCTGCTGTGGCTGGTGTCGGCGGGGTTCTGGTGGCTGCTCGTTGTGTACTTCGCGACAGGGATTGCCTGGGCGTTCGTGGAGCTTTCGACCTTTCTGCTGCTGTTCGATGAGATCCCGCCCGGGCGGCGCGTCGGGCTGCTGGTGCGGTATAACCTCATCAACGCGGCGGCGCAGGCGGGGGGCGCTGTGCTCGGGGCGTCGATGCTGGACGCCTTCGGATCGGGCATCGGGGGCTATCACGCCTTGTTCGTGCTGTCCGCATTGCTTCGGCTTGCTTCCGTTCCGCTCGCGATCTGGATCGGCTGGCACGGAGCGGCCCCTCCGAACGCCGGCGAACGCACGGCGTTTCCGCCCGCTGGACCGCCTCCGACGATCGACCCGGCCCCCGGCCCGCCCGCCTGAAGCAGCCGGTGGAGCCGTGCCCTCGCGAGGCTATGGACCCGCGGGTCGGCTATCCTCCGGGCCGCAAGCCGCTGGTCGATGGTGTCGGATGAGCTCGGAGGGGATCGATGTTTCGCGACGACTTTCTGTGGGGGGTCGCCACGGCGGCATACCAGATCGAGGGGGCGGCTCGCGAGGATGGTCGCGGCGACTCGGTGTGGGACATGTGCTGCCGTCGGCCGGGGTTCGTGAAGCGGGGCGAGACGGGCGATGTGGCGTGCGACCACTATCACCGGGTGGAGGAGGATGTGGCGCTGCTGGCCGAGATGGGCGTGAACGCGTACCGGTTCTCGGTCTCGTGGCCCCGCGTGCTGCCGGAGGGCGAGGGGCGGGTGAACGAGGCGGGGCTGGCGTTCTACAACCGGCTGGTGGATGCGCTTCTGGCGAAGGGGATCACGCCGCTGGTGACGCTGTTTCACTGGGACTACCCCACAGCGCTCTTCAACCGCGGGGGGTGGCTGAGCGACGAGAGCCCGGGGTGGTTCGCCAAGTACACGGAGCTGATAGTCAAGCGGCTGGGCGACCGGGTGTCGCACTGGCTGACGCTGAACGAGCCGCAGTGTTTCATCGGGCTGGGGCATGAGCTCGAGTATCACGCGCCTGGGGTGCGGCTGCCTCTGGACCAGGTGACGCGGGCGGCGCACCGGGTGCTGCTGGCGCACGGGCACTCGGTGCGGGCGATCCGGGAGCACGCCAAGCTTGCGCCCTCGATCGGGTGGGCCCCGGTGGGGTCGGTGAGCTTCCCGGATACGGAGTCGGCGGCGGATATTGAGGCGGCGCGGGCGCGGACCTTTGGCACCGAGGCCGCGGTGACCGAGGCCGGCGTGGCGAGGCTCTTCAATTGGTCGTGGTGGAGCGAGCCGGTGCTACGGGGTGAGTACCCCGAGGACATGCTGCGGCTGCTCGGGGACGCGTCGCCCAGTGTGAGCCCGGGCGATATGGACATCATCTCCGAGCCGATCGATGTGCTCGGGTTCAACCTGTATCACGGCGTGCGGGTGCGGGCCGGCGAGGGGGGCGAGCCCGTCGAGGTCGAACCCGAGATCGGGGCGCCGATGACGACCATGGGCTGGCCGATCACGCCCGAGGCGATCTACTGGGCGCTGCGGTTCTTCCACGAGCGGTACGGAAAACCCATGCTGATCACGGAGAACGGGCGGGCGTCCTCGGACTTTGTCGCCGAGGACGGGCGGGTGCACGATGCGCCGCGGCTCGACTACCTGCGGTCGTACCTGCGGCAGGTGCGGCGGGCGGCGGGCGAGGGTGTGGATGTGCGGGGGTACTGCTGCTGGTCGTTTCTCGACAACTTCGAGTGGGCGTTCGGGTACGAGCAGCGGTTCGGCGTGGTGCATGTCGACTTCCGCACGCAGAAGCGGACGATCAAGGACTCGGGGCGGTGGTACGCGGGGGTGATCGCGTCGGGGGGGGAGACGCTGGACGCGTCCTGAGGTCTCCTCATCAGCTTCCGTTCACGAACGCTCGGATGTGGGCGATGAGCGTGTCGTCGGCGGCGTCGCCGATCGGCGGGAGCGGGGCGAGATCGGTCGCGCGGTCGAGCATGGCCTTGAGGGCTTGCTCGTCCATCGCGGCGTGCACCCGGCCGCGGGCGCTGAGCTCGCGGACGGTGGCGATCTGGTGGTCGTTTCGGTGCTCGCCGAGGGCCGCCTGGCGTGGAAGGACGATGATGGGCTTGGCGGCGGTGAGGGCGGTGATGATGGTGCCCATGCCGGCGTGGGCGACAATCGTGGTCGCTTCGTGCAGACGGGCCTTGAACTCGCCGGGTGTCATGCCGCGGGCCCAAGCGATGTGCTTCGGGGGCGTACCGGTCGGGCCGATCTGGGCGAAGACATCGTCACGGTTCGCCGCAGCCGCCCACTCGTCCACGGTGAGGACGAGGCGGTCAAAGGGGAGCTGCGTGCCGACGGTGACGAAGATCACAGGACGGCCCCTTCGTAGCGTGGGCGGTCGCCGGCGGTGAGGTGCGGCCACTGCGTGAGCACCTCGTCTGCGACCTTGAGGGCGAGGCGGCCGGACATGGAGAGCTCGTCGGCGTTCGCGATGGAGTCGACCCACATCGTGCGGGCGCCGATGAGCTTGGCGAAGCGAAGGGCGAAGAAGCCGGGGGCGGCGCCGGTGGTGACGACGACGCCCGGGCGATGCCGGAGGACCAGAAGAGCGATGCGGAGGGCGGAGATCGCGAGGCGGATCTTCTGCCAGCGGTTGGCGTCGGGCACGACGGCGAGGCGTTCGCCGGAGTCGAGCTCGCTGGCGTAGCCGCGGTCAGTCGTAACCCAGAGAGTGTCGGCGCCATCAAAGGCGGATCGCATGCGGCGGAGCTGGACCCAATGGCCGCCGGCGGAGGCGATGGCGAGGACGCGGGGGCGCTTCATCAGGCCGCTCCTGACTTGGCGGGCGGTGCGGCGCGGGAGGTGTCGTCGCGGAGCCAGCCGGTGAAGCCCTGCTTGGCGGCGAGCCGCTTTGCTCGGCGGCGTTCCTCGATGCGGACGAAGGTGTAGACGGGGATAGTCGGCCAGAGCGAGGGGCGGGCGAGGAGGGCCTTGTAGGTGCCGCCGAGCGAGGCCCGCCTGGGCCGGGCGGCGAGATCGGGGAATTTGGCGGCGAGCTCGTGGCGGCCGAGGCGGCCGCGGGCCTTGATATCCAGCAGGGCCTTGAAGGTGCGCGGAGCCTGGACGATGGCGGCGGGTCCGTCGGCGGTGACGCTTTCTTCGGGCGCGAAGTGCAGCTCGACGAAGCCGTCATCGGCGATGACCTTCGGGAACTCGCCCCAGCGGGAACGCCCTTCCTCGGTGACGGCGAAGACGCCGCTGCCGTTGGGGGAGCCGGAGGAGAAGTAGTCGTTGGCTTTCAGCGCTCGGTAGAAGGCCGCGACGCGGGGATCGCTTTGCGAGCAGTCGAACTCGGGGGGCGGTGAGGCGATATGGACGCCACTGTGGAGGGCCTTGAAGACAGCCGCAAGAGCGCCGGGGCGGAGGACGATGTCGCCGTCGATGAAGGCGCGGGGGAATGCGGTGGCGTGCCGCTCGGCGAGGTTGATGGCGTTGGTCTTGCCCGGGGTTTCGGTGTCGATGACGCGGACGGGGGGGCCGAAGGAGCGGGCGATCTGGGCGGTGCGGTCGGAGCAGGCATTGGGGACGACGATGATCTCGAGATCGTCGACGCCGCCATCGAGGACGCCACGAAGGCAGTCGGCGATGAGGGCTTCTTCGTTGTGGGCGGGGATGATGACGCTAGGCATGGGTCATCTCCTGGCGCGGAGCGGGCGAAGAGGGGCCGCTTTGATGTGGCCGATGATCTGTGAGGAGCTCGTTGTAGAGAGCTTCGAGGCGCTCGATCTTCCTGGGCCAGTGGTACACCTCGTCGCAGCGGCGTCGGCACGCTTCGGCTTTGGCGTTGATGGTTTCGGGTGACTCGAAGAGGTGGTGCAGCACCGACGCGAGGCCGGCGGCGAGCGTCTCGGGATCGCTCGCGTCCACACGCGTCCCGCATTCCGGCGGCACCGACTCGGCGGGGCCTCCGCGATCGGCGACGACCGGCACGCAGCCGAACGACATGGCCTCCAGCACCACATTGCCGCTTGGCTCTCGGAAGCTGGGAAAGAGGAAGATGTGGGCCTGGCGGTAGAACGCGTCGACCTTGTCGCGTGGCTGGCGGCCGTGGAAGGTCACGCGGTCGGCGATATTCAGGTCGCGGACGAGCTGCTCGCAGGGTGCTCTTTCGGCGCCGTCGCCGACGATGTCGAAGGTCCAGCGTGGATCGTCGCGGAGTTTGCCCAGGGCACGGATCGCGTCCCGCAGGCCCTTGGATCGGACCAGCCGACCCACATGCAGCAAACGCACCCGTGTCTCGGGAGATGCGCGGTCGATGGCGGCGGGCGTCTCCGCCACGCCGGTCTCGCTCAGGACGGTGAACGAGCGGATGCCGAGACCGGTGAGAAGGTCGTGGACATACGGTGCCACGCCGATGACCATCGCCGCGCGGGCGTAGGTGGAGCGGAGAGCCGGATCGTGGCGTATGCGCCAGTGATCGAACTCGCGGAGCCTGACATACCAAGGCTCGCGGCCGAATTCGTGCTGGAAAGGAGCCGGGGTATCGAGGCTGCCGGCGAGGGGCCCGATGACATAGGGGATGTTGAACTTCCGCAGGGGCGATGGGTAGCGGAGGGCGAGGGGGGCGACCTGGTGAGCGAGATCGAACCTCTCGCCGTTCCGCAGCATCTGGCGGATGGCCCGCTCGGCACGCCAGGCGAAGTGAAAGTATGCGGGCTTGAGCAGGCTGTTGAATCGCTCGAAGCGGCCGACCAGCGGTGTCTCGGGCCAGCCGACGACGCGGGCATTGGGCAGTTGCGACGCGAGCGAGGGCCGCCCGCGCTTGCGGTAGGTCAGCACGGTGACCTCGTGCCGCTTGGCCAGACCGGAAACCCACTGATAGGTGCTCCAGGCCTCGCCCACATCGGTGCGGTCGGCGGTCGGCGCGATGAGCAAGAGGCGCCTGCGCGTCATCGCCTCGCTCCTGTTGCGGCGACCGGGTGGTGTGGCCAGCACCCGGGGAGGCCCCTGACCACGCCTAGGAAGTGCTTTGCACGATCGCGGGCGGAGCGGCGGACCACCCCGAGGGCGGTGTAGCCTAGCCAGCGGGAGACATTGAACGCCCCGAGGACGAGGAACGCGGCGGCCGCATGGATCTTGCCGTTGTTCTTGCGGTGGAAGCGGATGAGCGCCTCGGTGAGCATGCGGTCGCGCTTGTCGTTGAGCTTGCGGGCGCTGCCGCCTCCGTGGTGGATGATCTCGCCCACGGGGGCGAGTGTCGTACGCCAACCGGCCTCTCGGATGCGCCGGCACCAGTCGGTTTCCTCGCCGAAGAAGAAGAAAGCCTCGTCGAGCGGGCCGACACGGTCGAGCACCTCGCGACGGAGCAGTAGGTAGCAGCCGCTGATGACCTCGACATCGCGCTCATCGCGACGGTCCCAGTGGCGGTACTGGTAGCGGCCGAACCATTGCGGCCATCTGAGCTTGTCGAGGCCCAGGGTCATGATCGCGAGATTGAGCACGCTTGGCTCGCGCGAGCAGGTGCGTTGCAGCGTGCCGTCGGTGTTCAGGACCCGGCAGCCCATCGCACCGACATCGGCGTGCGCTTTCAGGTACTCGACGCTTCTCGGCAGCACTTCGCCCAGCACAACGGTGTCCGAATTCAGAAGCAGGATGTGCTCGCCCGTTGCGATGGCGAACCCCTGGTTGTTCGCGGCGGCGAACCCGCGATTGTCGGTGTTTCTGATCAGGCGGACTTCGGCGAAATCGGCCTCGATCATCTCGGGGGAGCCGTCGGTGGAGTTGTTGTCCACGACGATGATCTTGGCTTTGACCGCGCCGAGGTTGTCGTAGACCGACCTCAGGCACGCCCGGGTCATGTCGAGCGTGTTGTAGGACACGATCACGATGGACAGGTCAAACGGCAACTGGCCTCCTTGGCGGGAGCTTCGCCGACGGGGCGTGGAACGCGCCCGCGAGCCCAAGGAGGAAGCAGAACCAGACGAACGAGTGGTTCCAGAAATGCACCGTGCATCCGGCGATAATCAGTCCGACCATGGAGATCGCCCAGCCCTTGCGAAGCCGGGCGGCATCGGGGTGGGCGTTCTTCGGGACGCAGGCGAGCGAGACGATCACCGCGGCGGCCAGGGCAAGGAACGCGGGCACGCCGTAGGTGACCATCTGCACGAGCCAGAAGTTGTCCATCGAGGTGCTGTGCATCCATTCGGGGCGGACCCAGACATTCTGCCCGATGCCGAACACCGGGTGTACAAGCACATTGTGATTGAAGCCCCAATCCCAGATGATGAGCCGGTTATATGCGGTCGCGGGACTGAAGGTCAGGTAGGAGAGCAGCACGCGGATACCCGAGCGGTTGGAGACGAGATCAATCGCGAAGTAGCCGACGATCGAGCATATCCCGAGCACGACCCACCTCCCCGGCATCCTCCGCGTGAGTCTTTCCCAGAGTGAGAGCCCGAGTTGGATCATCGTCGCGGCGATCGCGCCGGAAGAGAGCGAGGTCGCGGCGGCCACCGCGGCGACGCCCGTTCGCATAATCCCGCCGGGCGAGGACGGCTTGCGATCGCCGTAGGCGTACCAGATCATGGCAATGGCGCTGCCCGCGAAGACACCGAAGAGGATCGGGTGGTCGAACGGGCCGAAGGCTCGCTCGAGGCCGAAGCGTTTGTCCATGGGAGCGGAGAAGCCGCCGGCCGCGAAGAGCTGTCGCATCACATGCACGCCGGTGAAGGACTCGATGAGCGCGAGCGGCAGCAGCACGGCGAGGATCAGGAACACGCACCGGACGACCGCCATGTACGCCGCGGGCGTCCGCACATAGGCCCGGGCGATGCAGTACGCGCCGACCAGTTCGACGATGTAGATCCCGCCGGCCTCGATACCGCGGTTGATGCCGTGGTGGACCGTGAGAGCGGTGAAGGCCCACGCACCGTTGACGAGCACGAGCCAGTCCACGATCCTGGGACCGGGTTGGCGCGTCGCGAAGACGCGCATGACGAGCATCGGGAAGAGAAGGATGAGCAGGATGCGGTATCCAGACAGCCGCAGGCCGCCGGCCATGATCGAGGTGTCCGTCGGCAGCAGCATGCAGAGCAGAAAGAGAAGCACGGGCCACGGCGTGCGGGCGCGTATCGACAACGCGGGCACTCGGGCACCGCCATGGACGGCCGCGGTCGTCAACCTACGCGCCCCCCTCTTTCACATGGACGCGCCTGCGCAGCCCCTTCGATCGCACACGCTTCAGCGTTGCCGCGAACGATTGGATCTTCTCCTTCAGCGGCAAAGATGCCCATGCGTGGAAGGTCGGCAGGCCGATGAACCTCGGCGTGGGCACGCCCGCCAGGCGCAGCGCGGCGAGTTGGCCGAAGAGGCGTCCTCGCGTGCGCATCAGGTTCGGCTGTGAGCGGGGTAGGAGGTTCGCGTCCTTGGTTTCGAGGACGAGGTAACCGGCGTCGGCGGCGGCGCGGAGGTAGTCGAGGCCCCGACGCGTGCGGGCGATGATGAGTGACTTGCCCGGCTCGCCCTCCTCGATGGGGCGGTACCACGGATCCCCCACCGCGATGTCGGCGAACTCTCCGGTGTGATCGGGGCAGATGTAGCACCGCCACTGGCGATACTTTTGCAGGAAGCCCCACGACTCGGCGTAGGTCATTTCCGCACAGTGCTCCTGGCCCGCCGCGTCGGTCCAGACGGCCCGCCACATGCCCGGCCATCCGTTGCCGCGGTAGCGGAGACTCCGGAGCGAAGCTGGGTCATCCACGCCGATCTTCTTGAGCAGCTCCAGGGTGCCGCGGGTTGAGGGCGTGCCCGCGCAGAAGAAGGCGATGGTGACGCCCAGTTTCTCGCGGAGTTCCGGACGCCACTCCGCGGCCCGCTGCGCCGCGGCGGCGTCGCACGGCTTCCCGATGAAGACGCTCGGGCGATCCTGCGCCTCGATCGTCGCGAGCCCGTCGCATGGGCTGGCGGGGGCGTAACGCGACCCTGTGCGTGCGAGGAGTCCATCGCGGTCGGTGCTGTAGACCGTCTCGTTGAGGTGCGGGGCCCCTCCGCGTGCGCCCGTGTGAACGACGCCCGCCATGCCGCCGCGTTCGACGCCGTACAGCGCGAGAGCCGTCGCTGCGCCGCCGCTGGAGCCGCCCCGGCGGATGGCTTCGTCGGCGGCGTACCCCTCCCAGACCTCATAGACAGGCCCCCAGCCCTTGGCGAGCTCGGCTTGGAGCGCGTCATCGTTGCGGTCGTAGGTGTGCTCGAGGTGCACGCCCGGGCAAACGCGCATGGCGTCGCCGGTTTCGGGGGAGGCGTTGTCCAAGACGAACGGCCGGCGGCCGAGCTCGATGGCGTCGCCCATCCGGAAACGATCCGGCTCGGCGTAGGCGCACGCACCGCACCCGGTGCAGAGCTGCGCCTCGGCGACATCGGAGATGGAGAGGATCGGGAGCTTCATCACGCGGTGGTGTCGGGCTTCCTGGCACGGAGGTTGATCTGCCGCCAGAACAGCACACGACTGGAGGGCGGCAGGAGCCGCATGATCATCTTGGACCGCGGCCCCGGCGCGACGAGCGGGGCGACACGCTCGATGACGAGGCCGGCGTCGGTGAACATCGCGGCGTAGGTTGTGGGCGTGAACCACCGCAAGTGGGTGCGGTCCATCACGCCCTGATCCTCGAGGTTGAATCGCCCCTTCAGGAGTTCCCGGACGACACGGTGGTGGGCGATGTTCGGTGAGCTGGCGAAGAACAGGCCACCGGGCTTGAGCAGGCCAGCGAGCCGGCGCACCACGCGCCAAGGATCCCCCAGATGCTCGAGCACCTCGCTCGCGATCGCGACATCAAAGGATGATTCGGGCCATGGCAGTTCGGCTCGCTCGACATCGTCGACGACGACCTCCGTCAAGACCTCCGCGGCGCGGGCGCCGGCCTCCGGGAATAGTTCAACTCCGCAATACTCCGAGGCGATCCCGCGTGTGAGGGCAGCTCCCCCGGTCGATCCATCGCCGCAGCCGATTTCGATGATCCGCAGGCCCGTTCGATCGCGCAGCGACGCGAGGATGTCCTCGCGGACACCGCCGAAGTAGCGGTCCGTCTTCACCGCGTAGGCCGTCGCTCCTGTTGTTTCCCCGCTCAAGAGGCGACTCCTTCCACCCGCTCGTACCCGAGACGCCGCGCGATGGCCGCGGGGTCGGGATCACGGGCTGGTGCGTCCTTGCGGCGCCACTCGCGCCACGCCAGCCGCAAACGGTATCGCAGCAAACGCCACGGCGCACGCTCGATCGGGACCACGCAGGTGCGGAGGGGGAGGTGGTCTCGCCACTTGCGGGCCATGTACGAGTACGCGGCACGGTATCCGGCGTCGAGCTGACGCACGCGGACGCTGTTGTGTACAACCGGGAGATCAACCACGAAGCTCGGTCGCCCCGCCCGCCGAGCGCTGAGCACGATGTCGGTTCCGTAAAGATGGAAACCCGGTAGATCGGCATCGACGAACTCCGCGGCATCAGCACGGACGATGAGCGTGACTTCATCCAGCGAGACCGACTCCACCGGCTCGAGATTCGGAACGCCTACTTCGCGGCCGAGACCGCTCGACCAGGTCCGGCCGCGGATGATGCCGGAGGTGTCCACGCCGACGACGCCCAGGACCGCCCAGTCGGGGGCGGTCGCGGACAACCGCTCGACGATCCCGGAGAGCCTGTCGAGGAACCCCCGCGGCAGGTAGACGTCCTGGTGCGGGATCACGACCACACCCGAGCCGGCCCGCTCGAGGATGGATCGGATCGCCGTCGAGGCGTTCGCGGCACCGCGGGCTTCGAGCAGAGGCGGGGTGTGCCGGAGATCGGGGGACGCGCCGAGATTCTGCGCGAGCACGGTGTCGGAGTTGACCGCCGCACCGATCCTGATGCACGGGCTATCGATCTGCGCATGCATGGTTATGCCGCCTCCATTGCCTTTGCTCCATGCCGGCCGCGACGCAGAACGCCGATCTCATGAACGATGGCGTGCCGCAGCCGGGTTGATCCGATGATCACGCCCGTGACCCCCAGGGCACCCGCTCCGACCCCGAGGCCAGCGGCTTCCCAGAAGCCGTTTGAGCCGCGGGCCTGCGCAATGACAAGACACGCGCCCACCACCGCCGCGGGGGCCACCGCGAGCAAGGCGCACGCCACGGCGGGCACATCGCCGCGCATCCGCCAGAGCAGCACGCCCCACATCACGCCAAGCGATAACACCTCCATCGCGGCCAGCGCCATCGCCACCAGCGCCAGGTCATCCCCGCCGGTCGCGGCGAGCACGAGAAGTGGCAGCAACGCGGCCCGCGCCGCGTTGCCGGAGGCGACCGTGCCGGTCCTCGCCCGGCTGAGCGCCACCAGGGCCGGGAGCCCCCGGCAGGTGCGAGCCGTGAACGCGAGGACGAGCCAACCCGCCGTGGCCGCTCCGATCGCGAACTCCTCGCCGTACACAAGCGACACGACCCAAGGGAGCAGGAACACCAGCGGAGCAAACACCCCGACGATCGACGCGGTGTAGGCGGCGGCCACGAGACCCACGCCGGCCCGGTACGCGTCGCGTTGGGACTGCCGAGCCGAGAGCAACGGCAAAGCCAGCTTTCCCCAGACCGTCATCAGACCGTTGGATGGCACATTGACGAGCGTCACGGCCGCGCTGTAGACACCGAGCGCCACGACGGAGATCGCGGCGCCGACGAGAAGCCGATCGCCCTGCACGGCAACCCAGATCAACGCCCCGTTGAGCATCAGGGGCCAACCGAACTTCGCGAACCGCTTCCAGCACTGGCCATCGAAGCTCCACCGGTAGGCACGCTCCGCGAGCAGATGGGACGCGAGCGCGTACACGCCGGCCTGGCCGATCAACACCCACAGAGCGACGGAGTAGTCGTCCAGCCAGATCACCGCGACCGCCGCGAGCAGGACCGCGAACAACTGCGAACCCGAGTCCATGATCGTCAGCGGGACGAACGCCAGCCGACGCTGCACGCGCCGCGGATCAAGATGCGCAAAGCCCCGCAGCAGCGGCACCACCGCCAGAACCACATACGCCCAGGTCGCCTCCGGGGCATCGAAGAGGCCCGCGATGGGGGCCGCGAGCAACGCGAGCAACGCAGCGATCACCAGCCCACGGGCCGCGTTCATCGCGTGCGCCGCGGCCTGCAGCCGCGGCTCGTCGCCGTCCTCAGCCTGCACCAGGAGTTTGTCGATCGACAGGTCCGCCACCATCTCGAGCAGCGACATCGTGACGAGGAAGGTCGAGGCGATGCCGAAGTTTTCGACGCCGATCGCCCTCGCGATAATGACATTGCGCACCAGCGACGCGGCAAGGCCCGCCGCATGCCCACCGGCCACGATCGCCGCCCCGCCAGCGATCTTCCGGCGCGTGATCATGCAGCATCCCCGGCGCCAGCCGAGGCGCCCGTGCACGCCGCGACGATTTCATCGGCCTGGGCCGCGGCGCGGGCCTTCACCGTTGGCAGATGATCCGAGAGAGTCACACGCGCATGGTCGCGCGTCTCATAAGACCTCACGAGCCCCGCCACCACATCGTCCGTATCGAGTTCTCGCGGATCAACAACACGGTAGCCCTGACCGCAGGTTTCGAACACGCCGAGCGTCTTCGGGCTGTATGCGATCGCGCTCGTCGGGACACCGCTGGACAGCCCCGCGATCGTTGCGTGCATCCGCATGCCGCAGAACCAGTCGCATCGCCGGATCACGGACTTGACCGCTCGCGCCGTGCTGTAGCCCGACGCCAGCCGCACGCGCCCACCGAAATCACCGAGGTCCCGCAGGACCGCAGCCGCCGCGCCATTGTCCGATTCGAGCACTGCGGGGTCGCCGAGGACATGCGGCACAAGCAGAACGGGCGCCGCGTTCTCCGCCATCTGCGTAACGAATCGACGCACGACCTCGCGGTAGTCGGCGCGAAAGCCGTACCGCGTCCGCGCGCCCTCGGGGTCGTTGTACAGCAGGCCGCTGACATTGAAGCCGATCGCGGAGTGTTCCTCGGCCCAGGCGGCGTGCTCGGCGGCCTCCGCCGGCGGGTTCTCATCCGGCCTGAGCAGGAAAGCAACATCGACACCCAGCCGATGTCGTGATTCATCGAAGCTGCCCCCGAGCATCTCCCGCATCACCGAGTACGACCGCTCATCCCGCGCCCAAGCCTGCTCCGCGTACCGTGTGACCGCGGATGCTCGCGACTTGATCTCCGGGTCGCTCCAGGGTCCGTAGGTCTGCGGCAGCAGCACCAGTGGCTTCCTCGCCTCGCGCGCCATCTGCTTGGGAAGCCAGACGGTGCGGAACCGCCGCGGCCCATAGAGATCCGTGAAGCTGTCGCCGCCGCTGATATCAAGGACCACATCCGCATCGATGAACGACCGGGAGGACGGGCTCCCGAACCCGCCCAGCATGTTCGAGAGCCGGATACGGGCGATCGCCTCCGGGCGGTGCAGCCGCTTGGAGAGCCACGCCCCAGCCGTCGTCGCGCGTCCACCGTTCGCGAGTGCACGCAACTCGCCGAGGCCGCGGCCGTTGCCGAAGACAGTGATCTCAACGCCCGGGATCCGCTCGGCGAGCGCATCCAGCGTTGAGTCACACAGCGCGGAGACGCCGAGGTTCCCGGTGTCGGGGGCACAGCCGAACAGGGCGATGTTTAGCGTCATCCTCGCTCCAGTCTTTCCATTCGGGACCGAAACGCCGCCCGGGCTGTAGGCCCGGGCGGCGGTCGTGAATCAGTCGGTCGGGATCTGCACGAGATCCACCTCAAAGCCGCTGCTCGGGATCACATTCCGGAAGATCACACCGTTCGGTGCCTTTCCGTCGGTGACATACAGCTTGTGGGTCGCGGGGAAGATGCGCGAGTACTCGAAGATGAGGTTCTTCGCCACGAAGGTCTGGTTGCTCGTGATGTCGTCGCGGATGATCAACCGCTGGTTCGGAAGGTCGAGCCCGCGGAAGATCACATGGTCGAAACGGCTCATGAGCTGCGAGTACGGCGTGCCGCCACGCGGCGTCCCGTCCGACCAGAACACCGGATCGGTCATGATGCCGACATTCACGAACGCACAGTCCGTCATCCAGTAGATCGGGCTGCCGGGCGTGCTCTGGAAGGTCGGCTCGAGGAACATGGCCTGGGTCTCGCGCAGGTTGTCCGCGATCAGACCGTAGTAGAGATAGTTCTCCGTCTGGCCAAAGGTCTGCAGCACATCGGTGTGATGGTCGAGCAGGCTGCCGTCCATGTCCGTCAGGCGCGAGTTGATGACGAGGGCGCACGCCTGGAAGGCGTCGCCCGAGATCTTCGACATCGTCACATCGCGAAGGAGCGTGGCCGACGGGAAGCCGTACACCTTGTCCGTCGCGACCGACCGCGTGACGAAGTAGGGGCCGCGGACCGGGGGCGAGGCCGGCGTGTCCGTCATCCAGCCCTCGCTGTCGAAGAACACGCACTTGTCGAACCACGGCTCGCCGAAGTAGTACTGCGACAGAAGGGCCGAGTCAAACGAGACACCCTCCCAGCGCATCCGCGTCTCCGGGCGGAAGAACGAACGCGTCGGCTGCGCGAGGACGACTTCCTCGGGGCGCAGCCCGGGAGCCGCCTTCACATGCAGGGCATACCCCGCTTCCATCCGCGGCACCTTGTGCTTGTTCGGCGTGCCGAGCTCGTACTTGCCTGCCTCCGTAAGGAGGATGACATCACCTGCCGCCGAAGCCTCCATCGCCCGCGCGACGGTCCGGAACGGGCGGGCGGCGCTGCCGTCACCACTGTCCGAACCGTTCGGGCTCACATGCCAGGTCGAGTGCGCGACGCCGGCGTGCTCAACGGTCATCCACACCGAGAACTCGCCCAGCTTGTGCGTCGAATCGTCGATCGGGCCGGCGAGCACACGCGGCTCACCGATGTTCGGCCAGGCGATCGCACGAAGCTCGACGGGCCCATCCTCCGCGAAGTCGGCCGGGTCCAGCTTGGCCCAGTACTCCACGACGCCTGTGCGCGGGTTGAGCGACATCTCGTGCACGCTCACCCACGGCCCGCCGTTGACGCTGAAGTCCACGCGGTCGATGCCGTTCATGTGGAACGCCACGACGCCGACCTCGATCACATCCGAGAAAATCTGGTAGGGCACGACATCCCACCGCGCGACGGCCTTCGCGTCGTACCCGTCATCCGAAGGGCTGCCCACAGGAGCCGGCTGCGGTGTCGGACCGCTCCACCCGTTCCCCGGCTTGAGCACCGGTGCGGAATCCGTCGCGAGCGGGGGCAGATCGAGGTTAAAGGTGACGATGTGGATGCCGTCGGGCCGGGCATCATCCGGGTCGGCGGGGCGGATCCTCGGCAACTCGTCCCCGGGCCCGTAGGCAATCACGACCGCCGGCTCCGTGGCGCTGCGGCCATAGAACCCGAGGCCCGCGAGCCCCTCGTTCCATTCATCGCCGCGGCGCAGCAACATCCAGTCGGGATACCCCCGCCGCATCAGAGCAGCAGCAGCCGAAAGCGACCGCTTCGGCGACGACGAGGTCAATCCATCGTTTGAATCATCTCCATGCGTGCGGCTGACATAAATCAGCCGGCTATCGGGTCGGATGCCTGGAATGTCCTGAGCCGTCGCAGCGGTCGTGAACACGGACACCGCCGCCGGTGCCGCGAACAGCGCCACCGCTGCGAGAAGTCGGATCAGGAGATCAGGACGAAGTCGTCCGTGAGCGAGCCTTGTGCGAATCACCTCGCGTACCTCCGGTAAGTGTCGTCGGACTGTGGGACCGCAACCACGAGGAGGTCGAATCGAATCTCCCCGCGTGCCAGCCGCCGGGCCGCCCCCCGGCATGCTCGTCCGACCGAGGGCTCCTCTAACCCGCATAGCTCATGACGGAACCGCAAATCGGACGCACCATCCTCGGCCCGTGAACTCGAGCAAGCGTCCGCGGTCGCGGGCGATAACCAAACCGCCCGCAGACGATTATCCCCAGCAGCTAGTCCGAAATAGCGGCATCGGGTCATGCGAGTAGACATCCGAAGAAGTTCAGGCGATGACCCCCCGCGGTCCTCACCAGAGGCACATCCCCCGGCCGGCCGACGGCCTCGGCACCACTTCATGTCCAAGACACGCACCAATCAACGCGCTCCGTTGGTTCGATCGTCTTTCTCCGACGGCCGTCCTCGCTCAATGCACAGAGCGACACGCTGCACCGTATTGGATCGGTCCCTCACCTACGCCGCTGAACATCCCCAGGATCGTGCAGCACAGACTGTCACAAGGCGAAGGCCGAAAGAACGACCGAAGCAAAGCGGCACCCACTTTGGGGGGCATCACCACCATTTGGCCACCTCGACACCAATGCCCCCCGCAACTGGGAGCACGGCTTTGCCGCCGTCTGCGCGGGCTTCGCGACCTGCGCCGCGGGCGGCGCTAGAACCCGATACCCCGGGCGTACTATCGCAAATCTTCGAAGCATTCACGGGCCGAAACCGCACACAGCGTCCTCCGCGAGCGAAGGAAGCACACACGCCGCGTTCTCAAACACCACGGCACGGAGAGTGTGAGGCCATGCGACCGGTCGTTGAAGAAGCCGCCTCGTCGGTACGCGCATCGGCTGTCGCGCGCGCCGGCGTCGGGGTCGTCCTCGGCGGCGGGCACAAGCCCCAACCCCTCGCAGAAGCCGCGGGAACACCGATTTATGACCTCCCGTTCGATCGCGAGCGTACGATCGGCGCCGTGTGGGACGCGGCCTTCGACAGCGTTGGCATACCCCCCGAATCCAGGCTGGTCGTCATGAGCCAAGGGCTGTCAGCCCGGTATCGCTCCGAAAGACCGCCGATCCTGTGTGTGACCGATAGCGACGGGTACCGTGGACCCGCGGGAGCCCTTCGCGATGCGGTCGACGCGATCGAGGCAACCTCGCCCGTCGTGGCCCTTGAGGGGAGCCGAGCCTTCGAGCCGCAGCTGGTGTGCGATCTGGTGCGCGGGCACTTTCCCGGCCAGATCACCGTGGGTGTTCACGAGGACGGGACCTTTGCCGGCGTCGTTGTCGCCGACCTCGAAGCGATCGCGCTCGTCCCCAGAATCGGGTTCATCGACCTCAAGGAGCAGTGGCTACCGGCGGCCGCCAGGAACGGCTTCCGCGTCGTCCAGAGCGTCGTTTCGAGCCCCTCGTACCCTGTTCGCTTCCTGAGCGGTTACCTTGGAGCGATGGAGCAGCTCGGCCGATTCGATCCCGTTGATCCCGTGCATGTCACGGTGGTCGGTGCCTCGGGCTCAAGCCTGTTAGGACGGCGGTTTGGTGGTGCCCTCATCGCGAAGGGGTCCCGGGTCGATCCGGGAGCCGTGGTGTCGCACTCGGTGGTCGCCGATGAAGCAGTGGTCGAGGCCGAAGCGATCGTTGTTCGTTCGGTGATTGCTCCCGGCGCGATCGTCCGCAGGGGAGAGGTCGTGGTCGATCGGGTCGTGCCCGCGACCGATGATCATGCCAACAAGAAAACGAGCCCAGGACGAACGAGGAGCGGATGAAGCACCCGCGATGGACAAGATTCGCCGTGGCCACGGCCGCGCTGACCCTGCTCGCGATCGGCGCGACCTGGGCGGTGTGGGCGGAGATTTTCCAGCGCGCGTGGAGCAACCCAGAGGACTCGCACATCCTGCTCGCGATCCCGATCGCGATCTGGCTCGGCGTCTTGCGTCGCACCCGTTTGCGCCGCTGGAAGCCTCAGCCATCGCTCTTTGGCCCGATCGCCGTGATCGTCGGCTGGGTGCTCATCGAAGCCGGCTGGCGCACCGCAACGGACATCTTTCAGCACCTCGGGGCGCTCGTGGTCGTGCTCGGCGCCATCGTTTCGGTCCTCGGACACCGCCTCCCGATGCTGCTCAAGCCGAGCATCATCGCCCTCTTCTTCCTGTTCCCGGTCCCCGGGCGGTTCCGCCAGCATGTGGCGATCCCGCTTCAGCACGCCTCGGCCTATGTCACCGAGCATGTCTTCTACCTCTTCGATGTCGGCATCGTCCGCAACGGCATCCTGCTCGAGCTCAACGGCCGCCAGGTCGCGGTCGCGGAAGCCTGCAACGGCATGCGCATGGTCAGCGCCCTCGCCCTCATCACCTTCGCCTTCGTTTTCTCGGTTCCCATGCGTGGCTCCGTCCGCATACTCCTGCTCATCCTCAGCCCGCTGATCGCGTTGGTCGTGAACATCATCCGGCTCATCCCTACCACGCTGGCCTATGGCTACGCCGCGCCCGAAACCGCCGATCTCGTGCACGATGTGGGCGGCTGGGCGGTCCTCGGTCTCGCCCTTGGCATCTTGTGGCTGTGTCTGATCGTGCTGCGCTGGCTTGAGGTGCCGATCGACCCCTACCCCGTTGCGGAGGTGCCCGCGTGAGCCGCCCGTCCCTGCTCTTCAAATTCGCCCCGCCGATCGCGGCCGCGGTGATCCTGTCCGCGATGCTCTTGTTCTCCGGCTCGGCGCCGTTCCGCCCATCGCCCCAGGCGGAGGGCTACCTGAAGGCCGTGGCCCTGAAGATCGACGCTGTCCCGCACCAAGCCGGTGCCTGGCTCGGGGTCGACATCCCGACGACACCCGCCGCGGTCGAGCTCCTCCAGCCCAACCGCATCATCCAGCGCCGCTATACCAACGCTCAAACCGGTGAGTCGTTCGAGTTGCTCATCGTGCACTGCGGGGATGTGCGAGACATGATCGGGCACTACCCGCCCGTTTGCTACCCCGCCCACGGATGGAAGCTGGCGGACCGCCGCCGCATACCTGTGACCGTGGAGGGCAACGACATCGAAGCCTCCAGCTATCGTTTCACGCGCGAAGTGGAAATCGAGACCCAGTCGATCGTCGTCACCAACCTGTTCGCCGTTCCCATCGCCGAGGACTCCCCCTTCGGCCCCGACCTCAACCTCATCGAGCAGGCCGGCCGCTCGCGTGCCCGCGCTCGCCTCGGCGCAGCGCAGGTCCAGATCATCACCCCGCCCGACATGACCGACGCCCGCAGGGCCGAGATCGTCTCGACCGCTCTGCGCCTGGTCGATGATGTGCTCACCAGCGTCGCGGAAGGACCCGCACAATGAAAGAGCTCGGCTCCACCGGCGACAGCGCCATGCACGACCAGCTCGGAGAGCCGGCCGCCGGGCCCAACCCGCTGCTCATCGTGCACCGCGCGCTCCGCGGCCGCTATCTCCTCGCGGCCGTTCTCGGCCTGCTCCTCGCCATCCCGGGGGCGGTCGTCGGCTACACGCTCGTTCCCCCCGCCTACACGAGCCGGGCAGTTCTGGAAGCCGCCCCGACCCTCCCGGCCCTACTCTACGAGAACGAGCTGAACGAGAATCTCCCCGCGTTCGATGCCTTTGTTCGCCAGCAGGCCACCTCACTGAACAGCGAGCGTGTGCTCAACAACGCGCTGCTCAACGACGAGCTCCGCGCCGCCGGCTGGCCGACCGGAGCCGCCGGCCTCATCCGCCTCCGCCGCTCGCTTGAGATCAGCACCCCGAGCCGCAGCAACCAGATCTTCCTGTCCGTCACGGACGAAGACCCCAACCTCGCCCGCATCGCCGCAAAGGCCGTGCTGGGCGCATACGAGGACATCCGCCGCGAGTACGAGGCGACGACCTTCGGTGAGCGCGAGCGGCGGCTCGAGAAGCTCCGGACCGACTACCTGAACGAGCGCGATCAGAAGCGGCGGCTCGCGTTGAACACCTCGCTCCGCGAGGCCGGAACAGAGGATCTTCAGGCCGCTCAGGAAGAGCGGCGAAGCGAGCTCGCGACGATCGACCAGCAACTGGCGGCACTGCGGGCAAGCGCCAGCTCGGCAACACCCGAGGATGCGAGCTCAGGTCCCGGTATCGACCCCGAACTCGCACAACTCACCGCGGAGAGACGCGACCTTCAGCAAGCGCTGAACAAGCTCCTTCAGACGGTCACTCCTGAACACCGCGAGGCCCGCTGGGCCCGAGCCCAGCTGCGCGCCGTCGACGCCGCCATCGCCGAACGCGAGGATCAGCTCGCCGCAGCCGCGGGCGGCGTCACCGATGCCTTGCCATCCGGTGCGACGCCGGAGGAACGCGCCTCCGCCCGGGCCGAACGCGTCCGCGAACTCGAGGAGCGCAAGCGGACGCTCGATCTTGAGATCAGAAGCATCGCGCAGACCCGCCTGGAAATCCTCGCCTTGGGACAGGAAGCCGATGAGGCAAACGCTCGTTTCGAAGACGCGGAGCGCCGTCTCGAAAGCCTGCGCGTCGAGAAACAAGCTCAGATCGTCGGACGCATCCGCGTCGCCCAGGAACCCGAGCGTCCCCTGCAACCCTCGACCGACCGCCGCGTCCCGCTCGCGGGCATGGGCTTCATGGGAGGGGCGGGCATGGGGGTGGCCGCGGTGGCGCTGTTCGGCCTGCTCGTGCCCAAGCTGCGCATCGCGGACGACATCTCGAGCGTCGCCCCGGACTTCGCCCTGCTCGGCATGGTGCCGGAGTTCACGGATGCCCATGACGAGCAGACCGAGGCGAATGTGCAAGACTCGCTGCACTTCCTCCGCGTCATGCTCGACGCGCGCAGCAGCCCGGGCTGCCTCGTCCTCGGAGTCACCAGCCCGCAGAGCGGCGACGGGAAGACCACGATCTCCCGCCTGCTCGCCCGGTCCTTCGCCCTCACGCGGCGCCGCGTGCTCATCATCGACGCCGATATGGTCGGCCGCGGGCTCACCCGCTCGCTCAATGTGACACCGCGTCACTACGAGCCGACGCCGGAACTTTCCCTGTCCGAACTCGTCGTCCGCATCGAGGGCGAGGCTTTCCACATGCTGCCCGCGTCCGAGTCGGAAACGGCCTCGGACAGTTTCTGCCGCATCTCGCTGCACCACCTCCTGCTCGAAGCCCGCCAGAGTTACGATGTCGTGCTCCTCGATTCAGGCCCGATCCTCGGCAGCATTGAGGCTTCCGCGATGGTCCCGATCGTCGATCAGAACCTGCTCATCGTCTCCCGCGGGCTCGATACGCGGATGCTCCGCATGGCCACCGCTCGGCTGCGAAGCCTGAACGCCCGCTCGGTCGGTGTCGTCTTCAACAAGGCAAACTCCGTCGATTACAACCGAAGCTTCGCGCCCACCTCGTCCGTCTCCCGGCGGAACTCCGCCCGCCCGGGCGGCGCCCTCATCCCCACATCCCTCCAAGCCGCCGATGTCATGGTCGGCGAAGAGAGGAAGACCGGATGACGCAGGCGCCCGGCACCGTCCCGGTCGCGGCTCCGCCGGCGGCGCTGGACGCTCCGAGCCGCCACGCCCAGGACATCTGGGGCGTCGACGCCCTGCGCCTGCACGATCTCTTCTGGGCTTCGCGCTGCATCAAGGTGGTCCGACCCGGACAGCGCAAGCCGGTCGAACGCTCCGGCCCTGCGCTCTACTTGCTGCTGCGAAGAGATCAATCCGTCCATCTCCCCCTCCCCAAGATTCTCAAGCGCCTCCATTGGGCCGCCCCTCGCCTCCTCCGCCTGCGCATCCTGGTCCGCGAGCCGGCCGAGTACGCCGAGCATGTGGTCGTCTCCGGCGAGTCCGTCGCCTTCCGCCGCACTTATTCACGACCCGTCGAGCACGCCGATCGCGCCTGGATCACCGCAGAACCTTCGCTCGCCGATCGCTGGCGAAAGGCCGACAGCGATCGCCTCGCCCGCTCCGCCCTCCGCGCAGGCTTACCGACGACCGCGATCGAATCGCTCGTCGTCGACGGGGACAGCTTCGCCGAGTCAGACACCGAGGACCACGATCGCTGGCTCCGCAAGGCATTGACGGTGTGGACGAACCCCAACGCGGTCCTCGCCGACCTTTACCAGGCTCAGCCCGGCGTCTGGATCCACGAGTCCGCCACCATCGATCCCAACGCACGCATCGTCGGCCCCGCCTGGATCGGCGCTGGGCAGCACCTCCATGCCCACGCCGTGCTCGTCGGCCCCGTTGTTCTCCCGGACACCCGTGCCAGCGAGCCCGAAACCGCCGACCGCGACATCGACTGGGCACTCGTCCGCTCCCCCCACTGGTCCATGCCCAGCCTCACCGCCCGCGGCTTCGGCTACCGCGCCCTGAAACGATCGTTCGACATCCTCTTCAGCCTCCTCGTCCTCATCCTCACCATCCCGGTCTATGTCCCCATCATGATCGCGATCGTCATCGAAGACGGCCGCCCGTTCTTCTTCGCCCACCGCCGGCAGACCCTCGGGGGCAGGGAATTCCCCTGCCTCAAGTTCCGCACCATGCGACGCGACGCCGAGAAGATCAAGGCCGAGCTCATGGCCCAGAACGCCGCCGACGGCCCCCAGTTCTTCATGGAGAACGACCCACGCGTCACCAAGGTGGGCCGGATCCTTAGGAAATACCAGCTCGACGAGCTCCCGCAGTTCCTCAATGTCCTCGCGGGCCACATGAGCGTCGTCGGCCCACGACCCAGCCCCGACAAGGAAAACCAGTACTGCCCCGCATGGCGCGAGGCACGACTGAGCGTCCGCCCCGGCGTCACCGGGCTCTGGCAGGTCAGCCGCACCAGAGAACCCCAGACCGACTTCCAGGAGTGGATACGCTACGACCTCGAGTATGTGCAGCACCAGTCCTTCATCGGAGACCTGCGCATCATCATCGATACCGTACGGTACATACTCAAGACCTGAGGCCAGTTCATGACCAAGCGAGGCATCCGCCGGCTCATCATTCTCATCGTCGTACTCGCCCTCGGCGCGGGCGCGATCGGCGGCGCCCTGATGGTCCGCCGCAGCATGAACGCCGAGGAGATCGCCCGGGCCCGCGAGCAGGGCATGGCGCTCTACAACGCGGGAGAACTCGAGGCGGCCCTCCCGCTGCTGGGCAAGTACATCGGCCGCGTCAAGACTGATCCCGAGGTACTCATCGCGTTCGCGGAGTGCCGCCAGGCGGTCGAACTGCCGAACGAGCGCCACTTCGCCCAAGCGATCGCCGCCCTCCGCGCGGCGGTCGACCTCAGACCCGACGACCTCGAGGCACAGGAACGCCTACTTGAGTTGTACGGCGCCCGGGGCTACCTCACCGAATGCATCGATCTTGCAGGACGCATCCTCTCCACCGATCCCGACAACATGCTCGCGCTGTCAATCCGGACGGACGCGTTGGTTCTGCTCGACCGCTACGACGACGCCATCGCCGCGGCCGCGGCCATCACATCGCAGTTCCCAGACCAATTCGCGTCGCACAGTCGCTACATCGATACGCTTTTTAACGCCGGCCGCCCGATCGAGGAGCAGGCCGATTACATGCGAAGCATCGAGGCACGATTCGAGACCGATCCCGAGTACCTCTTCATCCGCTCAACCTTTGAAAGCGCCCTCGCCAACCAAGCCGAGGCCCGCCGCTTTGCGACGCTTGCCGCCGCTCTCCCTCCGGTCTCCGCTCGGCAGGCGGCGAATCTCGTCGACTGGCTGCGAACCCTGGCACAGGAGGACCGCAAGAGTGCAGAACTTCGCGGCGTCAAGCCGGATGACGCGGATCGCTCACAACTTGACGCTCTCGCCGATGATGTCCTCGCCCGCGCCCTCGCGGATGACGAGATCGCCCCGCCTCTCGCCATCGAGATGACGCGTAGAGCATGGTGGGCCAGCCGCGACTCCGATGCCGCGGAATATGCCGCTCGTCTAGACGATCCCGCGCTCGCGGAGAATGAGGATGCCAAGGGGTGGACCGCAATCATCAGGCCATCACCGCAACGAACAGACGAACGCACCGATCAGGCGCCCCCCCCCGCCAGCAGCGACCAGCTGCCGGGTCAGGCGGCGGACGGTACTCCGTGGCAGACGATTATCGCCGCAAGGCAAGCCCTCAACGCCAACGAGCATGACCGCGTTATCCGATCCCTCTCCAACTTCGAGCCGGATGATCCGGAACTTCTCGCTCTCGGCGAGTACATACGCGGACTTGCACTGGCAACGGTCGGCGACCACAGAGCCGCGGCAGTGGCATTCGCGAACGCATTGGAGACGGGCGGGATCTCCCGCCAAAGAGCCGAAGATGCCCGCAACCGCTCGCTCGCCGCGCTCGGTCAACGAGATGCTCCCGAACCCACCGCGGACACGCTCCCGGACTTGCTCGAACGCCAGGATCGCCAGTTGAGTCGAGTAGAAGCCAGCGGCGATACCCAAGCCGCGTCCGCGTTCGCCGACAGCCTCGGCTCGGTAATGGAGGATTTCCCGAACGACCAGATCTCGCGGGCACGGCTCGCCCGAGCACTCCTGATCGCCGGCCGAACCGCGGAAGCCCTCAAGGAAGTTCGAACGATCATGGACGCCGACGCGGTGCCGGACTCCAACGGCATCCTCAGGCTCGCGAACACGCTTGCAGCGATCGACCCAGAGCTTGCCAATGACCTTCTGCGCACGCTCATGAACAAGCAACCGCGTGTACCATTGGCGACATCGCTTGCGACCAGACTAGCCACCCAGGGCCAACTCGCCGAAGCTCGCGATGTCTTCGAGCAGCAACTGAATCAGGCCCCACAAGACGAAGTTCTGCGTTGGCGTCGTGCTCTCGTCGCATTCCTCGACCGTTTCGACCGTACCGCGGCCGCCGAAGCCCTCGCAGACCTGTCAGATGACTTCAAGGACTCCGCCGCCGCACAACTCGCCGTGCTTCAATCCACGAGCGCTTGGCAGGACCTCGCGCTCGCACGCACCGCCGTCTCGCGCCTTCGAGCCATTTCGGGCAACGAGGCTCTCACTTGGAAGATCTACAACGCCCGCGCAGTTCTGCTTTCCGACCCGGAGCCCAACGAACTGTCGAGCGTCCTCGGACAACTGACCGAGGTCCTGCGGGTCATGCCTGATGACTACGACGCACTCGCGCTGACCGCATTCGCCTATCAAAAGAGCGCCGAGACCCAGTCCGACCCCGAGGATGTCGCGGCCGCGATCGACCTCGCCTCTCAGCACTACGCCCGCGCCGTCGGCGACAACGAACGCGCCTTCGCCTTCTTTCCCTATGTCGAAATGCTCCTCGAATACGGCCGGGAACGCGAGGCCAACGCCGTCCTCGACCGTTTCCTCGAGGTCGGCGACGCCCTGCCGCCCCTCGCCCGCAGCCAGCGAGCAGAGCTGCTTGAACGCCTTCGCCGCTACGACGACGCCATCGACGACCAGACCTGGATCACGACTCGCAACGGCGGCGGGACGATCCTCAACCTTGCAGGCCTCTACGGCCAATCCGGCGACAACTCCACGGCCGTACGCATCATTGAAGACTTCCTCGCGGACAACGAACCCACCGACATCGAGCGGAACCAGATCGCCCGCATCCTCGGTTCCGCGGGCGACTTCGACCGAGCCCGCCGTGTCTTGGAGGGACTCCCCGAGGAATCCGAGCTCGGTCCACGCCGCCAAGTCATCGCTGACTTCTTCCTCAACTACCGCCGCGCCGATCTCGCCCTCCCCGAGCTCACACTCATCGCCCGCGACGCGGACAACGCCGACGCGTGGGTGAACGCGATCCGAGCCGCCGTCGCCGCAAGTGATGCCCAAGCCCAGGCCGCCCTCCTCGCCGAGGCCCGCGAAGCATTCCCAAACGCGCCCGAACTCGCCGTCTTCGACACCCAAGCCTCCGGTAACCGCGCCTACTCCCAGCTCGTTGCCTCAACAATCCCCCCGGACGCCCCCCCCCACGAGCGAGCACTCGCAGCCATCGCAACGCGCCACGCCGCCGGTTCTATCTCTGACGAACAGCTCATCGACGAACTCGCCGACTACTCCACCGATCACCCCAGCAACTACGCCGCGTGGCGGCTCCGGTCCGTCATCCAGGGCCAGACCGGCAACCTCGCCGCCGCCCTCGAAACCAGCCGCGAGGCCGCCAGTGCACTCCCGAATGTCCCCGCGACCTCGCGAGACCTCGCGAGAGCCCTCGCGGCGGCCGGTCGCCTCGACGAGGCCCTCGACGCCGCCCGCCGCTTCGCCGAACTCTCCCGCCCCGATACCTTCCAGGCCGATCTGCTCATTGCGAGCCTGCTCAATCAGCAACGAGACTTCAACGGCGCTCTCACCCAACTCGCACCGCACCGCGCCCGCGTCGAGAGCCAACGCGCTGAGTCCCCCCCCACCGAAGCTTTCACCCTGTACATCACCGCTCTCGCAGGCTCCGGCAACACCGATCGCGCCTTCGCGCTCCTCGAAGGTGCCGCCGAAGATCCCGGCCGCCTCCCGCTCCTCGTCGCCGCCATCGACATCCTGCCCAATAACCTCCGCGATGCCAAGCGAGCCCAGCTCGAGCGCATCGACCAGCCCACAGCCACACTGTTCGTCGCCGAGGCCTGGCTGAACCTCGCCCACCTGTCCGGCAGCGAGGCCGATGCCCGCACCGCGCTCGACATCGCCACCGCCATACAAGACGGATCCGCCTACCGCAGTTGGATCGTCGCGGAGGCGGCAGCTCTTCTGGGCCGCATGCAAACGGCCGAACCGAGTTATCGAACGGTGATCGAAAAGGCGCCTGACGAGGTGTCCGCCTACTTGGGGCTCGCAGCGCTGCTCGCAAAGGCTTCGGACCGCGCGGAAGATGCCATCGCCGTCGCCGATCGAGGCCTCGCCCGATTCCAAGGGGGAAGCCCCGCAGCGCTCGCCAAACTCCACGAGCGGAAGGCCGCCGCCCTCCGGACCCTCGGCCGGACGGATCAGGCACGGCAGGAACTGAGCGAAGCCCTGCGGCTGGGTCCCCAGGACCCCGACGCCCTGATATCCCTCGCGGAGCTCGAGTTGGAAGCCGGCAACTCCGCCGACGCGCTGGCCCTCCTCGCCCGCGTCAGGAATCCGGAGATGCTCATCGCGTCACTCCGGGACCGTTACGCGGACCTTGACCGCACGCTTGACTGAACAGCCCCTACGAAGCGTCCGCATAAGCCACTCCGCTTTGCTGTAAACGCATACATCACAACGATTTGCAACACACCCAATTGCGGGTGGCAACAACCGGGGGTATGCTCCGTACGGGTGCCGGGAGCAGTCTGACCCTCTCGAAAGAGCGGTCTGTTTCAGAAGAGCGTCGAGAAGCGCCGGGCTTGCCGTGCGCGCCCCGAGGAGGAGTGAGAAATGAAGAATGTGATCACCGCGAGCGTCATCGCTCTCATGGCCGGTTCCGCGATGGCCCAGGTCGGCCAGGACGGCACCGTCCGCTTCGACAGCCTGAACCCGTACGGCGGCCGTAACGGCGGCGGCGAGTTCAACATGGTCGGCGTCTCCGGCCCCGTGAACCTCGGGAGCTTCATCAGCTTCTGCATCGAGCTCAACGAGAACATCCGCGTCGGCGACACCTACAAGTTCGACATCAACAACGCCGCCATCCTCGGCGGCGTCGGCGGCGGCAACCCCGACCCGCTCGATGCCCGCACCGCCGCCCTCTACCAGGCCTTCGCCATGGGCACCCTCGACCACTACGACTACGACAACTCCGGTGACGGCGGCCAGTCCGCCAACATGGACCGCAAGCTCACCGCCGCCGCCCTCCAGGCCGCGATCTGGGAGCTCGAGGACGAGCGTGCCATCGAGGACACCGACGGCAACGCCCGCGTCCGCGCCCTCGCCAACTACTATGTCGACACCCTCGCCGGCCAGCTCATTCAGCAGGGCCTCGGCTCCAAGGTCCGCGTCCTCAACATGTGGACCATGAACGGCGGCCACGCCCAGGACCTCCTGGTCATGATCCCCCTCCCCGGCGCCTCCGCCATGGCCGGCCTTGGCCTCCTCGCCGTCGGCACCCGCCGCCGCCGCGTCACGGCCTGATCAACCTGAAACAACCCATACTCACAGAGAGCCCCTGCCTATCGGCGGGGGCTTTCTTTGCGCCCTTCAGAATGATGCGGCCCGCTCCCCGTACCGCCGATAACCCTTTCAGCGGACCGACAGCACCTCTTGACTATCTTCTGACACAAATCGCATCCAAATCCCTAGTCGGATCGCAAAGGCTTTGTCTACAGACACTTGCGCGTGTCCAACTGACGAGAGGGGCGTTCTCCCCAACTTTGCGATGTAGGGGATCTGGTTGAACATCATCCGCTCGCGGATTACGCTCGTATAGGAGTGAGGATCTGGAGGGGTTGTACGAGGAGAGTCTCGCCACCCACGATCCTTCGTTGGTCAGGAACCCGTTCGGTGCGGGTTCCCGTCATGGCTCTGGCCACAGAGCCGAATCGTGAGTAGGGAGTCTGAAATGAAGAGAGTGATTGCTTTGGCCCTCGCCGCAACGGCTGGCGCCGCCATGGCGCAGGACGGACAGGTCCGCTTCTTGGGCAACGGCGTTGCCAACGGTGGCGCGTTCGACATGCGGGCCGAGACCGACATCGCCGGCACCGGCATCAAGGCTGGCCGTATGTTCCAGACCTTCTGCATCGAGCTCGGCGAGCAGATCGGCGGCGGCGTTTACAATGTCCGCGTGAACGACGGTGCCGTCACCGGCAGCACCTCGCCCGGTCAGGACACCGATGGCGACGCCGGCAACGGCAAGGATGTCATCTCCTCCGAGACCGCCTGGCTCTTCACCGAGTTCTGGAACGGCGGCATCACCTTCGCGAACGACACCGAGGAGCGCGGCTTCCAGCTCGCCATGTGGTACTTTGAGGAGGCTATCGGCAACCTCAACGGTGGCACCCTCAATGTCACCGCGACCGGCGTCGGCAGCGCCAATGCTGCCCAGCGCGCCGCCGCCTTCGGCTACATTCAGGACGCCCTCAACTCCGGCTTCCAGGGCATCGGCAAGGTCCGCGTGATCAACATCGGCACCGTCGCCTCCAACTACGATCGCCAGGACATGCTGATCGTCATCCCGATGCCGCAGGCCAGCGCCCTCGCCGGCCTCGGCCTCCTCGGCCTCGGCGTCCGCCGTCGCCGCATCGGCGCCTAAAACGCGTCCAGATCAAGACTCCAAACCGCCCGCCCTGTGCGGGCGTTTTTTTTGCGCGCGCTCCTCGGCGGCTATCCCGCGCGATCGATTACTCTTCTTTCCCTAGAAAGGCACATAACACCCTGAGGGACAAGATCTTGCAGCTGCAGACCTGTCGAATCCCTCAGTTCCAACCGCCGAATGCCCCCCGATCAGGCCATTGTCGGGTTACCGGACACGGTGTAACTTTGGGATATCTGGGTTTCGGGGGCAACGGTGAGACCTCGCTCCGCCCCAGTCTGTTCCAGCGTCCGGGTGAAGCGGCCCGTCCCAGCCCGGACGGTCCGTCCGGCGGGTTGATGCGAAGGAGATTCACAATGTTCCGGAGAGTGAGCGCCATTGTCGTGGCCGCAATTGCGGGAACGGCGGCGGCCCAGTCAGGCACCGTGCAGTATCTCGGCCAGGACTACCCGGGTGCCCAGCCCGGCGGTGTCAACAACGGCGGCGTGTTCAGTTTCCGCCTCACCGGTGATCTCGCCCAGTTCGGCGACAACGGCACCGATGTCCTCGCCACCTTCTGCCTCGAGATCGGCGAGTTCGTCGGGAACGGCCGCGCTCAGGTCAACACCAAGGCCATCAGCGGCGGCCGCGTCGATGACGGCGACGGCACCGACGCCCTCGACCTCGAAACAGCCTTCCTGTTCACCCAGTTCAAGGCCGGTCTCGGCGGCGCTTTCGCCGACGATTTCAGCTCCTATGACTCCCAGCGGGCCATGCAGCTCGCCATCTGGCATTTCGAGGAGTCGCTCGGCCAGGTCGTTTCTTCAGGTTCAAACGACACCCTGGACCTCGCCGCCACCGGGGACTCGGGCTTCGCGAGCACCCAGACCATCCGCGATCTCGCCGCCGACTACATCAACGCCGCAGCCTTCGCCGTCGCCAACGGCGACTGGACCGACCTCGGCAAAGTCCGCGTCCTCAACATCGAGCGAGGCGTCAACGACAACCCGTGGGACGGCCAGGACATGCTCGTCATGATCCCCCTTCCGCACGCCAGCGCCCTCGCCGGCTTGGGCCTGCTCGCCGTCGGCACCCGCCGCCGCCGCGCCACCATCTGACACCTTCCAGGAAACTCTGAAGCCCGATCATTCAGCACCCGCCCCGGGCGGGTGCTTTTTTCTTGGGCCCAAAACGCAACAACCCCGCCAACGCGGGGTTGTTGCATCAATCCGTCGTACCGCACGCCGCCTACTGACCGCAACCGGTCAAGTACATGTTGATGAACGCGCTCGCGTCAGCAAAGGTCACCACACCGAACGGCGCGGCAAAGTCGATGGACGCGTCCCGCGAAACGAACAACGCGTACCACGCCATCACATCCGCGCTTGTCAGCGAACCGAACGGAGCCGCGAGGTCAGCCTCGCACAAGGGCGGTCGAGTAAAGCTGTTCCCACCCAGGTCGTTCCACACGCCGTCGATCGCCTCCGGCGTATTGCCCCAAAGCACCGACGCCTCGACCGAAAGAAACGACCCCGACTCGTTCTCGAGCCCGCCGCCAAACGCGACCGCGGAGTTCTCGCTGAAGGTGCTGCCCGTCACAAGCAGATCGCTCCCCTCGCCGAGCGACACCGCACCGCCCCCGAGCCCGGATGAGTTGTTCTTGAACTCCGAACCGCTGATGCTCGACGCCGGCGTCTCGACCAGCCGGAACGCACCACCCAGGCCCGAAGCGTCGTTGTCGACAAAGCTCGACCCAGAAACCCCGAACCCGCCCATCGCCGAGTAGACCGCGCCACCCTCATCGGCCGAGTTCGCCTCGAAGTGGCTCGCCCCGATCACCGTGTATCCGTCATCGGTCACCGGTGGGCTCAGAAACGCCGCGCCGCCAAGCTCGGCTCGATTCCCAATAAACTCGCAGGTTTCCAGCAGAACCTCGGCACCGGGGGCGGCAAACACCGCCCCGCCCCACCGCGCCTCATTGGCCTCGAAACGAACGCCGGTGAGCATCGGGCTGCCCGCAAGGAACGCCCCGCCTCCACGCTCGGCCTCATTGTCCGTCACGACGCAGTCCGCAACCGCGACATCACCCGAAAGAAACAGCCCACCACCGTTCTGCCCCACCCCCCCGGTCACCGTGAAGCCCGCGAGTGTGCCGCCGGGGCCCGAGCTCGATTTCAGAGCCACAACAGGCTGATTCCCGGCCCCGCGAAGCACCGTCGCGCTCGGCCCGTCGCTGCTCCGGACCGTGATCGCCTCCTCGATCAAGATCGGCCCAACATACTCGCCCGGAGCAACGACGATCTCGTCACCGGGCGCCGCGGCGTCAATGGCCGCCTGGATCGTCGCGTAATCCGCCGGCACATCGATCCGGTCGGCAAGCGAAGTAGCCGTACCAGCCACAAGCACCGCGAGAAACGCCGAGGCAGTGAGCTGGGAGCGCTGCATAAAGGATCCCTCCAGAGAGACACCCCCGCAGCCGCCGGGAAGATCCGGCGACCAACGCGGGAAGACGACGAAACACAAACCTGTCTCTGTTTGGAGGGGCCTCCAGCAACAAGCCGGGCCCCTGTAGCGCCGCGGTCGCAGCACCAGGGTCGAAGGTACGATCCACCGCGCGGCCGTCAAGCAACCCGCCCCGGTTGGGGGGAACTCCCGCCCCGACCGTCAGACACCGACTACCGAACCCGCGTGGCGTGCCGTACGCCCCGATCCATGAGCGATAACCCCTCCCGTGCGCTCACACAACCAGCACCACTTCACGCCCGCAGCCCCATCCGCGCACCCCTCCAGCCCGCACACCTTCACGCAAAACGAAAAGCCCCCGGCGCCTTGTCAGCGCCGGGGGGCCGTGATCGCGTCATCGCCGGGCGGCCGAAACCGCGTCAGCTCACTGCAGGATGTTCGCCTTCAGCTCCCAATGCTCCGGTGAGCGCCACAGCCCGCTCACAAGCAGCTCGCGGATGAAGGTCAGCTCCTTGGGCAGCCGGTCGTACAGCGTGAAGAACAGCTCGTCGTGCGTCGCCAGCTCGCTCAGCCACTGCTGCCGGTCCACGCTCATCAGCGTGTCGAACTTCTCACGCGGGAAGTCGAGGCCCGTCCAGTCAATATCCTCGTACTGCGGCATCCAGCCCAGCGGGCTCTCCGTGCTCGCCGCACGCCCGTGCACCCGGCCGACGATCCACTTCAGCACCCGCATGTTCTCGCCGAAGCCCGGCCAGATGAACTTGCCCTCCGCATCCTTGCGGAACCAGTTCACATTGAAGATCCGCGGCGGGTTGGGGATGTGCCGCCCGAAGTCGAGCCAGTGGCTCAGGTACTCGCCCATGTGGTACCCGATGAAGGGCAGCATCGCGAGCGGGTCACGCCGCACCTTGCCGATGTTGCCGAACGCCGCCGCCGTCATCTCCGAGCCCATCGTCGCCGCGGTGTACACGCCGAACGACCAGTTGAAGGCCTGGTAGACGAGCGGCACCGTCGTGCTGCGACGCCCGCCGAAGATGAACGCCGAGATCGGCACGCCCGCCGGGTCCTCGTAGGCCGGGTCCGCACACGGGCACTGCGAGAGCGGGGCCGTGAACCGCGAGTTCGGGTGCGCGGCCTTCTCCTCGCTCGCGGGCGTCCAGTCGTTGCCCTTCCAGTCGATCGCGTGCGCCGGCGGCTCGCCGTCCATGCCCTCCCACCACACATCGCCGTCGTCGGTCAGCGCAACATTGGTGAAGATGGTGTTCTTCTCGATCGAGATCATCGCGTTGGGGTTGGTCTTGTAGTTCGTCCCCGGCGCGACGCCGAAGAAGCCGGCCTCGGGGTTGATCGCGTAGATCTGCCCGTCCTCATTCGGCTTGATCCAGGCGATATCGTCGCCGACGCAGGTGACTTCCCAACCCTCGTCCTGCAGCTCCTTGGGCGGGATCATCATCGCGAAGTTCGTCTTGCCGCAGGCGCTCGGGAACGCCGCCGCGACATAGGTCTTCTCGCCCGTCGGGCTCTTCACGCCCGTAATCAGCATGTGCTCCGCGAGCCACCCCTCGTCCCGCGCCATCACCGACGCGATCCGAAGCGCCAGGCACTTCTTCCCGAGCAGCGCGTTCCCGCCATACCCCGACCCGTAGCTCCAGATCGAACGCTCCTCGGGGAAGTGAACGATGTACTTGTCCTTCGGGTCCGGGCTGCAGGGCCAGGCCACATCCTTCACGCCCGGCCCGAGCGGCATGCCGACCGAGTGCAGGCACTTGATGAACTCACCGTTGCCGAGCGCCTCGAGCACCTGCGTCCCCATGCGCGTCATGATCCGCATGTTCACGACCACATAGGGCGAGTCGGTGATCTGGATCCCGATCTGGCTGATCGGCGAGCCCACCGGCCCCATCGAGAACGGGATCACATACAGGGTCCGCCCCTCCATCGCCCCGTCGAATTTCTCCGCAAGGATCCCCTTCATCTCCTTCGGGGCCATCCAGTTGTTCGTCGGCCCCGCGTCCGCCTTCGCGATCGAGCAGATGTAGGTCCGGTCCTCAACGCGCGCCACATCCGAAGGATGGCTCCGCGCCAGGTAACACCCAGGACGCTTCTCCTCGTTCAGCTTGATGAAGGTCCCACCCTCCACCATCTCCGCGCACAGACGGTCGTACTCCGCCTGCGAACCGTCGCACCAATGCACGCGATCCGGCTTCAGGAGAGCGGTCATCTCCTCCACCCACTGCACCAGCTCGGGGTTGTCAACGACGCTCGGGACGCTCAGGTTGTCAGCGGCAAACGCGGTCACGGGGGTCCTCCTGTTCTGCTCCTGAAAGGATTCGGGCCTCCAAGTTCCGCATACTCTAGTCCTCAATTCCAGAGAAGTGGAGCGTCTTGTCCTCTATTTCTGCAAAATCCCCCCAACCGGGGCAGCACACAGCCGGCCGAAGACGATTCCCCCTCAGCCCAACCCCAGCAGCCGCGGCAGCCCCATGCTCAGCCAAGGCACATAGGTGATCAGCACCAACGCCAACACCATTGCCCCGTAGAACGGCAGCATGTGCCGCGTCACCTTCGCGATCGTCGTCCCCCCCACCGAGCACCCGAGGAACAGGCAGGTCCCCACCGGCGGCGTGCACAGCCCGATGCAAAGGTTCGCGATGATCACGATCCCGAAGTGCACCGGGTCCATCCCCAGCCCCACCGCCACCGGCAGAAAGATCGGCGTGAAGATCAGCACCGCCGGCGTCATGTCAAGAAAGGTCCCCACCGCCAGCAGCACCAAGTTGATGATCAGCAGAATCACGATCGGGTTCTGACTCAACCCGAGCAGCCCCGCGCTGATCTCCTGCGGGATCTGCTCGAAGTTCAGGTACCACCCCATCGCCTGGCTCGCCCCGATCAGCAGCATCACGATCGCGTTCGTCTTCCCCGCCGCCAGCAAGATCGACGGCATCTTCCGCACCCACTCCACACTCCCCGCCGCCGCATCGCGCACAAACCCCCGCCGCCCCGCGCTCAGCTCATCCCCACCCGGCAGCACCCGCCCGATCACCCAGTGCAACCCGGGAATGACGAACGCGTACGCCACCGCGATCGCCGCCGCCTCCGTCGCGCTGAAGACGCCCCCCAGAATCCCCCCCAGCACGATCACCACCAGCAGCAGACTCGGCACCGCCCACACAAAGTCGATCACCAGCCGCCGGAACCCGACCCACACCCCCGCCCCGTACCCCTTCTTCACGCTCACCGCGAAGCACACCGCCATCAGCAGCAGCCCCACCACGATCCCCGGCACCACCCCCGCCAGGAAGATCGACGCGACCGAGGTCCCGTCCGCCACCACGGCGTACACGATCATGATGTTCGAAGGCGGGATCAACAGCCCCGTCGTCGCCGCCGTCGTCGTCAGCGCCGCCGAAAACTCCCGCCCGTAACCCCGCTCCCGCATCTCCGGGATCATGAACCCACCGATCGAGCTGATCGCCGCCGCCGCCGACCCCGAGATCGACCCAAAGAGCATGCAGGTCAGCGTGTTCACATACGCCAGCCCCCCCGGCATCCACCCAAGCAACGACCCTGCCAGGTTCATCAGCCGCCGCGCCATCCCCCCAGCGCCCATCAGGTGCCCCGCGAGGATAAAGAACGGGATCGCGAGCAACGGGAAACTCTCCACCCCCTCCGCCATCTTCCACGCCACCTGGGGCCCCGCCTCCACCGTCCCAAGCGAGGTAATCGCCGCGAAGGTCGCGATCGCGATCGCAAACGCGATCGGTACATGCAGCACCAAGAGCGCGACGAACACCACCAGCAGCAGCAACGCCCCGACTTCCATCGCTCACCCACCCCCGCCCACGCGAGCATCCCCAGCCCCGTCCCCGACATCAGCACTCTCCCCCGCCCCCGCATCCTCCACAAACTGCGCCGCCGCGTACAGACAGATAAACACCCCACTGATCGGCAGCGCCAGATACACATACCCCCGCGGCATCCCCATCAGCCCCTGCACCACCTGCCCCGACGCCAGCCGCTCCGACACCAGCGCCCACCCACCCCCGACGAGCACCACCGCCGCGAACACGAACACCAAGAGGTGCACAACAACCCGCGCAAACGCCCGCGCATCCGCGTGCAGCTTCTCCACCACGAAGTCCACCCCCAGGTGCGACCGATCCGCGTACGCCAGCGCCCCCCCGAGCAGCGACACCCACACAAGCAGCGTCGTCGCCAAAGGCTCCGTCCACCCGCTCTGATTCCCCAGCACATACCGGCTGAACACGCCCCACAAGACGCACAGCGTCAGCGCCAGCACCCCCACCACCACGACCACCTCCAGCAGCCGCGTCAGCCCCCGTGCCGCCCGCGCCAGCACCCCCCCCACTACTCAACCTCCCCGATCCGCGACACCATCTCCCGCACCACCGGGTCCGCCTCCTCCTCCAGCATGGGCCGCAGCTTCTCCACAAACGCCGACAGCTCCGGCCGGTACACGCTCACCCCAGCCGCCTCCGCCTCCGCGATCGCCGCGTCCGACGCCGCCTCCCACAGCTCCCGCTGATACACGCTCGCGTCCGCCGCCGCCTCCACCAGCCACCCCCGCACCTCGCCCGGCAGCCGCTCAAAGGTCGACGCGTTCATGATCACGATGTCCGGCACCCGCGTGTGCTCGTTGAACACGAAGTGCTTCGCCACCTCGTAGTGGTTGTTCTGCACATAGCTCGGCGGGTTGTTCTCCGCCCCGTCCACCATCCCCTGCTGCAGCGCCGTGTACAGCTCCCCCCAAGGAATCGGCGTCGGCGACCCACCCAGCCGCCGCACCATCTCCATCGCCACATCCGACCGCTGCACCCGGATCTTCATCCCCACAAGATCCTCCGGCGTCAGCACGGGCCGCTCCGTCGTGTAGAAGTTCCGGCTCCCCGCGTCGAAGTAGCACAGCCCCCGCAACCCCTTCGCCGCCCCCGTCGCCAGCATCTCCCGCCCCACATCCCCATCCAGCACCCGCCAGAAGTGCCCCCGATCCCGGAAGAGATAGGGCAGCCCAAACACCTTCATCGCTGGCACAAACGCCTCCATCGGCGCCGTCGAGGTCTTCGTGATGTCCACCGTCCCCTTCTGCACCTGCTCCAGAAGCGCCGTCTCGTTCCCGAGCAGCCCGTTCGGGATGATCTGGATCTCGACCGTCCCCCCCGACACCTCCGCGACGCGCTCCTTCATCCGCACCATCCCCGCGTGCACCGGGTGCGTCTCCGGCAGCGCATGCGCCAGCCGCAGCACCGTCAGCGCCCCCGCACCCCCGCCCCCGCCGCCACTCCCCCCAACCCCAAAGGCGTACCCGATCGAAGCCGCCACCGCCCCAAGCAGCACCCCGACCACCAGAAACGAAAGCGCCCGCCGATCCACGCCCATTCACCTCCACGCCAAGGCCGCACCCGCCCCGACTGAAACCGTTTCACTCCCAGCCTACACGATCGAACCCCCAGTGTGCCCGATCTCCCCCCCCGCGGCCCCACAACCGAATATACCACAAACACGCCACGGGGAGCCCGCCGCTACCCCCTCTACACTCCTTGGCTACCAAGAGTCCGTAATCCCGCGCCCAGCACCCGTCAGGACCCACGATGAACCGTGCCCGCATCGCCGCGCTCCAGTACTTCGTCCGCCCCATCACCGACTTCGCCCAGTTCCGAGACCAGGTCACCGGCCTCGTCCACACCGCCGCCGACTACGACTGCGACCTCCTCGTCTTCCCCGAGTACTTCACCGTTCAGCTCCTCACCCTGGGCGATGTCATGCGACCCATGGCAGAGCAGGTCCGCGACCTCACACGCCGCGTCCCCGACTTCGTCGACCTCTTCTCCAAGCTCTCCCGCGAGTGCGGCCTCCACATCGTCGCCGGCTCGATCAACACCCGCGACCCCGAAAACCCGGAGAAGATCTACAACGACAGCTTCTTCTTCACCCCCGACGGCTCCCACGCCGTCCAGGGCAAGCTCTACATGACCCGCTTCGAGAAAGAAGTCTGGCGCGTCAGCCCGCGCGACACCCTCCGCATCTTCGACACGCCCGTCGGCAAGATCGCCATCACCATCTGTTACGATGTCGAGTTCCCCGAGATCTGCCGCGCCGCCGCACATGCCGGCGCCGAGATCCTCGTTGTCCCCTTCTACACCGACGACCGACAGGGCTTCATCCGCGTCCGCCGCTGCGCCGCCGCCCGCGCCATCGAGAACCAGATGTTCGTCGTCAGCGCCGCCACCGTCGGCTCGCTCCCCATGGTCCCCGCCGTCTCCCTCAACTACGGCCAAGCCTCCATCCTCACCCCGAGCGACTTCCCCTTCGCCCGCGACGGCATCCTCTCCCAGGGCAACCCCAACCAGGAGACCATGGTCATCGGCGAGGTCGCCCTCGATGTCCTCCGCCGCAACCGCACCCAGGGCACCGTCCGCCCCCTCCGCGACAGCCGCTCCATGAAGCCCCCCGTCATCGAAGAGGTCCGCCTCCCCTCCGCCGCCGACACCGAGCCACACCTCGCCAGCACCCGCCCCCGCCGACGCGTCCTCATCCGAAACACCTCGCCCGAGCACTTCTCCGGCATCACCGAGATCGCCAGCCTTATCTACCCCGACATCGAGCCCTGGGACAAGGAACACCTGCGCTCCCACCTCGCCCTCTTCCCCCAGGGACAGTTCGTCGCCGTCGAGGAAGGCTCCGGCCTCGTCGTCGGCGTCTGCTCAGGCCTCATCATCGACTGGGACAAGCACCCCGACACCACCTCCTGGAACGCCCTCACCGACCACGGCTTCTACACGGGCCACGACCCCGTCAACGGAGCCACCCTCTTCGCCGCCGATGTCATGGTCCGCCCGGGCTTCCAGGGTAGAGGCCTCGGCCGCCGCCTCTACGACCGAGGACGCTTCGACCTCGTCCGCCAGCTCGGCCTCCGCCGCGTCGTCGCCGGCTCCCGCCTCCGCGGCTTCCACCGCTACGCCAACAAGCTCTCCGCCGAGCAGTACACCGCCGAAGTCGTCGCCGGCCGCCTCAACGACCCCACCCTCTCCTTCCAGCTCCACCTCGGTTTCCGCGTCACCGCCGTCGTCAGCAACTACTTCGCAAACGACCCCGAAAGCCGCGGCTGGGCCGCCATCATCGAGTGGGAGAACGACCAGCTCCCCCCGCCCGCCGCCCCGGCCCCCACCCAAGCCTGATCCCGGGCCTGAGCCCCGCCCGCAATTTCTGACAACTCCCCCGCACCGCGTGAGATGACTTTCACGCGCGCCCCGATAGCATCTCGGTCTTTTAGGAAACAACACCGGGCGGACGCCCGGACCTAACCCCTTGCCAGGACCCCGCCCCCGATGATGCACCCCGACACCGAGTTACGCTTCGTGAACGACCAGATCGGCCACGGCGTCGTCGCCACCCGCGACATCCCGAGGGGAACGATCACCTGGGTCCAGGACAAGCTCGACCGCGTCTTCACCCCCGCCGAAGTCCAGGAGCTGGGCGAACCCTTCCTGCCCACCCTCGACAAGTACTGCTTCCGCGACCGAAAGGGCCGCTGGGTCCTCTGCTGGGACCACGCCCGCTTCGTCAACCACTCCTTCAAGTCCAACTGCCTCACCACCGCCTACAAGTTCGAGATCGCCATACGCGACATCGCCGCCGGCGAGGAACTCACCGACGACTACGGCTACCTCAACATCCCCGAGCCCTTCGACGCCGTCGACGAGGGCGCCGACCGCACCACCGTCTACCCCGACGACCTCGTCCGCTACCACCCCATCTGGGACCGCCAGCTCCGCGACGCATGGCCCGCCATCCCAGAGGTCCGCCAGCCCCTGCAGGCCCTCGTAGCCGACCGCGTCTGGAGCCGCGTCCTCGCCGTCGCCAACGGCAACGAGGACATGGCTTCCATCCTCGAGTGCTACTACGCCGGCTGACCCCACCGGCACCCGTCCACTCCTGACCCGCCGCCACACACGGACGCACCCCGCCCGCCGACGACGCCGCACGCCCCCACCGTGCCCCACCAAACAAAACGAAAAAACACCCCGCCGCAGAGGGGCTCTTCAAACGAGGCGCACGGGACTCGAACCCGCAACCCCCGGATCGACAGGCAGCCGAACAACCGGCCCGGCGGAGCTCCCAGAGAGGGTCCGATGGGACAAACCGGGCAGTTTCTGGACACCAGATTTAGGTACCGATAGCCGATCGCCGAACACTCGCCCGTTCGTCTGTTTCGTGCAATCCGCTGCCACCAGCGCGAAGGTGGGAATCCGGGGAACGAGCACACCACCGAGCGGCTTCACTCGAGCCCGGGATACCGGCCTCCGGCCGCGCTCGCCGGAACGCCGGGTCAGCCAGCGAGGCTGCCAAGCCGATACGGTGTCGGGAAGCGGGACAAGGCCTTGGGGCAGGTCATCCAGAAGGCACGGCGACGCGCCCGAGGCTGACGCCACGACGCATGAGGAGCGAGCGATGAACTGCAACAAAGGCGTGATCACGCGTGCCGCGACAATCGTCGCGGGCTTTGTGGCCTCAGGGCTGTTCGGCAAGGCGGCCGCCCAGCCTTTCGAGTTGGTCTTCGAGTACCGCATCGACCCATCGGCCGGCGGGCAGCTCTTCAGCGACAACGGGCTCGCCGGCGCTCTGATCACCGAGCGGCTTATCGGCGATGCGTCGCAGCTCCCGGCGAGCATCAACGCGATCTCCGACGGCACGCAGTACAGCTTCGATGTGATCCGCGAGCTCACGATCTCCGAGCGGACCAACGGCGGGCCGGACATCGCCGGCGTGCCCGTGCCGGTTGCGTTGCAGGTGACCGACAGAGATCCCGGCACGGGGTCTGAAGACAGCGTCTCCCTCTTTTCTACCACCATCGCGCTCGTGGATTTCGAGATCCCGCCGCTCGGCCCCGCCACAGTGCAGCCGCCGCCACTGATCGTCCGAGGGCTTGACGCATCCACGATCGGCTGCGTCTGCGAGCCGTCGCTCGGGACGCTGCTCGGTGCGTTCGATCCACGCACCATCGATGACGGCCGGTTCACGCTGCAGGGCTTCGTGCAGTTCTCGTTCGTGTTTCAGGTGATGGCGACGGCCGAGCGGGCGGTCATCGCTTCCGGTGCAATCGCGATCACCCACGAGCCGCAGAACGCGATCGTGCCCTTCGGAACGCCCACGGTCAGCTTCGAGGTCGTCGCCAACACCGCGACGGACATCCCGACGATCGTGTACCAGTGGCGGAAGGACGGGATTGAACTCGCCGACGGCCCGGGCATCGTCGGATCGAACACGCCCACGCTCGTCGTCGAAGTGGTCGCCGGCAGCGAGGGCGTGTACGACTGCGTGCTGACGACCTTCGGCGACCAACGGGTGACGCCGGCGGCTGTGCTCGCGTTCACCGCACCCGCCGCCAAGCCGGACTACAACGGCGACGGCGTGGTCGACTTCTTCGATGTCCTCGAGCTCATCGAGGACATCGAAGACACCGAGGCATTGTGACCCTACCCCACCGGCGGCCGACCTCGCGAAAGCCTGTTCGCAGAGTCATCCGCACCGGCCAAAAGAAAAGCCCCCGACACCAGGCCGGGGGTTTCTTGTTTCAAGCGAGGCGGACGGGACTCGAACCCGCAACCACCGGATCGACAGTCCGGTACTCTAACCAATTGAGCTACCGCCCCAAATTGTCAGTCTCGCAAACCGGCCTCGCCGGCTCGCGTGCGGGAAATCTAGTCCACTCCCGCCCGGTGTCAAGCAATTCAGCCAACCATCCTGACCTTCTCGGGACCACCAAGGCCCCGACAACCCCTACCCACGCCGGCACAACCCTCAGCGATCCGCCGAAACCTGCACCCGGCCCTCTTCCTGGAGCTTGATCGGACTCCCCTCGGGGCCCACAAGCGTCCCGGCACGCCAGAGCAGCCCCACGGCCACCCCAAGCGCCACCACCGCCACGAACATCAACGCCGTGTACACATCCGGCGAAGCACCCTTCGCCGCACGCCCCCCCGGCATCTGCATCCCGAACTGGCTCATCAGAGCACCTCCTCAGCAACCGGAAGAACGACTCAGGGAGCCAGACGCGACAGCACCGCGTCGCCCGGACGCACGCTCAGACCCTCGGCCGTCAGCGTCACCCGAGCCGTCGCGTTCTGCAGCTCGACGCTCGTCACCACGACATTCGCCACGAAGGTCGAACCGTCGCGGACCACATAAAGCTCCGTGTTCTGCCGGATCCCGTCGCTCGAGCCCAGGTTCAGCTGCACCACCGGCTCGCCCGTGCCCTGCTCGGTCCGCACCTGCAGCACCTGCCCGCTCACGAAACGCTCCAGCGTCCGGACCGGCTGGTTGCCCTCCCCGCCCGTCGAAGCAACCCCGCCCGACTGGGCCGCGTCACGCAGCTCCGCGATCTGCTCCTCGAGCGCTCGGCGCTGCTGCTCCAGCACCAGGATCTGGCTCGACTGGTCCGCGATCTTGTCCTCGAGCTCCAGCCGCTGGTCGCGGAAACGCAGCTCGTTCCCACGCAGCTCCGAGACCTCCTCGCGGTACTTCGCGATCAGGGACCCCTGCGTCGCCGTCGCCGCCCCGAACTGCGTGATCTGCGCCCGCACCTGGTCCGCCTCGAGCTGCGCGTCGTTCAGCTCCTTCATGAGCCGATCGCGGTCCAGCTTCAGCGTCCCCAGCTCGCCGCGCAGGTCGGCGACCTGCTGGTCGCTCGACTCGATCTCGCGACGAAGAGCCGCGATCTCGTTCGAGTGCATCTCACGCTCGGCAACCCGGCTCGTCAGCAAAGCCTCCGCCTCGTTCTGCGAGCTCAGGTACGACCGACGGATCTGCTCCGCGTTCACCGAGTAGGTCACCGTCAGCGCCGAGAGCAGAAGGCTCAGCACCGCCGCCAGCACCACGAACACCTTCGTCAGAATGTGCACCACCGACTCCTGTTCAAGGACCCGCGCTTCCCGCCGGGCCACACGCTGTCAAAGGCTCTCGCTCGCGGCCCCGGGGTCCGTCCCCGGCTGGCGCTGTTCGTTGTTCCGGTCCGACCGCGCCCGCCAGCATTGCACCGACGAGCCCTCCCGGCCGCCCGTTCGCCCATCCGCCTGCCCGGATCCCCGAAACCAAAGACGCCGTCGTCCCAAGGTACCGGAAAGCCCGATCCACGCGGGAACGCGGACAATACCGTCCGCGTCCGGCGGTCGCATCGACCCCGGCCCCCGCGGGCCGGACCTTTGCGGCGGGAAGTATACCGATTCCCCCGCCCCCCGTGCCGCCCCCCTCAGAACCCCGCCCAATTCCCCCCCCCCACCCACGACCCTCTCCCCGTCCCGGTGCCCCGAACCGCCGCGAAGCGGCGCTTCGGGCGATTCCACACAACGCCCCCCCCGGACGCCTGATCTTCGCCCCGGGAAAGCAGGGTCAACCCCGGCGCCACGATCCACGAAGCGGGTAGTGCCTCTTCATTTGGCCCTTTGGCCCTGTGCCCCTTTGGCCCTTTGGCCCTTTGCCCCTTTGCCATGTGGCCATTTGCCGTCGGCCCCCTCACCGGGCCAAAAGCGCCGCAAACCCCCCGTCCCGATGCCCCGTCGCCGCCCCCCCGGGCGCCCCCGTGGGCCACGCCCGCCGCTGATCCACCAGCCGAAGCCCCAGCCGATCGCACGCCGCCTGCGCCCGCTCCTCGTTCTCCGCCTCCTCGATCGAGCAGGTCGCGTACACCACATGCCCCCCAGCCCGCGTCAGCCCCGCCCCCCTGGCCAAAAGCCCGTCTTGGATCTTCACCAGCCGCCGCGTCTGGCTCGGGCCCAGCCGGTACCGAGCCTCGGGCCGCCGGGCCAGCACGCCCGAGTTCGAGCACGGCACATCCAGCAGCACCAGATCCGCGCCCTCCGACCCCACCGCATCCTCGACGCCGTCGATCTCCACCACCTCCACCCGCTCGTCCCCCTCGAAGGCTGCCCGTAGATCCACGAGCCGCTCCGCGTCCGAGTCCGTCGCGATGATCCGCGCGCCCGGGAACATCGCCCGCAGCTGCCGCGTCTTCGTCCCCCGCCCCGCGCACAGGTCCACGGCCACCCCCGGCTCCAAGCCAGCCGCGATCCCGAGGCTCTTCACCGACCCCGGGTCCTGCACCCACACATCACCCCGCGACGACAGCAACTCCCCCAGCGCCTCCCGCGGCCCCGTGTACACGAAAAGCCCCGAATCCTCGTGCGGCTCGACGAATTCGGCGAGGTCCGTCACCGCGTGCTGCGCATTCAGAATCACCGGCGGCACCGTGATCGCGTGCAGCGCCACCCCCCGCGCTTCTCTCCGCCCGAACGCGTCCGTCCACTCCGTCACCACCCGCGTCGGCAGGCTCGAAACCACCCCCAGCCGCTCGAACTCGTCCTCCGGCAGCATCGCCGATGACAACACCCGCGCCCGCCCGTCCGCCAGCGGCAGCTCATCCAGCCCGTCCGACCAGGTTTCCCGCGGCTCGACATCGCTCGGCGCGGCCTCGGCGATGCGGCGGAGGACGGCGTTGGTCAGGCCGGCGGCCTTGGCGCGGACGCGGCGTTTGACCCATTCCACGGTTTCGTGGAGCGCGGCGTGGGGGGGGACGCGGTCGAGGAGGGTCAACTGGGCGGCGCCGGCGAGGAGGGCGGCGCGGACGCCGGGCTCGAGGCGGTCGGCGGGTCCGGTCGTAAACCGTTGCAGCAGAAAGGTTAAGGTGAGCCAGCGGCGGACGGCCGAGTCGGCGATCGCGCGGGCGAAGGCGGCCTCTCTCGGGTCGAGGTCGGTCTCGCGGAGGACCGTGTTCAGGGTGTCGGGCAGCAGGTCGGGGAAGCGCTCGGCGTGGCGGGCAAGGACGCGGCAGGCGGCGTCGCGGCCCGAGGACGCGGCGGAAGTCGGGCGGGGCGAAGGGTTTGCGCGGCGGGGCTTCTGCTGCGGACGCGGGCGGGAGGGGTTCTTGGGATGGGGCACGGCGGACTGTACGGCGTATCGTGGGGCGTCGTGTCCGAACCCTCGCCGCGTGAACCCTCTCCCCCGAACGAGTCGCCCGTGGTCGTGCGCACGGACGCGGCCGGCGCGCGCACGCCGCAAGCAGCCATGCGCACGAACACGCCGATTTCGCCCGCGCGCGCGTCCCGCGCGCGCACAAAGCCCGCGCTGCCCAACCGCCCCCAGAAGGGCCTTCTGGCGGGCATGCGCGTCCGCAAGAAGCTCTTGTTTCTGCACACCTGCTTCAGCCTCGCGCTCGCGGCGGTGCTGCTCGTCGCGCTGCGCCCGGCGATCGATCGGGTGGTCGCGCAGTCGGAGCGGGCGAAGGCGCGGGCGCTGCTCGCGGTGCTGCCGGCGGACTCGGCGGACGAGCGGGCGCTGGTGATCGATGGCGTGACGGAGGTGGTGTCGGGCGATGGCGCGGCGATCGGGTTGACTGAGGAAGACATCGCGGACGCGCGGGCGGCGGATGGGCCGGTGGTGGTGTCGAGCGATGAGTTCGGGCGTACGCGGCTTGCGGTGGCGCGTGACGACGGCACGGTGATGGTGGCGGTGACGGCGGTGCCCGAGGCACGGGAGGCGACGGCGCGGGTCTACCTGCTTCTCGTGTCGGCGCTGTTAGTCGTGTACATGCTGATCGCGGCGGCGCTCGAGGTGTTCGTGCTGCCCCAGCATGTGTACGGGCCGATCAGCCGGATGCTGCGGGCCGACCGCGCGGTGCAGGAGGGGGACCAGGGGCGGGAGCTGATCCCGACGGAGGAGATCCCGGCGGACGAACTCGGGGCGATCATGCGTTCGCGGAACGAGTCGGTCTTGGCGCTGCGGCGGCACGAGGCGGCGCTGGCGCGGGCGCTCGACCAGGTGGAGACCGTCGCGGCGGACCTGAAGCGGAAGAACCACTTGCTGGAGACCGCTCGGCGGAACCTCGAGGGGGCGGACCGGCTCGCGAGTTTGGGCATGATGTCGGCGGGGATCGCGCACGAGCTGAACACGCCCCTGAGCGTGGTGAAGGGGCTGACGGAGAAGCTGGCGGCGGACCCGGCAAGGGGGCTGCCCGACGCGGAGGCGCAGCTCCTGGCCCGGGTGGTCGGGCGGCTGGAGCGGCTCGGGGAGAGCCTGCTGGACTTTGCTCGGGCGCGGGAGACGCGGGCGAGGCCCGTCGCGCTCGGGACGCTGGTCGATGAGGCGATCACGCTGGTCAGGATCGACCGGGAGACAGGGGCGATGCCGATCGAGAACCGGGTGGACCCGGGGCTGATCGCGGAGGTGGACGCGGACCGGGTGATCCAGGTGTTCGTGAACCTGATTCGGAACGCTGTGGACGCGGTGCGGAAAGCCGCGGTTGGTGGGGTGGGCGGGAACGGACAGGGCGGGCGGTCGGGCGCTCTGAGGCGTGAAGAGTCGGGAGGCGCTTCGCTTAGGGAGCCCCTCTCCCGCCCCTCCGGGGCACCCTCTCCCCGTGGGGGAGAGGGGGGGGAAGGGCCCGCCGGTGTGCGGGTGGAGGCGGAGCCTTTGGAGCGGGACGGGGTGGGGTGGGTGTGCCTTCGGGTGGTGGACGAGGGGCCCGGGATTGCGCCGTCGATGCTGAGCCGGCTGTTCGAGCCGTTCGTGTCGGATACGCTGGACGCCCGGGGCACGGGGCTCGGGCTGGCGGTCGCCGAGGGGATCGTCCGCGAGCACGGGGGGACGCTGATCGCCCGGAACCGTCGCGATCGGCGGGGTGCGATCTTTGAGATCATGCTGCCGGAGCGGCGTGTGTGGACGGCTTCGGCGGAGGAAACGACGGCGTGAGCGACAACGGCGGACAGCTCGATGTGGTGCCGGTGTCGATCGCGGCGATCGACGACGACCCGGACTTTCGCGAGTACCTGCAGGCGCTGCTGGAGTCGCGCGGGCACGACGTGCGGACGGTGGCGACGCCTGAGGCGCTGTACGAGGCGTGCTCGGAGGCGCTGCCGGATGTGGTGCTGCTCGACATGAAGATGGGCGAGCACGACGGGGCGGAGGTCTTGCGGGAGCTGCACACGCGGTGGCCCAAGCTGTGCGTGATCGTGGTGACGGGGTATCCGACGCTGGACTCGATGCGGCAGCTCTTCAAGCGGGATGTGTTCGACTACATCGCGAAGCCCTTTGGGGCTGAGGACCTGGACAGGGCGCTGGCGCAGGCGGCGGAGGCGCTGGGGCTCGGGACGACGCCCCAGGATCGGCTGCGGGCGCAGCTCGGGCGGCGGATTCGGCTGGCGCGGACGGAGCGGGGGTGGACGCTGAAGGAACTGAGCGAGGCTTCGGGGGTGTCGGTGAGCCAGCTCAGCTCGATCGAGCGGGGGGCGCACTTGCCGAGTCTGGAGAGTTTGTTGACGGTGGCGGAGGCTCTGGGGAAGAAGCCGAGTGTGTGGCTTGGGGATGCGGGGTTTTGATCGGCGCTTTGGTTTGGGGTGGGGGCGATCGCAAAGGGCCAAATGGCAAAGGGCCAAAGGGCCAAATGAAGAGGGCACGACCCGCTTTGCGGATAGTGGCACCGGGGGATGGGCGCTTGGGGTGGATCGGCCCGAAGCGCCGCTGCGCGGCGGTTCGGGGCACCGGGCGTTCGGGGCACTGGGCGTTCGGGCACGGGGCGTTTGGGGCACCGGTTGGGCTCTGGGCAGCGGGGGTGTGGGTGGGTGTGCCGGGGCGGGGTTGGGGCCGTAGACTCTGTGCTTGCTCGGCGGGCCGGTGGCTCGGCGGGGGTTGGAGAGGTTTGTTCAGTGAGCGTCGGCGGTCCGCTGGGAGGTGGGCTTGGCGCGAGACCCGGGGAACCGATGAATCTTCTGGATATCTTGCAGCCCGAAGCGGTGATCGCCCCCATGCAGGCGGGGAGCAAGCGGGACGCGATCGATGAGCTTGTGGACACGCTGGCGGGGATCGGGACGGTCAGCGACCCGGAGTCTCTGAAGACGGCGGTGTGGACGCGGGAGCAGACGCGGACGACGGGGATCGGGCACGGGCTGGCGATCCCGCACGGGAAGTGCGCGGGGCTGAGCGGGCTGGCGATGGCGGTGGGACGCCCGGCTGAGCCGATGGAGTTCGAGGCGATCGACGGGCAGCCGGTGAAGCTGATCGTGCTCTTGGCGAGCCCGCCTGACCAGACCAGCGACCACATCCAGGCGCTGGCGCGGATCAGCCGGCTGATGAACGCGGAGGCGTTCCGGGAGTCGATCTACGGGGCGGGGTCGGCGGGGGAGATCTACGAGTTGATCCGGGGGCAGGAGCAGCCGGCGTAGGGATCGGGCGGGTGGGGACATGGTCGACCGGGGATCGGTCGGCTTGGGGAGGCACGGCGGGTGTTCCAGCCCGCTCCCTTACGGTCGGGGCTCCATTTTGTCCGCTCCCTTGCGGTCGCGGCTCGTTGGAGGCGATTTTGTTTCTTTGTCGTCCTGACGCTCCGCGCCTTCTTCGGCGGCGGCGGCGATCGATTCGAAGACGACGAGGCAGCGTTCGGCGCGGGCTCGGAAGAGGGCGTGGGGGAAGAGGGTCAAGAGGGCGATGACGAGGCCGAAGGCGGTGGTGAAGAGGGCCTCGGCGATGCCGGAGGCGACGACGGCGGGGTCGGAGACGACGGCCTCGGAGCCGATGAGACGGAAGCTGCGGATGATACCGGTGACGGTGCCGAGGATGCCCAGCATGGGGGCGGCGGTGATGATGGTGGCGTGAAGGGCGGCGAATCGTTCGATGGCGGGGCGGAAGCGTTCGGCGGCGGCGACGGCGACCGAGGCGGAGGCGGAGCGGGTGCGCATGGCTTCGGAGGCGAGGCGGGCGGCGTAGCCGGCGTGGACGGAGCGCTGGTCGGAGGCGTCGCGGGTGACGGCGGGCCAGTCGGCGGTGCGGAGGGACTCGAGGGCGCGGTCGAGCCAGCGGCGGTCGAGTTTGGCGGCGGGGCCGAGCCAGAAGAGGGTGCGTTCGAGGGTGACGGCGAGGGAGACGACGCTCAGGGCGAGGAGCGGGTACATGACCCAGCCGCCTGATTGGATGAGGGAGAGGAGTCGTTCGAGGAGGGGCATGGGGGCGATGGTACGGGGTGGTTGGGCCGAGGGGGACCGGGCGGGGAGGACCGGGCGGGGGTGGCACGCTCTACACTGGCGGGATCATGGGTGATGAGTTGGTTCGGACATCGCGTGCGGTGGAGGTGATGGCGGTGGGAGCGGCGATTCCGGGGTGGGCGGGGGCGATCCGGGAGCGGGTGGACGCGGAGCTTTCGCGGTTCATTGATGGGGCGGACCTGCCGGGGAATCTGCGGGAGGCGGTGCGGTACGCGACGGTGCAGGGGGGGAAGCGGCTGCGGCCGGTGCTGGCGTGGTTGTGCGCGGAGGCGGTTGGGGGGGATGGGGAGGCGAGTCTTCCGGCGGGGTGCGCGGTGGAGTGTGTGCACGCGTTCAGCCTGGTGCATGATGACCTGCCGGCGCTGGATGATGATGACCTGCGGCGGGGGCGGCCGACGCTGCACAAGCACGCGGGGGAGGCGATGGCGGTTTTGGCGGGGGATGCGCTGCTGACGATGGCGTACTGGGCGATTGATGGGGCGGGTGGGGCGGAGGGGGCGGGGCGGCGGGATGCGTTGCGGCGGGAGCTGACGGTGGGAACGCTCGGGATGATCGGGGGGCAGGTGTACGACACGCTGGGGGGGATGCCGGCGGAGCTGGATGCTCGGGCTCAGTTGGAGCTGATCCACCGGGGGAAGACGGCGGCGCTGCTGCGGGCGGCGTGCCGGATGGGGGCGATCTGTGCCCTTCCTGAGGGAGACGCGGACGAGGAGCGGCTGGAGGCGGTGTCGGCGTATGGGGAGGCGATCGGGCTGTTGTTCCAGGTGGTGGATGATCTGATCGATGTGGAGCAGTCGGCGGAGGTGGCGGGGAAGCGGACGGGGAAGGACGCGGAGGCGGGGAAGACGACTTATCCGGGGGTGCTGGGTCTGGACGAGTCTCGGCGGGCGGCGGATGTGCTGCTGGAGTCGGCGCAGGCGGCGGCGCGGAGACTGGGGAAGGGCGAACAGTTGGAGGAGCTGGCGGTGTACATGCGGTGGCGGACTCGGTGAAACTCTCGCGGGGCGATGTCGAAATGAGACGCTGGCGGGCGGTTCTGCCTATCGTTTGTTTCAGGAAATCCTGAAAGTAGCTCGGGTTTTCCCGTAGATTGTCGGGCATGGGCCGATGGCGTGGCCCTCGGAAAGGACGGCGGCATGGGACACCTGGCAACGCTCACCGGCTCGCGCGACCTGCAGGCGTTGTCGGTGGAGCAGTTATCGGAGGTCGCGGCCGAGATCCGGTCGGCGATCATCGATCAGGTGAGCCGTACGGGTGGGCATCTGGCGCCGAACCTGGGCGTGGTTGAGCTGACGCTGGCGCTGCATTATGTCTTTGACTTCGGGTACGACCGGCTGCTGTTTGATGTTGGGCACCAGTGCTACCCGCACAAGCTGGTGACGGGGCGGTTCGACAAGCTGAGCAAGCTGCGGACGCGGGCGGGGATGTCGGGGTTCCCGGAGCCTTTGGAGAGCCCGTACGACCAGTTCCGCGTGGGGCATGCGGGGACGGGCGTGTCGACGGCGGTGGGGATGGCTCGGGGGGATCAGCTTTCTGGGGAGGGGTTTGACCCGGAGAAGAACCCCAGTGGTCGGCGGGTGGTGACGCTGGTGGGCGATGCGAGCATCGTCAACGGCGTGTCGATGGAGGGGCTGAACAACGCGGGGACGCTGAAGCGGCAGATGTTGATCGTCTTGAACGACAACGGGATGTCGATCAGCAAGCCGCAGGGGGCGCTGGCGGCGTACTTCGACCGGGTGCGGGTGAGCCACACTTACGCGGACCTGAAGAAGGCGGGGAAGAGCTTTTTGCAGCATTTGCCGGGCGGGTCGATGATCCGCGAGGCGTATCACCGCGCGGGGGAGATGACGAAGGCCTTGGTGAGCGAGGACTCCTGGTTTGAGAAGTTCGGGCTGCTCACCGTCGGGCCGATTGATGGGCATGACCTGGAGACCTTGATCGAGTTCCTGACGGAGGCGCGGGATATCGATCGGCCGATGGTGCTGCATGTGAAGACGGTGAAGGGGAAGGGCCTCGATTACGCGGAGCGGGACGCGACGACCTTTCACTCGCCGGCGGCGCACACTTATGACCAGTCGTCGTGCCGAGTGGAGATCAAGTCGAGCGGGCGGAGCTTCACGAAGGCGTTCGGCGAGGCGATGGTCGAGATGATGGCGGAGGATGAGAAGATCGTCGCGTGCACGGCGGCGATGCCGGGGGGGACGGGGATCGACCGTGTGCTGGCCGAGTACCCGGATCGTGCGTGGGATGTGGGGATCTGTGAGAGCCACGGGATGGACATGATGGCGGGGCTCGCGAAGACGGGGTGGAAGCCGTTCTTCGCGGTGTACTCGACCTTCTTGCAGCGGGCGTTCGACCAGGCGTTCCAGGAGGTGTCGCTGCAGGGGTTGCCGGTGCGGCTGTGCCTGGATCGGGCGGGGCTGGTGGGCGGCGACGGGAGCGTGCACCACGGGTTCTGCGATGTGTCGATTTTGCGGGCGCTGCCGGGGGCGGCGCTGCTCGCGCCGATCGATGAGGCGAGCCTGCGGGCGGCGCTTCGGTTCATGCGGGACTATGACGAGGGGCTGAGCGCGGTGCGGTATCCGCGGGACAGCGTTTCGGAGCGGTTCTGCGGTGTCGAGTGCCCGGCGTTTGAGCTTGGCAAGGCGCGGCTGCTGACGCCGGGGTTCGAGGATCTGGACGCGGAGAAGCCGGATGCGGCGGTCCTGGCGTTTGGTGTGCCGGCGATCACGGCGATGGAGGCGGTGGAGAGCCTTGGGGATGAGTACCGGGTGGCGGTGTACGACGCTCGGTTTGCGAAGCCAGTGGACGCGGGGTTGGTGAAGGCGCTCCTGAGCCGGTCGATCCCGGTGGTGACGGTTGAGGATCACGGGATCGTCGGCGGGTTCGGGGCGGCGGTCCTGGAAGCGGCGGCGGAGATGCGGCTGGATGCGAGCGGGGTGACGCGGCTGGGCCTGCCGGACGCGTGGATTCACCAGGACAGCCGGAAGGATCAGCTGCGCGAGGCGGGGCTGGATGCGGCGTCGATCGCGGGGGCGGTGCGGGCGGCGGTGGGCGGCTCGGATCGTGCCCGGCCTCAGGCGGAGGTGATGCGGCGGGATTCGGCGGCGGCGGAGGCTTAAGGGCGGCCCGAAGAGCCGCGTTGCGGCGGTTCGGGGAACCGGGACTGAAGAGCACTACCCGCTGCGCGGATAGTGGCACCGGGCATCGTGGAAAAACCGCTTCGCGGTGTTTCCACGGCACCCTTCGTTTAGTGGTGATGGGGCGGGGGTGGTTACACTTCTGGCGTGGCTCGGCGTGTTGTGCTGTTGGTGAATCGGTTGAAGCCTCGGGCGGAGCGGTTGCGTTCTGTCGTGGCGGGGCTGATCGAGCGGCACGGGAAGCTGGTCGACACGATTGACATCGATCACACGACGCCCGGGATGCGGCTGCCGGCGGCGGACATCGTGGCGACGATCGGGGGGGATGGGACGCTGCTCTCGACGGCGCGGCTGTGCCTGGGGACGGAGACGGCGATCCTGGGGATCAACGCGGGCAAGCTGGGGTTCATGGCGGAGTACGACGCGGACACGCTGACGGAGGATGCGCCGCGGGTCTTCGGGTCGGACGAGCCTCTGGACACGCAGGAGATCCCGACGCTGCTCGGGGTGGTGCGGTCGGGCGGGGGGGCGGAGCGGTGGCGGACGGAGGCGGTGAACGAGTTCGTCGTGACGGCGGGGCCGCCGTATCGCATGATCTCGGTGGCGCTTCGGTTCAACGGGGTGGACGGGCCGCAGGTCAACGGCGACGGGCTGATTGTGTGCACGCCTCTTGGGTCGACGGCGTACAACGTATCGGCGGGCGGGCCGATTGCGTCGCCTGGGTCGGCGGGGATGATTGTGACTCCGATCGCGGCGCATTCGCTGGCGTTCCGGCCTCTGGTGATCGGTCGGGATACGACGGTGGAGCTGGAACTGAAACGGGCGAATGACGAGTCTCGTCCGGGGACGGAGCTCGTTGCCGATGGGCAGGTGTCGTCGCCGCTCGCGCGGGGGGATGTGGTGACGGTGTCGCCGACGGGGCGTGCGGTGCGGTTCGTGCGGAATCCGCGGACGAGCTATTGGCGGACGCTGGTGGAGAAGATGGGTTGGGGAGCTTCGCCGATCGGGCCTTGAGGGAGCACTACCCGCTGCGCGGATAGTGGCACCGGGCTGCGCGGATAGTGGCACCGGCGTTGTTTGGGAGACCAGCCCGCTCGCTCACGCTCGGGGCTCCATGCCGGCTTTCGACTGGCATTCACTGAATCAGCCGCGTCATCAGGGGGTCTGTGGCTCGGTGTCTTTGGGGCCGGCTTCTTCTTCGGTGAGTTGGAAGGGCATGAGCAGGTCGTCGGGGTCGATGAGGGCGACGACGGTCTGGCCCGGAGTTGCGGTGGCGGACTTACCGGCGGCGACGATCTCAACATCGCCCTCGCGGTCGATGACGAACATGACGAGGGCGGCGGGGCCGTAGAGGGTGCGGAAGTCGTTGAAACCGAACTCTTCGGAGAGGGTGGTCGCCTTGAGGACCCAGCCCCTGGCGACGCGCTGCTCGATGGTCATGAGGTCGGCGTCGCCCGCGAAGAGGCGGCGGCCGTGCGGGCTGTTCTTGGGGGTCTTGGACGCCTTTTCCTTCTTGTCGTCGACGGACTTTCTCGGCTTCTCGGGGCGGGTGGGGATGGAGTAGATGTTGGCGCGGCCGAAGATACGCTCGAAGCGCTGGAGGGCGAGGGTGTTGACCTCGGCGTTGGGGGTGAGGGCGACGGCGCGGCCGATGCCGCGGAGATCGAGGCGTTCGAAGTCGAGGTCGTCGAGCACATTGCCGTAGACGCAGTCGAGGCCCTCCATGCGTGCGGCGTTGACATTGCCACGGTTGGTATCGACGAGGAGAACGCGTACGCCGCGGGCTTTGAGGAGGCCGCCCATCGCCCGCGCGAGTCGGGAAGCGCCGACCATGAGGACGCCCTGCGGTTCGGAATCGGAGACGCCCAGGACGCGGGCGGCGATGGGGGCGGTGAGGCCGTAGAAAAGAACGGTGCCGACGATGACGCCGAAGGTGACGGAGGCGAGGCGGTCGGGGTCGGGGACGAGGGGCTCTCCGGCGTCGTTGGTGGCTTGGGCGAGTGCGAGGGCGAAGACGCTGGAGACGGCGGCGGCGACGATGCCTCGCGGGGCCATGAACATGAGGAAGACGCGCTCGCGCCAGGTGAGGCCGGAGCCGAGCGTGGAGGCGATGATGCTGAGGGGCCTGGCGAAGACGATGAGGGCGCCGACGAACCCGAGGAGGCCCCACCAGTTGAGGCCTTGGAGCTGCTCGAGCTTGACGCGGGAGGCGAGGGCGATGAAGAGCAGGGAGATGATGAGGACGGAGAGGTTCTCCTTGAACTCGAGGATGTGACGGATCTCGCTGCGGCGCTGGTTGGCCATGATGATGCCCATGACCGTGGTGGCGAGGAGGCCGGACTCGGCCTGGACGGCGTTGGAGAGGGTGAAGCAGGCGACGACGAGCATGAGGGAGACGGGGTTCTGGAGTCTCTCTGGGATCCAGAAGCGGCCCATCATCTCCATGAGGATGACGGCGGCGAGGGCGCCGAGGCCGCCGCCGACGACGATTGTCTTGACGATGGCAAAGGCGACCTCGCCGAAGGCTTCGCCCGGGTTGCCGGTGAGGATGGCCTCGAGGACGAGGACGGCGCCGATGGCGCCGATGGGGTCGATGACGATGCCCTCCCAGCGGAGGATGGGGCCGACCGCGCCGGCGGGGCGTATGTGGTTGAGCATGGGGCCGATGACGGTGGGCCCGGTGACGGTGAGCAGGGCGCCGATGAGGATGGCGAGGGAGACGGGGAAGTCGAGCAGGAAGTGGGCGGCGATCGCGCCGATGACGCCGGTGATGAGGGCGCCGACGGAGACGAGCATGGTGAGGGTTCGGCCGACGCCCTTGAGGTCGCTGAAGCGGAGGGTGAGGCCTCCCTCGTAGAGGATGATGCCGACGGCGATGCCGACGAGGGGGAGGAGGATGGGGCCCGTGAGGGCGTCGACATCGATGAGGGGTTCGCCGCCGCGGAGGAGGGCGGCACCGGGGCCGACGGCGAAGCCGAGGATGAGCAGGAGGAGGATGGACGGGACGCGGAGGCGCCAGGCGGCCCACTGCGCGCCGACGCCCAGGACGACGACGGCGGCGAGGGCGAAGGCGGCGTCGGCGTTGTTGCCGGGCGCACCGAGGACGAGGGAGGGGAGGAGGTCGGCGTACATCACCGGCGGGCTCCGGGGGTGTTGGGGTGGGGGTCGGCGAAGGGCGCGGGGGCGAGGAGGGAACGGACGATGCCGAGGGCGGAGTCCGCGGCGATGGAGGCGAGGTTCTTCAGGAAGACGCCCGGAGCATGCTCGTCGGCGTGATCGGAGATGACGCGGGCGACGGCGAGGGGGACGCCGTACTCGTAGGCGACCTGGGCGGCGGCGGCGCCCTCCATCTCGACGCAGAGGGCGTTCGGGACGGCGGCGCGGATGGTTTCGACCTGGGCCTTGCTCTTGATGAACTGGTCGCCGCTGACGATGGCGCCGCGGTGGACGCTTGCGGCGGGGCGGTGGGCTTGGGTGTAGCGCTCGGCGGCGGCGGTGAGGTCGTGGGTGAGGTCGGGGTCGGTGTCGAAGGTTTCGCGGTCGATGAGGGGGACGGTGCGCGGGGGCCACATGGGGGAGGCGTCGATGTCGTGCTGGACGAGGGTGTCGGCGATGACGATGTCGCCCGGGTTCAGGGCGTGATCGAGGGCGCCGGCGACGCCGGTGAAGAGGAGCTTCTCGACGCTGAAGCGGACGATGAGCTCGGTGGCGGTGGTGGCGGCGGCGACCTTTCCGCAGCGGGAGACGACGATGGCGGCCTCGCGGCCCCAGAGGGTGCCGATGTGGAAGACGCGGCGGCCGTGCTCGATGCGTTCGGTCGAGCCCTGTGCCTCGTGGATGAGGGCCTCGGCCTCTTCGGGCATGGCGGTCATGACGCCGAGCATCGGGGCTCCTCTTGGTGCGGGTGTACGAACGCGCAGCGTACACGCCCCCGTGCGTGCGGGGCGGCTGTCCGGCGTGAGGGAGTCATCATCATGCGGGCGGGGCGACGCTGCCGCGCTCGACGAGGAGGGGCGGGCGGCGGAGGCACTCGGCGGGGGCGTTGAGGCCGTCGACGCGTTCGAGGAGTCGGCGGCTGGCGGCTTCGCAGACATCCTGGAGGGGGTTGTCGAAGATGGTGATGGGCGGCTCGAAGGCCTGGAGGGCGGAGCTGTCGCCCAGGAGGCCGACGATGCTGCAGTGGGTGGGGATGGTGCGGCCGGCGTGGCGGGCGCCGAGGGCGGCGCCGAGGGTCATCTGCGAGCCGAGGCCGACGATGGCGGTGACCTCCGGCTCCTTGCGGAGCATGGTCTCGACCGCGTCGGCGGCGGCCTGCCAGACGGGGGCCTTGCCGACGGCGCCGCGGTCCGCGGCGACCACGGGGGCGCTCGCGGGGTCGATGCCGGCCTCGGTGAGGGCGGATCGGAAGCCGTCGGTGACATCGGCGGGCAGGCGGGCGTCGTTCTCCGGTCGGGCGAGGGCGATTCGGCGGTGCCCCGCGCTGACGAGGTGGCGGACGGCGCAGCGGCCGGCCTCGACGGGGTCGATGGCGACGACATCGGCGCCCACGGTGCGGGAGGTGATGTCGACGACGACCGTGGGGACGGCGCGGCGGCGGAGGGTCATGAGCAGCTCGTCGTGCTCGCCGACACTGGGGAGCAGGACGAGGACGCCCGCGACGGCCGACGACCCGAGGTACTCGGGCATGCCGGTGGTGGTGCGTGCGTCGCCCGCGTGGAGGCTGATGCGGTGGCCGGTGCCCTCGAGCCCGCGCTTCACGCCGACGATGGCGAGGTGGAGGCGGTTGACCTCGAGGCTGGGCAGGATGATGACGACCTCGCGGCCGGCGGGCATGGCGTCGGAGACATAGACGCCCCGGCGCGGCGAGGAGCGGAGGTAGCCCTGCGCGGCGAGCGTGGTGACGGCCTGCTTGACGATGCCGAGGCTGCAGCCGAACTCGACACTGAGCCGGCGCATGCTGGGGAGCTTGGCCCCCGGCGCGAGCTCACCGGAAACGATCTTGTCACGCAGCGTCACCTGGATCTGGCGGACCATGGGCTGGTCCGACCGCAACGCCCCCGCGAACTCCGTCATGCGCGTGCCCCTCGTTCAGCCTCCGGCCCGGCCCGCCCTCGGGCCACCTGACCGAACGGGACAGAGTACCAAGTGTGCGCGCACAACGCCCGGAGCACAGGGCTCCGGGCGCTTGCGAAAGTGACCCCACGGGGATTCGAACCCCGGTTTTCAGGATGAGAACCTGACGTCCTGGACCTGGCTAGACGATGGGGCCAACAGACTGATCAAGCCCGGCGGTCCGACCGGGCCTCAACCGTAGATGCTCTGTGCGAGAGGGTCAACCGGATCAGACGCCGGCGTGCGCGCGGCGGAGCTGCGCGAGGGCGTAGACCGCGGCTTCGAGCTCGGTCTGGCCGACGACCGCGCCCGCGGGGATGCCGGCACCGTCGGCCCACTCGGCGCGGTAGCAGTCGAAGAGCTGGATGTGGCGCACGGAGAGGGAGAGGCCCTGAGCGTCGAACTCGCGGCGGACGCGGTCGACCGTGGGCGCCCAGCGGCCGTCGTGCGGCTCGCAGCCCTTGGTGTCGAGCGCGGCCCAGCCGGTGGCATACAGCTCATCGATGGCGAAATCGAGCCCCATGGGCGTCCCTTTCGAGGCGCGGCGGAGTGGCCGCAAGAGAGACTGTACCCCATGAAAGCCTGTTCAGTCCAGCGTTGGCTTCACACCGGCAGGGATTCGGGGCGGTCTGGGCGGATGGGGCAAAGTCTCGCGGGGGGTGGCCGCGGGATGCCGGAGAATCTATCCCCCTGATTTGGTGATAATCAAGAGGGCGACGATGTCGTAGACGGCGTGGACGCCCACGACGACGCCGAAGCCGCGCCAGAGGAAGAGACCCCCGAAGAAGAGTCCGGCGAGGAGGAAGAGGAGGAGGCGGGCGGGGTCGATGGTTGCCCCGGGGCCGGAGAGGTCGTGGTAGAGGGCGAAGAGCAGGGCGGAGAGGCCGACGGCGCCGACGCGGGCGCTCGAGAGCTGGAGGCGGGCGAGGTCGCGGAGGATGACGACGGCGACGGGTATGAGGAGGAGGCGGAAGAGCATCTCCTCGTAGAGGCCCGCGCCGACGGCGAGGGTGAGGCGGGCCTGCCAGGGCCAGGCGGCGGGGTCGGAGGCGGCGACCGCCCCCCCACCGTTGCCGGCGGCCGCCCCGGTCTGCATCGCGGCGGTGGGCCCGACGAGGACGGCGATGACGAGCAGGGGCAGCGTCCAGGCGAGGGACTCGACGGTCATGCCGGCGAGGACGCCCGGGCGGACCTTCCACGGGTCGCGGGCGACGATGTGCCAGGTGAGCAGGACCGCGACCAGGAGGGTCGCGGGTATCGCGACGCCGGCGACGCCGAAGGCCTCGGAGGCTCGGCCGATGATGGAGTAGGCGGAGATCGTCTCGACGAGGCCGGTGTCGGGGTCGGTGAGGTAGAGCAGGGAGCCGATCTCGTAGAGGACCAGCAGAGGGAGGAGGAAGACGAGGCAGTGGAGCGGGCGGCGGGCGAGGTCGGCGTAGCCCGGCGGGGGGAGCGCCGTGGAGGTGCGGTCGCGGTGTGTGCGCCTGGGCCTTGTCACGGGTCGATCGTAGAAACAACGCGGCCCGGCGCCTTGTCGGGCACCGGGCTCGGCGTGGGAAAGGCTTGGATATTCGGGAGAATCAGGCTGACTTGAGGGCCTTGAGGCGGGCGCTCATGCGGCTCTTGCGGCGGGCGGCCTGATTGCGGTGGATGACGCCCTGCTGGGCGGTCTTGTCGACGATCTTGCTGGCGGAGCGGAAGGCGTCGTTCGCCTGGTCGGCGTTGCCGGCGGCAACGGCGCTCTGGAAGGCCTTGAGCGCCTCACGCATCGCCTTCAGGCGCCAGCGGTTGCGGGCGCGGGCGGCGGCGTTCTGACGGATGCGCTTCTTGGCGGAGAGCGTGTGGGCCATGGGGAACGAGGACCTCGGGCTTGGATCTGCGACTGATTCCGCGGACGCCGGCCGCCGTTCGGCCGATCGGTCTCGGGCCCCAATCGTTGACCTGTTTCGGGCCGGGATCAAGCGAGGGGTGCGGCCCGAGTCTTGCCGAGTGGGCGGAGGTCCCCTAGCATCCGCCTCGCCGGGTCCGGGAGGGCCTGGAGTGACAAGTTGCGGGCGTAGCTCAACTGGATAGAGCACCTGACTACGGATCAGGAGGTTGAGGGTTCGAATCCTTCCGCCCGTGTATGACACAAGCCCCGGCCTGGCCGGGGCTTGTGTCGTTTTGGGGTGTGTCTGGTCGGGATGTGCCCGGGCCCGAGACCGGATCGGCTAGGGGCAGCCGGCGGAGAAGGCGGCCAGGAAGGCCGAGATGTCGGCGAAGGTGAATTGGCCCTGGGGCGGGGCGAGGTCGGCGGCGGGGTCCTGATTTGTGAAGGCGGCCAGGAAAGCGGAGATGTCGGCGAAGGTGAGGTCGCCGAAGGGCGGGGCGAGGTCGGCGGGGTTGCAGGGCTGGGGGCCGTTGGCGCCGAGGTGGGCGCGGAGATCGACGGCGATGCGGAGGTCGAAGGAGGAGAGGCTCGGGATGAAGGGCTCGGAGACGATCGTGACGAGCAGGGCGCCGGGGCCGAGGGGCTCGATGAACATCTGCAGGGGCTGGACGATCTGATCCGGGGCACCCTGCGGCTGTCCTGAGTCGGCGTGGGCCTGGACCATGAGCTGGGCGGCGAAGGGCGGGAAGGAAGTGTGCACGGGCTCGAAGGGGACCATGAGCTTGACGGTGGGGTAGGCGTTCTGGAAGCCGAAGGGGACATCGGGCATCGGGAAGATCAGGGGCGGGCCGGGCTGCACCGAGGGCGCGACCGGGGCGAGGGTGATGGGGAAGCTGAGGTCGAACTGCTGCGGGCCGTCGCTGTCGTCGAGCTGCGTGGTGATGATGAGGCGTGACCATTCGGGGTCGACCTGGTCGATCTCGAGGGCTGCGGTGCGGGGGATGCCGTTGAGGTTGACGGACGGGGCGTCGGTCAGGAGGTCGAGCTCGACGAGGCCGTCCTGGACGGGGCTGCCGGCGAGGCGGAGCACGGTGGGTGCTACGGGGTTGAGCTGGGCGACCTCGCCCGCGTCGGGGCAGTCGTAGGCGGGGGGTGCCTCGGTGCTGGCGATGGAGACGCCGGCGACGCACCAGTCGGCGCTCGTGCCGTCGTCCCAGAGGGCGAGCCCCTCGACGACCTGCTCGCAGCCGCTGCCGGACTGGCAGAGGGCCCAGCTCCGGCTGACGACAATGATCGCGCGTTCTTCGCCGGGCTGGAGGGTGACGGTCTGTGAGACCTGCGGGATGGCGGGGTCGCCCGGGTTGGGCGGGAGGGCGATGCACGCGAGGCCGGCGGGGTCGTCGCCGAAGGCGAGCGGGAAGTTGTCGCCCTGCACGGGCTCGGCGAAGCTGATCGGAGCGGTGCCGTTCGGGCCGGCCTGGTCGAGCGTGGGCTGGCGGCTGTTCTGGCGGTTCGAGGCCGTCATGTCGATCGTGACGGCGTGGTCGGGGTCGTTGTTGCGGAAGAGGTACTCGTTGCGCTGCTCGTCGCCCGGGTGGGCGATCTGGTCGGCGTCCGGTGTGATGTTCTCGATCTCGAGCCGCGGGAGATTGGGGTCGGGGATGCTTTCTTCGATGACGGCGAAGCAGGTGTCGCCGCCCTTGGTGATGCGGGTGCCGTCGGTGAGGATCATGGTCGCGGAGCCGCGGACGGTGTAGAGGCCGGGCGGGATGGCGCCGCCCGTCACGGGGTTGTTGACCGGAACGAGGACGCTGCTGCAGCTTGTTGTGCGGTTCTGCACGAAGGCCGGCGTGAGCGTGACCGTGCCGGTGCCAACAAGTGTGCCGGTCGCAAGGTCGCGAACCTGCATGGTGACCTCGATGCGGGAGAGCGGAGCGCACGCGGGCGACGCGAACGGGTAGACGCAGAAGCTGACATTGACGAGCGTGGTCGGGACGACCGTGCGCTTGAGGCCGCTCTTCCAGAAGCCGAGGGACGGTGAGCAGACCGGCACCGCGGCGACACCCCGTGTGCCCCCGCAGGCCAAGGCGTGGGCCGAGCCTTTCGTCAGCAACAGCACCGCGAGCGCGGCGCAGAGCACGGCGACCATCGTTCGGGCGAGACCGGCACGGCGGCGGGTGACGAGCATGGGCTCCCCTTTCAGAATTCGGGAAAGCCCTATCGGACCCGATCGCCGGACGCGATGCAATGGGGTTGCGGTGTGGGGGCGCAGATACCGCTGGCGGCCCTACGAACAGCACGCGGACGGCGTTGTGCGCAGGCTGATGCACTCAGCCCTATCGGCGTAGCGCGAAGTCGCGGCGCCGTCAGTCGGTTCGGCGATCGGGTGACGCGCGGTGCTCCGCGTCCTCGGGCTCGGGCGCGGTCCAGCCTTCACCTCGATCGGGGGCGTGGTCCGGGGCCTGACCGCTCTTGGCACCGCCGAAGCCGAACTCGTCGAGGTCATGCGCGCCACCCTTCTCGTGGGTCTCGGCCTGGTTGGGCGAGCGGAAGCGGGCGTCGCTCTTGGGGGGTTGGTTGCCGCGGGAGGGGCCGTAGCCCTGGGCGGAGCCTGGCTTCTCGTAGTCGGCCGAGCCGAGGGGGACGCCCTCGTCGTAGCGGCCTTTCTCGGCGGAGCGAGGCTTGCCGAGGTCGTCTTGATGGTCGGTCTCGGTATGCGTCTGCTTGTCGCGTTCCATGCGGCGTTCCTTTCCTTCGTTCATGCTGCTTGTAGTACAGCGCCGCGTTCGGAAGCCGCGGTAAACGGGGGGTGAAACGCGGATCATGTTGTCGTCGGCCGGGGCTCGGGGGTCAGAAGCCCGCTTACATCGAAGTGAGGCCCTCGCGGAGCGCAAGCTTCGTGAGCTTGGCGACGGAGCGGGTGCCGGTCTTGCGGGCGATATTGCGCCGGTGGGTATCGACGGTGTAGGTGGAGAGGCCCAGACGGGTGGCGATTTCGGCGGAGGTCAGGCCCTCGGCCATGAAGTGCAGCACCTCTCGCTCGCGTGGGGCGAGCGGCGTGGTTCGTGTGCGGGCGTCGCCGGGTGCGGTGTCATCGCTCTCGGTGCCCGCGGGGAAGTATCGCTTTCCCTGGAACAGCGCGAGGATGGCGTCTCGGATCTCCTCGGGGGCGCGGTCCTTGCGGACATAGCCGCGTGCGCCCGCGTTGAGCATCTTCCGCATCTCGGAGTCGGCGGAGTGCATCGAGAGGGCGAGCACGCGGGTTTCCGGATGGTGCTCGGTGATGGCCCGGCAGGCGTCGACGCCGTCGGTCCCGGGCATCGCGATGTCGAGAACGGCGACATCGGGGTGCAACTCGGCGACGAGCTCGCGGGCCCGGCCGCCGTCGGCCGCCTCACCAACAACCCGGATCTTCGGCTCGTCGTCGAGCAGGGCCTTGATGCCGGCCCGGACGATGGGGTGGTCGTCGGCGATGACGACACGGCACACCGGTGAGTCCGTCGCCGGGGCGTGCTCGGCCGAGGCCTGGTCGGCGGCCTGATCGTTTACAAGAATGGAGCGGGCTTGCGGACGCGCGGTCGCGATGGTGTTCATGAGCGCTCGATCCTTCAGGAAACCGGGTGTCGGGCGACGCGTTCAAGAGTCAGAGGCCGAGGCGGCCCGTGGCTTGGGCCGCGGCGTGGGCTTCGTCGCGGTCGAGGTCATCGAAGTCGCCTCGCAATGCCTTCAGGGCGTACCGCTCGGCCTCGATTTCCCGGGCGGTCCGTATGCCGAGGCGGCGGAGAATCGGGAGGGGAGGGCACCAGCCCTGGACGCCGTGCTGGAGGAGGAAGGCGGTGACCGCGGCGCTCAGGAGGAACCATCGCTTGTCGCCGAGCACGCCGAGGACGGTGCCGGTGAGGGCGAGTCCTGCGGCATTGGTTTCGAGAACGCGCTCGACATCCCACTCGCGGTCGAGTTCGGCGAGGCGGCGGTTGATCCGCTCGGGGTGGCGGGCGTGCTCGGCGATGCTTGCTCGCGTTCGGCAGCGGATGCGGATGTTGGTGCGTTCGTCGGTCCGTGAAGGGACTCGGTGGGCGCTCGTGGGGATGTTCACGGTGCCTCCTTCGGGTGATCGCGATCAGCGGAGGGCGTCGGAGATCGCTCGTTCGCTCTTGCGGATGAAGCTGCCCACGCTGGACGGCTGGGACGATTCCATCTGGCTTGCCTGCACGGGGGCCTTGGGGCTGGCCTTTCCGAGGTCGGGCACGCCGCCGACGGCCTCGGCCTTGCGGGTCTCGAAGGTGCCACGGCCGTCGTAGCTCTTGCCGGAGGACCAGCGGCCCTTCTCGGGCTCGGGCGCGTCGGGCGTGCCCGTGGTGAGGAAGGCGTAGCTGTATTCCTGGTGTTCTTCGGTCATGGGGAAGTTGCTGGGGATCGGATGGTTCTCCTTGCCGCCGAGCTCTTCCCACGCGGCGAGCCACTGGTTCTGGTGCATGGAGTCGCGGGCGATGAGGAACTTGAGCATGTCCTTCATGCCGGCGTCGTCGGTGAGCTTGTAGAGCTGGACGGCGAGCATGCGGCCCGTGCTCTCGGCCATGACATTGGCCAGCATGTCGGCGGCGGCGTTGCCCGAGGCGTAGACATGCGAGCAATTGAAGGGCGTGCCGCTGGCGTCGATGGGCATGGCGCACATCGAACTGGACAGGATGTGCTGGAGCTGCATGCCGCCCAGGATGGCCTCCATCATGGGGTCCTGGGCGGCCTTTTCCTGCTCGGCGGGGGCGCCCTCGAGGTTCATCGCGACGGCGGTCGCGAGCATCTCAATGTGGGCGAGTTCCTCGGTGCCGGTGGCGAGCAGGAGGTCGCGGTACTTCTTGGGCCCGCGGGCGCCCCAGGCCTGGAAGAGATACTGCAGGGCGACGCGGATCTCGCCCTGGATGCCGCCGATGGCCTGCTGGAGGGCCTTGGCGAAAATCGGGTCGGGCTTATCGACGCGGACATGGTACTGGAGCTTGCCGCCATCATGGTAAAACATGACTTGCCTTCTTCGTGTGGTGTGGCGTGAGCGTTACGGCCGCAATACGACCTTGACGCACTCGTTCTGTTCTTCCTTGAACCGGCGGTAGCCGTCGGGCGCTTCGTCGAGGCCGAGCCGGTGGGTGATGATGGTCGAGGGGTCGATCTCGTTGTTCTCGACGCGGTCGAGCAGGGGCTTCATGTAGGTGTGCATGTTGGTCTGGCCGCCCTTGAGGGTCAGGCCCTTGCCGAAGAGGGCGCCGATGGGGAACTTGTCGGCGACGCCGCCGTAGACGCCGGGGACGGAGAGCGTGCCGCCCTTGCGGCAGGCGCGGATCATCTGGCGGAGGACATGGATGCGGTCGGTCGTGACGCCGACGGCGGTCTTGACCTGGTCGTAGATCGCGTCGGGCGTGAGGCCGTGGGACTCGAGGCCGACGGCGTCGATGCAGGCGTCGGGGCCCATGCCGCCTGTGAGGTCCATGAGCGCGTCGTGGACATCGATCTCGTCGAAGTTGATGGGGACGACGGAGCCGTTGTTCAGGGCCTTGTTGAGCCGGCGGGGATGGTGGTCGATGACGATGACCCGCTCGGCCCCGAGCATGAGCGCCGAGCGGACGGCGAACTGGCCGACGGGGCCTGCGCCCCAGACGGCGACCGTGTCGCCCTCCTGGATGTCGCACTGCTCGGCGGCCTGGTAACCGGTGGGGAAGATGTCCGAGAGGAACAGCACCTTCTCGTCGGGCAGGTCGGACTCGATCTTCAGCGGGCCGACATCGGCGAAGGGGACGCGGACATACTCGGCTTGGCCGCCGGCGTAGCCGCCGAGCATGTGCGAGTAGCCGAAGAGGGCGGAGGGGGACTGCCCGTAGCCGGCCTCGGGCATCCACGCGTTGGGGTTGGTGTTGTCGCAGCAGGACCACAGGTCGCGGTTGCAGAAGAAGCACCCGCCGCAGGCGATGGTGAAGGGAACGACGACGCGGTCGCCCTTCTGGAGGTTCTTGACCTCGCTGCCGACCTCGACGACCTCGCCCATGAACTCGTGCCCGAGCACATCGCCCGAGCGCATGGAAGGGATGACGCCGTCGTAGAGGTGCAGGTCGGACCCGCAGATGGCGGTGAGCGTGGTGCGGACGATCGCGTCGCGCGGGTTGACGATCTCGGGGTCGGGGACGCGCTCGACGCGGATGTCGTGCTTTCCGTTCCAACAGGCGGCTCGCATAGTGTCGGCTTTCGTGAAGGGAGTTCGGGCCGTGATTCAGGGGCGGTCGGTGCTGGGCGTGGCGGTCGCGCCGGTGTAGGAGGGCGGGTCGGAGGCGGGGAAGGACTCGTCGGACGCTTCGTCGACGCGGTCACGCGGGCCGGAGGTCGACGCCGTGCCGGTGCGGGCCGGGGTGTCCTTGAAGACCGCTTGGCGCGTCGAGCCGCTGGTCATGCCGGACCCGCGGGCGGCGGGCCCGCGGTTGGTCGCGATCTCGCCGGTTTCGATCCACTGCTTGAAGCGGCGCAGGGCCTCGGTCGCCTCGTCCTGCGGGTCGGCACCCTGGGCCTTCGCGGCGAGCACGCCGATGATCCCCGCGGGCAGGTGGTAGTGCAGTTCGAGCGTCACCGCCGTCCCCCGTCCGCCGAGGGCTTCGCGGAAATCGATGCGGCCGCGGTGGCGGAAGGGGGCCCCCTGCTCGCTCTCCCACGCGATGCGCTCGCCTTCTTCGTCCTGCGTGATGGCCGCGGTCCAGGTGAAGCTCTTGCCCGAGGGAATCCGGATCGTCCAGCGGGAGCGGGTATCGTCGAGTTCCTCGACGGACTCGACACGCGGGAAGAAGCGGGCGAGGCTCGGGAGGTCTCGCCACGCGGCGTGCAGGTCCTTCGCCGGCTTGTTGATCGTGATCGAGGCGCGGCTCCTCACATCGCGGGAGAGCGGGTTGCTGAAGGTGCCCGCGTCTTCGGAGCTGATGCCGAGGGCGGAGTAGACCTTGCTGTGCCGCTTGCTGCCGTGCCAGAGCAGACCCGCGGCGGCCAGGGCGCATCCCGCGCCGATGATGCCGCGCTGCTTCAGGGCGAGGCCGAGCAGCGCGACGCCCGTCGCGGTGCTCACGGCTCGCTCGCCCGAGCCGACATTCGCGTCCCGCAGCGGCCGGGCGTTCGGGCGTGGGGGCGAGGCGTGCTCGCCGGCGACGCGTTGGGCTTCCGTGATCATGGTGGTGCTCCCTGCCGCGGCGTCGGGCGCTCAGCGGTCCTTGATGCTGTTGCGGGAAACGAGCTTGTTGAACCGACTCGTGCTGCCGTCGGCCGTCTGGTCCTGAAGGACCATGACAAGGTCGTTGCGATCGAACTTCTCGAACCAGTCATCCCAGGCGATGTGCTCGAGGTTCTCGTCTTCGCCGTACCCCGGGAAGTCGATCCTGAGGATCCCCGCGTCATCGGCCTTGGTCGTACTCGAAACGGCCGCCGGCTTGCCGCCGCGCTCCTCGACCCACTCTCGGATGACCTTGTGGTCGACGATGTAGCGTTCTTCGGCCATGCGTGCTCCTCCGCGGATACGAAATCACTGCGGGCCGGCGCGTCTCAACCGCCGACCCACAATGAATCACACACGCTCCCGATGTGCGGGGGCTGAAGAACGGCTGAATCATGGCTCATGTAGGTATCGCGGCGTCGGCCGCGCGCACCATCAGCGCGGCCAATTCCGACTACACATTCACCAAATCATCATGAGGTCTCACCCACCCAGCGGCGGCTCCGCCGGCGGATCGTCAATTGCCGGGCCGATCTCGTCGAACGACGCCAGCAGCTTCGCCCGCGTCTCTTCGTCGAGCATCGCCGCCGCCTGGCGCAGCGCGTCGAGCGTCACCCGCGTCCGGTGCACGCCCCCGTCGGGCTGGCGACGCACCGAGTTCCCGGGCTCCGCGCTCAGCACCTCAGGCGCCCGCTCGATGAGGTCCGCCATCTTGCGGAGCATCGCCACCGCCGTCGCGGGGGCCACGCCGTGCGACACGACCGCACGCACCGGCGCCATCGGCGAGTCCTCGTTCACACGCCGCAGCACCGTCGCCGCGATCACATGCCCGTCGGCATCGGCAGAGCCATCGCCCGTGCCGACGCCGCTCAGGTCCGCCCCGGTCCAGTGCTCGCTCCAGCTCACCGCGTTGTTGCCGATCAGGAAAACCGCCGGCACCTTCTTCTCACTCACGCGTTCCCTTCCGTCTCCGAACCACCGGTCGCCACCCCCGCCTTCACCGTCTTCGCGATCCACCCGCCCCCGACCACACGCTCCCGCTCCGCCGGGTCGTACAGCACCACCGCCTGACCCGGCGCCACCCCGTGCTCGGCACGCTCGTACACGAGCTCGAACCGGCCCCGTCGCCCGCTTGGCGTCTCCCGATCCGCATCGGCGATCACCCGCACCCGGCACGCCACGGCCTCCCCGTGCGCACGGTGCTGCGCCAGCATCGGCGTCCACGCGGCGAAGCGCGAGGCGTCCACATGCCAGTTCGCCTCCCACGCCTCGAGCTGCTCGACCGCGAGCCGCTCGCGCGGCCCCACCGTCACAGTGTTGCTCGCCGGGTCCTTGTCCACGACATAGATCGGGTACCCGAGCGCGACGCCCACGCCGCGCCGCTGCCCGACCGTGAACCGGTGCTGCCCCCCGTGCCGGCCCACCTCGTTCCCCTCCGCATCTAGTACCCGCCCCTCGCTCGCGAGCCCGGGCCGCGTCCGCTCCACGAGCCCCGCGTAGTCGTTGTCGGGGACGAAGCAGATCTCCTGGCTGTCCGGCTTGTCGAAGGTCGGCAGGCCCAGCCGCTCCGCCTCCGCGCGCACCTCGGCTTTCGTCATGTGCCCCACCGGCAGCACCATCTCGCCGAGGCGGTCAACCCCGGCCCCGAAGAGCACATAGCTCTGGTCCTTCGGATAGTCCTTCCCGCGCAGGAGCGCCGGACGCCCGGCGCGCTCTTCGACACGCGCATGGTGCCCGCTCGCGACCCATCCCGCGCCGATCTGCTTGGCGTACTCGTGCAGCTTGCCGAACTTCAGCCAGTCGTTGCACCGCACGCACGGGTTCGGCGTCCGCCCCTCCGCGTACTCATCCACGAAATAGTCGATGATCCGCCCGAAGTCCTTCTTGAAGTTGCAGACATACAGCGGGATCCCAAGCTCCGCCGCGACGAGCCGCGCGTCCGCCGCGTCCCCCACCGAGCAGCACCCCTGGTGCCCGATCTTCACCTTCTCGGGGTCGCACGCGTTCACCGCCTCGTCGTACGGCGTCATCTCGTCCAGCGTCTCGCCGGGCGACCCGAGCCGCATGAACACCCCCACCACCTCGCACCCGCGATGCTTCAGCAGCGCCGCCGCGACGGACGAATCGACACCCCCCGACATCGCGACGAGCACCTTGTCGCCGGCTCCCGGCGTCCGAAATGGCGTATGCGAGGGATCCACCGCGGGATCTTAGCGCCGCGAACCGTCGTCCTCGGGCTCGAGGTCGTACCCCGTCCCGTCGCTCGTCGGCGCGATCACATGCTCGCCCCGGGGCCGCGGCCGATAAGGCTCCACGGGCGTCTCAGGGCCCGGCAACGCCTCTTCTGCCTCGGGCGCGCGTCCGAGCGCCCCATCCAGCCCGCGATCCACCTCGTCCCGCGGCTTCCCCGCTCGCTCGATCGGGATCGGTGCGTCGTCCTCCGAGGGGGTCTTCGCCGCCGCGTCCATCGCCGACATCTGCTTGGCGACCTGCGCCTCGCGTTCGCGATCCCTCGCGATGTCCCGCTCCACCTGCTGCCGGCGCTTCTCCGCGAGCCGCTCCTCCCGCGCCCGTGCTTCGCCCGAGTTCTGCACCGCCCACACGCTGTTCACCGTGAGCTGCACCACGCCGGCCACGAACAGCAGGACGCCGGCCCCCACGCCCATCAGGAACACCACCAGCACCAGCGTCAGCAGCAGCTTGAACGGCACCGGCGTCGCGAGCACCACGCCCAGCACCAACGCCAGTGTCCCCATCACCGCGAGCGTCCACGCCGACGCACGCAGCCGGTCGCCCGCGTTCGTGTCCCCGGCCCAGTCCGCGAGACTGCCCAAATACACGCACAACGGCGCGATCCCGTACAGCCACCCCAAGGTCGCCGCCCCCGCCAGCATCGCGACCCAGTCAACGCCCGTTGCCGTCGCCGCGTACCGAAGCCCGATCGCCACCGGCAGGAAGAGCTGCACCCCACGCGTCACCCACCGCAGCACCTTCGAATCGAGGATCACATCCCGGATCGTGTGCTCCCCGTGCGGGCGCTTCATCGTCGCGAGCCACACCCCCGCCACCCACACCACCGCGATCAGCCCGCCCGCGACCGCGACCACCAACGGGCTGAGAGGGTTCCACCCCGCCGACGCCGACCGTTCGGCGATCATCAGCGCGATCGACCCGAAGAGCGCGAGCCCCATCGCCACCGACCCGCACGCCACCACGACGAGATACCACATCGGGCTCTCGGTCATGTTGTCCGCGTACCGGTCCTTTCGCCGCTTGACCTCGGAAACCGCCGTCCCGCATTCCGGGCAGCGGTCCCCAGCCTTCAGCCCGCGCAGGTTGTACCCGCACTTCCGGCACCGGCGGTCCTCTTTGACCACCTCACGCGACGACCGCACCGGCATTTCCGCGGGTTCCACAGGCATCACCGAAGTGTACGGGCGGGGTCAGGATCGGCTACACCCAATCACGAAGACCCCGGTGCAGAAGCCTCTCCAGCCCCCGTCGCCGCCCGCACGGCCTCCCCCACCCTCGTCAGCCCCACCGCTGTCCCGATCGCCCACGCCACCAGCGCCCCCACCCAAAGCGGGAGCAGGAGGCACAGGGGCGGGTACAGCGCGATGTGCGAAACGAACACCCCGAGCACGATCAGCAGAAACCCGCTCACTGCCAGAGCAATCGCCCCCAGCCCGCTCGCCGTCATCAGCCCCGCCGCCCCCGGATCCCCCGCACGCCCCGCGAGCCGCGTCGCCCACCACGACCCCGCCGCGTGCCGGAGCGTCCACACCCCCACCGCGAGCGTGACCACAGTCCCCGCGGCCACATCGTCCGCGACCGTGTTCGCCACCCAGAACCGCAGCCAGTACACATCCGCCAGCACCACCCACGTCGCGAGCTGCGCCAGCACGCTCAGCACGACGAACACCCGCACGCTCCACCGAAGCCACTTCGCCGACTTCCGCCCCCGCCCCGGCCCCGCCGACAGCAGCCACCACCCGACCGCCTCCACGAACGCCCCCACCACAGGCAGCGCCACCACCAGCACCAGCCCCGCCGCCGCGAGCCCCGCCCCCTGGTTCGCGAGCGCCGCCTCCCGCGCCGAAACGGGCCCGATGGGGTCGTTGCTCACCGCCTGATCGATCGCCCGCCCGCACTCCGGGCACACCGTCGCGTCGAGGGGCAAGGTCGCCACCGGGTACCCGCACCCGAGACACCGCCCCACCGTCACCGGCACCGCCGCCTTCGGCGCGATCGACCCCGTCCGGATCACCCGCGTCTCGATCGGCTCCCGCGCCCCGAACCTCACTTCCCCCGCCCCAGCCCCCGCCAGCGCATCACGCCACCCCCGCGCCTACCCCGGCCCCCTTCACCGCCTCCACCGCGTTCCGGAACACCCGAAGCCCGGGCGTATCCCCGCCGCGCTGCTCCGCCGTCAGCCGCGTCCACCAAGGATGCCGCGTCCAGTCGAGGTACCGCTCCGGGTGCGGCATCAGCCCGAAGATCCGCCCGTTCGCGTCCCCGATCCCCGCGACATCCCCCGCCGACCCGTTGACCTCTTCCGCGTACCGCACCACTACCTGCCCCGCGCTCTCTAAACGCGACAGCACGCGCTCGCTCGCGACGAACCGCCCCTCCCCGTGCGCGATCGGCAGCAGCATCGTCTCCTCATCCCCCGCCCCGGCCAATCCCCCCGACCACACGCACCCCGTCTCCTCGTACCGCACCTTCGCCCACCGATCGACGAACCGCGCCGACGCGTTCGCCGCAAGCCCCACCTCGGGCCTCGGCGCCCGCTCCACGCTCCACGCCTCCCCCGCCCCCGGCCCCGGCAACAGGCCCACCTGCACCATCACCTGGAACCCGTTGCACACCCCGATCATCGGCACGCCCCGATCCGCCGCCGCGCACAAAGCCCCCCACGCCCGCTCCCGAAGCCGCGCCGCCATCACACGCCCCGACGCGATGTCATCCCCGTGGCTGAACCCCCCCGGGAACCCGATGAGGTCCGCCCGCTCGATCAGCGTCGGATCCGCCAGCACCCGGTCCACATGCACCAGCCGCGACTCCGCCCCCGCCATCGCGAACGCCCGCGCCAGCTCCGCGTCGCAATTCGTCCCCTCCGTCCGCAGCACCAACGCCACGGGCCGCCCACCAGACGCGTTCGAACCGGCTTCGCTCATGCGGAGAGGGTACACCGCCCGCCCCCTATACTCGACAGACGCCGGGCGCCAGCGGGGCACGCCCCGGCCCCATCACACACGACTCCCGACCACCGAGAGGTCTCTCCATGCCGCAGGTCCATCCGTTCCGCGCCATCCAGTTCAACGCCGGCAAGGGCCTGGGCCAGGGCGACGCCAGCACCCTCGCCGCCCCCCCCTACGATGTCCTCGACCGCGCCGCCAAGGACGACCTGGTCGCCAAGAACCCCCACAACATCGTCTCCATCGACCTCCCCCATGTCCCCGCCAAGGAGCTCGGCCCCGACGCCGCCTACGCCGGCGCCAACGACCTCCTCTCCAAGTGGCTCGCCGACGGCACCCTCGCGAAGCGCGACACCGCCGCCATCTTCGCCTACCGCCAGACCTTCGAGCGCGAGGGCAAGCGCTACCGCCGCTCCGGCATGGCCTGCACCCTCGACACCGTCGACTTCGGCCCGCGCGAAGGCGGCGGCGTCCTCCCCCACGAGCAGACCTTCTCCGGGCCCAAGGAAGACCGCCGCGCCCTCATGCACGCGACAAAGACCCAGCTCAGCCCCATCTTCGGCCTCCACGCCGACGAATCCGGCCGAGCCACCGACATCGTCCAGAAGGTCTGCGCCGCCCGCGAGCCGGACATGACCGCCGACCTCGGCGACGGCGTCCTCCACGAAGTCTGGACCATCGAGGACGCCGAAACCATCGCCGCCTACCGCGACGCCCTCGCCGGCGAGGATGTCTTCATCGCCGACGGCCACCACCGCTACACCACCGGCCTCAACTACCTCAAGGAACTCCAGGCCAAGGGCGAAGTCCCGGAGAGCCACCCCGCCCGCCGCACCATGTTCGTCCTCGTCGGCATGTCCGACCCCGGCCTCTACATCGGCCCGACGCACCGCGTCCTGGGCGGCATGGCCAAGTACGACATCGACACCTTCCAGAAGGCCGCCGAGGGCATCCTCGACATCGAGGCCTGCGACAACAACCCGACCAAGTTCCCCCACGAAATCGAGCACTATTCCGCCAAGACCGGCCGCCGGGCCGTCGGCATCATGGACTTCGCCACCGGCCTCTGCTTCTGCGCCACCCCCGCCACCGACGACCCCCTCGAGGACCGCTTCCCCGACAAGCCCAAGGCCTGGCGCGAGCTCGATGTCGCCCTCGTTCAGCACCTCATCGTCGAGGAAATCTGCGAGCCCGAGCTCAACGACGGCAACCCCGTCAAGTGGGCCTTCCCCCACTCCATCCAGGAAGTCCTCGACATCGGCAAGGGCAAGGAAACCGGCGCCGGCGGCGGCTCCGGCTTCGCCCAGCTCGCCGTCATCGTCCGCCCCACACCCATGGACGCCGTCCGCGACATCTCCAACGCCAACGAGCTCATGCCCCAGAAGTCGACCTTCTTCTACCCCAAGCTCGCCACCGGCCTCTTCCTCAACCCACTGAGCGATTGATCGAATGCCGCAAAACGGTGCCACTACCCGGCAAGGCCGGGTAGTGCTTCGCGCGTATCAATCCATGGGTGCCGTGGAAACACCGCGCAGCGGTTTTTCCACGATGTGAAGCGTGTTATCCCCCCACCGCCGTATTCAACCACCCCAGATACTCATTCGCCCCCATATACCCCACCGCCTTCGCCACCACCTCATCGCCCCGGATCACCAGCGTCGTCGGGAACGCCTCCACCGGCAGCGACCGGATATCCGCGTCGTCCTGCCCGTCCCACAGCGCGACCGTCACGGCCTGATTCCCGAGAAACGCCGCGACCCGCTCGTCCTTCAGCGTCGTCTTCTTCATCATCTGACAGGGCGGGCACCAGTCCGCCGTGACGAACGCCACGACCGGCTTGCCCTCCGCCTGTGCCTTGCTCTTCGCCGCTGACAACCCCGCGATCTCGGTCAACACCGGCGGAGTCTCCGCCGGCCCCGACATCACCGTCGACACACCGACCGCTGCCGCCAGCCCAACCGCCGCCGAGAGCGTGAGGATCACCGCGTTCTTCACCACGACCGTCCTTTCGCGAAAGACCTCACCCGTCATCGACCTGAACCCGGCTCGACCCCACCACTATTCCCCACGGCAACCCGCTACCACGCCCGCATCGCCCCCGTCAGCGGCTCCACCAGGTCCTTCACCGTCACCAGCCCGATCGGCCGCTCCGCCCCGCCCACCAGCCCGAGGGGCGTCCCCCCCTCCCGAAGCCGCACCAGCGCCGCCCGCAGCCCCATCTCCGGCTCCAGCCAGACCGCCGGCCCCGTCACCGACTCCAGCGTCGCCCCGGGGTCCGCCTGCAGCGCCAGCCGGTCCGCGATCCCCGTCACCCCCCCGCTCGGCCCGATCACCACCACCCGCGTGTGCGGGCTCCGGCTCACCGCCTTGAGCACCCGCTCCCGCGTCCACCCCGCGCTTACCGCGTCCACACGCGACCACGACACCATCCGGTCCCGCACGCGCAGCTGCTCGAACACCATCGCCCGCTCCGCGAGCTTGACCTGCTCCGTGCTGATCGCCCCGCTCGACGCGCTCTCGCGGAAGAGCTCCGCCAGCCGCTCACTCTCGGGCTTGCTCAGGTCCGCGGACGCGGACCCCGTCAGCCGCGCCACCACCCACGCAAACCCGCTGATCAGGGGCAGCACACCCGTGATCGTCGCGAGGAACCGCACGCCCCTGAGCACATCCGCGAGCTTGAACGGGTACTGGTCCGCCCGCACGCGGAACAGCTCCTTGGGCAGGCTCTCGCCGAACACCAGCAGCATCGGCGTCAGCACCGCCACTTGCAGCAGCACCATCGCCGCGGTCGAGAACCCCTGCGCCTCAAGCACCGCCGTCAGCCCGAGCGTGCCGAGGTAGTTGCACACATTGTTCCCGAGCAGGATCGTCGCGAGAACGCTGTCCGGCTTCTCGAGCTGCCTCGCCAGCACCCGCGCCGGCGCCCCGCGCCGTCCCGGCGTCCCCGCCCGCACCGCGAGCCGCACACGGCTCATGCAATAGAGCCCCGTCTCCAGCCCGCTCCACATCGCCGAGCCCCCGAGCCCGGCGAGCGCCACCAGCGTCCACACGAGGTACCCGTCCCAGCTCACGCCCCACCCCCGTCGCCATCGCCGGCCCCATCACCCACCGCCGGCCCCGCCCCCTCCGCGAGTTCCAGCTCCACCCCCGTCACCCGCCGCCCACGCACCTCGCTCACCACCAGCCGCACGCCCCCGGCCTCGATCGCGTCGCCCACGCCCGCGAGCCGCCCCAGCCGGTCCGAGATCAGCCCGCCCAGCGTCGTCACCCGCGCGGACCGCGCCCCCTCACCCGACGCCACCGCGAGCGACCCGTCCGCGAGCCCGAAGTGCCGCTCCACCTCGTGCAGCCGCATCCCCCCGGGCACCCACCACCGCCCCAGCCCGATCAGCTGCACCCGCTGCCCACCCGAAGGGTCATCCTCACCCAGCCCGCGCAGCAGCTCGTCCGCGATGTCCTCCGGCTCCAGCCACCCAGACAAGTCGCCGTGCTCATCGACGCACAGGACCATCCCCGCACCGCGCCGCCGCAAGATGTCCAGGGCCGAATCCACCCGCGCTGTCTCCGGCACGAACACGGGCGGATCGCAATACCGCATGAGGTCCACCGGCCCCCGCCCGCGCAGCTCCGCCGCCGCCAGGTACGGCTTCACATGCAGCAGCCCCACCACCTCCGCATCGCTCGACGACCCGCCCCCGAGACCGACCCCGCCCCCCCGCGGCTTCACCGCGAGCACCGCCCGCCGCGTCCGCTGCACGACCTCCCGCACCGCGTCGACATCCGCCTCGGCCGAGATCCACGCCAGCTCCACCCGCGGCTTCATCACCTCGCGCACCCGCCGCGTCCCGATCGCCACGACCTCCCCCAGCAGCCGCCGGGCGTCCTCCCCCAGCCGCTCCCCCTCAGTGCCCGAAACGAGCTGCGCGACCTCCTCGGCGTTCAGCGCTCGCTCCGGCCCCGCGCCGAGAAGCCGCGCCAGGGGCGCGATCACCCCGCGGTCCAGCACCTTCAGCACCGGGCTCAGAAAGAGCTGCAAACCCCTGAGCGGCACCCCGAGCGCCAGGCAGAACGCCACCCGGTTCGCCCGCGCCGTCATCTTCGCCAGCACCTCGCCGAACAGGATGATCCCGAGCACCGACCCCACGCCCACGACCGCCCCCATCACCCCCGACTCCATCCGCGTCGACAGCACGCTCGTCACCACGAAGTAGCTGACATTCGCCGCCATGTTCAGCAGCAGCACGAAGATAAGAAGCGCCCGCGGCTGCCCCAGCATCGCCTCGATCGCCGCCGACACCGCCGGGTGCCTCGCGCGCAGCCCGTCGCGGTCCGCGTGCGTCAGGCTGAACAGCGCCGTCTCCGAACCCGACGCCAAGCCGCTGAAAATCAGCAGCACCGGGAGCAACGCCAATAGCGGGATGAGCTCGCCCATCGCGTCCCGATCACCCGCCGCCGAGGTCGGCGCGCTGGTGGTCGTACCCCGGGTCGAGCTGCTCGATCAGCCGCTCGATGTACCGCCAGGCGTTGAGTTCCGTGCGCACAGCCGCGGCGTCCGTGCGCTCAAAGTGCGCACGCGTGCGCTCAATATGCCCGCGCCGCCGCTCCTCGGCCCACGCCACCCACCGAGCCCGCTCCCCCTCATCCCCCGACGAAACCACCCCCTCGATCTCCATCCGCACCTCGAGCATCTCCTCGAGGAACCCGTCCGGGAGCGACTGATCACCCGGCTCGTCCATACCCCGGGCCGCGAGCAGGGCCCGCGCCCGCAACTCCGGATTCTTCAGCGTCTTACGCGCATCGTTCAGCGCCGCCATCCGCCGCGCGGCTTCCGCCGCCTCCGCGGGATCCGAGGCGTCGGGGTGCAGCGTCGCCGCCCGGGCCAGGTAGGCCCGCTCGATCGCGGCGGGCGTCAGGTCGAACGAGGGCTCCAGACCCAGGACGGAGAACGCGTCCTCACCCGCCATCGCCGGCCCCTGATCTATCGTCTTGCCCGGCCCCCACTTGCGCGTCGGACGCCGTGACGAGCGGGAGCCCCGCCGCCACCCACTCGTCGATGCCGTTGGCGTACCAGCGGACATTTTTGTAGCGAAGGCTCATCAGCCGCTTCGCCATCGCCCGGGCCACGGCGCTGCCCGGGTTCTGGCCGTAAACGATGATCTCGTCGTGCTTTGCGTACGCGGGATCGCGGCCGGAGCCCGCCGGGAAGCGGAGCAGCGTGAGATTCTCGGCCATCGGCAGATGCCCGGCGGCGAACGCGGCTTCGTTCCGCGGGTCGATCAGGAGCAGCGCGTCCGATTCATTTGCCGCGTCGGCGGTCATGAGCCGGCGGAGCTCGCCCAGGTCGACTTGGCGGATGTCCTTGTCCGAAACCTTCGGCGCGCACCCGCCCAGCAGGAGCACGGCGAGGCCGGCTACCCACCAGAACGGGTGTGCGGCGGGCGACAACGACAGGCGACGGCGGTGTGGGCATCCATCCATGGTGATTGCAAGAATAAACAGGCCGGGTCCGGCGTTCTTCCGGGGCCGGTACAGGATCAGGAGATCGCCGCTTGGGCATCGCACGGACATTTGCAGCCGGGATGATCGCGCTCAGCGCGATGGTGTCGTCGGCGGTCGCGCAGTTCGAGGGCGATGTCGGCGAGGAGCACCCGGCGAAGGCGACGCTCGTTTCGGAGCTTGCCGAGCTCCACCCGGGCGAGACGCAGCTTGTCGGCGTGCGGTTCGAGCTTCAGCCCAAGTGGCACATCTATTGGGACGGTCAGAACGAGACGGGCCTGCCGACCACGCTCCGGTGGGACCTGCCCGATGGGTTCCGGGCGGGCGAGATCCGCTGGCCCACGCCGCACCGGTATGTGAGCCCGGGCGGGATCCTCGACCATGTCTACGAGACCGAGGTGACGCTGCTGGTGCCGTTGTCGGTGCCGGCGAACGCCGAGCCGGGCTCGACGGTGACGCTGAGCGTGGACGCGGACTGGCTGGTGTGCGCCGAGGTGTGCATTCCGGGGTGGGACACGCTGACACTCGATTTGCCGGTGGCGTCGCCCGGGGCGGACAAGTCGCCTGGCGACGGGTTCAAGGCGATCGAGGCGTCGCGTGCAAAGCTGGCGAAGCCGCTGCCCGACGGACAGCGCGATGTGTCGATCGCGTGGTCGGGCGACGAGCTGGTGATCACGCCGCGGGGTGAGTTCGAGCGCGCGTCGTTCTACCCAGCGCCGGGATCGCAAGCGGTCGCGGGGCTGCTCGCGAGCGGGACGACCGAGCCGGCGAAGGCCAAGGCTCTGCGGCTGAGTGTGGATGCCAACGCGTCGCCGGTCGGCGGGGTGGAGACGGAGGAGCGGGTGGGCGCGGTGGTCCGCGGGATCATTGACCTGGAGCGTGGGGAGGGTCGCCCGCGGGTGATGTACCTGATCGAGGTGCCCCTCGCGGACGCGGGGGCTGCGCACGGTCCTCCGCCACGAGATAGCTGAATCTGTTCGGGGCCCGGCGCGTACGCGTCGCGTTCCTGAGTGAAGGGGCTTTGGGCGTGTGGCCCTTGGCCTCGCGACTGACTTTGTGATTTACGAAGCTTGCAGACACCGGCCCATGGGGGCCCCTGAGACCAAAGAGGAGTTGTCCATGATCCGCACCGCGAAACTGTCCCGTTGGTTCGCCGGCGCCGCCGCTGTGGCCGCCGCCGCTGTGATGGCCGGCTTCACGACCGCCGAGCCGATGTCGAAGGCCCCCGTGAAGGCCGAGGTGAACGAGAAGGCGCCGGACTTCGTGCTGACCGACCTCTCGGGCAACGAGCACCGGCTGAGCGACTACACGAACAAGGGCCATGTGGTCGTTCTGGAGTGGTTCAACCCGGGCTGCCCGTTCGTGCAGAAGCACTACCGCGATGACTCGGGCACGATGAACAAGCTGGCCGAGAAGTACAAGGACAAGAAGGTGACCTGGCTGCGCGTGAACTCGGGTGCGCCGGGCAAGCAGGGCGCCGGCGTCGAGACCAACCTCGAGCACAGCGAGAAGTGGAAGATGAAGACCCCGATCCTGCTCGACGAGTCGGGCAAGGTCGGCAAGATGTACGGCGCGCAGCGCACCCCCGAGATGTATGTCATCGACACCGACGGCGTGCTCCGCTACTGGGGCGCGATCGACGACGACTCGGGCTTCCGCTCGATCGGCGAGACGAACTATGTCGAGAAGGCCATCGAGCAGGTGCTCGCGGGCGAGACGGTCGGCGTGATGAAGACCAAGGCCTACGGGTGCGCGGTCAAGTACGGCTCGTAAGCCATTGACCGTGCGGGGCCCGCTCCGGGTCCCCAGAATTCGGACGAATCGCCGCGGCCGGCTCTTTCGGGAGCCGGCCGCGGTCGTTTCCTAGACTCTGCGGCGACGGATCGCCCGACGATGGTCCCATCCCGGTGCTGGCAGCCCCGCCCGGCCCAGCCCGCCCCACCCGCCCCACCCGCACGGAAGCCACCGCCCATGCCGATGCTGCCCGAGGCCTTTGCGACGCTCTTCGATCTGCTGCTGGTGGTGATCGGGTTCAGCCTGATCGTGGTCGTGCACGAGCTCGGGCACTTCCTGGCGGCGCGGTGGGCGAAGATCCGCGTGCTGGCGTTCGCGGTGGGGTTCGGCCCGGCGCTGGTGAGTTGGCGGAAGGGCCTCGGCCTGCGGCGGGGCTCGAGCGAGCCCGAGTACCTCGACAAGCTCTCGGAGGCGCTCCAGGGGCAGTCGGGTCGGATCGAGGAGGCGCGGGCCGAGTTCAGCAAGACGGTGAGCCCGACGGAGTACCGGATCAATGTGCTGCCGCTCGGTGGGTATGTGCGCATGCTGGGGCAGGAGGACCTGAACCCCGGCGCGGTGTCGGCGGCGCCGGACAGCTATCAGTCGGTCGCGCCCTGGAAGCGGATGGTGGTGATCTCGGCGGGTGTGATTTTCAACATCATCGCGGCGGCGGTGATGTTCGTGCTGGTGTTCATGATCGGTCTGCAGGTCGAGCCGGCGAAGATCGGGCCGATTGACCCGGGCTCGCCCGCGGACCGGGCGGGGCTGATGACCGGCGACGAGGTGATCAGCGTCGACGGCAAGACTATGCAGCGGTTCGACGACCTGGCGCTGTCGGTCGCGATGGCGAGCCCGGGGGAGGAACTGGAGTTCGTCGTCCGGCGGCCGGGGGTCGAGGCGCCGGTGAGCGTTTCGGTGGAGCCGCAGCCGGGGCGTCTGACGGGGATGCTGGAGATCGGGGCGGGGCCGGCGCAGACGGCGCGGGTGGGCTCGCCGGAGGCCGCGAGCGCCCGGGCGCTCGTGCAAGCGGAGCTGGAGCGTCGCGGCTTCGCGGGGGTGGAGCCCGGGATGCGGGTGGTGCGGGCCGAGACGAACGGACGCGTGTTCGGCGAGATCGCGGGCTACGCGGATTTGCTCGGCGTGTACGACGCGAGCGGGGGCGAGACCGTTTCGCTGACCTTTGTCGCGGATGATGGGCGTGAGGTGGTCGTCGAGACGGAGCCGGAGCCGGAGTTCCAGGTGGGGCTGGTCGAGACGCGGAACGGGTGGGTGGAGGTGCGGCATCTTGCGGGGCTGACGCCTGTGCTGCGCGTGACGCCCGACACGGAGCCGGCGCAGGGGCTGGCGGCGGGGGATGTCTTCGCGCGGCTTGGGTCGGCGGACTTTCCGGGGATCGCCCGCGGGCTGAGCGAGATCCGCGGGAACCGCAATCGGCCGATCGAATTGCGGGTGCTGCGCGGGGCGCCGGTGGGTGAGCCCTTCGCGGGGGAGAGCGTGGCGATCGATGCGAAGGTGAACCCCAACGGGACGATCGGGTTCAGCTTCGACGACACGCGGCTGGTGAACACGCTCTTGACGCCGGGGCCGAAGGTGCACCGGTCGGTGCTCGACGAGGCGCCGACGGCGCAGGCGGCGGAAGACCTTGGTGTGCGGCCCGGGGATCGGATCGTCGCGGTGGATGGGGAGACCGTGGCGACGCTCGGCGATGTGCGGCGGATACTGGTCGAACGGACGTGGGGCGCGACGGAGGCGGTTGAGATCTCGTTGACGATGGCGGCGGCGCCGGTGACGGGTGCGGAGGGGTCGAGCGGGCCGGTGTACGACGCGACGCTGGTGCTGAGCCCGGAGCAGGCGGGGGAGTTGGCGGAACTGGGGTGGCGGCCGCCGATTTCTGCTGGATTCTTTGCGTTCGAGCAGCGGGAGCTGAAGGCGGGGAACCCGGTCGAAGCGTTCGCGATGGGGGCGCGGGAGACGCGGCGGGTGATGATCTCGGCGTATGTGACCTTTGCACGGCTGTTCCAGGGGACGATCAAGGTCGAGCATTTGAAGGGGCCGGTGGGGATCGCGCACATCGGGACGCTGGTGGCGGGACGCGGGATCGTGTGGCTGGTGTTCTTCCTCGCGTTGATCTCGGTGAACCTGGCGGTGATCAACTTCCTGCCTCTGCCGATTGTGGACGGTGGGCAGTTCCTGATGCTGGTGTACGAGGCGATCGCTCGGAAGCCGGTGCCGATTCCGGTGCAGAACGGGCTGACGCTGGTGGGGCTGGCGATGATCGGGACGGTGTTCCTGGTCGTGACCTTCAACGATGTGCGGGCGCTCTTCGGCATCTGAGGAGCGTGTGCATCGCGATGATCCCCGGCGTGCCGACGAACTTTCCGACGATCACGGGGGCGGACCTCCTGGCGTTGGTGCCGCTTTTGGTCGGCGGGCTGGTGCTGTTTCTGTCGGTGGTGGTGTGGGCGACGGTGCGGCGGATGAGCCGGCCGCCGCGGCGGACCTATGCGTGGGCGGTGTCGAAGAACCGGGCGGGGGACCCGGGGGAGCTCGATGAGCCGCTGGTGTTTGTCGCGCGGGAGGAGACGCACGCGGGGCGGCGGGTGAGCGTGTGGGATATCGAGGGGCGGGACGCGGCGGGGCCGGTCGTCGTGCTGACGCACGGGTGGGGCGAGGGGAAGGTCTTGGGGCTGGGGCGGGTGGCGGTGATCGCGGGGGCGGCGTCGCGGGTGATCGCGTGGGACATGCCGGGGCACGGGGAGTCGGCGGGGTCGACGACGCTCGGATCGGCCGAGGCGCGGGCGCTCGCGTCGATGGCGGAGAGCATGCGCACGGAGCGCGGGCTTGTGCTTTGGGGGTGGTCGCTTGGGGCGGAGGTGAGCGTGCGGGCGGCGGCGGTCTTGAAGGACCGTGGGATTGGGGTGGAGGGGTTGGTGCTGGAGTCGGGGTTCCGGAGCGGGACGACGCCGGCGCGGAATGTGCTGCGGGGGGCGGGGTATCCGAGCGGGTGGACGCTGGATGTGGCGTTGCTCGTCATCGGGGCGATGGCGGGGCGGGCGCTGGATCGGTTCGGGGATCTGGTGGTGACTGCGCAGGCGGTCGCGGGGGTGCCGGCGGTGGTGTTGCACGGGACGGCGGACCGGGTGTGCCCGGCGGCGGACGGGGAGGCGATCGCGGCGGCGCTCGGGGGGCGCTTTGAGGTGATCGAGGGGGCGGGGCATCTCGACCTGTGGGAGCCCCCCCACCGCGAGCGGGTGGTGTCGGTGGTGCGCGGGTTTGTCGAGGGTCTTAGACCGTCAGAGACTCACCCGGCTTGAGAGCGCGGACCTCGACGCCCCTGGGCTTGAAGGCGCTGAGGTCGCTTGTCAGCAACGGCCATGTCGAGTGGTGGACGGGGACGGCGATCTTGGGCTTGATGAGCTCGGCGGCCTTGGTCGCGAGCTCGGGGCCCATGGTGAAGCGGTCGCCGACGGGGAGCAGGGCGACATCGGGCTTGTAGATCTCGTGGATCAGGGCCATGTCGCTGAAGAGGTCGGTGTCGCCGGCGTGGTAGATGGTCTTGCCGTCGATGCGGACGATGACGCCGCAGGGCATGCCCATGTACTTCCCGCCGGTGCTGGAGCTGTGGTAGGCGCGGGTGAAGGCGATGAAGCCGAAGTCAGTCTTGATCTTGCCGCCGGGGTTGCCCGGCTCGATGTTCTCGACGCCGTGCTCGGACTGGAGGTAGTTGCAGATCTCGAAGGCGGCGTAGACCGGGGCGCCGGTGCGCTTGGCGAGGGCGGGGGTGTCGCCGATGTGGTCGTCGTGCCCGTGGGTGAGGGCGATGTGCGTGGGGTTGATCTCGTCGGCGGACTTGCTGGCGACCGGGTTGCCGGTGAGGAAGGGGTCGATCGCGACGCGGTGGTCGCCCGACTCGACAAGGCAGGCGGCGTGCCCGAGGAAGGTGAGGGTGACGGCCATGGTGGATCTCCTCGCGTTCAGGGGTTCGTGGACGCGGGGAGTCTATGGGTGGCGACGGTCTCCGTCCGTTCGGCGCGCGACAACGGGGCGTCGGAACGCCCCGTCGATCGCGCACGCTGATGCAAGGAAACCAAGAAACCGAGTGTGCCGTGTGATCAGGCGGCGCGGACCTGCGAGCCGTTCTGGACGCCGGGGTTCTGGATGCCGCCGTTGACCCCACCGTTGACGCCCCCGTTGAGGCCGATGTTCTGGGCGTTCTGGTAGCCGACGAAGCCGAAGGGGACGCCGTTGAAGGGGATGGCGTAGCCGAAGGGGATGTTCTGGTTGGTCTCGGTGGTGTTCTGCACGCCGTTGGTGTTGTTCGAGGTGTTCTGGGTGTAGCCGTTAATGAACGGGACGCCGTTGACGGGGAGGCCGCTGAAGGGCAGGCCGCTGAAGGGAATGAGGCCGAAGGGGATGTTGTTGAAGCCGGCGTAGGGCAGGGTGGCGTTGAAGTTCTGGCCGAGGTTCTGGTTGTAGCCGAAGCCGAGGTTGTAGGGGGTGTTCCAGTTGAAGGCGTTGGTGTTCTGGAGGCCGCCGAAGCCGTTGAAGGGCGCGGTGTTGTAGCCGTTGGTGAACTGCCCGCCGTTGAACTGGTTGAACGGGAGGAAGCCGTTGAACGGGGCGTTGACGGGGGTGTTGAAGCCTGGCAGCGAGTTGAACCCGTAGTTGAACGGCTGGTTGTACGAGCCGTTGAACGCGGAGTAGGGGTTGAAGTAGGAGAACGGGTTCGCGAAGGGGCTGTTGAACGGGCCGCCGAACTGGTTGGCGAACTGGCCGGTGAACTGGTTGGTGAAGGGGACGAACGGGGTGAACGGGGTCTGGGTCATGACACGAGCCTTTCCGTGATCGCGGGCCTTCTCCGGCCCTTGTCGCGCGAGCTTGCCGGAGGGGCGGGCGGCACCGACCGCGACCACCCCCCACCTGTGCTGGCTGGTGTTTCGACCGGGTGCGAAGGGGGAATCACCCCAACCGGACTGGGGCGTGCAGATCGCGAGGCCTCCGGAACCACCGGAACGGGCGGGGACACGGACCCTGATCTGGGTTGACAGGACGGACCGTCAGGAGACCCGCTCGTCGCGGAGCCCGCGGCTCATCAGGCGGCCGATGGCCTCGATCGGGTCGAGCCCGCCGAAGAGGACATCGTGGACGGCCTGGGTGATGGGCATCTCGACGCGGTACTTCTTCGCGAGGTCGACGACCGACTTGGTCGTGGCGACGCCCTCGACGACCATGGGGCTGCGGGCGAGGTACTCGTCGAGCTTCTCGCCCTTGCCGAGGGCCTCGCCGCATGAGCGGTTGCGCCCCTCGGGGCTGAAGCAGGTGGTGGCGAGGTCGCCCACGCCGGCGACGCCGAAGAAGGTCTCGGGGCTCGCGCCCATGGCGGCCCCGAGGCGGGCGATCTCGGCGAGGCCCCGGGCGAGCAGGGCGCTCTTGGCGTTGGCGCCCGCGGAGAGCCCGTCGATGATGCCCGCGGCGAGGGCGATGACATTCTTCGTGGCCCCGGCGAGCTCGACGCCCAGCAGGTCGGGGTTGGTGTAGATGCGCATGTAGCTGGTGCTGAAGAGCTTCTGGACCGCCTCCGCAAAGGCGGGCTGGTCGGCGGCGGCGATCATGGTCGCCGGCAGGCCCCGGGCGAGCTCGGTGGCGATCGTCGGCCCGCTCAGGCAGCCCAGGGGGCGGGGCGGGCCGTCGGGGTTGTCCCTCAGGGCGTCGGCGATGATCTGCGTGGGGCGGAGCAGGGTGGTGTTCTCGATGCCCTTGGCGACGCTGACGACGCCCGCCCGGGGCGGGACGGCCGCCCGGATGTTCTCCCACGCGGACCGGGTGAACTGGACCGGGATCGCGGAGACGACGAGGTCGGCCCCCTCCAGGGCTTGCCCGGGGTCGGCCGAGACGCGGACGGACTCCGGCAGGCGGAAGCCCTCGAGCCGGTCGCTGGTGCGGGTCTGGGCGATGGCGTCGGCCTCGTCGGGGTCGTGGCCCCAGACGCGGACGGTGGGCCTCGGGGCGTGCTGGGCGTCGCCGTTGGTGGGGCTGGCGAGCATGCCGGCGCAGACGAGGCCCATCTGCCCGATCCCGAGGATGGTGACGGAGCGGAGAGGGGCGGCGGGCGTGTCGTGTCCGGGGTCGGCGACCAAAGGATCCCCCGAGGGGTGGAAATGGCGGCGGCGAAAGCGTGCAAACGCCCGGAGAACCGACTCCGGACGGATCGCGTAGCGTATACACCCGTGCAGGGGCCGGTACGGGTGCGGGCGCGTTCGTTCCGTGTTGGGAAGAACGGACGCCCCGGCGGGCATTGAATGCACGCGTTCCCGTAGACCGGCGACGAGACGACGATCCCGAGGAAGCCTGATGACGCAGCTCTCCGCGCACTCGCACCACGATCACAAGCATGACCACAAGCACGATCACACCCACGAGGGCGGGATCGAGTGCTGCTCGCACCACGAGCTTGAGATCGACCGGTACATCCTGCTGTACCTCTTCGGCGGCATCTTCGCGCTGTCGAGCTGGGTGGCGCGGGACATCCTGAACATCGGGAGCGAGCTGGTCACGACGCTGCCCGCGGCGATCGGGGCGATCATGCTCGGGCTGCCCCTGTTCAAGGCCAGCTTCGACGAGATCTTCCGCCGGCAGCGGGTGAGCAGCAGCTCGCTCGCGGCGCTGGCCATCCTCGCGGCGATCGCGCTGCAGCAGTACATCACCGCGGCGGTGCTCGCGTTCATCCTGCTGGTGGCGGACCAGGTGCTGCGGCGGACGGCGTTCGGCGCGCAGCGGGCGATCGAGGCGCTGGTCGGGCTGACGCCCGATGTGGCGCGGGTCGTGGAGAACGGGCAGGAGGTCGAGGTGTCGGTCGGCGCGGTCCGCGTCGGGCAGGTGGTGCGGGTGCGTCCCGGCGAGAACCTGCCGGTGGACGGCAAGATCGTCTCGGGCCGGACGACGATCAACGAGGCGAGCCTGACCGGTGAGGCGATGCCCGCCGAGGCGGACATCGGCCGCGATGTGTACGCCGGCACGACCAACCTGACGGGCGCGATCGACATCGAGGTCACGCAGATCGGCGAGGACACGACGATCGGCAAGGTGACGCAGCTCATCCGAGCCGCGGAGAACGCCAAGAGCCCGCGGCAGCTCCTGATCGAGCAGGTCAGCCGGTTCTTCGTGCCGGTCGCGCTGTCGGTCGCGGGCCTGGTGCTGTTCATCTACATGCGGGACCCCGCGACGCGGGACAACGCGGCGCTGATGGCGGTCACGGTGCTCGTCGTGGTGTGCCCCTCGGCACTGCTGCTGGCGAGCCCGAGCGCGATGGTCGCGGCCTTCGCGGCGGCCGCTCGGCTCGGCATCATGATCAAGAGGACGGACTACCTCGAGGAGGCGGCGTCCGTCGACGCGGTCGTCCTCGACAAGACGGGCACGATCACCACGGGGCGGTTCGAGGTCTCGAAGCTCGCGCCCGCCGAGGGCGTGGACGGGGCCGAGCTGCTGCGGGCGGCGGCGCTCGCGGAGCAGAACTCCAACCACCCGCTCGCGCAGTCGATCCTTCGGACGGCGCGGCAGGCGCGGATCGAGCCGGACGGCTCGACCGGGTTCGAGGAGATCCACGGCCGCGGCGTGAAGGCGCAGACGAGCATCGGCAGCATCGCCGCGGGGCGGGCGGCGTGGATCCGCGAGTTGGCGCCGCACGCGGCGTCGCAGATCGAGGCGGTCGAGCTGAAGACCGAGGGGATGTCGGGCGTGCATGTGCTCGCGGGCGACCGCTACCTCGGTGCGGTGGGCCTCGAGGACAAGGTGAGGGCCCAGGCCAAGGGCGTGGTCGATCGCCTGCGTGAGATGGGCGTGCGGACGGTCGCGATCTTCACCGGTGACCGGTTGGGCGTGGCGAAGCGCGTCGGCGTCGCCGTCGGGGCGGACCGCGTCGAGGCGGAGTGCCTGCCCGAAGAGAAGCACCAGCAGATCCAGGGCCTCGTGCGGCAGAACTACCGCGTGATGATGGTCGGCGACGGCATCAACGACGGCCCGGCGCTCGCCGAGGCGGATGTGGGCGTGGCGATGGGCCTCTCGGGCTCGGACATCGCGGCCAACTCCGCGGGCGTGGCGCTCATGACCGACGAGCTGAACCGCCTGCCGTTCCTCATCGAGCTGGCCCGGCGGACGCGGACGATCGTGAGCCAGAACATCGCGGCGTCGATCATCATCGCGCTGCTCGGTCTCACGCTCGCGGCGACGGGCAACCTGGGCGAGGGCGGGGCGGCGGTGTTCTTCGCGGCCATGTTCCACTTCGCCGGCGACATCTTCGTGCTGGCCAACAGTTTCCGCCTGTTCCGTTTCGGCGAGGACTTCGTCGCCGCCGAGCACGCCGTGCGCGAGGCCGAGGCGGCACGCCCGCAGCAGGCGGCGCGGGCGGCCAGCCTGCGGCTCGGCGGGCCGCAGCCGGCCTGATGGCGGGCGGGCGGCTCGAGGGACGGGTGGCGCTGGTCACCGGTGCTGCGCGCGGCATCGGGCGGGCGTGCGCCGCGGTCTTCGCGAGCGAGGGGGCCCGCGTCGCGGTGACGGACCTCGACGGCGAGGGGGCGGAGCGGGTCGCCGGTGAAATCGGGGCGGGCTCGATCGGGTTCAGGCTCGATGTCCGCGAGGAGGCGGACTGGCGGGCCGCGATCGATGAGGTCGCGGACAGGCTGGGGCGGCTCTCCGTGCTCGTCAACAACGCCGGCATCACGGGCTTCGATCCGCCGATGGGCCCCCATGACCCCGAGCACGCGACGCTCGATGCGTGGCGGGCGGTGCACGCGACGAACCTCGACGGCGTCTTCCTCGGCTGCCGGGCCGCGATCGGGGCGATGAAGCCGCCGGGGCCGGGCGGGTCGATCGTCAACATCTCCTCCCGCTCGGGGCAGGTCGGCATCGCGCGGGCCGCGGCGTACGCCTCGAGCAAGGCGGGCGTGCGGAACCACACGAAGACCGTTGCGCTGTACTGCGCGGAGATGGGCTACCGCATCCGCTGCAACTCGATCCACCCCGGCGCGATCCTGACGCCGATGTGGGAGCCGATGTTCGGCACGACCGAGGCCGAGCGAGAGGCCGCGATCGCGGGCTTCGCGGCGGAGGTGCCGCTGCGCCGGATGGGGACGGCGGAGGATGTGGCGCGGATGGCGCTCTACCTCGCGAGCGATGACGCGGCGTATGTGACCGGCGCGGAGTTCACGATCGACGGCGGGCTGCTGGCGGGCACGGCGGCGACGCCGAAACCCGAAGCGGACTAGAGCAGCACGCCCGTCAAGATCACGAGCGCCACGGCGAAGTAGATCGTCAGCCCGCTCACATCCATGATCGTCGCGACCAGGGGGCTCGAGCTCGTCGCGGGGTCAACGCCCAGCTTCTCGAGCACCAGCGGCAGCAGGCTGCCCGCGACGCTGCCCCAGATGACGATGCCGACCACGGCGGTGCCCACGGTGAAGCCGACATGCCACGGGTGGATGGTGGTGGCGAGCCCGGTCATGTTGGCCCCCACCACCGTGAGCAGACCCAGCACGCCCAGGACGGAGCCCAGCACCAGCCCCGTCAGCACCTCGCGCCCCAGGACGCGGGCCCAGTCGCCCGGCTTGACCTCGTCGAGCGCGAGCGAGCGGACGAGCAGGCTGGCGGCCTGCGTGCCGGTGTTGCCGCCGCTGGAGATGATCAGGGGCACGAAGAGGGCGAGGATGACGGCGGTTTCGAGCTGTTCATCGAAGATGCTCATCACGCCGATCGTCGCGAGCTGGAGCATGAACAGCCCGGCGAGCCAGACCCCGCGCTTCTTGACCATCTCCATGAAGCCGGTGTCGAGGTAAGGCGCCTGCAGCGCCTCGAGACCGCCCAGCTTGTGGATGTCCTCGGTGGCCTCGATTTCGGCGACATCGGCGATGTCGTCGTGCGTCACGATGCCCACCAGCAAACCCAACCCGTCGACCACCGGCAGGGCCGTGCGGTCGTAGCGGTTCATCGTGCGGACGGCCTCTTCGCGGTCGTCGGTCGCCTGCAGGGCGATGTAACGCCCGTCCATCAGGTCCTTGACGACCTCGGTCGGCTCGGCGAGCAGCAGCCGGCGGATGTGCAGGTCGTCGATCAGCGTGCCCTCGCGGTCGACGACATAGACCCAGTGCACGGTCTCCGCGTCCTTGCCGTAGCGGCGGATGTGCGCGAGCGCCTGCTCCACGGTCCACCACGGGCGGACCTTGACATAGTCCGGCGTCATCAGGCGGCCGACCGACTCGGGCTCGTAGCCCAGGATCGCCTGCGTCTGGCGGCGCGTCTCGGGCGTCAGCGACCGCAGGATCCGCCGCGTGACCTCGACCGGCAGCTCGTCGAGGAGGCGGGCCCGGTCGTCGGGGTCGAGGCTCTCGACCACCCGCAGGGCCCGCTCGTCGCCCAGCTGGTCGATGAGCTGCTCCTGGCTGTCGGCGTCGAGGTGGGCAAAGACATCCGCGGCGTCCGCCCGGGGCAGGACGCGGTAGGCGACGGCGGCCTCGTCGGGCCCGTGCTCGTCGAGCATGTCGCGGATGAGATCCGCCACATCGGGGGGGTCGAGGGCCCGCAGGGCCTCGCGGAGCTCTCGCAGCTGCCCCGCCCGCACCATCTCCACCAGCTCGGGCTCGAGGAGCTGCACCGTGGGGTTGGAGGCATGGTCGGGCGTCGGTGGCACGGGGCGAGGGTATGCGGGCGGAGCGGAGGTCCGGAAATGCCGATGGTGATCGGCGTACGCTGGACGACCACAGGCACCACCGATTTCAGCGGATATACTGGGGTGGAATCAGCTTTCCGCGCGACCGCAGCGTCGCCGGCCCGAAGGAGGACCGCGTGACCGATTCGCCCCGCACCACGACCGACCCCGTCTCCGTGGTCCCGCCCGGCGCGAGCTTCGAGCTGCGCCGCACGACCGAGGCCGACCATCACTGGATGCGCCGGGTGCTCAAGCAGTACTGGGCGTCCGAGACGATCGTGACCCGGGGGAAGCTGCACGACGCCGTCGAGCTCGAGGCGATCGCCGCCTGGCGGGACGACGAGGCGGTGGGCCTGGTCACCTTCCGCATCGAGAACAACGAGTGCGAGATCGTGACGCACAACTCGATGGCCGACTCGGGCGGCATCGGGTCGTGCCTGCTCAGCGCCGTCCGCCAGGAGGCCCGGGCCCGCGGGTGCACCCGGCTCTGGCTCGTCACGACCAACGACAACACGCCGGCGCTTCGGTTCTACCAGCGGCGCGACTTCCACATCTGCGCCCTGCACACGAACGCGATCACCGAGGCCCGCAAGCTCAAGCCCGAGATGCCCGACATCGGGCTCGACGGGATCCCGATCCGCCACGAGATCGAGCTCGAGTACCTCCTCTAGCGGGAACTCGCTCAGCCCACCGTTGCGGGCTCGAGCTTCGCAGGCTCGGCGTCCGGCGCGACCGGGCTGCCGCCGGCCCACTCGATCTCGAGATCGACCTCGAACAGCGCGAGCAGCGCCTTCAGGTGCGTCTCGATCGCCTCGGCGGCCTGCGTGGTGTACCGCGACTCGTTCCGCTCGAAGAGGCCCGATGCCTGCACCTGGGCCTCGGCCATCAGGGCGCTCTGACGCTCGGCGTTCATCTGGATGACATCGAGCAGCCCCAGCACACGCCCGTCCTGGATGTCGTAGGGCTCGAGCGAGACGAGCCGCAGCGTGCCGCGGATCTTCGGGAGCGTCACGCGGTATCGCCCCTCGCCCAGCACCTCCACATCGCTCGCCTTCACGCCCGCGAGGTCGACGGCGTACTGCTTCTCGAACTCGAAGATCATCGCGAGCCGGGCCTGGGACAGGATCGCGGGGGGCATCCAGTTCCAGCCCTTCTTCGCGGTCGCGATCTCCTTGGCGTGCACCTCGAGCCCAACGAACTTGCCCACCGCCCGTACGCGCTCGGCGACGGTGCGGATCTCGGTCTTCTCGGGCGCCTTCGACCCGAAAAGCCGCACGATCAGCACCGTCGACACCACGCCGAACGCGATGCCCATCAGGACCAGGAATGTTGTGAGGATCATGTCCATGCGTGCATCCGCCGGGGCCCCGTGGACGCCCCGCGGCTTCCGTTGACCCGGCTTATACGGTAGGTGCGCCGCCCGATTTCAGGCAGAAAGAGGTCCGAGACTCGGTTCTCAGGCCGCGGCGGGCTTGGCGGGGGCTTCCGGCTTCTCGCGTGTCACCTCGAACGCGCGGATGACGAGGTGGCCGCCGGCGGAGAGCAAGGCGAGGACGACGAACGAGAGCGCGAGCAGGACCGTCACGCGGAAGGCCTCGCCCGCGCCCTCCCACTTCGTGAGCAGGCTCGCGCCCGGCCCGCGGACCGCCAGCAGGATCGCACCGCACACGCCGAGCGTGACCGCGCCCGAGATCAGGTACTTCCAAGACAACGCCCGGCGGACCAGCACCGTCAGCGCCGCGACGCCGCCCTGTGCCGCGGCCGTCGCAGCGACCGCCCCGAGCCACGGGCGCAGGAGGCGGGCGAGTTCCGGAACGGTGGTCAGGTTGGACCGAAGGTCGAGCCACCCGAGGACGCCGCAGGTCATCGCGGCACCGGCCACGCAGAGGGCGCCCATCGCCGGGCCCTGGCCGAAGCGTCCGAGCCCCAGTAGACCCCCGAACAGGGCGGTGACGATCCCGATGATCCCGAAGCCCAGCCCGGCCCACACGATCGCCCCGACGCCGAGCGTCGCGGCGTAGATCGCCCAGCCGAAGAGCAGGATCTGCACACCGCCGGCCACGAGCAGCACGACCCGCAGCGGCTTGGGCATGGGCGGGGGCGTCCCGTCGACGGGCTCAAGAGCAGGTGTTTTTGCGGGGTCAGTCACGGCAACGGCTTCCTCGGGAGGCAACTTCATTGTCGGTCGGGCAGGCCCGGTACGGTAGCGGCGTTTCGGGCGTTCGCGCCCGGTGGAGGGCCGGGAGTCGGGAGCAGAGGGTTTGGGGGCCGCGTTCGCACCCTGATCAGGGGTAACCGTACGCCATCTTTCGGATCGGGCTCAGATCCTGGGCCCGGCCCGGCCGATGCCACTCTGAATGCGCCCCGAGCGGCCCGGATTGCAGCCCCCGCCGCCGGAGGGCCGATCCTGAGACCCAGCGGATGCGCGACGGAAGGTCCGCGAGGAGCAAGAGCCCATGGGCGGTATCTCCAGCACCGGTCTGATCAGCGGGATCGACACGCAGAGCCTGATCAACTCCCTGATCCAGGTGGCGGCCCGCCCGCGCACGCTCGCGACCCAGCGTCTGGTCCAGCTCCAGACGCAGCAGGCCGCGTACCTCGACATCAACTCCCGGCTGTCGGCCCTGCGGACGGCGGCTTCGACCTTCCGCACCCAGAACCTCTTCGAGGCCAAGCGGGCGACTTCCGGCGACACCGATGTCCTGACCGCGACCGCGACCAACCAGGCCCAGCCCGGCACCTACTCCCTGCTCGTCGACCGGCTCGTGACGAACCAGCAGCTCCTCACCCGGGGCTTCCAGGACCGCGACACCTCCGCCTTCGGTGCGACCTCGTTCACCTTCGAGCCCGAGGCTGCCAAGATCACCCGCGACACCGAGCTCGCCGACCTGAACAACGGGCAGGGCATCAAGCGCGGCAAGATCCAGATCAGCGACGGCACGGACACCATGACCATCGACCTCTCGAAGGCCGCGACGGTCAGCGAGGTGCTCGACGCGATCAACGAGTCGGGGCTCGATGTCAACGCCCGCGTCTCGGGCGGCCGCTTCATCATCGACCGGGCGACCAGTGTCACCAACATCGGCACCGGCACGACGGCGGAGAGCCTGGGCATCCTGACGACCGGCACCGACGCGAACGCGACCGTGACCGGCTCGGGCGTGACGGGCGCGACCGTGTACGCCCTGGGCGAGAACACCTCGCTCGCCGCGTTGAACGACGGCAACGGCGTCGATATCTCGGGCACGATCGGTACGAACCGCTTCGACTTCATCATCGAGGTGAACGACGGTTCCGGTGCGCAGTCCGTCTTCGTGAATGTCGGGCCGAAGTTCAACGCCGACGGCGAGGAGACCGAGGCCCGCGCCGGCACCATCGGCGATGTCGTCGAACGCATCAACGAGGCCCTCGCCGCGGCCAACGGGGGCTCGGGCTACGGCGTCGAGGCCTCGATCAACAGCGCGACCAACGGCATCAGCCTCGAGATCACCGATCCGGCCCTCTCGATCAGCGTCAAGGAGCGCAACGCGGGCGCGAACAACGAGGGCACCACCGCCCGCGACCTCGGGCTCGCGGGGCTCACCGGCTCGGGCCTCGGCACCGCCAACGGCGCCGCGATCTTCGCCGGGCTCAACACCGTGCTCCTCAAGAACCTGGGCGGCGGCAACAACGGCACCGGCATCCCGGGCGACGGGCGGATCAACATCACCCTCCGCGACGGCAACACGATCAACCTCAATCTGCCCTCGACCTCCACCGTCTCGAGCCTGATGGACACCATCAACCAGCTCGGTGCCCTGCCCGGCAACGACTTCTCTGTTTCGCTCAACGACGCAGGCACCGGGCTCATCTTCAACGACGCCACGGGCGGCTCGCAGAACCTGATTATCACGGGCACCGCCGGCAACGACACCGCCGCCGCCCTCGGGCTCTCGACCGGCGCGGCGGGCGTCGCCGAGAACACCGTCGGCGGCGCTTCCCTCCAGATGCGCTACATCTCCGAGGGCACGCTGCTCGACGATCTCAACGGCGGGAACGGCATCGGCGTCGGCGAGTTCCGCGTCACCGGCAAGAACGGCGAGTCGGCCACCGTCAAGATCGACGAGAACGATGTCTCGCTCCGCGACATCATCCGCAAGATCAACAACACCAATGTCGGCGTCACCGCTCGCATCAACGACAACGGCGACGGCCTGATCGTCGAGGGCACCGGCGACGGCGCCACCGCCATCGAGATCCGCGACAGCTCCGGCACCGTGGCCTCGCGCCTCGGCATCTCCGGCGAGGCCGAGGACAACGCGACCAACAACTTCATCGACGGCTCGCTCGAGAAGACGATCGAGTTCGACCCCACCGACACCCTCGACGACGCGGTCACCAAGATCAATGCCGCGGGCGCCGGCGTCCGCGTCTCCGTCATCAACGACGGCTCGGCCTCGGCCCCTTACCGCCTGTCGATCGTGGCGAACAACTCCGGCTCCGCGGGCCGCTTCGTCATGGATACCAACGGGTTCGACCTCGACGCCGAAACGCTGAGCGCCGGCACCGACGCCCGCGTGTTCTTCGGCTCCTCCGACCCCGCCAAGGCCGTCCTGATCTCGAGCACGACCAACGCCCTCGACGATGTCATCCAGGGCGTGAACATCGACCTGCTCGCGACCTCTGACACCCCGGTGAATGTGACCATCGCGAACGACACGAGCCGCGTCGAGAGCCAGGTCGACCAGCTCGTCTCCGCGTACAACACGGTCCTCGACCGCATCAAGAACCAGACCCGGTTCGTCGAGGATACGGGCGAACGCGGGGCGCTCCTGGGCGACACCACGATCATCGGGCTCCAGGCCGGGCTCTTCAGCACCGCCAACGGCACCAACTTCGGCTTCAATGACCAGTTCTCCCGCCTCGCCGAGGTCGGCGTGACCATCGGCGCCGGCGGCAAGCTCGAGTTCGACAAGGGCCGCTTCCGCGAAGCCCTCGCCGACGATCCCGAGGCCGTCGAGGAGCTCTTCACCCGCCGCACCATCGACCCCGACAGCGACACCACCGACTTCGGCAACGGCATCACCGTCACGGACCGTTCGGCACGGACCCAGTACACGGAGCTCGGCGTCATCCCCCAGCTCGAGCAGCTCGCCGACCTGTACATCGACTCGATCGACGGCGTCCTGACCCGGCGGAACCGCGCCCTCGACAACCAGATCCAGACCCAGCAGGGCCGCATCGACAGCCTCACCGAGGGCCTGACGCGGGAGCGGGAACGCCTCGAACGCCAGTTCGTCGCGATGGAGCAGGCCCTCGCCCAGCTCCAGGGCCAGCAGAACGCCCTCGCCAGCATCGGCCTGTAAACCATGACCACGGACGACCGATCCAACGCCGCGAACCGCGGCGGCGGGCGAGCGTCCCCGCCGCCGGCCCCGACCGCCCCACCCACTCCCCTCCCCGGGGACGCCCCCAGTAGTGCGCCGGTGCCGCCCGCGCAGACCTCCACCGCGGTCAAGCCGCCCCCGCTTCCGACCGATCTCACGGTCGCGATGACCGACACCAACGCCACCGCCACCGCGAACGCCTACCTCCGCACCAAGGTCCTCGGCGCGAAGCCCGAGGAGCTGCGGCTCATGCTGATCGAGGGCTCGATCAAGTTCGCGTACATGGCACGCAAGGGCTTGGAAACAAAGAACTACGAGCTCTCGTACTCCGGCTTCAGCCAGTGCCGGGACATCGTCCTCGAGCTCATGACCTCGGCCAAGTCCGACGAGGCCCCCGAGCTCGCCGAGCAGATCCGGGCCCTCTACGCGTTCCTGTATCAGCAGCTCGTCGACTGCAGCTTTGAGCGCGACACGCAGAAGCTCGACAAGGTCATCGAGCTTCTGGAGTTCGAGCGCGAGACCTGGCAGCTCGCCTGCGAGAAGCTCCGCAAGGAACGCCTGACCAACCCAGCCCTCGGCGGCACCCCCACCGCGGCCCCCACCCCAGCCCCCACCCCGGGTGCCACGACGAGTCCGGCAGCGAACCCCCTCGTTGCGGGCAAGATCGGCCCCCAGCAGGGATCGCCCGCCCAGGCCGGCCCCGCCGCCCGGGCACCCCTCAGCATCCAGGCCTGAGCCCGGCTCAGCCGGTGCGCATCCGTACCGGGCCGCCCGCGCTCACCATCGCCGCCAGCCAGTCGAACACCACCGGGATCGACAGGTTCGCCGACAGACGCTGCTCGGCCTCCGCGATCGCCGCGATCGTCCGCAGCGCCGGCTCCGGGTCGCCCTTGACGAGCCTTCCCCGGGCCCGCGTCGCGAGCACGCTGAACACCATCCCGGCGGCCTCGCGGTTCGCGGCCTCCTTGCTCCGCCTTTTGTCCTCCGCGACGATCTCCTCGGCGCGATCCGCCGCCAGCTTCGCCATCGTCCGCCCGAGGTCCCCGCTCAACTGGCCCGAATCCGCGAGTCGCAGCATCGGCTCGAGCGCCCGCTCCCAGTCGGCCAGCCCCGCGTCGGCGGCCTGGGCGAAACGCCCGGGCGAGCCCTCGGCGTAGGCCATCAGCCACTCGACATCGCCCTTGCTCACCTCGCCGCCGCCCTTGACCCACTGCTTGATCCACCCCTGCATCGCCCCGTCTTCGAGCCCCGTGAACGCGATGCGCTGGCAGCGGCTGCGGATCGTCGGCAGGAGCCGCTCTTCCGAGTCGGTCACGAGGATGATCACCGTGCCCTCCGGCGGTTCCTCGAGCGTCTTCAGGATCGAGTTCTGCACCGTGCCCGCCCCGCGGGCGTCGAGCATGTGCGCCTCGTCGACGATGAAGACCTTCCGGGCCCGCGCCCCGAGGCTCCCCGCGTACGCCGGCGCCAGGTAGGCCGGCTTGAGCAGGCGTGTCTCGACCACTTCCTTCGCGATGCTCGTCATCTTCGAGCCGCGGACACCCGCATCGTCGCTGTAGCGGGCCAGCTCCTTACGGATCACATGCAGGTCCGGGTGCCGCCCATCGCGGAGCATCTCCTGCACCGGGCTCTCGGGGTCGGGCTCGATCTCGCCCCCGAGCCCCGCCTCGCTCGTCGGGTCGAGGAGCACCGCCGCGAACGACAACGCGGTTGTGAACTTCCCCACCCCTTTCGGGCCATGAAAGATCCAAGCGTGGTGCACCCGCCCCGACGCGATCGCCACCCGCAACTGCCGGACGGCCCGCTCCTGCCCCAGGACCTCTCCCAACCCGATCGGCGCGGGGGTCAGCGGCTCGCCCTCCTCGGCGATGTCGTACACCTCGGGCTTCGTCGAACGGGCCTTCCCCCGGGCTTTCGCGGTCGCTTTCTTCGCCATGCCGCGGACTGTACCCAACCCCCTCCCGACGCGGTTTCGGCGTAACCCCAATCGACTGGGGCAGACGCCTCCCCCCGTTCAAAGTGCTGAATCACCCATTTCACGCCGCGGGGTCTCGAACGCCCCCGATCCGGTCATGTTCGTAACTCGGCCGGACGATCTTCATGCCGGCCCCATGACGGGCCGGAGGATTGTGCGTCATGAGATTCCGAGACTTGCCCGTCCGCATGAAGCTCGCTTTCGGATTCGGCTCGCTCGCCCTCGCCCTCGTCGCCGTGGGCGGCTCGGGCATCCTCGGCACCCGCCACCTCGTGGGCGACATCAACTACGCCTACGAGCAGGACCTCGCCGCGCTCAATCTCCTCCTCGAAGCCGACCGCGACCTCCAGCAGATGCTCGTCGCCGAGCGCACGCTCGCCTTCCTCGACCCGGGCGCCCCCGAGTTCCAAGAGCAGCTCGACACCTTCGCCGAGAACGCCGAGCAGTCCGCGACCCGCTGGCAGAAGTTCAAGGACCTCGGCCTCGACGCGCCTTCGATGCCCTTCGTCGAGCAGTACGAGGCCAACCGAGCCCTCTGGCTCGAAACCGCGGCCCGCGTGCACGAGCTCTGCCGCTCGGCCGATCCGGACGACCGCGCCGCGGCCTTCGAGCTCTCCATGGGCCTCGCGGCGCAGCAGTTCGAGACCTCGCGTGATCAGATCGACAAGCTGACCGAGCACCTGCAGAACCGCGCCGCCGCCGATCAGGCATCGGCCGCGGCGACCGCCGCCGCGACCCAGTGGACCATCCAGGGCGTCGCCGCCGGCGGGCTCCTGATCGCGGCGATCCTCGGCGCGTTCATCGTCCGCTCGGTCACGCAGCCGCTCTCGCTGATCGTCGCGACCTTCCGCAAGGTCGCGGCGGGCGACCTCACCCAGCAGGTCCGCTACAACGCGAAGGACGAGCTGGGTCACTTCGCAAGCGACTTCAACGATTTCGCCCGCGCCCTCCGCGCGACGCTCAGCGAGGTCAACGCCGCCGTCAATGAGGTCGCCAGCGCCGCCACCGAGATCAGCGCCTCGGCCGACCAGCTCAACTCGAGCGCCCGCGAGCAGTCCGCCTCCACCGAGCGGGCCTCCGGCGCCGTGACCGAGATGCAAGCCTCCGTCGAGGACATCGCGGGCCAGGCCGCCGACACCGCCGGCGTCGCCGACACAGCGGGCGAATCCGCCAGCGAGGGCGAACGCGTCGTCGCCGAGACCGTCGCCGCCATCCGCGGCATCGACGACCTCATGCGGTCGGCGTCCACAGCCATCAACACCCTCGGTGATCGGGCCGACACCGTCGGCCAAGTCATGGATGTCATCCGCGAGATCGCCGACCAGACCAACCTCCTCGCCCTCAACGCCGCGATCGAGGCCGCCCGCGCCGGCGAGCACGGCCGCGGCTTCGCCGTCGTCGCCGACG